>NZ_JTDL01000155.1 GCF_000802235.1 Sinomonas humi
CGCAGACGGGACGCAGCCCAGGACCTGATACGGCAGGCCGTCCGCTGGGCGGGTGGCAGTCCCCGCTGCGCTCGATCGCGGAGACGGGCCTGTACGAGACGGACCGGTACCGGTCGGCCTCGGAGGCCCGGATGAGTGTGCTGAACCACCTCGCAGCCTGCGGGTGGACGCTTGCCCAGGTCCGGGCCGAGCTCACCGGCCAGTTCCCGGGCCTGGCGGCCCTGTATCAGTCGAGGGCACAGCGCGAGCGGCTCCTGGAGCGCGAGTGGGCCAAGGCGCTCGAATTCACCGCCAACAGCGCCGGGAAGAAGACTGCCCGTAAAAGCGACACAAGCCCCACTCAACCCACCGGGGGGGCAAAAGCCTCGGCCGCTTCGATCCACCAGCTGGTGAACGATCTGGAGAATGTCCTCTACGCGGTGCTCGATGCCCGGTTCCACTCTCTGGGACGCGAGGGCATCGGGCTGCGGTTCCTGGTCCGGGGCGTGCTGGCCTATATGAGGACGATGGAGACCAATGTCCTGGACGTCGGCTGCCGCACCTTCGCCCTCGCACTGGGCACCCATCACGGGACCGTCGCGAGGCTTCTGCGCCGCCTGGCCGAGCTCTCCGACGGCATGGTCACCAAGATCGCCGACGCCCGCCACCGCAACGCCGACGTCTACCTCATCGACCTCCCCGAACAGCACCGCCAGACCGCCCGGGATCTGACCTGGCGCCAGGGCAGGATCCACGCCGTCCGGCCCGTCTTCCGCATCCTCGGGCCCGCCGCGGCCCTGGCCTACGAGGCCATCGAACGCTCCCGCCACTCCCCCACCACCGCCGACGTCGCCCGCGACGCTCGCGTCGCACGCAGCACCGCCGAGAAGGCACTGGCCGAGATGGCCGCCTACCGCATGATCCACCGCGATGCGGAGGGCCGCTGGCACACCACCGCCGCCACCAGCCTCGCCCAGCTCGCCCACCGCCTCGGAGCCGACGCCGACGTCGCCGCCCAGATCACCCTCCACCGCCTCCAACGCGCCCGCTGGCACGCCTGGCTCGACCGCCACAATCCCGCTCACCAGATCACCGAAGCCGACCTCCACGACCCCGAAGCCGACGAACACTGGGTCCCACCAGACGACGCCATGTCCACAGCGCTTTGGAACGCCGCTGCGGCCTAACTCGTCTCTCTCGAGAAGCTTCCCTGCCTTGCCGAATCAGAACCGCTTATTTAGTCCTAATTGACCGATTCACTCTGAGAGGTCTATTAGGACGATTACTTCCATCGGAGGCAAGGCAGGCCTAGGCCGTGACGGGCTTAGGCCAAAATAGTGGTCAAAGTTCTTTTAGAGATGTTAGACCTTTTCGTTCCGCGGGGCTTACCGCCGGTTGAGTCCCAGGCGGTGGTTAGAGCGAGTGAGGGTCTGGCGACTCTATCGAGTAGGCCTGATAGGTCTGTTAGACCTGTCAGCCCTACAAGTCCTGACAGTCCTAAAAGGTGCCAACTGGCGATGAGTTCGGCGACACGCCGCGGTATGGCAACTGGTCCTAAAGCGGCAAGGACTACTGTCGCCATTAGACCTAAAAGTCCTTTCAGGGATATTAGAGCTGAAACTCCTCCATTCCGTCTGACTTACCGCCCGGGCCCTAGGCGGTGGTTAGAGCGAGCGAGGGTCTAGGCCGACTCTGCCGAGTAGGGCTGATAGGTCTGTTAGACCTGTCAGCCCTAGAAGTCCTGGGGCCCTAAAAGGTGCCAACGGGGCATGAGTTCGGCAACACGCCGCGGTATGGCAACTGGTAGTCGAAGGGCAAGGACTACTGTCTCTATTAGACCTAAAAGTTCCATTGAACCTAGCGGGGCTCACAGGGCTAACAGCCCTGTCAGCTCCGGCGAGGACGGGAAGGAGACGACGTGCCGCAAGTAGTCGCCGTCGTGAATCAGAAGGGCGGGGTCGGTAAGACCACCGAAACGATCAACCTTGCCAGGGTGGCAGCCAACGAAGGCCTCAGGACCTTGGTGGTAGATGCCGACCCCCAAGGGAACTGCTCGGGAATCCTGCTCGAGGACATTGCCGCCGACGACCTCACCTTGGCCGACGTGCTTCTGGGTGAACCCGTCAAGGAGGTTCAGCGAGAAGGCGCATGGGACGGCCTCCATGTGGTTCCAGGCAATAGCAACATCAGCAAGGCGGTGATGATGTTGGCGGGGGAGCATGGGCGCGAGATGAGGCTGCGCGAGGCCCTAGATCCGGTCAGAGGTCAGTACGATCTCGTGCTGATCGACTGCGCGCCGAGCCTAGAGCTGCACACCATCAATGCCCTGGCAGCCGCCGACCGCGCGCTCGTCGTAACCACACCGGGGAAGTTCTCCCTCGACGGCATGTCTGAGCTCGAGAAGTCCGTTGCCAGTGTCGTCCGCTATTACAACCCACTCCTCACAGTCGCAGGAGTGGTTGTCGTCCAGGCCCGGGGGACGCTCACCCATAGGGCGTGGTTCGGTGACCTAAAGGAATCCTCGCCCTGGCCGATAATCAACCCCCGAATCCCATACTGGGATGTCATCCAATCAGCGCAGGAGGCCGGCCTCGGCCTCGACGAATGGACTGCTGACCGGCAGCGGGGCCGCGAGGTATACGAGATGTACGCTCGCCACTTCAGCACACTCACAGGCATGTCCTTGCGGAACCATCTCGAAAAAGCGTTCCCCACTCACGACTACGCATACATGGAGGGCTGACCTATGGCAGGACGACCCGAACGCAAACGGAGCGCCCTCGGCGCAGCCCATCCGATCGAGGCCCGGGAGAACATCCTCGGCCCGGAGGCAACTCCAATGGGGGCTCCCGGTTCATCGGCGGCTTCGGTGCCTGAGCCGATACTGCATGCAGTCGCGGTCCAAGAGCCCGCCCCTGCATCGGAGGCCACGAGCACTCCGATCCGCAAGGCCGGCTTTTACGCCGACCTCGACACCATCGCCCGCATCCGGGCCGCCTGGTACTACACCCCGCCCGCATCGGGGGAGCGTGAAGAATCCCTCTCCGACTTCCTCCTCGCAGCAGCGCTCGACCGGATGGAGGAGCGCCAGCGTAAGTACAACGGCGGCGAGGAGTTCCCCGCCGTCCCTGCTGGAAAGATCGCGCGCGGGCGTCGCTGATGGACAGGTTTGGTCAATCACCCTAACGGGTCCAATATCCCTAATAGATCTAAATGGGATGGTAGAAGGAGCGGGAATGCAGGGAGGCGATACGGATTAGTCTCCTCCGGAACTCTGCTCGGCCGGGGCAGGTTCCACTGGCTCGAGCTGGGTCAGGCATATGATCCGAAATCGTGGTGAGAGTTAGCGGGACGATCCGTCCCCTCCAGACAGAACAGATCGAAGCCCAGGGCGAGACGTGCGACGATGTCGAGGCAGCGCTCGAGGCGCAGGTCCCGGAAGGGTGGCAGCTGCTCCGTATCCTCACGGAACGCTGACGATGGGGTATCGCTTCCGCGCTTCCAAGAGTTTCGGCCCGATCCGGGTCACCGCCTCCCGCAGCGGTATCGGGGTGAGTGCCGGTGCCGGACCGTTGCGAGTAGGACGCCGAGCCGACGGACGGGTCACTACCACATTCCGCATTCCCGGCAGCGGGATCTCCTACACGTCGCTGTCCTCAACCGCCGCGATACCGCCGGCCCTCGCGCCGTTGAGCTCCCTGCCTGAAGACGCCACCCACGAAGAAGTGCAGACCGCCGAGAACGAAACCTGGCGATCGATCCTCCGCCCAGACGGAACCCCTCAGGCACGAGCGCTGCAACGGAACTATGTCCGGGCCGCGGTCAACCGGGCAGCAAAACGCTACCGACCCAGCCTCAAGCATCTGACCGTCGGCCACGCCGAACAGATCCTGGCTCTTCTCGGCTGCGAAAGCGCGCCCCTGCACCAAGGCGGCCGGGGAAGCGCTGCGATGAACCGCACGGTAAAGGTTCTCAGTTGGGCTGCGCTGGTCCTCTGGGTTCTCGTGCTCCTGCCCATGTCGGTCTGGGGCTGGCTGATCGATGCTGTCATTCTCACTGTGGCGGTTTCGGCCCGGGTGCGGCCACCGAAGGCAGGCATGGGAAGACGAGAACTGGGGGACTGGGGCGTGCACGTCTAGCGGCGCCCTCGAATCGCCTGGCCGGTAGGGCCACGGCTCGCTGAAACTCCAAGGGGTGGGCCCTGCTGTTACGGAGCCCACCCCTTGGAGGAGCGACGAATCAAACGAGGACGAGCTCGCGCTTGTTCTTGTCGTTCGAATCCATCGTCTGGATCTTGCGGCCGTGCCGCCTCTCGTCCTGGATGAACTCCATCAGAGCCACGGCGCGACGGATCACCTCAGTCTGAGACAGGCCTTCCTGCTGGGCCAGCTTCTTGAGAGTGGCTGCGGTCTCCGGGTTCATGTTGATGCTCAGGCGTGTCAGGTGGGTGTCGATGCGTGATTCAGGAGAGGCCATGGTTCGCTCCTTCGGAAACTCGGCCCTTTGCGGGCTCAGCGCCCGTCTGGACGACAGGTGGTAGTGGTCCTGTCGGTGGCTCATCCAGATGGTCCTGGGCCGATGCTGTTCGGTTGTGTGGCGGGTTCTTCGGGTCCTGCACAAGGCGTTGGCGCGCCTTCGCTGGGTCCGGCAGGCTATCGGTGTTGCCCCGGCGGATTGGTTGTCCAGCTGAGCTAGGCCGTTGTGGTTTCGGTGTTCGGTTGCTGTCGTTTTTTCCATCCACAGTTTGAAACACCAAGTCCGTGTTTCTCTCTGTCTGTTTCTCGTACCGAAATTATACACACATGTCCACACGGGTCAACGCATCATGTGTTGATGTAGTGTGTAGGATTAGATGCACAGAACGCGTCATATTGCTAGTATGAGCCCACGTGTCGGGTCGGCCAATGGGCCGACAGCGTCCCGCTCGAGCGGGGGTTAGGTGGTGGGTCATATGGACGACGAGCAAGAACCCGAGCCGGGCAACGGGGAGGCCGGGTCGGAAACCGGCCAGCTCTCGGAGTCACTGGCCGGAGAACCTATGCTCCAGTCCTTGGCCGCTGATCAGCGGCTCTGGGTTGGCTTCCAGACCTTCCTGGCCGCGCTGCAAGCCAACAAGACGATGCCCTCGTGGCGTTTCGAACTGGCCCAGCCCGACGGCGTCATCCAGGTCATTGGAGCACCGGGCGAGATCCCGGAGTTCTCCTATCTGCAGGCCGACGAGCACGAGTCAGTCGACACAAGCGGCCTGGGGAACAACGGCGTCTTCGCCGTCTACGAGCACCCCGACGAGAAAGACGTCGAGAAGATCGAGGACGACGAGGATGCCGATGAGTGACCAGCCAGGCGACGAATCCGAGCACGAGCGGGCTGGGCACGAGGGGAGGTCGCCCCTTCCCGTGGATGAGGTCGTCGACGAGACGGACATCATCCCCTCATCGAGCGATTTTGCCCCCTTCATCCGAGTCGAGGGGGCGAGACCCCTCACTGAGGGTGTCGGGTACTCGAAGCCTGTGCCTCCCACTCATGAGGACGAGACGCGCAGGGGGCTTGCGCTCATCGTGATCGTGGGCATGCTGGTGCTCTACGGCGCGATCACGGCGGCGTTCTTGCTGCGCTGGATGCCGCGAGACGACTTTACTGCCGCGATTGCTGGCATCTCAGGCGTCCAGACCCTGGCCGCGGCCATCCTTGGTTTCTACTTCGGTGGAAAGTCCGGGAAGAAGGAGGACTAGCCGGCTACGTGCCGGTCTCTGCGCCCTCTTCGATGCGTCCCCATCCACCCTTCATCTGACAGCCGTAACCTGAGCGACGGGAGTAGGGAGGGGACGGAGTGGAGAACCAGTCTGACCACGGGCACCGGAGCTCGCAGGAGCCGGTCGGACCCAGTGAACGCCCAGAAGGATCCCGCCCTCGCGAGATCGTCTTGGATAACGAGGCCCTTCCGGGCCCTTGAGGATGCCGTCCGGGTGGTCAGGGAGCTCGATGAGATTCGACCGGCCGACATGACTGCCCTCTTCTTGGCCATTCAGTATGAGAACCTCTCGCTGGCTCTCCGCGAGGTCCTCGGTGTGATCGGGTTCCTGCCGCGGCTGCCTCCGCTCTTCGATGAGGAACCCTGACGCTCCTCCCATGGGCCTCGCCGCAGCCATTCCCGTGAAGTGATGATCAGGCGTAGGTTCGTCCCTTAGGAAGGAGGGGGAGCGGGGTTTCAAGTGGAAGAGGCACGCCAACACACCCGCATCGCGCCGTGAAGAACTGCAGGCCGCCTTGGAAGAGGTGTGGTCCGCGGCCTACGAGATTCCCTCTGGCGCCAGCTCTATCGGTCCGATCCCATCGATCAAGACCAATGAGCAGGCCAATGAAGTGGTGGACCGGATCCTGATGCGGGCTGGTGGCGGTCATCGGCTGTGGCGCGCCGCCCTCAGGGCCGTCGCGGAGCTCGAGCGCGCGATGATCAAGGGAATGCCAGGCGGACGGGATCAAGGCAGCCAAGGTCCGTGGCGTCTACAAGGGCCGGTCCCGGGCGCTCAAACCAGAACAGGTTGGCGAGGGGAGGGAGCAGATCGCCGCCGGGTCTCCAAGACCGAGGTCGCCCGCCGGCTCGGCATAGACCGCTCCAGCCTCTGCCGGGCCTTACGGTAAGCGGAGAGATCTTAGAGTCGACTGCACCGAGCTGATGCAGCCTTAACGCAACCAGGGCCGATGTTTCATTCGAGCACCGGCCCTGGTTGCGTTAAGGATCGTTAGATCGCCGCCTCTGTCTCGGTCGCTCGCTGGGGGACCTCCAGCTTCAAGGCGTCCTCGGTGACTGCCGGTGCGATCGTGTATCCGCTGCCCCCGAGTCCGCTGATCTCTGCGACCGCGACCTCCCCCGTGAGGTCGGAGGGCAGGACTCGGAGGATGACGCCGCTCGCGTGGGGCCGCAAAGCGAAGGTGGCGCTGTCTTCATACCCCACGAAGCGGAGGGCTTCTTCGAGGCGCGGGAAGAGGCTAATGGCGCGCTTCCGGATGCCTTCGAACTCGAGCTTCGCGTCCCTGGCGATCTCAGCCTTCTGCTGCCGGTGGTCCTCCACGTCGGGGGCACCAGAGCTATAGGGGTACTCGAAGACCTTATCGACAGTCCCGCCAACGCCGATCGTTCCTGTGGCGGGCGCTGGGATCGAGTAGGTCAGCGCACCGTCGTCATCCTCGTCCATGACAACCATCGAATTGTGAAACCCGAAGGCCTCGCGCATCTTCAGGTGGATGAGGACCCCGAGGGAGCCCATCACCTCCGGTTCGACGTGGTTTAGGAGCCTGCTCACGCCGGCCCCGGCACAGACGAACGCCGTCGAGATCTCAAGTTCCTCGCAGAAGCTACGGATGTCTTCGACATCTTGGAAGTGCTTGTTCTCCGAGGTAATGACGCCGGGAAGGGCGCGCACCGCACGAGTCATCGCCGGAAGCAGTTCACGCGGGGAGAAGACGCGGCCAGCCTCCACAAGGGCCGCCTGGAAGTACGACTGCTCGAGTCCGAACGTTGCCGGGTCGACGATCTTCGGCTCTGACGGGAGCCCTGGCGGGAGCCGAAGCGTCTTCAGGTTCGATACATACAGCGTCGGGATGTCATGGACGAGATGGTCGACGCCGAGATCGGCGAAGATGGCGGGGCCGATTTCCCAAGAGCGTTCAGCCCACAGTCCAGCGCGGGAGTCCGTGGAGGCGAAAACGGCATGGTAGGCGCCTGCGTTCGCAGAGGCAGACTTCCGCTGGTCATCGAACGCCCAGTAGATCTGGAGGGGCAGCCCCTCTTCCTTGGCGGCCTTGTGCAGCTGGTACACGGTAAGCGTCCCCTGGAGGCCTCCACCGATCACGAGCGCTGAACCGTGGTGCAGCGCGTGAGCGAGGATGGTCGTCCGGGGAGGGTGCATCGGCGGGGTCATGGTGCATCCTCTCTCTTCTGGCGAAGCGACGGGATCGTCGGGCGCAGACAAGAAATAGCACGCTTCTCCGGTGTTTGAATAGGCTTCAATCACACTTCTTTGGTGTAAAGTCACTTCTGTCACTCTGGTATCACTTGGAAGGTGGACCCGTGTACTTCGGTGTAGATTGCAGTACTCTGGCCGCGGGCCGAGTGGGCCAAATCCGACGGGCAACCGCCGTACACGCGCGCCCAGAAGACGAGCGACGAAAAGAATCCAGGAAGAGGAGGAGCAGATGTCCAACAAGACAGAGCACGCGTCGGCCGAAGCCAAGGCGGCAGGAGAGCGGGAAACCAAGACCAACCGCATCAGCGTTAGCTTCGAACCGTTCGTGAAGACGGCGCTGGAGGAACTCGCGCGCACCATGAGCGTCACCACGAGCGAAATCATCCGTGACGCCGTCGTCGAGTTCCTGAAGACGCCCGACCGCGACGCCTCCTTTAGAGAGCGCAGCTTGAGTGTGATTCAGAGCCCTTACGGTCGCGCCAAGAAGGCGGAAATGGAACCGGCATCGCCCACCAATGGAAAGGGGCCAGCTCCTCGCTACACTCAGCGGATCGGGGTCGCCTTCCCGGAGTCCGTCTACACCGAGCTCGCCCGCTGGTGCCACGAGCGCAGTAAGGGAATCACCACCGTGATCCGGTTGGCGGTCGACACATACCTTTCCCGTTCGATCTTCGACGCCATCGGCGATCACCGGCTCGTCCGCCACTGACGGCTGGCCCGCATCCGACCAATCCCTCAACGCGGGCTGGCCAAAGGAGGAACGAAGGAAAAGCCCGAGGAGTCGGAGATTAGGGCGAGGCTCGAAGGCTGCTTCTCGCGGAGAAACCACCTTCGCCATTGCCGTACAGGGAGTGTCTGAGGAACGGTGTTTGGGTCCGGCGTTCTTCTAGTTGGCGGTCCGTTCGAGGCGTCCGTCGAAGGTGATCGCGAACGCGTTCAGCGGGGCTTTCCACCTGGCCACCCAGCGTGCCCGCCCACCGCCGGTGGGGTCAAGCGAGCGGGTGACGAGGTAGAGGCATTTCAGGGCCGCGGCCTCGGTGGGGAAATGGCCCCGTGCCCGCACTGCCCGCCGGTACCGGGCATTGATCGACTCGATCGAATTCGTCGTGCAGATGACCTTGCGGATCTCCACGTCGTACTCCAGGAACGGGACGAACTCGGCCCACGCGGTCTCCCAGAGCCGGACGATCGCCGGGTACCGCTGCCCCCACTCGGCGGCGAACTCGGCGAACCTGTCCTTGGCCGCGGCCTCTGACGGGGCCGTGTAGATCGGCCTGAGGGCCTTCGCGATCGCGTCGCGGTGCTGCCTGCCTGCGTACCGGAACGAGTTCCGGATCAGGTGCACGACGCACTGCTGGACCACGGTGCGCTCCCAGGTGGTGGTGATCGCCTCGGGCAGG
>NZ_JTDL01000156.1 GCF_000802235.1 Sinomonas humi
CCATGACCTCGTCAAGGATCAGGACGATGCCGTACTGATCGCACAGTGCCCGGACGCCGCCGAGGTAGCCGGGCGGCGGGACGAGGATGCCGGCAGTCCCGGGGATCGTCTCGAGCAGGACGGCCGCGACGGACTCCGGGCCCTCGAGCTCGATCACGCGGCGCAGGTGGTGGAGGGCGCGCTCGGCCTCCTGCTCCGGCGTCTGCGCCCAGAACTCCGAGCGGTACAGGTAGGGGCCGAAGGCGTGGACATGGCCGCGGGCGTACTCGTTGGGGATCCGGCGCCAGTCTCCCGTCGCGACGATAGCCGCGCCCGTGTTGCCGTGGTAGGAGCGGTAGCGGGAGATGACTTTGTCCCGCCCGGTGTGGAGGCGTGCCATGCGGATTGCATTCTCGTTGGCGTCGGCGCCGCCATTGGTGAAGAAGACCTTGGCCATGTTCGACGGCGCGTGCTTGAGGATGAGCTCGGCGGCGCGGCCCCGGACGTGGCTGGCGTGCCCGGGGGCGACGGTCGCGAGGGTCGTGGCCTGCTTGGCGATGGCCGCGATCACGCGCGGGTGCTGGTGGCCGATGTTGGTGTTGACCA
>NZ_JTDL01000016.1 GCF_000802235.1 Sinomonas humi
GCGCGTCGTCTACGACGAACGCACCGTGGCGTTCTTCGACGAGCAGGGCACCGAGATCCTCGCCCACCCCAGACCGCCCGAGGGCACCAGATTCGTCTCCCGCAGCGGCCTCAAGCACCCCGCCCCACCCAAAGCGCCCACACTCACGTGAGACATGAACTGTCCACACTCACGCGAGACATGAACCGTCCACGATCACCTGAGACATCACACGTTGAGAGGGGGGAGTTGGCGTACCCGAAACGTTGAGAGGGGGGAGTTGGCGTACCCGAGACGGTCAGGCGTAGGCGTTGACGAGGCGGACAGCCCCGCCGTCAACGCCCTTTGCGCCCTGAATGTGATCGGGATCGCTGGAGGCCCCGGCAGCCGAGGAGGCTCCGGCGTCGTCCGTTCCCACGCTGCCCATCGCCCACGCCGGCACGCCTCGCTCGGCGAGCCTTGCGAGCGCCGCGTCTGCTGCCTCGGGGGCAACGATCGCCACCATGCCGACACCCAGATTGAGCGTCCGCTCGAGGTCCGCCTGCGGGACGTTCCCGAGTTCGGCGACGAGCTTGAAGATGGCGGGGAGTTCCCAAGTCGAGCGGTCGACGGTCGCGAGCAGGCCCTTGGGCAGCACGCGAGCGAGGTTGGCAGCAAGACCGCCGCCGGTGACGTGGCTGAATCCACGAAGCGGAAGATCGGACCCGCCGGCACTGCCGTTGAGGCTGTGGACGAGGTCGAGGCAGTCGGCTGCATACACGCGGGTCGGCTCGAGCAGCTCCTCGCCCAGCGTGCGTCCGAGCTCTGAGACCTGGCGGTCCAAGGCCCATCCCGCATGGTTGATGACCCGGCGCACGAGGGAGTACCCGTTCGAATGGATCCCCGAGGAAGCCATGCCGATGACGACGTCGCCCGCCTTGACCCGCTCCGGGCCCAGAAGCGCGTCGGCCTCGACGACACCCGTTGCCGCGCCCGCGACGTCGTACTCGTTCTGCCCAAGGAGGCCGGGGTGCTCGGCCGTTTCCCCGCCCACAAGCGCCGTGCCCGCCTGAGCGCACGCTGCGGCAATTCCGCGCACGATGCCGGCGATCCGCTCAGGAACAACCTTGCCGCAGGCGATGTAGTCGGTCATGTACAGGGGCTCGGCGCCCACTACGACAATGTCGTCCACGACCATGCCCACGAGGTCGAAGCCGATGGTGTCGTGCACATCCATGGCTTGGGCGATGGCGACTTTCGTGCCTACGCCATCAGTCGACGTCGCGAGCAGAGGGCGTCGGTAGGTGAGGAGCCTGCTCACGTCGAACAGGCCGGCGAAACCGCCGACGCCGCCCAGCACCGATGCGCTGTGAGTCGCCTTGACGGCGTCCTTCATGAGTTCGACGGCGCGGTCCCCCGCTTCGACGTCGACGCCGGCAGCGGCATAAGTGATGCCCGTCGCGGCGGGGGAAGTGGTGGGCTGGGGAACGGAGTTCGTCATACGTTGGCCTCGTCGCGGTCTGCGGGGGTCAGGAGGGGTTCAAGTTCCGAATCGGGCCCCGGATCGCAGCCAGCCGCGCCAGGGCGGTCGGCCGGATCGGTGGTGGCCCCGTCTTCGGTCGCCTCGGACGTTACTTCACGCTCGAGGAGGTTCTTGCCGAGCTTGTCGGCGCTCGGGAGCTCGATGGGGTACGTGCCGGTGAAGCACGCCGTGCAGAGGCGCTCGCGAGGCTGTTGGGTCGCGGTGATCATCCCGTCCTCCGAGATGTAGCCGAGCGAGTCCGCGCCGATAGCCTGGGAGATTTCCTCGACCGTGGCGCCATTGGCTATGAGCTCGGCACGCGAAGCGAAGTCAATTCCGTAGAAGCAGGGCCATTTGACGGGCGGCGACGAGATCTTGACGTGGACCTCCTTCGCGCCGGCCTCCCGCAGCATGCGCACAATCGCCCGCTGGGTGTTGCCGCGCACGATGGAGTCGTCCACGACCACCACACGCTTGCCGCGGATCACCGACTCAAGGGCGTTGAGCTTGAGCCGGATACCCAACTGCCGCAACGTCTGCGAGGGCTGGATGAACGTTCGACCCACGTACGAGTTCTTGACGAAGCCGTGCGCGAACGGGATGCCCGATTCTTCGGCGTAGCCGACTGCGGCCGGCGTGCCGGACTCGGGGACCGGAATGACGATGTCGGCCTCGTGAGTGTTCTCGCGAGCGAGCTGGCGGCCCATCTCGACGCGCGATTCGTACACCGAACGTCCCGCGATGCTCGCATCCGGACGTGCCAGATAGACGTACTCGAAGACGCAGCCCGCGGGAGTGGGCTTGCCGAAATGCTGCGAGCGGACGCCCTTCTCGTCGATCGCGATGAACTCGCCGGGCTCGATCTCCCGAATGAAGCTCGCTCCCACGGTCGCCAACGCCGACTGCTCAGACGCGACCACCCAGCCACGCTCGAGGCGGCCAAGGCAGAGGGGGCGGATGCCGTATGTGTCCCGTGCGGCGTAGAGGGTCCCCTCGTCCATGAACACGAAGCAGAACCCGCCGCGGATCTTGGGCAGGAGCGCCATCGCGGTTTCCTCGAGAGTCTGCCCCTTCTCGCCCGCCAGCAGTGCCGTGACGAGCGCCGTGTCCGAGGTGTTGCCCTGCTTCATCTCGCCCGTGAGATGGCCGCCCGTGAGCTCTTCGATCATGTCGCGGAGTTCGGCGGTGTTGGTCAGATTGCCGTTGTGGGCGAGGGCGACGGTTCCGTTGGCGGTCGCCCCGAGGGTCGGCTGCGCGTTCGCCCAGTGGCTCGCGCCCGTAGTCGAGTAGCGGCAGTGGCCGACGGCGATGTGCCCGGTGAGCGTGTTGAGAGTCGACTCGTCGAACACCTGCGAAACGAGGCCCATGTCCTTGTACACACTGATCCGCGCGCCGTCGCTCGCGGCGATGCCCGCGGACTCCTGTCCGCGGTGCTGTAGGGCGTACAGGCCATAGTAGGTGAGCTTGGCGACCTCTTCGCCGGGTGCCCACACACCGAAGACGCCACAGGCGTCCTTCGGTCCTTTGTCGATTGGGTCTAGGTCAAGTGAGAGGAGTCCGTCACCGCGTACCACTGGCCAATTGTCTCATGACCGGGAGGGGCCCCGTTTCAGGAGGTTGCGCCCTCGTCATCTGCCTCGTCGGGAAGCTCCTCAACGGTCGCGCGGCGCGCTCGTTTGATGCTCACGCGGTCGACGATGAGCACCGCGACTCCACCGACTAGGACGCCAACGGCGACGAACAGGACAAGGAAGTATCCGAACGCCGATTGACTCGTGTAGCCATCCGGTAGATCGCCTCCGGAACCGAAGATGACGGCCGCAATGGCGCCGAGAAGGCCGCCTGTTACGAGGAACGGGACGAACTTCGGGGCACGGCGAACGGTGATCTGGCGCTGCGAGGGCATGTATCTAGGGTACCGAGTTTCGTGCTGCAGGATTCAACGACCTGGACGATGGGGTGGGTCCCGGCGCAGACGGCACAGGACCCACCCAGTTGGTCTTAGAGGCTACTTTCGAGCGAAGACCCCACCGTGGCTGTTGGGGAAGAAGCCAGCCGCAACAACTGGAACGCCTGGAGCGGTCAGCGCGCGCACTGGGTTGGTGAGGTAGACGGTGGTGGTTCCGTTGGCGCCCTGACCATAAGCGCCGTAGCCCCAGTTCCACACTGAGCCGTCCGCGAGGCGGATGTGGGTTCCGTAGTAGCTGAGCGCCATCTCGGTGATCGTGCCGGCGGGTAGGCCGCCGGCGTAGGGAGCAGCGTAGACCCGGCTTGCCTCGCTCGAGGGCGAATGGACGTAGTACGAGCCGTAGCCCCACGTGTAAACCGTGTTGTCGCTTCTCAGCGCGGCGCTGTGGTACGCCTCGTGGTAGAACTTCGGCAGCTGTGCGACCCCAGTCAGCGGCGTTCCGGGACCCGTGAGCACGGGCGCGGCGTAGTTCTGGTTGGAGTTGCTGCCGTTGGCGTTCATTCCGCCGGCGCCGTAGCCCCAGCTGTACACCATGCCGTTTCGTAGTGCCAAGCCTCCCTTGAAGCGCCCTCGGATCTGGCTTACCCCTGAGATCGGCGTACCGTCCTGAAGGATGACGGGCTTCATGACCGACTGATTGCCGCTGAGGCCTGTTCCGAGGTCAGACTGGTCGTTGATGCCCCAAGTCCAGACCCGGCCCTTGGTGTCGAGAGCGATCCCGCCCGTGTATCCGGCAGAGATCGCGGTAATGAACACGTCCGGTTGCGGATTGATGACGACTTTCGGCGCGTTGGTGTCCGGGCCGAAGGTTGCGTTGCCCAGCGAACCGGTGGACGTGTTGAAGCCCCAAGAGAAGACGCGGCCGTGGGTCGTGAGGACGTACCCGCCGCCCGTGAAGGCGACAGTGTCTACAAACTTCTCTCCCGGCAGCAGAGCCGATGCACCGCCGAATCCGAAGATCCCGGCAATGGTCGGGGTGGTTCCGGGGGCACAGGCGTTGGAGCCAGCTCCGTGGCTCCACAGCGTGTTGTCACTCCGGATGAGGTAGCTGTTGTGATCGCGGTAGCCTCCGGCCAGGGCAATGATCGACTTGGAGCCGAGGGTGCCTGGGCCGTTGAGGTTCTCGGGCGTTACAGCATACGTCTGGAGCAGGGCGCCGCTGCGGTAGAGCGTGGTCGCGAGATTCTCACCCCACACGATGCCGTCGGTCGCGGGCGGGACCGGGTTCAGGGCGACGATGAGAGTTGTGGTCCCGGGTGTAAAGCCGGAGGAGCTAGCCGCGAGCGGCGCGCTGCCCACGTTGCCGGGTGCCACGACGCCGTTGACGGTGAAGGTTCCGTCGACTGGATTGACCGCGGCAGTTCCCGGGCCACTCCAACCCGGCGGATAGGTGAGCGTCACTGTCGCGGGTAGCGAGGTCCCCACGTTCGGCACAACCTTGCCCGTGATCGAGCCGTAGGTCATACCCGGGCCCACGATGTATTCGGGGTAGTCGAACAGGATGACGCCCCCCGTCGGGGATGCGGCCGCGAGGGGCGTGGCAACCACTGCGAGGGCGACGGGTACGGACCACGCGGCAGTGCGGGTGATGGTCCGCCGCGGGATGCCCTCGGTCGTGGGTTTCTCGCCGTTCGGGGGGCCGGGGACAGTGGGCTCGGGCATGCTGACTCTTTCTCACAGGAATTCGTTGATGGCGACTTCGAGCGGAAGCCGGACATTCTGAACCGTAGAGGTGCGATGAGGCGCACGCGGTGCAAAGTGCAGATCTGCGCCAAGAGGCCAGCACTATCCGTCTAAGTGGTGCCGACCGCCGTTTATCGTGTGGGGAAAGTCGCGACCCGAGCGTCTCACAGACCCGGCAGGGCGCTGACTGAATTCTCGATTTGAGTGGCGCACAGGGGGACGTGTGGTTAAGAGATGGGTCGACGGGAATCAGCATGACTTCCTCGGGGCCGAGGGCGTTGCCGAGCTGGGAGGACTGGTTGAACCACTTGGCGAAGCGGGAGGCTTCGCCCTGCGGCTGAGAGCCGTCCGTGCCGGCCACATGGTCTTGACCTATGTGGCCGCGACCGAATGCCGCTCCACGGGCGTGGCGGTCTTCCCCTCAAGGGAGGACTGCGTTCACCTCGTGCTGCCATTCGACACACAGTTCCGCGTCGAAGAGTCCACTGTCCCACCCGGCGGCATGGTGGCGATGCGGGAGGGCGCGCCCGTTGAACTGCGTCTCGAGGCACCGGGCAGGGCCCTCGTGGTGAGCATGACGAAGGGAGTTGGGCCGGCCGAAGTCGCCTTCTCCGTGGACACGCCCTATCTTCTCCGTGGAGCCTCGACGAGCATGGCAGCCGTTAGAGCGGTAGCGGAAGTGGTCTTCCGGTCCCCCGGGCGGGACGCAGGTGCCGCCGAACTGCTCCTCGGCCTTTCCACCGCCGTCCTCGTAGAAGCATCTATCACGGCTTCTATTTCAGGGGACCGGGAGGAGCGGCTGGCTGTGGAAGCGTTGAGGGTCATCGCGCGGGAGTTCCGCAGCCGCGAACTGACGGCGAAGCAGTTGGCAGGGAGGGTTGGAGTCTCGGTTCGGGCGCTCCAACGTGCGTTCTCGACCAGGGGTGGCCTGGGGAACGTGATCCGTTCCTATCGGACTCAGGAAGCGATCAGATTGCTGGGATTGAAGGATATGGAGGAGGCGACTTTCGAGGTGATTGCCAGAATGAGCGGATTCCTGGATGCCCGGGCAATGCGAAAGGCGATTATTGGTGCCACGGGAATGCTGCCGGCACATCACCGGAGGAATTGACTTGGTTTCCTAATACTCGAAGAGTCGGATCATAAAGGTAGGCCCTGCTCTCTAAGTGGAGAGCAGGGCCTACTAGGTGTTTACTCAGTGCGCAATCTCAGTGTCAATGAACCTCGTGAGACGTCTCGACTTGGACTTCGTTGCCGTCCTTGTCGAAGATCTTCCCGTTCTCGCAGCGATCGCCCTCCTCGAGAGCATCCAGGACCACGATCGGCACCATGCGAGTCGGCGCCGCTGCGAACACCGACGGGCTGTTCGGAGTGCCGCGCCTGATGACGTTGAACAGGATGTTCAGCAGGACCGCCATGAGGGCCGCTGAGCTGATGCCCGAGGAGAAGATGACCTGGACCCAAGTCGGGAACTTCGAGTAGAACGTCGGGTCGACGACCGGAACGAGACCGAACGCGATCGACGTCGCGACGATGATCAGGTTCATGTTGTCCTTGTAGTCAACCTTCGAAAGCGTCCGGATACCCGACGCCGCGACGGTGCCGAAGAGGACGATCCCAGCACCGCCGAGAACCGGCATCGGTATGGCGGCGACAACGCGGCCGAGTACGGGCATCAGGCCAAGGACCATGAGGACGACGCCGCCGGCAGCCACCGCGAAGCGGCTCTTGATTCCAGTGACTGCCACGAGGCCGACGTTCTGCGCGAAGGCGCTCTGCGTGAATCCGTTGAAGACCGGGGAGACCGCCGAGGACAGCATGTCTGCGCGGAGACCATTCGCGATCCGCTTCGAATCGATCTTGGCACCGGTAACCTCGGCAACGGCGAGGATGTCCGCCGTCGTCTCGGTCAGGATCACGAGGACGACGATGACCATCGAGATGATGGCCGCCGGCTCGAACGTTGGGAGACCGAAGTGGAACGGCTCCGGGAAGGCGAAGATCGGACCGTTGAGCACCTGCGAGAAGTCAGCCTTGCCGAGGAACACCGCGATGATCGTGCCGATGATGATCGCCAACAGGATCGAGAGGCGCGAGACGACGCCGCTTCCGAGCTTGCTCAGGACCATGATGATGACGAGCGTGAGGGCCATGAGGCCGATGTTCGCGGGGCTCCCATAGTCCGGAGCGGACGAGGAATTGCCGAGCGCCCAGCCAGCAGCGACCGGGACGAGCGAGAGGCCGATCGTGGTGATCACCACGCCGGTCACTACCGGTGGGAAGAAGTGGATGATCTGGGAGAAGAAGGGGGCAATGATCAGGCCGATGACAGAGGCGGCCATGACGGCGCCGAAGACGGCTGGCAGCCCTCCGCCGCCGTTCACGATTGCGAGCAGCGTCGCAACCGAGGCGAACGAGGTCCCCTGAACGAGTGGGAGGCGCGAGCCGAACCACTTGATGCCGAGAGTCTGCAGCAGGGTTGCAAGTCCGCCGATGAAGAGGCATGCCGTGATCAGCAGGGCAAGATCCGGCCCCTTGAGCCCGGCGGCCGAACCGATGATGAGCGGCGGTGCAATGATGCCGCCGTACATCGTGAGCACGTGCTGGATGCCATAGGCGAACGCCGTGGAAACAGGCAGCTTCTGGTTCTCTGGGCTCGTCGTCTCCGTGCTGGGATCAGCAACAGAGACCGGCGCTGTCTTTCGGGACATAGCAGACCTCCTTGTCAGCTTTGAATACCGAGTGCGCAACTGAGGGTGGTGATGGTGGGTTGGGTGGGCAATGGATCAGGTGATGCGACGGAAAGGGCGGGCGACGGCGGCCGGAGTTCACCGCCGTCGTCCGCGCCTTACTCAGGTGGTGCGGAGTGAGCGAGAAAGGATGGCCCGGCTCAGCAGAAGCCGGCGATGCCGTCCCAGGCGTTACCGGGGTCGGAGATGCTCTCACGCTCGAAGTTCGCCTCGATGAGGCCGTACGGGCGGTCAGCCGCGTAGAAGACCTCGTTCGGGTTGTCGAGGCCGAACGGGGTCAGGTCGACGACGAAGTGGTGCTTGTTCGGCGTCGAGAACCGGACCTCGTCGATCTCGGGATGCGCGTCCAGGACCTTCTGGGCCATCTGGAAGAGCGTCTGCTGGAGGGCGTACGAGTAGCCCTCGGTGAAGCCCTCGAGCAGGAGGGCCTTGACGTCGTCGTACGCCTTGTTGAAGTCGACGGTGCCGTTGGCGATCGCCTCGTTGTTGTAGCGCCAGCGTGCGGAGACGTCGGTTGCGAGGATCCGGTCCGTCGTTTCCTGAAGGGTGGTGAAGCGGTCCTTCGGGTAGCCGACGAAGCCGGACTCAGTGGACTTCAGGACCGTGAGGTCGTTGAGGCCCGAGATGACGTAGACGTTGTCGCCATCCTTGGTCACGACGGCGTTGCGGACCTCCTGGCCCTTGCGGACGAAGGAGTGGTCGTGGCCCTCGCCGTGGGCGATGATGCGCTCCCAGGCGCACTGCTCGGCTTCCCAGCGTCCCCCGGTGACCCAGCCGAACTCCGACGTGAAGTGGTTCGCGAGCCGGATGAGGAACTCCTCGGGGGAGCCGATTCCCTCGCGGGCCAGGCCGTAGACGGTGTTCTTCTGGGTGTCGGTCGGGACGACGTGGCCGTTGTCGCCGTCGAGGTGTGCCGCCTCGAAGTCGCCCCGCAGCTGCGAGGTGACGTTGAGGTCCTCGATCTCGTGGCGGGCCGTGTCACGGGTGATCTTGACGACCCGGACCTCGGCCTTGCCGTACTGGTTCTTGCCCAGGACGATCTTGCTGGCGGTGTTCTCTCCAGTGTTGTTCTGCGCCATGGTGCTTAGCTCCCTCGGTAAGTAGAAAAGGCGAAAGGACTCAGCAGGAGCGGCACGTGGTAGTGCGACTCGTTCTCGTTGACCGTGAAGGTCAGAGAAACCTCCGGGAAGAAGGTCTCCTGCCCGATGCCGGCGAAGTAGGCTCCGGTGGCGAACTGAAGGCGGTAGGAACCGCTCTCCAGACGCTCCGGGCCGAGGTCTTTCACCCGCCCGTCAGCATCGGTGGTGCCCGTTCCAATCTGGGACCATGCCTCGCCGTCGCGGGCGTAGAGTTCGACGGCGACACCTGCTGCCGGCTTGCCGGCCGCGGTATCCAGAATGTGGGTGGTCACATGGGAGATGCTCATGCGCTGGGCTCCTCTCGAGTCAGGCTTTGCTCAAGCCGGAGCACCGCGATCTCGCGGAGCTGCTCCGCGACAACTGGCTCCTCCTGCTCGGGCGTGTGGCCCAGGCGTTCCTGGAGTGCGGTGAGCACCTCGTTGGCCGAACGGCCGGCGGCACGGATCAGGAAGACCCGGCCGAATTTCTCCTCGTAAGCCCGGTTCCCCTCCGCCAGTGCGGCGACCGTCTCCGGGTCGCGCTGGTCGACCCCGGATTGCTCGTTGCGCGACATCGAGGCCTCTGCGGACTTGCCGCTCGCCTTCTCGCCGATGCGCGGATGGTGGGAAAGAGCGCCCTCGAGCTCAGCCGGGGTGAAGGGATCGGCCGCGCCTCGAGCAGTCGCCAGAAGGGCGTCGAGGCTTGCGAAGGGGCGGGCGGCGGTGATCTCTTCGATCCAGCGGGGCACATCGAGGCAGGGCTTCAAAAGCTCGCGAGCCTCGCGGGCGGGGGCGGCGTTGAACTGTTCAAGCAACATGGCTTGTCGGGTCCTCAACTGCTCAATGCTGGCATCCACGGTGACGGCTATACGGAACGTCGGTTTCTTGGGTTCCGTATCGTGGAACTGTTATTTCAGCATGTGTAAATAGTTTGGGGGATCCGGGTGTGATTGTCAACACCTTATTGTGTGACCGGCTTCGCTGCTCGCGCTCCAGCCCACTTCTGCTGCGGCCGAGCGCGTGTCCCGCTGAAACACGCCGCGCCCGGAGTGATTGGGAAAGCACAAGCGGGAGGGAGCGCGGGATGGGAACGAAAAGGAGGGCCCCAGACGCGTGTCCGGGGCCCTCCTAGGGAGCGAGGTCGGCTAGACGCCCAGCTTCTCCCGCAGCGCGGCCACGTGGCCGTCTGCGTTCACGTTGTAATCGATCGACTCGATCGAGCCATCCGGCGCGACGACCGCAGTCGAGCGCAGGATGCCCTCGACCACCTCACCATTGCGAATGCGCTCGCCCCAGGCGCCCCAGGCCTTGGCCACGGCAGCCCCCTCGTCCGCAAGGAGCGGGAAGGTGAGGCCGAAGTCATCGGCGAACGAAGCGATGGCCTCCACCGGGTCCGGCGAGATGCCGATGACGCTCACGCCCGCGGCGTTGAGCGAGTCGAGACTGTCGCGGAAGTCGCAGGCCTCCGTCGTGCAGCCAGGGGTGGCCGCCTTCGGGTAGAAGTAGACGACAGCGCGGCGGCCACGGTAGTCCGCGAGCGAGACATCCTTCCCGGAAGCGTCCGGGAGCGTGAAGTCCGGGGCCTGCTGCCCCGCACTGAGCTTCGTGGTGGTTGTCATGGTTCCTCCTAGGGAGTTCGGTCAGGCCGTGCCTCGGCGGATCAGCTGGCCCCTGGGCTCGCTGAAGTCCACCTCGGTGCCGCGCACAAACGTGCGGCGCACCACGCCGGAGAGGGTCTTTCCCTGGTAAGGCGTGATGTGGTTCTTGTGGTACAGCTTGTCCGCATCGACGACGAACGCCTCATCCGCCGCGAAGATCGCAAGGTCAGCATCGTACCCCGGGGCGAGAGTTCCCTTGCGCTGGAGCCGGGCGAGCTCGGCCGGCTTGCGGCCCATCCATTCGATGACCCGCTCAAGCGGGAGGCCGCGGCGGCGTGCCTCGGTCCAGATGATCGGGAGACCGAGCTGGAGCGACGCAACGCCGCCCCACGCCACGCCGAAATCTCCGTTCTCAAGGTCCTTGAGGTCGATCGTGCTGGGGGAGTGGTCCGAGACGATGCAGTCGATGACGCCGTCCTCGAGGCCCTTCCACAGCAGCTCCCGGTTCGAGGCTTCGCGAATCGGCGGGCAGCACTTGAACGCGGTCGCCCCGTTGGGGATCTCCTCGGCCAGCAGCGTGAGGTAGTGGGGGCATGTCTCGACCGTGATCTTGACCCCGTCCCGCTTCGCCGTGGCGATCATCGCGAGGGCGTCCGACGACGAAAGGTGCAGGATGTGCGCGCGCGCACCTGTCCATCTGGCCCGCTCGATCACCTGGGCGATCGCGACGTTCTCCGCCCCGCGCGGCCGCGAGTGCAGGAAGCTCTCGTAGATGTCGCCCTCGGGGTTCGGCGCGTGGTCGATGGCCCGCGAGTCTTCGGCGTGGACGATCATGAGGCCGTCGAACGATGCAATCTCGCCCAGATCCTTCTCGAGTTCGTCGACTTCCAGGTGCGGGAACTCGTCGACGCCCGAATGCAGGAGGAAGCACTTGAAGCCGAAGACGCCCTCGTCGTGCAGTGCCCGGAGGTCGCCCGTGTTGCCCGGAATGGCGCCGCCCCAGAAGCCGACGTCCACGAACGACTGCGTCTCGGCAGCGGCCCGCTTCACGCGCAGCGCGTCCACATTGACCGTCGGCGGGATGCTGTTGAGGGGCATGTCGATGATGGTCGTGACGCCGCCGGCCGCGGCAGCGCGGGTCGCTGAGGCGAACCCTTCCCATTCGGTGCGGCCGGGCTCGTTCACGTGGACGTGGCTGTCGACGAGGCCCGGGATGAGGGTCTCATCGTCGCCGAGCTCGATGACCTCGCGCCCGGCGAGGCCATTGCCCAGCGGCTCGAGCGCGACGATGCGCCCATCCGTGATGCCCACTTCGCGCGGGACGATGCCCGCCGTCGTGAGCACGCGCTGCCCGCGGATGACCAGATCGAATTCGGTGTCAGTCATCGCACAGATTCCTTCCTGCTGTCAGTGTCAACGATAGTGAGGGGCTCGAACGTTCCCGTGAGCGCCCGTGAAAGGTCCGCCGCGATGAGGCGCCCGGTCTCGCGCACGAGGCGGCGGGCGTCCGCGAGGCAGACCTCGACGTCGGGTTCGAGGTCGGTGAGTGCGTGCACAGCGGCGAAGCCGGCAGCGCGGCGCGTGGCCTCATCGAGCTGGTTCCTGCCGCACACCGCCACAGCTGGCACGCCATGCGTGCGCGCCACCGTCGCGACGCCGACAGGCGCCTTCCCCGAAAGCGACTGCGAGTCGAGGCTGCCCTCGCCCGTGACGACCAGGGAGGCGCCTTCGAGCTTCTCGCGCAGCGCGGTGAATTCGACGACGACGTCGATTCCGCGCCGCCGCTGGGCG
Organism: Sinomonas humi; assembly: GCF_000802235.1. Lineage (GTDB taxonomy): Bacteria > Actinomycetota > Actinomycetes > Actinomycetales > Micrococcaceae > Sinomonas > Sinomonas humi. The sequence continues at coordinate 12,389 of NZ_JTDL01000016.1, forward strand.
CCGAGGGTGAGCGCCGCGTAGCCGACGCCGCCGGCGGCACCGGCCCCCGGAGCGTCCTTCGCGGCTTTCGCGCGGCCGCCCATTGCCCCGCCGAGGACTTCGGCGAAGCGAGCGAGGGCGGCGTCGAGGTCGGCGACATCCGACGGCGTTGCCCCCTTCTGGGGGCCGAACACGGCGGCGGCGCCGCGCTCGCCGAGAAGGGGATTGTCGACGTCGGCCGCGAGAACCAAAGTTGCCGTGTCCAGACGGGCGTCGAGCCCGCCGAGATCAGCTTCGGCGATGCGCGCGAGAGCCGCGCCCCCGAGCGGGAGCTCGTTCCCGGCGTCGTCCGTGAAGCGCGCGCCGAGGCCTTGCAGCATCCCGGCGCCGCCGTCGGTGCATGCGCTGCCGCCTACACCGAGGACGATCTCGCGGGCCCCGGCGTCGAGCGCGGCGCGGATGAGCTGGCCGGTTCCGAGGCTCGTCGCGTTGCGCGCGTTCTTGACACCGCCGGGCAGGACGTCGAGCCCCGAGGCGGCAGCCATCTCGACGACGGCGCGGCCCGCCGCGTCGACGGCGAATTCTGCCGTGAGCGGCTGGCCGGTGGGCCCCGAGACGCGCGCTCGGCGCGGGGAGAACCCCGCGCCGAGCGCTGCAGTCACGGTGCCCTCGCCGCCGTCGGCCACAGGGACCAGGACAAGCTTGGCCGCAGGGAGCACATCTCGGATGCCTTCTGCGAGTGCTGCCGCCACCTCGGGCGCCGTGAGGGTGCCCTTGAACTTGTCCGGGGCGAGGACGATCTTCGTGGGCTTCATGGAAGCGATCGCCTAGTCGAGAAGCGCGACGATCGCGGTCGGGGCGTCCTCGCGGCGCTCCGCCAGATCCTCGAACTCCACCACGTTGTCCAGCTCGGTGCCCATCGCGATGTTCGTGACGCGCTCGAGGATCGCCTCGACGACCACCGGCACCTTGTACTCGGCCATGAGGGCGCGAGCCTTCTCGAAGGCGGGTCCCAGGTCCTCCGGGTGCTCGACGCGGATCGCCTTGCAGCCGAGGCCCTCGGCGACCTTGATGTGGTCCACGCCGTAACCCTGCGCGGCCTCGGAGCCGGTTGCGTTCACGTTCTCGAACGCGAGGGAAACGTGGTAGTCCATCTCGAAGCCGCGCTGCGACTGGCGGATCAGGCCGAGGTAAGAGTTGTTGACCACGACGTGGATGTACGGCAGCTGGTGCTGCGCGCCGACGGCGAGCTCCTCGATCATGAACTGGAAGTCGTAGTCGCCCGAGAGTGCTACAACGGTCTCGCCCGGCTTGCCGCGCACGACGCCGAGGGCCGCGGGCCCCGTCCAGCCGAGGGGGCCTGCCTGGCCGGCGTTGATCCACTTGCGCGGCCCGAAGACGTGCAGCATCTGCGCGCCCGCGATCTGCGAGAGGCCGATCGTGGTGACGTACGTCGTGTCGGGGCCGAACGCCTTGTTCATCTCCTCGTAGACGCGGAACGGCTTCATGGGCACGTTGTCGAAGTGCGTCTTGCGCTGCATCCGGCCGCGCTTCTCCTGCGCGGACTCCGCCCACGCCGAGTAGTCGGGCAGGGTGCCCGCGGCCTTGCGCTCCTTCGCGACCTCGATGAGGGCGTCGAGGGCGAGGCCGGCGTCCGAGACGATGCCGAAGTCGGGGGAGAAGACGCGCCCGATCTGGGTCGGCTCGATGTCCACGTGGACGAACTTGCGGCCCTCGGTGTACTTCTCGACGGTGCCCGTGTGGCGGTTGGCCCACCGGTTGCCGATGCCGATCACGAAGTCCGACTCGAGGAACGTCGCGTTGCCGTACTTGTGGCTCGTCTGGAGGCCCACCATGCCTGCGGAGAGGCGGTGGTCGTCCGGGATTGCGCCCCAGCCCATGAGGGTCGGGACCACCGGCACGTTCAGGATCTCCGCGAACTCGACGAGCTTGTCCGACGCGTCGGCGTTGATGATGCCGCCGCCGGCAACGATGAGCGGCTTCTCCGCTGCGGTCAGCATGTCGAGGGCCTTCTCGGCCTGCTTGCGGGTGGCGCGCGGCTTCTCGACGGGGAGCGGCTCGTAGGAGTCGATGTCGAACTCGATCTGCGCCATCTGCACGTCGAACGGCAGGTCGAGCAGCACGGGGCCGGGGCGGCCGGTACGCATGAGCTGGAACGCCTTCTGCACGGCACCGGGGACCTGGCCTGGCTCGAGGATGGTCATGGCCATCTTCGTGAGGGGCTTCGCGATGGACTCGATGTCCACCGCCTGGAAGTCCTCCTTGTGCAGCTTCGCGACGGGCGCCTGGCCCGTGAAGCACAGCAGCGGGATGGAGTCGGCCTGGGCGGCGTAGAGACCCGTGATCATGTCCGTGCCGGCCGGGCCGGACGTTCCGAGGCACACGCCGATGTTGCCGGCCTTCGCCCGGGAGTAGCCATCGGCCATGTGGGAGGCACCCTCAACGTGGCGGGCGAGGGTGTGGCGGATGCCCCCGTGGACCTTCATCGCCGAGTACAGCGGGTTGATTGCGGCGCCGGGCAGGCCGAACGCCTCGGTCGCGCCTTCCTTCTCCAGGATGGCCACGATCACGTCGACAGTGCGCATCTTTGCCATGTCGGTGCTCCTTTAGTTCTTGCCGGAAAGTTCGTTGGTGAGTTTGAAGAGGCCCGAGTGGTCGAGGCCGCCGTCGCCGCGCGCGACGAGAGCGGAGACCAGCTGCGCGACAGCCGCGCCGAGGGGGACGACGACGCCGGCTTCGCGGGCGGCGGAGGTGACGATCCCGAGGTCCTTGTTGTGGAGGGCGAGACGGAAGCCAGGGTCGAAGTTGCGGTCGAGCATCTTCTGGCCCTTCTGATCGAGGACCTTGGAGCCGGCAAGGCCGCCGCCGAGGACCTTCAGGGCCGCGTCGGTGTCGACACCGTAGGCCTCGAGGAAGACGATCGCCTCCGAGAGTGCCTGGATGTTGACCGCGACGATGAGCTGGTTGGCAGCCTTGACGGTCTGGCCGGAGCCGGAGGGACCGACGTGGACGATTGTCTTGCCGACCGCGTTCAGGATGGGCTGGGCGGCCTCGAAATCCTCGTGTGCACCGCCGACCATGATGGACAGGACTGCGTCGATCGCTCCCTGCTCGCCGCCGGAGACCGGGGCGTCCAGAGGCCGGAGGCCGGCGGTGCGCGCGGCCTCGGCGAGGCGGACGGCGACGTCGGGGCGGATCGAGGAGGCATCGATCCAGAGGGCGCCGGGCTTGGCGTTGGCGAAGACGCCGTCCTCGCCGGTCGTGACGGCCTCGACGTCGGGGGAGTCGGGGACCATGGTGATGATGACGTCGGCGTCCTTGACGGCCTCGGCGACGCTTGCTGCGGCCTTGCCGCCGTCACTTGCGAGCTTCGCGGCCTTCTCAGGGCTGCGGTTGTAACCCGTGACCGCGTAGCCGGCCTTGACGAGGTTGACGGCCATGGGAAGGCCCATGATGCCCAGGCCGATGACAGCGATGCTGGCCTTGTTCTCTGCGTTGGTCATTGGTTCTCTCCTTCGGGAAGCCTGTGCTGGATGTGCTTGCGGCGGTGGCTGGCGCTTGCTGAGGTGGTCAGCCGGCGACGGGGCGGATGGCCCAAGTGAAGGCCTCGGCGGCGGGGGCCTTGTACTCGAGCCCGATGTAGCCGTCGTAGCCGAGCTCACGCGAGCGGGTGATCCACTCGCCCAGGGGGAGGGCGCCGGTGCCGGGCGCGCCGCGACCGGGGTTGTCGGCGATCTGGACGTGGCCGAAGTCCTTGGCGTGCTCTTCGATCACTGCGGGAACGTCATCCCCGTTCACTGCGAGGTGGTAGAAGTCCGCCAGGAGCTTGACGTTCTCGACGCCCGCTTCCTTGGTCTTGGCGATGACTGCGAGGGCGTCTGCGGCGGTCTTGAGGGGGTAGGACGGGGTGCCGGAAACGGGCTCGAGGAGCACGATGCCCCCCACCTTCGCCACGCCCTCGGCAGCCGCGACAAGGTTCTTCAGGCCCAGCTCGTCCTGCGCTTCGGGTGTGGACTCGGGGAGGCGGTTGCCGTACAGGGCATTGAACGCCTTGGTCCCGGTGCGCTCGGCGATGCCGACGACCACGTCGATGTTGTCCTTGAACTCTCCGCAGCGGCCCTTCCACGACACGAGGCCGCGGTCACCGCCCGGCATGTCGCCCGCGAAGAAGTTCAGGCCGCTCAGCTGCACGCCGGCATCCTTGACCGCGGTGACGAACGCGTCGACATCCTTGTCGGAGGGCACTGCCTCCGCGAAGGGCCACCAGAACTCGACCGCGTCGAAGCCGGCGGCCTTAGCCGCGGCGGGGCGCTCGAGGAGGGGGAGCTCGGTGAGGAGGATTGAGCAGTTCACCGTGTACGTCATTGTCGGACCTTCCTGCGTCGCTTTCGCAATGTGGAATAAGAATTTCTCTTGATGAAAAGTGTAGAACTGAGCTGTGACCCGGGTCAACCCGGGCAAGGGGAGGCGCGGCGGTCTGGCCCACTTCTGGACGGGCGAGGTCGCGACTCGCCGAGATTTTCATCTCCGACACGCCTTCGCCACCTTCAGAAACGGGCTGGAGCGCGGGCGCGAGGGTCTTTGTGGCACTGGCGCGCCCCATGTAGCGCGGTGAACAATGGCCACATGGCCAGTTACGTCGGCGCCGAGCGCGCCTCAAGTACAGATCCCCGCGACTGGGGACGGGCTCTCGCGGTTGCTCTCGAGCGACTCCTGGAGGCCGCCCGACTCGACGGACGTTACGCGCAGCACGAGCATCTTTGCGGCGTCGACCTCGTGCTCCGGATCGAAGAAGACGGCGATGGCGCCAAGGTTGCGGTCCGGTGGGTCCCTGAGGACGGGGACGCGGACGGTGGTGAGAGCGAGAGGCTCGCGAGCTGAAAGACGAAATGCCTCCGCCCCCGGCGTTGCGCGACCGGGGGCGGAGGATTGGGTACGACGGCGCGGAGCGGCTCAGTGCCAGTCCGGCCCCGCGCCGTCGTGCTTTGGGGCCTGCTTGCTGGCCCTCCCGGTAAAGGGAGGGGGTAGCGAGCAGGCGGGGGAGGGGCGTCAGGTGAGGCGGATCTGCCGGTTGACGTCCTTGTACAGGAGGTAGCGGAAGCGGCCCGGGCCACCGGCGTAGCAGGCCTGGGGGCAGAACGCCCGCAGCCACATGAAGTCGCCGGCCTCGACCTCGACCCAGTCGTCATTGAGTCGGTACACGGCCTTGCCTTCGAGGACGAAGAGTCCGTGCTCCATGACGTGGGTCTCGGCGAAGGGGATGGTCCCGCCGGGCTCGAAGGTCACGATGTTCACGTGCATGTCGTGCGCGAGATCGCCCGGATCCACGAAACGGGTGGTGGACCAGACGCCGTTGACGTTCGGCATGGGGGTCGGGGCGACCTCCTTGTCGCTCGTCACGAAGCTCTTGGCCTCGTAGCCCTCGAGCCGCTCATACGCCTTGCGGATCCACTGGAACGAGGCGATCGCGTCCGATTCATTCGCGAGCGACCAGTCGGCTCCCGCCGCGAGGTAGGCGTAGCCGCCCTCCTCGAGGTGGTGGGTCTCGCCGTCGAGCGTAAGGGTGAGCTTCCCCTTGGTCAGGAAGACGACGCCCTCAACCCCAGCCTCGGGCTCGGGCTTCTTCGAGCCGCCGCCCGGGCCGACCTCGACGATGAGCTGCGAGAACGTCGTCGCGAAGCCCGCGATGGGGCGCGCGAGGATCCACGAGCGGGTGTTCTCCCAGCCGGGAAGGTTGCTCGTGACGATGTCGCGCAGGACGCCCTTGGGGATGACCGTGTAGGCCTCCTTGACGATCGCGCGGTCGGTGAGGAGCTGGGTCTGCGGGGGCAGGCCGCCCTCTGGGTAGAAGTAGCTCATCGTGACGCTCCTTGGGGTTCCGCGGCCGGGGCCGCGAGGGTGGTCGCAGGGATCTGTTCCGCTAGGCGCGGGTGGGCGAGGCGGGTGAGGTCGAGCTCCGAGAGGCCCGTCGACGCGCGGACCTCGTCCGCCCCGACAGCGCCGCACTGCACGCCGCGGAGCACGAACGCGGCAAGGGCGCGAGCGGTCGCAGGCTCGTCGAGGACGGCTCCGACGGTCTGCTGGACATAGTTTCGCAGCCGCTCGGTGGCCTTGGGGAGACCCTCCCGGTAGAACGCATACGTCGCGATGTAGCGCGTGGGGAGCTGGTGCGCGTGCAGGTCCCAGCCCTGGTAATAGCCGCGTTCGAGTGATCGGCGAACCAGCCGCGCGTGCAGCTTCCAGGCTTCCTCGCGCTGCGCGGCGTCACCCACGGGAAGGACGTTCGTCGAACCGTCCGAGAGCCGGATGCCCGTTCCGGCGACGGCGAGCTGCATGACTTCCTTCGCGAAGTCAGCCGCAGGGTGCTCCATCGACTGATACGCGGCGGCGATCTGGAGGGAGGCCGAATAGTCGTACGTTCCGTAGTGCAGCGCCGTGATGCGCCCGTCCGCCTGGTGCGGGAGCTGCGCCACGGGGTGGCTGCCGTCTGCGCCGATGATGAGCTGCGGCGTCTCGACCTGAACCTCGAAGCCGAGGCGCCCCGGGTGCAGGCGCAGTGAGGACTCGAGGCGTTCGACGGCGTAGACCATCGCCTTGACCTGGTCCACGGTGCTCACCTTGGGCAGCGTGAGGACGAGGCCCTCGGGCAGTCCGCCCTGCTGGACGAGGCGTGAGACGAACAGCTCGAGCGTCCGCAGTCCGCGTCGGCGGGTTGTCTCCTCGAGGCACTTGAAGCGGATGCCGACGAACGGCGTCGCCGTCCCGGACGCGACGGCGGCGGTGACCTGATCGGCCGCCCGGATCGCCTCGGCGTCCTCCGTTGCATTTGGATCGCTGGTCTTCGCGGCGGCGAGGTAGCCGTCCTCGAAGTCGATCCGGAGATCCTCGATCGGCTCCTCTCGCAGCTTCGCCTCGACCCGCGAAGCGACTTCGGCCGCGAGTTCGGGGGCGAGGCCCACGAGCTCGGCGAGACGCTGGATCCCGCCGGCCTCGGCTGCCGCGGCCAGGGCCTGCTGGCCCCAGTCCGCGGCGAGCGACGGCGAGTAGCGGTCCGCTGGCACGTAGACGGTGTGCACGGGCTGGCGCGTGCCCGCGTCCCCGGGGTATCCGTCGGCGAGGAGACGGTCGGTGTCGGCGAGGCCGGCGTCGATCCGCTCGTAGTCGCCGTCGTCGAACACCTGGGCCGGGAAGCCGCTTCCGGAAGTCGGGAGGCTCATCATCCCACCAGCTCGTAGGCAGGAGTCGTGAGGAAGTCCGTGTAGTCCTCGGAGAGGCAGATGTCCGCGATGAGGCGGCTCGCCGGCTCGTAGAAGTTCGCGAACTGCTGAGGATCGACCTCCCCGCGGAGGCGCTCCGTCTCTTCGGCGAGGATGCGCTCGACGAGCTCACGCGTCACCGTGTTGCCGGTATCGGCGAGCACGACCTTGTTGCGGATCTGCTGCCACACCTGTGAGCGCGAGATCTCTGCCGTTGCCGCGTCCTCCATGAGGTTGTGGATTGCCACGGCGCCGTTGCCCGAGAGCCACACGGCCGTGTAGGCGACGGCGACGTACAGGTTGAGGTGCAGGCCCTCCTCCGTCGCGACACCCTCGGTCGAGGCGACGTCGAGCAGCTGATCTGCCGTCACGTGGACCTCGGGACGCTGCCGGTCGACCTGATTCGGCTTGTCGCCGAGGAAGCTGTCGAAGACCTCCTCGCACGTGGAGACGAGGTCCGGGTGCGCAACCCACGAACCGTCGAAGCCATCCGTGGCCTCGCGGGTCTTGTCGGCGCGGACCTTCTCGATGGCCGCCGCGGTGATCTCCGGTTCCTTGCGGTTCGGGATGAACGCAGCCATGCCGCCCATGGCGAAGGCGCCGCGCTTGTGGCAGGTCTGGACGAGGAGCTCGGTGTAGGCGCGCATGAACGGCGCCGTCATCACCACGGACGCGCGGTCCGGGAGCGTGAACTGCTCGCCCGCGTCGCGGAAGTACTTGATGATGCTGAAGAGGTAGTCCCAGCGGCCAGCGTTGAGGCCCGAGGCGTGGTCGCGGAGCTCGTACAGGATCTCATCCATCTCGAAGGCGGCCGGGATGGTCTCGATGAGCACAGTCGCGCGGATGGTGCCCTGCGGGATGCCGAGGTAGTCCTGTGCGAACACGAAGATCTCGTTCCAGAGGCGGGCCTCGAGGTGGCTCTCCATCTTGGGCAGGTAGTAGTACGGGCCCCGACCGGACTCGATGAGGAGCTTCGCGACGTGGAAGAAGTGCAGGCCGAAGTCCACGAGCGCGCCCGAGGCGGGCTCGCCGTCGACCAGAACGTGCCGCTCCTCCATGTGCCACCCGCGCGGGCGGGTGACGACGACGGCGAGCGGCGCGTCCGTGCGCAGCCGGTACTCCTTGCCCTCAGGAGAGGTGAAGGAGAGGGTTCCGAGCGCCGCGTCCCGCAGGTTGAGGACCGAGTCGACGACGTTGCTCCAGTGCGGGCTCGAGGCGTCCTCCATGTCGGCGAGCCACACCTTGGCGCCCGAGTTGAGGGCGTTGATGGCCATCTTTGCGGGGCTGGCGGGGCCAGTCATCTCGACACGGCGGTCCTGGAGCGGCGCCGGTGCCTCCGCAACCTTCCAATCGCCCGCGCGGATCTCTGCCGTCTCCGGCAGGAAGTCGAGCTTGCCGGTCGAGGCGGCCTCCGCGCGTCGTACCTTGCGCGCCTCGAGGCGAGCCTTGCGCTCGCCGGCGAAGCGGCGGTGCAGTTCCTCGACGAACGCGAGCGCTTCGTCGGTGAGGACCTCCTCGGCCCGGTCCACGGGGTGGTTGTCGGTCACGGTGATGGCCATAGCGATACTTTCCTTCTCCCTGGTGTGAGGTCTTGGTCCCGAAGAATCAGGCGGTCGCGGCGGTGACGATGGCCGCTGCCACATCCTGCGCGACATGCGGATCGAACACGCTCGGGATGATGAAGCTCGCGTTGAGCTCCTCGTCCGAGACTCGCGCCGCGATGGCCTGTGCCGCTGCGACCAGCATGGCAGGCGTGATGTCGGCCACGCCAGCGTCGAGCAGGCCGCGGAAGACGCCGGGGAAGGCGAGCACGTTGTTGATCTGGTTCGGGAAGTCGCTCCGGCCTGTCGCGACGACGGCGGCGTGCTCGGCAGCGGCGATGGGATCTGTCTCCGGATCGGGGTTCGCCATCGCGAACACGATCGCGTCCTCGGCCATCGTAGCGACCTGTTCGGGGCCGAAGAGGTTCGGGGCCGAGACGCCGATGAAGACGTCTGCGCCCTTGAGCGCGTCGTGGAGTGTGCCGGAGAAGGCCTCGGGGTTCGTGTTCTCGGCGATCCAGATGCGGTGCGCGTCCGTGAGGTCCTGGCCCTTGTGGATGGCGCCCTTGCGGTCGCACGCAACGATGTTCTGTGCGCCCTGGGCGAGGAGCAGCTGGATGATTGCGTTGCCCGCCGCGCCCACGCCGGAGACGACGATGCGCACGTCCTCGATCCGCTTCTTCACGAGCTTGAGAGCGTTGACGAGGGCGGCGAGGGTGACGATCGCGGTTCCGTGCTGGTCGTCGTGGAACACGGGGATGTCGAGCTCTTCGCGGAGGCGGGCCTCGATCTCGAAGCAACGCGGTGCGGCGATGTCCTCGAGGTTGACGCCGCCGTAGACAGGGGCGAGGGCCTTGACGATCTTGATGATCTCCTCGGTGTCCTGGGTGTCGAGGCAGACTGGCCACGCGTCGACGTTCGCGAACTGCTTGAACAGCGCGGCCTTGCCCTCCATCACGGGCAGCGCGGCGGCCGGCCCGATGTTGCCGAGCCCGAGCACGGCCGAGCCGTCGGTGACGACGGCGACGGTGTTCCGCTTGACGGTGAGGCGGCGGGCGTCCTCGGGGTTCTCCGCGATAGCACGGCACACGCGGGCGACGCCGGGAGTGTAGGCGCGCGAGAGGTCGTCGCGGTTGCGGAGGGGAACCTTCGGGACGACCTCGAGCTTGCCGCCGAGGTGCATGAGGAAGGTGCGGTCCGAGACCTTGCGGACGGTTACGCCGTCGAGCGCCTCGAGCGCAGCGGCGACCTGCTCGGCGTGCTGCTCCGAAGTCGTGTTGCATGTGATGTCGACGACGAGATGATCATGGTGCGAGTCGCTGATGTCGAGGGCGGTCACAGGAGCGCCGGCCGCAGCGACGGCGGCGGCAAGCTCGCTCGTGATGCTGATGCGCGACGGCGCGTCGAGGCGGAGGGTGATGGAGTTGCCGGGGCTGGGACTCGCCATTGAATCATCCTTCGATCGGGAGGCATCGGCCTCGCTAAAAAGTTTCCGTACTACGGATATTATTGTCTGCATCTTGGAAATACAAGTCCCCTTCGCTGCGCTGCCATCTGTGCCGGGTCCCAACTCTTCGTTGACGGCGGCGCCAAGGAAGTTGGGGTGCGGTATCGTGAGATAGCCGCAGATTTTCCGGGATGCGGATAATATTTGCCGGAACATCACCGGCCGCTACCCATGGAGGACACATGGCCGAGAAGGCCTCAGGCGGCGTCCAATCGGTCGAGCGGGTTTTCGAACTCCTCGAACTCATCACCGACGCCGGCGGGGATGTGACGCTCAGCGAGCTCTCGTCGTCGACCGAGCTCCCGCTGCCCACGATCCACCGGCTGCTCCGCACGCTGGTCGCGCTTGGGTACGTGCGGCAGCTGCCCAACCGGCGCTACGCGCTCGGTCCCCGCCTCATCCGCCTCGGGGAGGGTGCGAACAAGCAGCTCGGTGCGCTCGCGCAGCCCGAGCTCAAGACCCTCGTCGACAGCCTCGGCGAGACGGCGAACATGGCCGTGCTCGATTCGGACATGGTCATCTACGTCGCCCAGGTCCCCTCGCCGCATTCGATGCGCATGTTCACCGAGGTCGGGCGCCGTGCCCATATGCACGACACCGGCGTCGGCAAGGCGATCCTGGCCCAGCTCGACGACGAGCAGGTGCGGTCGATCGTGGGCCGCCAGGGGATGCCGACCCCCACCACCTACAGCATCGGCGACGTCGAGACCCTCCTCGCCGACCTCGACAAGATCCGCGCGCGCGGGTACGCGATCGACGAGCAGGAGCAGGAGGTTGGCGTTCGCTGCTTCTCGATGGCGGTCCCGAATGCGCCGACACCCACGGCGATCTCCGTCTCGGGCCCCGTGTCCCGTGTCGACGAGATGTTCGGCGAGCGGGCGGTGCCGGCGCTTCGCTCGGCGGCCGAACGCATCTCGGCGGAGCTCAACCGGGCGTAGCGCCCGCGCCCCCCGTTTGTTGGTCACGTCCTGCGGGTGTGCGGGGGTTTGTTGGTCACGTCCTGCGGGTGTGCGGGGGTTTGTTGGTCACGTCCTGCGGGTGTGCGGGGGTTTGTTGGTCACGTCCTGCGGGTGTGCGGCGTCGGTCGCTTCCCGGCGCGTGATCTTCTTACGGGGCGGCACCGTCGGGAGGTGACGGTTGGACGGGGCGGCACCGTCGGGAGGTGACGGTTGGACGGGGCGGCACCGTCGGGAGGTGACGGTTGGACGGGGCGGCACCGTCGGGAGGTGACGGTTGGACGGGGCGGCACCGTCGGGAGGTGACCACCAAACGGGATGGCGCTTCCGGGTCGCGGAAACCAAATTCCAAAAATCTTCGCCGAACCTATGGTGCGCATCACAGCCTCTTGCTACCGTTGAACCGTCACGGCGGGCCAACGGGTGATCTGTCCAGCAGATCCCGGAAGGCTATCTACCAGGCAACCTCAATTCAGAGCTTTCGAAGTCTGGTCAGGCCTGGTCTGCACGGATAGCCCCGGGCGAACTCGGTGGGCCGGACTTCCCCAAGCGAGGGAGTCTCCCATGACCACCACCCCCAGCCGCACCTCTGCTCAGGCCGACAGTCTCTTCTTGAGCCGGGCAATCGAGCTCGCGGCGCAGAATGTCCTCGACAACGGCGGCCCGTTCGGCGCCGTCGTCGTCACCCCAGACGGGCAAGCGTTCGACGGCGTCAACCGCGTCACCGCAAGCAATGACCCGACCGCCCACGCCGAAGTCACGGCGATCCGCGCGGCCTGCCGCGCGCTAGGCACGTTCGACCTCACCGGCGCCACCCTCTATTCGAGCTGCGAGCCGTGCCCCATGTGCCTTGCGTCGGCACTGTGGGCGCGCATCGCCGTCGTCCGCTTCGCCGCGGACCGGCACGACGCAGCGAGCGCCGGCTTCGACGACGCGGTGTTCTACGACTACTTCGACACGCCCGTCGAACTGCGGTCGATGCCCGTGCTGCACACCGAGCCCGAGGGAGTCAGCCGCATGGCACCCTTCGAGCAGTGGGCGGCTTTCGCGCAGCGCATCGAATACTGAGGCGGCTGCCATGAGCATCGAAACCAGCGCTCAGACAAGCACCGACGAGTTCGAGCCCGAGGGCGAGCGGACGACGACGGCGCCCGTGACCCGTGCGGGCGGGCCGAAGGCCGCGAACGGTTTCCTCGACCGGTTCTTCAGCGTCACGCTCCGGGGCTCCACAGTCTCGCGGGAGATCCGCGGCGGCCTCGTCACGTTCTTCACGATGGCGTACATCGTGATCCTCAATCCGCTCATTCTCGGCGGCTTCAACGCCTCGAGTGCTCCGCTCGACGTCACAGGGGCATTCCTTCCCGCAGCCCAGGTAGGCGCGGTCACGGGCCTCACGGCCGGCGTGCTGACGATCCTCTTCGGCATCTTCGCGAACCTGCCCTTCGGCCTCGCTGCCGGGCTCGGGATCAACTCGTTCCTGGCGGTCGCCGTCGTCAAGGACGTCTCGTGGCCCGAGGCCATGGGGCTCGTGGTGATCAACGGCGTGCTCATCGTGCTGTTCGGCATAACCGGCGCCAGGACGGCGATCTTCCGGGCCGTGCCGAAGGAGCTCAAGGCCGCCATCACGGTCGGTATCGGGCTGTTCATTGCGTTCATCGGCTTCGTTGACTCGGGCTTCGTTCGGGGAACCCAGTCGGGGCCGCCGGTCCAGCTCGGCGACAACGGCTCGATCACCACGCTCCCCACGCTCGTCTTCGTGGTCGGGCTGATCCTCATGGGTATTCTCGTTGCGCGGAAGATCCAGGGCGGACTCCTCATCGGCATCATCGCGACGACGGCACTCGCCATGCTCGTCGAGGCAATCTGGCATCTCGGGGCAGCTGGGCCGAAGAACCCGGACGGTTGGCATCTGAACACTCCGGTCCTCTCAGGCCAGCTCCTCTCCGTCCCGGACCTGAGCCTCGTGGGCCACTTCGACCTCTTCGGCGCGTTCCACCGCATCGGCCTCCTCGCAGGCCTGACCCTCGTCTTCACGCTCGTGTTCACGAACTTCTTCGACGCGATGGGGACCATGACGGGGCTCGCGAAGGGCGCGGGGCTCACGCAGAAGGACGGCACGTTCCCGCGGCTCAAGGCCGCCTTCATCATCGAGGGTTTCGGCGCCGTTCTCGGCGGGGCGAACTCCGGCTCGTCGAATACGGTCTACGTCGACTCCGCGTCCGGCATCGGCGAGGGGGCACGCACAGGCCTCGCGTCGGTGGTGACGGGGGCGCTCTTCTTGGGATCCATGTTCCTCACGCCGCTCACCAGCGTTGTGCCGCTCGAGGTCGCCTCGGCCGCGCTCGTCGTCGTCGGGACGATGATGGCCGGCCAGATCCGCGAGATCAACTTCCGCAAGTTCGACGTGGCTCTGCCCTCATTCCTCACGATCGTGACGATGCCCCTGACCTACTCGATTTCGAACGGCATCGGTGCCGGCTTCGTGACGTGGGTCCTCGTGCGGGCAGCGAGCGGCAAGGCGCGGAAAATCCATCCGCTCATGTGGGTGGTCGCTGCGGGCTTCGTCGTGTACTTCGCACGCGGCCCGTTGGGCAACCTGATCGGAGCCTAGGACCGGCGGAGCGGCCCAAAAGAAATCCCATAGACCGCGCCCGTGGGTCCGGAAGTGACGCTCCGGCCCCGCGGGCGCACGATATATACAGTCCGTCCGACGCGTTCGCCGCCGGACGCAGCTCATCAGAAGGGGGAGCCATGATCGAGCTCCTGAGCACGCTGCCCTCGTGGCAGCCAGCGATGCGCGGGGAACGCTGCGCCGTCGCGACCGTGGTGTCCGTGACGGGCTCGGCGCCGCGACCGATTGGGACGACCATGCTCGTCGCAGCGCCCGGACTCGCCCCCGGCGACACCGCGCCACGGGTCCTCGGCAGCCTCTCCGGCGGGTGCGTCGAGGGCGCGGTCGTGGCGGCGGCACTTGACGTCATTGACGACGGCACCGCCAGGCTCGAGCGCTTCGGCTACTCCGCCGACGACGCGTTCGCCGCCGGTCTCACGTGCGGGGGCGAACTCGAGGTTCACCTCGAGCCCATCTCGGCCGACGCCCTGGCCGAGCTCGCCCGCTGCACCCAGCCGGCCGCCGTCGTCCGTCGCCTTCGGGGGCCCGGAGAGCGAACGGACGACGACGCCGCCCGGCAGGTCATCCTCGTCGGCACTCCCGCGGACTCCGCGAAGCTTGCCGCCGCTCTCGGCCCGCTTTTCGCCCCCGGTTCAAGGGAGGCCTCCCGCGCGGTCGGGCTCGTGGCGCGGGTCCTCGCGCAGGGGGTCACCGCTGTCGTCACCGTCGAACCGGACGCTGGATGCTCGCCCGATTCCGAACCCATCCGCCTCCTCGTCGAGAGCCGCCTGCCGGCCCCGCGGCTCATCGTCGTCGGCGCCAACGATTTCGGCGCCGCACTCGTCCCGGCCGCGAAGCTCCTCGGCTACCGTGTGACCCTCGTGGATGCCCGCCAGACGTTCGCGGAGCAGGAGCGGTTCGCCGGGGCGGACGAGATCGCCGTCGCGTGGCCGCACGCGTACCTCGCGGCAGAGGCAGCTGCGGGTCGCCTCGATGCCCGAACGGCCCTGTGCGTGGTGAGCCACGACCCCAAGTTCGACATCCCGCTCCTCGACGCCGCGCTCCGCCTGAACCTCGCCTACGTGGGCGCCATGGGCTCGCGCCGGAGCCACGAGCAGCGCATCGCGTCCCTGCTCGAGGCCGGTCACGGCCCGCTGGACCTCGCACGGCTGCGCTCCCCGATTGGGCTCGACCTCGGGGCGGTCACGCCGGCCGAGGTCGCGGTCTCGATTCTCGCCGAGCTCATCCGGTCGCGGAATCCCGCCGCGAGCGGGGCGCCGCTGCGGGAAGGCAGCGGACGGATCCACGGCCTTCAACCGTCACCTCCCGTCGGTGTTGACCCGCGGGACGTGACTCTTGGATGGGAAAGCGAGCCGTCATGGACATGAACACGATCGAGGCTCTCGTCCCGACAGCGGACCCGGCAGAGTGGCGCGAAGGGGACGCCTGGCTCGCAGGAGGAACCGTGCTTTTCTCCTACGGGAGCCAGACGCTGAAGCGGCTCCTCGACCTCACCTCAGCCGGGTGGGAACCGGTCGAGGAGGACGACGGCGGGCTCACCTTCGCCGCGACGTGCACCATCGCGCGGCTCTGGGAAGTCGGGGACCCGGCAGGGGCGACGGTGGCGCGCTGGCCGGGGCTCGGCGTCGTCCGCTCGTGCTGCGACGCGTTCGTGGCCTCCTTCAAGATCTGGAACCTCTCGACTATCGGCGGCAACATCGCGACCTCGCTCCCTGCGGGGCCGATGACATCGCTCTGCGCGGGGCTCGACGGCGTGGCGACCCTCTGGAGCGCGCGGGGCACGCGGCAACTGCCCGTCGCGGAGCTCGTCACGGGAGACGGCCGCAATGCGCTCGCGCCCGGGGAACTCATCCGCTCGATCCATCTGCCAGCCCACGCACTCTTGGCCCGCACCGCGTTCCGCCGCCTCTCGCTCAGCAACCTGGGACGCTCGGGCGTGCTGCTCATCGCGCGGCGAGACCAGGACGGCCGCTTCGTCCTGACCGTGACCGCGTCGACCAAGCGCCCCGTTCAGCTCCGGTTCGGGGCCGAGGCGCTTCCAGACCACGCGGTTCTCGCCGCGGCCCTCGACGACGCAATCCCCGAAACCCTCTACCACGACGACATCCACGGCCTGCCCGCGTGGCGCCGCGACATGACCTACCGGCTCGCCGAAGAACTGCGGGCGGAGCTGCTGGGGCAGGAAGGAGCCTGACATGGCCATCGAGATCAACGGGACGCGCGCCGACGCAGCGCCCCGACCTGGCCAGTGCCTGCGTACCTTCCTCCGCGAACAGGGCGCCCTCGGGGTCAAGAAGGGCTGCGACGCCGGTGACTGCGGCGCGTGCACGGTTCACGTCGATGGCGTCCCGGTCCATTCGTGCCTCTACCCTGCGCAGCGGGCCGAGGGTCACGAGGTCACGACGATCGAGGGGCTCGCGGCGACCTGCTCGGGCGGCGCAGATGGGCTCCACCCGATGCAGCGCCAGTTCGTCGACGCCCAGGGCTTCCAGTGCGGCTTCTGCACGGCCGGCATGGTGATGACGGCGGCGACGTTCGACGGCGCTCAGCTCGCCAACCTGCCGAGGAATCTCAAGGGGAACCTCTGCCGGTGCACCGGCTACGCGGCGATCGAAGCTGCCGTCACCGGCGTCGGCCAAGGCGGGCCCAGCGACGGGCGGATGGGCGAGGACGTCCCGGCCCTCGCGGGGCGCCGGATCGTTTCGGGTACAGAAAAGTACACACTCGACGTCACCGATACCGAGGTGCCGGGCGGAGCTGCCGCACTCCTGCATCTGAAACTCGTGCGGTCGCCCCACGCCCACGCCCGCATCCGGTCGATCGACACCTCCGCGGCGCTCGCCACGCCTGGCGTCGTCGCCGTCTTCACGTCCGACGACGCGCCGGACGTGCTCTACTCGTCGGCACAGCACGAGCTCGTCGAGGACGACCCGGACGACACTCGCCTCTTCGACACCGTGGTGCGGTTCCGCGGGCAGCGCGTCGCCGCTGTCGTGGCCGAGTCGGTCGCCGCCGCCGAAGCCGGGGTGCGCGCCGTCGTCGTCGACTACGAGGTGCTGCCCGCGGTCCTGACCCCGGAAGACGCCCTCACCCCGGGTGCGCCGCTCGTGCACGGCGAGAAGGACGCCGCGACTGCACGGATCGCCGACCCGGCGCGGAATCTCGTGGCCGAGCTTCATTCCGAGATCGGCGATGCTTCGGCTGGCCTCAACGCCGCCGATTTCGTCTACGAGGACACCTTCCGGACACAGCGTGTCCAGCACGTCGCGCTCGAGACGCACTGCTCGATCGCCTGGACCGAGGGCGACGTGCTGGGCGGCGAGGGAACGCTCGTCGTGCGTTCCTCCACCCAAGTCCCGTTCCTCGCGCGCCGCACACTCTCCCGCATCTTCGGGCTCGCCCCCGAGCGCGTGAGAGTGCTGACCGGCCGCGTGGGCGGCGGGTTCGGCGGCAAGCAGGAGGTCCTGACCGAGGATGTCGCGGCCCTCGCCGCGCTCCGGCTCGGCCGCCCCGTCCAGCTCGAGCTCACGCGTTCCGAGCAATTCCGCGCCACCACGACTCGCCACCCCTTCACAATCCGCCTGCGCGCGGGTGCGAAGCGGGACGGGACGCTCACCGCGCTCGCGGTTGATGTCGTGACGAACACGGGCGCGTACGGCAACCATGCCCCCGGAGTGATGTTCCACGGCTGCAACGAGTCGGTGAGCGTCTACCGGTGCGCGAACAAGAAGATCGACGCGAAGGCCGTGTACACCCACACGGTCCCGGCCGGGGCGTTCCGGGGATACGGCCTGAGTCAGATGATCTTCGCGATCGAATCGGCCATGGACGAGCTCGCGGCGGGGATCGGAATGGATCCGCTCCAGTTCCGGCGGCGCAACATGGTCCACCGGGACGATCCCATGATCGCCTCGCACCCCGAACCCGAGGCAGACGTGCTGTACGGCAGCTACGGACTCGACCAGTGTGTGCGGCTCGTGGGGAAGGCACTCAAGCGCGGGCGGGAGCGGGAACGGGTGTTCGGGACGCGTCAACTCGGGCCGGAGTGGCTCGTGGGCGAGGGCACAGCGCTTTCGATGATCGACACCGTTCCTCCTCGAGGGCACTTCGCGCACTCGCGGATCGCCCTCCTGCCGGACGGCCGCTTCGGGCTCAACGTCGGGACGGCTGAATTCGGCAACGGCACGAGCACTGTGCACGCGCAGCTTGCAGCGACTGCGCTCTCGGCGGGCGCAGACGACATTGTGCTGCGGAACGCCGACACCGCCCTCACCGACCACGACACGGGTGCGTTCGGCTCAACCGGGACTGTCGTGGCAGGCAAGGCAACGCTCGCCGCCGCAGAGACCCTTTCGCGGCGAATCCTCGCCTTTGCGGCAGAGCTGACTGGCGATGATGTCGGTCTGTGCGTCCTCGCGAGGGGCGCAGTCCGCTGCGGCGGGCAGGAGCTGCCGCTCGCTGAACTGGCGAGGACTGCCGCCGAACGCGGGGTGGAACTTGCCGCGGAAGGGCGTTGGGGTGGGACGCCGCGATCGGTTGCGTTCAATGTCCACGGCTTCCGGGTCGCCGTCCACCGGGGGACAGGCGAGCTGCAGATCCTCCAGAGCGTCCAGGCTGCCGACGCGGGCGTCGTCGTCAACCCGCGGCAGTGCCGGGGACAGGTCGAGGGCGGGATCGCCCAAGCCCTCGGCGCAGCCCTGTGGGAGAACGTGCGCGTCGACGAGGCTGGGGAGGTCACCACGGACATCCTCCGGCAGTACCACATCCCGACTTTCGCGGACGTGCCGCGGAGCGAGGTCTATTTCGCCGAGACCTCGGACGCGCTCGGGCCGCTCGGCGCGAAGTCGATGAGCGAGAGCCCGTTCAACCCGGTCGCGCCCGCGCTCGCCAATGCGCTCAAGGCGGCAACGGGCCTACGTTTCACCGAGCTGCCGTTCACCCGGGACCGCATCTATCTCGCGCTCAAGGAGGCCGGCCTGGCTGCACCCGTGGCACGGCCCGTGCAAAGCCCGGCTTCCGTCTGACCTGCCGCGCCGGCTCGCCGGCTGGGCCCGCGCGCGTCCGGGTTACCGGCCGCTCCTCGCGCTGGCTGCTCCCGGCGCTCCCGCCCGGTTGTGACTTCCCAATCGGTCGGAAACGCGGCGCGCCGTCCCTTTTCCTCATGAGTCGGCCCCAGAAACGGGCCAGAGCGCGGCGATCTCTTGACCCAGTTCCGCAGCTCCATCTACAATTTCATGTATCAGAAAAAACTTTTCGAATAGCGGAAATCGAGTCCAGAAAGGGGAGGAAATGCCCACCAAGGAGACCATCCAGCTCGCACCCACGCAGGAGGCGCCGGCCGTCGAGCGCTACATCCCCCGTGAGTGGACCACCGATCCCGATTTCTCGGTCGACACCGACCGTCACGACGGCAAGCGGAGCTGGTTCACGAGGCTGCTGGGCGCTGTCGCCCGCTGAAGTCTCGCCGTCTGGCAGGGAAGGGCCCCGACGCCGAGCGTCGAGGCCCTTCCCTTTGCTTTCGCCGGTCAGCTCCGCAGGGGTAAGCAGCCTGCGGAGCTGACCGGCGCGACGGATTAGTCGTCCGTGCTTGCGGCCGGACCCGCGTTGACGTCCAGCAGGCGGTACTTCTCGATGGCCTGCCGCGGCACGTCCGCCGGGATCTCGCCCCGTCGCGCTAGCTCTTGCAGAGCGCGGACGACGACCGACGTCGAGTCGATCTTGAAGAACCGCCGGGCCGCGGCGCGGGTGTCCGAGAACCCGAAGCCGTCGGCCCCGAGAACGGCGTAGTCCCCAGGCACGAATTGGCGGATCTGGTCGGGAACGGCCTTCATGTAGTCCGTCACGGCCACCACCGGGCCGCGCGTGCCCGCGAGTTGCTGAGTCACGAACGGCACAGGGGCCTCCAGCTCCGGGTGCAGGAAGGCCTGCTCCTCAGCCGCGAGCCCGTCGCGGCGCAGCTCGGTCCACGAGGTCACGCTCCACACGTCCGCTCCCACGCCCCAGTCTTCGGCGAGGAGGCGCCGGGCCTCGACCGCCCAAGGCACGGCCACACCCGAAGCGAGCAGCTGCGCGCGGGGCGCATCGTCGGCGAGGCGGGAGGCGGCGCCGTCCGCGCTGTCCGCTTCGCCAAGCGGCAGGCGGTACATCCCGCGCAGCAGCCCGTCGACGTCGAGCCCCTCGGGCTCGGCAGGCTGGACGATCGGCTCGTTGTAAACCGTGAGGTAGTACATGACGTTCGGATCCCGATGGTTGCCCCCATACATCCGCTCGAGCCCCGCCCGCACGATGTGGCCGATCTCATACCCGTACGCCGGGTCGTAGGTGACCACTGCGGGATTCGTCGAAGCCAAGATGGGGGAGTGGCCGTCGGCGTGCTGGAGGCCTTCGCCGGTGAGCGTCGTGCGGCCGGCGGTCGCACCGATGATGAAGCCGCGCGTCATCTGGTCGGCTGCCGCCCAGAACGAGTCGCCAGTGCGCTGGAAGCCGAACATCGAGTAGAAGACGTAGATCGGCACGAGCGGCTCGCCGTGCGTCGCGTAGGAGGTGCCAGCCGCCGTGAACGCCGCCACCGCGCCGGCCTCGTTGATGCCGGGGTGGATAAGCTGACCGGCGGGCGACTCCTTGTACGCGAGCACCAGGTCGCGGTCCACCGAGAGGTAGTTCTGGCCCTTCGGGTTGTAGATCTTGGCCGTGGGGAAGAACGCGTCCATGCCGAAGGTCCGGCTCTCGTCGGGCACGATCGGGACCACGCGCCGGCCGAATTCCTTGTCCCGCATGAGGTCCTTGAGCAGGCGGACGAACGCCATCGTCGTGGCCGCCTGCTGCTTTCCGGAGCCGCGGCGGGCGACGGCGTAGGCGGACGACGGCGGGAGGCTCACCTCGGTGTGCCGGTTGCGGCGCTCCGGGACTGAGCCGCCGAGGGCGCGGCGCCGGTCGAGGAGGTACTGGATCTCGGGCGCGTCCATGCCGGGGTGGTAGTAGGGCGGCCGGTACGGGTCGGCTTCGAGCTGCTCGTCGCTGATCGGGATGCGCAGGAGGTCGCGGAAGTCCTTGAGGTCCTGGAGCGTGAGCTTCTTCATCTGGTGGGTCGCGTTCCGGCCCTCGAAGTGCGAGCCCAGCCCGTAGCCCTTGACGGTCTTCACGAGGACAACGGTCGGCTTGCCCTTGAACTCGACCGCCGACTTATATGCCGCGTAGACCTTGTGGTAGTCGTGGCCGCCGCGCTTGAGATTCCAGATCTGCTCGTCCGTCAGGTCCGCGACGAGCTCTTTCGTCTCTGGCGACTTGCCGAAGAAGTGCTCGCGGACGAAGCCGCCGTCCTCAGCCTTGTAGGTCTGGTAGTCGCCGTCGGGCGTTTCGTTCATGATGCGCACAAGGTGGCCTTCGCGGTCCTTCTGCAGGAGCGAGTCCCACTCGCGGCCCCAGACCACTTTGACCACGTTCCAGCCCGCGCCCCGGAAGAACGCCTCGAGTTCCTGCATGATCTTCCCGTTTCCGCGAACGGGACCGTCGAGGCGCTGGAGGTTGCAGTTCACCACGAACGTGAGGTTGTCGAGGCCCTCGTTGGCCGCGAGCTGGAGGAGGCCGCGGCTCTCGGGCTCGTCCATCTCGCCGTCCCCGAGGAACGCCCACACGTGCTGGTCGGAGGTGTCCTTGATGCCACGCTGGGCGAGATAGCGGTTCGACTGCGCCTGGTAGATCGCGTTCATCGGGCCGATGCCCATGGAAACCGTCGGGAATTCCCAGAAGGAGGGCATGAGTCGGGGGTGCGGATACGAGGAGAGGGAGTGGCCCTCGTGGGACTTCTCTTGGCGGAAGCCGTCGAGGTCCTCCTCGGTAAGCCGGCCTTCCATGAAGGCCCGCGCGTACATGCCGGGGGAAGCGTGGCCTTGGAAGAAGACCTGGTCCCCGCCGCCGGGGTGGTCCTTGCCACGGAAGAAGTGGTTGAAGCCGACCTCGTAGAGCGTGGCAGCCCCGGCATAGGTCGAGATGTGGCCGCCGACGCCGACCCCGGGCCGCTGCGCGCGGTGGACGAGGACAGCCGCGTTCCACCGCATCCACGCCCTGTACCTGCGTTCTGTCTCCTCGTCGCCAGGGTAGGCAGGCTCCTGGTCGGCGGGGATGGTGTTGACGTAGTCGGTCGTCGTGACCAGCGGAACGCCGACACTCTGGGCTCCCGCCCGCTGAAGGATGTTCTGCACTACGAACTGTGCCCGCTCGGTGCCCCGTTCCTGCACGAGTGAGTCGAAGGACTCGATCCACTCGGCGGTCTCCTCGGGATCATGGTCGGGGAGATGGGCGCCGAGCCCGCCGAAAAGATGCTGGGTATGCTCTCCAGTCAACACGTCGAACCTCTTTCCTGCACGCGGGGTTGCGCGCGCTCGTCCGGGGGACTTCGTTATCCACACGGATGGCTTAGGCTGCATCGCTTCCTAGATTTCGTATAATGGAAACGATTTATTGCAATGTGGATTAAGAGTGACGCGCGGACGTGATGCGCGTCAAGCTCAGCTCGGTTAAGGGAGGCTGTATGAACGAGACCAGGCAGGTCGCCGTCGTCACCGGAGCCGGCTCGGGGATCGGCCGCGCGGTCGCGTGCAAGCTCCTCGGCGAGGGGTGGCGCGTCGCGCTGGCGGGGCGCCGCCACGAGTTGCTGGAGCAGACCGCGGACGGATTCGGCGACGCCGCGCTTCCCTTCGTTGCAGATGTCACCGAACCCGATGCAGTCGAGCGGCTCTTCGCCGAAGTGAAGCGCCGCTGGGGACGCGTCGACGTCCTCTTCAACAATGCCGGCATGTTCGGTCCGAGCGGCGACGTCGGCGAGATCTCCCCCTCGGATTGGGACGCAGTCCTCGGAGTGAACCTCACCGGCAGCTTCCTCTGCGCCGCGGCCGCGTTCCGGGCCATGAAGGCGCAGGAGCCGAGAGGGGGCCGCATCATCAACAACGGCTCGATCTCGGCCCACAGCCCTCGGCCCAAATCGGTCGCCTACACCGCCACGAAGCACGCCATCACGGGCCTGACGAAGAGCATCGAGCTCGACGGCCGGCCTTACGGGATCACGTGCGGGCAGATAGACATCGGGAACACCCGTACGGAAATCATGGACACCCTCGGCGTGGGCGAGGGGGCGCTCCAAGCCGACGGGTCCCGCCGCGTCGAGCCGACCTTCCCCGTCGAGGAGGCCGCGAACGCCGTCTTCCTGATGGCGTCCCTCCCTCCCTCTGCGACCGTCGGCTCGCTGCTCATCACCGCGTCCGGCATGCCGCTCGTGGGGCGGGGGTAGGGACTACGCGAGCGGCAGGAGCTCGCTCAGGTCCGTGCGTGTTCCGGAGGCGCTGAGCTTCCCGGACGCGAGGGCTTCAGGCCAGGCGATGCGCCCGGTTGCGAGTGAGAGCCACGTCTCCGCGTCCGATTCGACAACATTCGGCGGCGTGCCGCGCGTGTGCCGGGGTCCTTCGATGCATTGGGCGACCCCGAACGGGGGAACACGTACTTCGACCGAGTTCCCCGGCGCGCGGGTCGCGAGTTCCTCGAGGGTGTAGCGCACGGCCGTCGCCAGCAGGGGGCGGCCCAGCTTCGTCGCTTCCCCGCCGGTCTCCTCTCGCGCCGCGAGCCACGCAGCGATCGCCGCCCGCCCTTCATCGGCCGCGATTCTCCGTCTTGGCGGCACTTTTGTCCCTCCTCGTTCCTCTTCTGCCACGCTAGCCAGCCTTCCGGCCCGCTTCTCACCGTTCGTGATTCGTGTCGCTCGGCGCCACGCCGGCTCCTGAGTGATTGGGAAATCACAACCGGGCGGGAGCGCGGGCAGGAGGCTCCTCAAGGGGTTCCGGAGAGGTGCCGCTAGCCCAAGAGAGCCGAGACGGCGCTGCCGAGGCGGATCCGTCCCACCGGACGCCCGCCGCCCATAACGGGCTCCACGACGTTCTCGAGGACGCGTGCAACTTCGGGGATGTCGACGGCATCGGCGGCCGCCAGCATCGTGAGCCCGACGAGCGTGGTCGCGCGGACGTTGCCGTCGAGGACCTTGACGGCCGCCGTGGCACCCTGCGGGGTCGCGAGGACCAGGACGCCCTCGGCACCGATCTTCGCGAGGATGCCGAGCTCCTCCATGACCACGGTGTTCTCTCGCCCGCGCCCTTGAACCGCCCACGGGTAGTCGAGCATCGACGTTGCGATGGTGGCGGATCGCGCGTCCCCCGCCGCCCCGCGTGCACCCGGGGCCTTTGCGAGGCGCGAGAAGGCGCGGGCGAGGCCCGTGAGCGAAATGGCTGCGACGGGCGCTCCGCAGCCGTCGATCCCGAGATGCGCGATGCTTTCCTCGGTGTATTCCTCAATGGTCTCGCGCACCCGCTGCTGGAGTGGATGGTTCGGCTCGAGATAGCTCTTGCGGTCCCACCCGTTCACCGAGCACGCCCACAGGAACGCGGCGTGCTTGCCCGAGCAGTTGAAGGCGAGGCGTCGGCGGCCGATCTCGGAGCGGACAAGCCACGCGCGCGCCTCCTCGTCCTTGGGCCAATCAGGCGGGCAGAGGAGATCCGCTTCGCGGAGTCCGGCGGCCTTGAGCATCCCTTCGACTACATCCATGTGGTCGAGCGAGCCGACGTGCGAGGCACACGCGAGCGCCACCTGGGCACCCCGGAGCGGAACGCCGCTCCGCATGGACGCGAGTGCTTGGAGGGGCTTGAGGGCGGAGCGCGCAAAGACGGGTGTCGTGACGTCTCCCAGTGCGGTTACTACGGTGCCATCGCCGGCGAGCACGACGGCGGAACCGATGTGCCGGGACTCGACGAATCCGCTGCGCTCGATCACAGCGAGTTCCACGGCGTCGTCAGCCGTGAAGGTTGAATGGGAGGCCATGTGCGAAGTCTATGCGGCGTAGAACGGCCGTCATGGGAGGGCTCGCTGTGCACCGGCTTCGGCACGCCCGATACCCTTGTCGGGTGAAGGTTCTCGTGATCGGCCCGGGCGGCCGCGAACACGCTCTTGTCCGTTCCCTCCTCGCCGATCCCGCTGTGACTGAAGTCCATGCGGCGCCTGGCAACGCGGGCATCGCCCAGGTCGTTCCGACCCACTCGATCAACGCCAATGATCCTGCCGAGGTCACCGAGCTCGCCCGGAAGCTCGACGTCGACCTCGTCGTAGTCGGCCCCGAGGCGCCGCTCGCAGCGGGCGTCGCGGACGCGGTGCGTGAGGCCGGCATCCCGGTTTTCGGCCCGAGCAAGGCGGCTGCGCAGCTCGAGGCCTCCAAGGCGTTCGCGAAGCAGGTCATGGCCGAGGCCGGCGTGCCGACGGCGATGGCGCGCGTAGCGACGACGGTGGAGGAGGCCGCGGACGCCCTCGACGCGTTCGGTGCCCCGTACGTCGTCAAGGACGATGGGCTCGCGGCCGGCAAGGGAGTCGTCGTGACCGAGGACCGCGATGCCGCGCTTGCCCACGCCCAGGCTTGCTTCGATGCGGGCGGCTCAGTGGTCATCGAAGAGTTCCTCGACGGCCCCGAGGTCTCGCTCTTCGTCGTCAGCGACGGCCAGACGGTGATCCCGCTCTCCCCGGCCCAGGACTTCAAGCGCATCTTCGACAACGACGAGGGCCCCAACACCGGCGGCATGGGCGCGTACACGCCGCTGGACTGGGCCCCCGAGGGCCTCGTGGACGAGGTCGTGCAGCGCATCGCCCAGCCGACCGTCGACGAAATGGCCAAGCGCGGCACCCCCTTCGTCGGCGTCCTCTACTGCGGCTTGGCACTCACCTCCCGCGGCACCCGCGTGATCGAGTTCAACGTCCGCTTCGGCGACCCGGAGACCCAAGCGGTCCTCGCGCGCCTCAAGACTCCGCTCGGCGGCATCCTGCTGGCCGCGGCGAAGGAGCAGCTCGCGGACGTGCAGGAGCTGCGCTGGTCGCAGGAGAGCGCGGTCGCCGTCGTCCTCGCGTCCGAGAACTATCCGGACAAGCCCCGCACCGGCGACCGCATCCGCGGGCTCAAGAAGGCGGGTGCGATCGAGGGCGTGCACGTCCTGCACGCGGGAACGAGGGTCGACGACGAGGGGAACGTTGTGAGCGCGGGCGGCCGCGTGCTGGCGGTCGTCGCGCTTGGCGAGGACCTCCAGGAGGCGCGGGAGCATGCCTACGAGGGCATCGGCCTCATCCGCCTCGACGGCGGCCAGTACCGCAAGGACATTGCGGCCAAGGCCGCGCGCGGCGAGATCAGGGTCCCCGAGCGGGCCGGGAAGGCAGGCGTGTGATGAGCGAGCACGGCACACCCAGCAGTTCGGGCCCTGCAAGTAGTTCAGGCCCTGCAAGCAGTTCGGGCACCGTGGGCGGCGCGGGCGGGAAGCGCGGCTACGATACAGACGCCCCGCAGCTCGAGGGCTGGAAGCACATCTACTCGGGCAAGGTCCGCGACCTCTACGAGCCAGTCGACGGGTCAGGCTTCTCGCATCCTGCAGATGTTGTTCTCGTCGTCGCGAGCGATCGGATCAGCGCCTACGACTACGTCCTCTCGAGCACGATCCCTGACAAGGGCCGGGTTCTGACCCAGCTGAGCCTCTGGTGGTTCGAGCAGCTCAACGTGCCGAATCATGTGGTCGGGTCAACGGCCGACGACGGCGTCCCCGCCGAAGTTGTCGGCCGCGCCATGGTCTGCCGGCGCCTTGAGATGTACCCGGTCGAGTGCATCGCCCGCGGGTACCTCACCGGCTCGGGGCTCGTGGAGTACCGCGAGCACGGGACGGTGTGCGAGATCCCGCTGCCGGGCGGCCTCGTCGACGGCTCACGGCTCCCGGAAGCGATCTTCACGCCGTCCGCGAAGGCCGAGGTCGGGGACCACGACGAGAACATCACCTACGAGGACGTCACCGGGATGGTGGGCGACGACGCGGCCGCCCGGCTGCGCGACCTCACGCTTGAGGTGTACCGCGAGGCGGAGCGGGTCGCGCGCGAGCGGGGCATCATCCTCGCGGACACGAAGGTCGAGTTCGGCTTGGACCCCGTCACCGGCGACATCACCCTCGGCGACGAGGTGCTCACGCCCGACTCGTCCCGGTTCTGGGACGCGGCCACGTGGGAGCCCGGGAAGGCCCAGCCGTCGTTCGACAAGCAGTTCGTCCGGGACTGGCTTACGTCGTCGGCCTCGGGTTGGGACCGCCACTCGGGCGAGGAGCCGCCCGCGCTGCCGGCCGACGTCGTCGAACGCACCCGCGAGCGGTACGTCGAGGCCTACGAGCGGCTCACCGGGCGTCGCTTCGACGTCTGATCGCGGCAAATGACGTGGCGGGCGCCCTTTGGGGCCCCCGCCACAATGCTCTGACCGTCTCTAGTCGCCGGCCCGCTGCTGCGCGAGCCGGATCTCGAGGATTGCGTCCATGGTCTGCTGGACCTTCTCCGAGGCTCCCGCGTAACTGAACTGTTCGCGGGCGTCCTTCAGCAGTTCGAGCGCCTCGTCATTGCGGCCGAGCGCCTTGAGCGCCCGCCCGTAGAGGAGCGCGACCTCGCCTGCCGTGTGCCGCCCCAGGGCCGTCTTCTCGGAGTGGATCTCCTTGAGCCGCTCGATGGCCTCGGGAATCTGGCCGTTGAGGTAGAGCCAACGGGCTCGGATGAAGGCGACCTCGAGCTGCTCGGGCCTCGATCCGCCCACGATCGAGAGGGCGAGCTCGGCACGTTCGATGGCGGCGAGGGTCTCGGGCTCGACGATCCCGCCCGAGAGACGGACAGCGGCCGAGGCTTTGTTGAACCGGGCCCAGAGCTCGATGTCGTTGGCGGGGGAGAGCAGCTTCGCGGCGCGCTCGTGGTGCTTGACGCCCTCCTCGTAGTCCGCACGCATGAACGCGACGTTGCCGATCACCCACTCGACCTCGCCCGAGAGCTGCCCCATGGACTCCTCGTCAACGAGGGTGCCGAGGATTCGGCAGTAGTCCCACGCCTCGTCGAGGCGACCGCTCTCGGCCAGCGCCCCGATGAGGGCGCGCAGCGCTCCGATGTAGATCGTGGAGCCGGCCGGAAGCTGGGCACCGAGGCGTACCGCCTCGCGGGCGTGTTCGACGGCGGTGCCAAGCTGGCCGAGGCCGTGGGACACCGCTGCGAGCATCTGGTGTGCGCGCACCGCGAGGCCGTCCGACTCCGCGATGATGGGGTGCTCGAGGAGGTGCTGGACGATCCGCTGGCACTCGGCGAGCTGGCCCTGCTTCATGAGGCACTCGGCCTGCATGTAGGTCATGTTCCACCACGCGCTGTTGTTCTTCGCCTCGAGGGCGAACTGTGCGGCGGTTGCGGCGTGGCTCGCCGCCTGCGCGTAGTCGCGCATGTCCCAGGCCTGCCGGGCGTAGAGGCCCGCCAGGACATACTCGGCGTCGTTGGCCGTGACGGGCTGGCTCCAGGCCTCCAGTGCCTTCGGAGCGAGCTCGAGCCGGCGCGCGAGCTCTTGGATTACCTCGGGGGTGGGCTCACGGCGCCCTGTTTCGAGGAGGGAGATGTAGCTCGGCGAGTACAGGTCCTTCCCGAGCTCTGCCTGCGTCAGCCCACGCTCGAGGCGCTCGGCTCGCAACTTTTCGCCGAATCCGCTACCCACAACTTCCTCCTCGACTGGCCCCCCACCCAGTGGCTTGGGGGTAAGGCGATAGACTAGCGGCTTGACACCTGCTGTGGATGTTATTTTACTTGGGGTGTCAATCACGACAAAGCACGCTCTGCCCGATTGCACCCGCTACAACATAAGGACACGACATGCTCAAGAAGCTGACTGCGTCACTCGCCCTCATCGGCGCGCTGGCAGTTGGAGGCGTTTCTGTTGCCCCGACCGCCATCGGCAACTGGCCCGACCCCATGAAGACCACCGCGATCGGCAACTGGCCCGATCCTATGAAGGCCACGGCCATTGGCAACTGGCCCGATCCCATGAAGGCCACGGCCATTGGCAACTGGCCTGACCCCATGAAGGCCACCGCGATCGGCAACTGGCCCGACCCGATGAAGTCGACCTTCTGATTCGACTTCGGTGAGGGCCACCCGCCCTCATTCATGATCCGCTGTTGATCTAGCGGGTCCAGAGAAGTGCCAGGAAAGCCCCGCTTGTCTACCGACAGGCGGGGCTTTTCCCGTCTCACGCTCCGTCAAATTCGCGCGCCATCCCTTGACAAATGTGTCAAACGCTTGCTTACGTTTGCCGCTCCTGCTGGGTTCGCCCGTTCCTCTGCCCGGGGATTTGGACGAACTGTTCGACGCTGAGAGTCTTCGTGTCGAGGACGACCGAGTTGCCCAGACGACGCTGCATATCGAGAACCTGGAGGAGGGTCTCGCTTCCGGGGACGTGAACCGTGAGGCGTTGGTGCCAGTGGCCCGAGAACATCTGGGCCGGCCGGGTGGCTTCGACTGCAGCCTGTACGAGCTGCCGGTTGCGATTGACTGCGGCTGCAGTCTCTGGACGAAGGCGGAGCAGGCCCGGCAGTTCGACGCTCGAGGGCACCTCGTGGGTGAGCAGGACGTCCAATCGCCCGTCACCGAGGCGGCGGACGTCGTCGGCTGTGAGCTCTTCCTCCGGCCACCAGTCAACGTGGTGGCGCCGCTGCCGGCGGTCAACAGAGTAAGCCCCTCCCAGCGCGCCGAATCGCCTCCGGCCCAGACGGAAGCGCGTGCCTCGGGGAAGGTACGTGAGCCCCATCATCTCGGCGCGCCCGCCACGGCGTCGCGGCAGCTGCGCGAGGAATTCATGGTTGTCATTGTTCCCGTCGATGAACATGAACCGTATGTTCGCGTCGCGGACTGCCTCTGAGAGGGAGCGAGTGAAGCCGTAAGCGTTCCCGAAACGATTCGTGCGGCTCGGGAGCTCGGGGTAGTCGGAGGGCCAGAAGACACCCAGATCGCCCAGATGGATGAGGTGCCGCAATCCCTGCTGCCGCGCGGCCTTGATGGTCTCGACCGCCCAGTGGGCGTCCCGATGCCAGTCTCCAGCGATCAGAATCTTCATGGTGCCCTCCTGACCCGTCGTCCTCGATTCTTCCATGGACATCGATCGCGGCGCTCCGCCGCCCATTCAGATGTGGACAACCCCAGACTTGGACAGCGCGAGAAGTGGCATCGGCCGGCGATAGCCCAGACAACGCGATAGCCCAGACAACAAGAAAGGCGCCGATTTCTCGGCGCCATTCTTGTTCACTCTGGTCGGGATGACAGGATTTGAACCTGCGACCTCTTCGTCCCGAACGAAGCGCGCTACCAAGCTGCGCTACATCCCGATCGCTGCCGGCTCCCCTTAGCGGGCTCCCCGAGCAACTCATACAGAATACCCGATCAGGCTCCCGCACGTGAAATCGTCGGGTGGCTCACGGCGGAATCCGAGGAGCCGTCACACGAGCGAATCGCGCCACGCTCCGTGGAGAGCGGCGAAGCGGCCACCACCGCGGATGAGTTCCTCGGGAGTGCCGTCCTCGACGATACGGCCGCCGTCCACGACGAGCACGCGATCGGCGATCTCGACCGTCGAGAGGCGGTGGGCGATGATGATCGCCGTCCGGCCCCTGCGCGCGAGCAGGTTGGAGAGGCCGGCCTGCACGAGGCGCTCGGAGGGGATGTCCAGCGACGAGGTCGCCTCGTCGAGGATGAGCACTGCTGGCGCGGCCAGGAACGCCCGAGCGAACGAGATGAGCTGGCGCTGGCCAGCAGAGACGCGTCCGCCGCGCTTGTTGACGTCCGTGTCATAGCCGTCCGGCAACGCCGAGATGAACTCATGCGCGCCCACCGCCTTGGCGGCGGCCTCGATTTCGTCGCGGGTCGCCGTCGGACGTCCCAAGGCGATGTTCTCCGCAACGGAGCCGCTGAAGAGGAAGGCCTCCTGGGTGACCATGACGACGGCGCGGCGCAGGTCCGGCGTCGAAAGGCGCCGGAGATCGACGCCGTCGAGGGTCAGTGCGCCCGAGGAGACGTCGTAGAAGCGCGCCACGAGCTTTGCGAGCGTCGACTTCCCCGCCCCGGTCGCGCCGACGAGCGCGACGGTCTGGCCGGCTGGGATCTCGAGGCTGAACTCGGGCAGCACGAGGGGACCGTCGCCGTAGCGGAACTCGACGTGGTCGAAGCGGATGCTGCCGCGTGGCTCGGGGAGCGGCTCGGGGTCCTTCGGCGGGACGACGGTCGGGACCTCCTCGAGCAGGCCGGACACCTTCTCGAGGGCAGCCTGGGCGCTCTGGAAGGAGTTGTAGAACATGGCCATGTCGGCGATCGGCTGGTAGAAGCGCTTGACCGAGAGCACGAGGGCGAGGAGGACGCCGACGGCGAGGGCGCCGTTGAGCACGCGAAGGCCGGCCACGAGGAGCACGACGGAGACCGTGATGTTGCCAATGAGGACGAGGCCGGGCTGCAGGATGCCGTTGAGCTGGATCGACCGGGCGGTGACCTTGCGGTAGTCCTCCGTGAGGGCGCCGAACTCCTCGTTGTTCTCCGGCTCCTTGCGGAACGCCTTCACCGCGCGGATGCCGGTCATGGTCTCGACGAAGTGCACGATGAGCCGAGCTGATGCCACTCGGGAGGCGCGGTAGGCGATCTGTGAACGGATCTGGTACCAGCGCGCGAGCGCAAACATCGGAACCGCTGCCGCGAGCATGATGAGCCCCGACGTCCAGTCGAGGAGGAACACCGTACTTGCCGTGAACACCATGAACAGGATGCCCGAGACGAGGGAGCTCACACCCGAATCGAGGAGGTCGCGCAAGGCCTCGAGGTCCGAGGTCTGGCGGCTGATGATGCGTCCTGAAGTGTAGTGCTCGTGGAAGTCGAGGCTTAGCCGCTGCGTGTGGCGGAACACGCGGACGCGCAGGTCGAGGAGCATCGTCTGGCTCAGCTTCGCGGTTGACGTCACGTACCCGGCGGTAAGGCCCGCCGTCGTCAGAGCCGCGGCGAGGTACGCGGCACCGGCGAACCACGTCATGAGCGAGCGCCCATGAATGAGCGCTGGCAGCGCGTTGTCGATGCCGAACGCGATGATCGCAGGTCCCGCGGCCTTGGTCGCCTGCGACACCACGACCATGCCGAGCGTCGCCCAGAAGCGCACTCGCACGGGGTAGATGAGTTCGCGCAGGAGGCGGAGCGAGCGGCGGCGGACGGCCCTCGAGTCCTCGCGGGTGAGGTCGACGGCGTCCTCCGCGTGATCCTGCCCGGCCCCTGCCCGCTGCATGGCCGGGGCGGTGCGGGGAGCGGGGCTCATCGTGCCTCCTCAAGATCGTCGAGGCTGTCGTCGGGGTCGAGCCCGGAGTCGAGATCCCGCGGCTCCGTGTCGAGGCTCGCGATGACGTAGCGATAATGAGCGCTGCGGGCCAAAAGCTCGGAGTGGGTGCCGACGTCGTCGATCACGCCATCCCTGAGGAGAGCAACGCGGTCCGCGAGGGCGACCGTTGAGGGCCGATGGGCGACGATGAGCGTCGTCGTCTCGGCGAGCACCTCGCGGAGGCGCGCCTCGACGCGTTCCTCCGTCGCGACGTCGAGCGCCGAAAGCGGATCGTCGAGAACGAGGACGGAAGGCTTCGCCGCGATGGCCCGGGCGAGCGCAATACGCTGCCGCTGGCCGCCCGAGAGGCTCAACCCCTCCTCACCGACCCTTGTATCGAGCCCCTCGGGGAGCGAGTACGCGAAGTGGGCCTGCGCGACGTCGAGCGCTTCGCCGAGGATCGCCTCGGCCTCGGGGCCCTCACGGACGGGGGCGCCGAGGAGGACGTTGTCGCGGACCGAGCTCGAGAAGAGCGTCGTGTCCTCGAAGGCGACGGAGACGATGCGCCGCAGCTCGGCGAGCGGGAGTCGGCGGACATCGACTCCGTCGATTTCGACGGCGCCGCCGCTCACCTCGTAGAGGCGTGGGACGAGCTGGAGCAGAGTGCTCTTGCCCGATCCCGTAATCCCCACGAGGGCCATCGTCTCGCCGGGGACGAGCTCAAGGTCCACGCCTCGGAGCACCGGGCGGCCGGCGTCGTCGTGCGCTGCGGCGCGGCTTGGTGCCTGCTTGCCCGCGCGGGGCGCCCTTGGCGCCGTCGTGCGGCTCGGCCGCGGCGGTTCGTAGGCGAAGCGCACACCGCGGAAGGCGAGCGCACCGCGCGTGGCGGCCGACGGCGGCTGCGAGCCTGTGCGGGCTGGGTCGGCGGGGTCGGTGATGGACACAGGCTCGTCCATGACCTCGTAGTGGCGGTCGATCGCCGTCTTGGCTGTCAGGGCCATGCCCACGAGGGCACCGGACATCTCGACAGGGTTCGCGACTGCCGCCGCCGTCGCGAAGAAGGCTGCGAGCGCCCCGACTGTGATCTGCCCGGTTGCCGCGAGCCATAGCCCGACCATGAGCCCGCTGCCGAGCGCGAGCTCGGGGAGCAGCGTCACGACCATGCTGAACACCGCGAGGTGGCGTGCCTTCGCGACTTCGGTCTCCCGCAGCCCCTCGGCCTGAACCGCGAAATTCTCGAGCGCCTCCCGGCTACGGCCGAACGCCTTGAGCACGCGGATGCCATGCACGGACTCCTCGACGGCCGTCGCGAGATCGCCCGCCTGGTCCTGGCTCCGACGGGAGGCTGCGACGTACTGGCGGCGGAAGCGGAAGCTGTAGACGCTGATCGGAATGGCGGCTGCAAGGAAGATGAGCGCGAGCTGCCACGAGATCGTGAACAGCATCGAGATGCCGACGATCACGGTCGCGAACGAGATGACGAGATAGATGGCGCCGAAGGCGAGCCAGCGGCGGAGCATGTTGAGGTCGGTCATCGCGCGCGAGAGCAGCTGGCCCGAGCCCCAACCGTCGTGGAACGAGACGGGAAGCAGCTGCAGATGGCGGTAGATCTTCACCCGCAGCGAGGCCTCGACGTTCGTCGCTGGATCGAGCACGAAGAGCCGCCGCAGGAAGGTCAGGACCGCTTCGAAGACGCCCATGACAAGTACGACGGCGGCCGCCCAGACAACGGCCGACGGCCCCGCGCCGGGCCGGAGCAGGGCGTCGATGACGGCGCGGAAGACCTGCGGGACGAGCACGGCGAGGACAGACGCCGAAAGTCCCACCCCGAGGCCCGCGAGGAGGCGCGGAATGATCGGACGGGCTTCCGGGGCGAGCCGGGCGAGGCTGCTGCGGAAAGGAATCTGGTGACTGGCGGGGGCCTGTGCAGGCATGCCGGCGCTCACACCTCCGGCTAGAAGTAGTTAGCTGTGGCAACTACCCTACGCCATGTGCCCGGCGTAGGGGAGCGGGCTCAGGGCCGGGCAGTGAGCGTCAGGAGGACTGCCTCCGGGCGGCACGCGATGCGGATGGGCGCGAAGCGGGACGTCCCGATCCCGCCCGAGACGTTGAGCTGAGACCAGTTCCCCGCGTGCTCCCATTTCGTGAGGCCTTTCGCGCGCCACGTCGGGAGGTCACAGTTCGAGACGAGTGCGCCGTAGCCCGGGAGGCAGATCTGACCGCCGTGGGTGTGCCCGGCGAGGATCAGGTCCGCACCCGTGTCCGTGAAATGATCCAGCACCCGCTGATACGGAGCGTGGATCACCGCGATCTTCACGTGGGGGTCACGCTCGTGGTTGGAGGAGCCGCTGGGCCAGGCGGCGTACTGCTCGCGCTTGAGGTGCGGATCGTCGACTCCGGAGAACTCGAACCGTACTCGGTCGAACATTATGGACTGGGAGCGGTTTGTGAGGTTGATCCACCCCGCTGCGCCGAAGCCGCCGAAGAGCTCGCGCCAGTCGAGCTCGACCCGGTCGGGGAGAGGGCGGCGGTTGGACGGCCCGAGGAGGTACGACGCCGGGTTCCTCGCGATGGGAGCGTAGTAGTCGTTCGAGCCCGGCACGAAGACGCCAGGGAACCGCAGCAGCGGGCCGAGTGCCTCGAGGAGCGGCGCTACGCCATCGACGTGGCTCAGGTTGTCTCCCGTGTTGACCACGAGATCCGGGTAGAGGTCGGCGAGGCTTGAGAGCCACGCCGCCTTCTTGGCCTGCCCCGGCACGAAATGGATGTCGCTCAGATGCAGGACACGGATCGGGGACGAACCCTTCGGGAGGATCGGCACCGTCTCCTCGCGGAGGCGGAACTGGTCCTTCTCCCACCAGCCGTAGGCAGCAGCCGCGGCCCCCGTCGAGGCAGCGATGGCGGCCAGGATGCCAGCCCGCTTGGCGCCGGTGGCGAGGGCCGCCGTCGTGCGCCGGACCGCACGGGTGAGGGTTCCCCCCTGAGTGGGGACGGACGCTCCGAGCGTGTCCATCAGC
Organism: Sinomonas humi; assembly: GCF_000802235.1. Lineage (GTDB taxonomy): Bacteria > Actinomycetota > Actinomycetes > Actinomycetales > Micrococcaceae > Sinomonas > Sinomonas humi. The sequence continues at coordinate 47,485 of NZ_JTDL01000016.1, forward strand.
CCTTCTTCTTGGTCGTGGGCGCAGGTGCAGGAGGTGCGGGCGCCGGGGGCGCGGGGGCCGGGGGCGGCGGGGCCACGGTTGGAAGCGGGGCGGTCTGGTTCTGGCCCGTGGTGCCGCCGCCCGTGATGCCCTGCTGGCCAGTCCCCTGGCCTGTTGTCCCTTGGCCAAAGTTGCTGCTTGGGGGCTGGAACTGCGGCTGCGGCGAAGCGCCCGTGATCAGGTTCTGCGGCGGGGCGTCGAAGTCGCCGTGGTCGTAGTACCCCAGTGCCTTCTGCATGTAGAACGCCCACTGGGGTCCGGCAATATACGCACCGTCGACGCTCGGGTAGAAGCGGCCGTTGATCGTGACGTTCTGGCCGATGTGCCCGGCGGGCTTGAAAGCGTCACCGAAGAACGACGCCGTCGAGAGGCCCTTCGTGTAGCCCACGACCCACGTCTGCCCGTTGTACTGGTTGGTGCCGGTCTTGGCAGCGTCAGGAACGCCGAGCTTGATCGTTTGGCCGTTGGCATCCTTGATGTTGTAGCCGGAGCCCTTGTTCAGCACGTCTTGGAGGACGTTCGTCACGGCCTTCGCGACGTCGGGGTTGAGCGCGTTGGCCTGGCAGCTCTGGTTCTGGCCGCCGATCTTCTTGCCCTGGGAATCGTCCACCTCGGTGATGGACATGGGCTGGCAGAGCGTGCCGTTGCTCGCGAACGTTGCGAAGGCGTTGGCCATCGTCATCGGCGAGACATTCGAACCACCGAGCAGGTTGCCCAGAGTCGACATGTCGAGCTTCTCGTTCTTGCCGCTGCCGAGGTGCATTCCTATCGCGTCGGAGGCTCGCTGGATATCGCAGAAGTCGTTGAGCGCTGCGGCCGAGGCGAAGGTCGCGGTGTTGATCGACTGGTAGATGCCCTCCCGCACAGTCATCGGGCGGTACCATCCGTCTTCGTCATTCTGGAGGTCCATAGATCCGGGGACGGTGGAGTCATAGATGCCCTGAACCTTCTGGCACGTGGTCTTCCAGGGGTAGTTCGCGGGATATCTTCGCTGGGCCGCGTTGACGATCTGATTCGTCGGCTTGCCCTCATTGAGCCACGCTGCGAGCGTGATCGGCTTCATCGTCGAACCGGGCTGCATGCCGCCGATTCCGCCCAACGGGTTGCCGTTCGCATCCGCGCTGTCCACGTTGAAGTTGTACGAGGTGAGGAAATCGGCACCCTGGCCCGCGAGGATCCTCGTGTTCTGAGCCATCGCAAGGACCTTGCCGGTGCCAGGCTGAACCGTCACGAGGGCGGCCGACCACTTGTCAGGGTTCGCGCCGGCCGTCGAATCGACCTGTTGCTGGGCTGGGCCCTGCAGGCGCGGATCGAGGGTTGTCTTGATCGTCAGGCCCCCGCGCATGAGCTTCTGGACGCGATCATCCGTGGTGGCACCGAAGGCAGGATCGTTCTGGATCTGGTTCACGACGTAATCGCAGAAGTACTGAGCCTGCGAGGCATAGGCGCAGCCCTGCTTCGGCGGGTTCAGCTTTAGCTGGATCGGGGTGTTGACCGCGTCGTCGTGCTGCTTCTTGTTGATGTACCCATGCTCAAGCATTGCGTCGAGGACGAGGTCGCGGCGTTCCTTGGATGCCTGCGGGTGCTGGGTCGGATCGTAGCCCGAGGGGCTGTTCACGAGACCTGCGAGGAGGGCGGCCTGCGGGAGCGTCAGATCCTTGGCATTCTCGGAGAAGAAGTACTGGCTCGCGGCCTGGATCCCGTAGGCGTTGCTGTTGAAGAAGACGATGTTGAGGTAGCCCTGAAGGATCTGGTCCTTCGAGTACTGCTTCTCGAGCGCGATCGCCAGCTTCATTTCGCGGAGCTTGTCGCCCACGCCCTTCTGGCCGTTGAGGACGACTTGGGCCTGCTTGCCCTGCGAGATGAGGTTCTCGTTGATGACATTGGTCACATACTGCTGGGTGAGCGTCGAGGCACCCTGCTTGTCGCCGCGGACGTTAGAGACGAGCGCACGGAGGATGCCGGTCATGTCGACGCCGCCGTGCTGATAGAAGCGGTAGTCCTCGATCGCGACGATCGCGTTCTTGATGTTGGGAGACATCTGATCGAGCGGAACCTGAGTCCGGTTCTCGCTGAAAAGCGTGGCAATCGGCGATCCGTCCGAGGCGAGGATCTTTGTCGCCTGCCCCGGCGGGGTCACCGTGAGCTCGCTCGGCAGACTGTTGAAGAACTGCACCGAGCCGTTTGCGGCGCTCCCCGTGACCGCGGCGGCGGGCACCATGAGGCCCGCCACGAGCACTCCGCAGATCGCGCTTACTCCGAGGAAAGCGAGGATCTTGCCGAGCGTTGTGGCAGTGTCGAAGAGCGGGTTCTTGCCTGACGCCATGTAGGGCAGTCTACCGGGACCGATTACTCTGGATTTTATGACCACGTGGGAGTACGCGACTGTACCGCTGATTGTCCACGCGACCAAGCAGATCCTCGACCAGTGGGGCGAGGACAGCTGGGAGCTCGTCCAGGTTGTTCCTGGCCCCGGCGGAAACGGGCTGGTGGCGTACATGAAAAGGGAGAAGCAGGCATGAGCGAAGCACAGGCCGCCACGGCAGGGACTGAAGCCGCAAGCGCCGTCGAACGGCGTCTCGCGGACCTCGGCCTCAACCTGCCCGAAGTGGCCGCGCCCGTTGCCGCATATGTTCCGGCCGCGGTGGCCGGCGGCTTCGTCTACACGTCTGGCCAGCTTCCTTTCGTCAAGGGCGAGCTGCCCGCTACGGGCAAGGTCGGCGCCGACGTCAGCGCTGAGGATGCGAAGCGCTACGCGGAGCTCTGCATCATCAACGCGCTCGCCGCAGTCAAGGCACAGATCGGCGACCTCGACCGCGTGACGCGCATCGTGAAGGTCGTGGGCTTTGTGGCCTCTGATCCCTCGTTCACCGGGCAGCCCGGCGTCGTCAACGGCGCCTCCGAACTGCTCGGCAAAGTGTTCGGCGACGCGGGCGCTCACGCCCGATCCGCCGTCGGCGTCGCGGTCCTGCCGCTCGACGCACCGGTCGAGGTGGAGTTGATTGCAGAGTTCGCATAGCCGCCGCTTCATCGTCCCCAAGCGGCTTCAGGGGGCGGCGCGCAGCTGGCTCGAGGAGGCAGACCGGCCGCCGCGGACCACGCGGCTGGCTTCCTCGGTAGTACTGGTCCGGGATTCGGCCGAAGGCACGGAGACGTGGCTCGCGTACCGCCCCGGCAACTCGCCGCTCGGGGTCGTCGCGTTCCCCGGGGGCTCGGTGCAGAATGCCGATCACGACACATTCGACTGGTTCGGCCCGTCTGTTGGCCAATGGGCAGAGATGCTCGGGGTCGAGGAGTTCTCGATCGCTCGAGCCCATGTCGTGGGAGCCATTCGGGAGCTCTTCGAGGAGACCGGCGTGCTCCTTGCTGGTTCGGACGCCACGACGGTGGTCGAGGGCACCGGCACCGCCGAATGGACGCGGGCCCGGGAAGCCGTGGCCAACGAAGAGATCAGCTTTGCCGACTTGATGGCCAAGCGCGGACTCGGCCTGCGGACCGATCTCCTGCGGCCGCTCGTGCACTGGGTCTCGCCGGACTTTGCCCACCGGCGTTTCGACACCCGTTACTTCGCCGCGACGCTTCCCGTGGGGCAGACTCCAATGCTTCTCCCCAGCCGCGGTGTCTGGGGCGAGTGGGTGCTGCCTGCTCGGCTACTCGCGGACCGTGAGACGCCGGCCTTCGGAGACCACGTCGGTGAGGACGACACCAAGGGACTTGCCTTGGCAGAGCTCCTCGTTCCGGCGAGCGAGATCATCCTCGAGAAGATCGCGAAGGCCAAGGGCTGCATTGCGTACCTCAACCTCAAGCGCTCGACGCACACCTATCAGGCGCAGCTCGAGCAGGAGGACGGGAAGCTCTGGCTCCGTGTAGAGGCCCCGACCGTGGCCCCGGCAACGGCAGCCCTCACCGCCGTCCCCCGCCCCACCGTTTCGGGTACAGATAATCCCTCCTGAGCCCATCTCGGGTACGGATACGAGCACCCCTAGGCGATTCGGGTACAGATAATCCGCCCTGAGCCCGTCTCGGGTACGGCTAACGACGACGGCCGGCCCCTTCCGCTGTGGAAGTGGCCGGCCGTTGAGTTTCCGTACCCGAGACGCCGGGGGAGTTGGCGTACCCGCAACGCTCTAGAGGGGGAGTTGGCGTACCCGAAACGGTCTAGAGAGGGAGTTGGCGTACCCGAAACCGGTTTTGGCGCGAGTTGGCGTACCCGAGACGGGTTAGCGGGAGCGCTGACGCAGGCGCGGCATGTCGAGGATGACGACGGCACGCGCCTCGAGGCGGATCCACCCGCGCTGCACGAACTCGGCCAGGGCCTTGTTCACGGTCTCCCGGGAAGCGCCGACGAGCTGCGCGAGCTCCTCCTGAGTGAGCTCGTGGGCCACAAGGACGCCGTCCGTCGCAGGACGGCCGAAGCGGTCCGCGAGATCGAGGAGGGCCTTGGCGACGCGTCCGGGCACATCGCTGAACACGAGATCGGAGAGCGAATCGTTCGTGCGCCGCAGGCGGCGGGCGAGGGCCTGGAGGAGCTGGGCCGAGACCTCGGGACGGGCGCGCAGGAGGGCTACGAGGGCATCGTTCTTGAGGCCGGCGAGCCGCGTCTCGGAGACAGCGGTCGCCGTTGCGGTGCGCGGAGCCGGGTCGAAGAGGGCCATCTCGCCGAAGAGCTCACCCGGGCCGAGGATCGCGAGGAGGGACTCACGCCCGTCAGGCGAGGTGCGGCCGAGCTTGATCTTGCCGGAGACGATGAAGTACATCTGATCGCCCTGATCGCCCTCGCGGAACACCGAGGCACCGCGGGAGAGGTCGACCTCCGTGAGCTCATCGGTCAGAAGGCGAAAAGCCTCGTCGTCGAGAGTGGCGAAGAGCGGCGCGCGGCGAAGTACCTCGATGTCCAATTCAGTCTCCTAGTCAATAGCCAGTCCTAGCGCTGGGCCTCATTCTTCCAGACTTTGCAAGGGTTTGTGACGAACGCACCACCCCCGCCGCGCCCAGCTTGACCACAGCACGCGCCGATAGACTGAGGCCAATGTTCGACACGGCCTTCCTAGACCTTGTTCTCGTGGTGGTCCTGATCGGCTACCTCGTGTACGGGGTGCGGGCGGGATTCCTCGTGAGCCTCGGCGGCATCATCGGCTTCCTGGTGGGCGGCGCTGCGGCCTTCTTTGCTGTGCCCCTCGTGAGCCAGTGGCTCTCCGACAACTCGTGGCGGGCGGCCGCCGTCGTCGTCACCGCGATCCTGCTCATGGTGGCGGGCAACGCCGTGGGGACCACCCTCGGGCGGAAGGTGCGACGCAATATTCCGTGGAAGTCGTTCGGCGTGGTCGACCGGGTCCTGGGTGGGGTCGCGAACGTCGCCGTCGCCGCCCTCGTCATGTCGATGCTCGCCTTCACGGTCTCAAGCGTGGGCGTTCCGGTGCTCTCGCAGCAGCTCGCGTCCTCCCGCGTGATCACGACCATCAACGGGCTCACCCCCGATCCAGTCAAGGCCGAGGCCGCGCAGCTGCGTGCATTCGTTCTCGGCGACACGCTCCCGCGGATCATCGAGGGGATCGGCCCGCTTCGGCCGGTTCCGATCCCGCAGGAGAACACCGACTCGACCGCCCTCAGGACCGCTTCGACCTCGATCGTGCGGATCACCGGCACGGCCTACCAGTGCGGGCAGAACCAGACTGGAAGCGGCTTCGTGGTGGCGCCGAACCGAGTCATCACGAATGCCCACGTGGTCGCGGGGGTGCAGGAGCCCGTCGTCGACCTTCAGGACGGAAGCGTCCGCACGGCCCGAGTGGTCTACTTCGACAGCGTCCATGATCTCGCCGTGCTCGCCGTCGACAACCTCCCGCTCCCGCCCCTCCATCTCACGGGCAACAGCCCGGGGGGAACGTCCGCCGCGTTCGGCGGCTACCCCCTCGGCGGCCCATTCCAGATACGGCCGGCCGCGATTCAAGGCACGACGACGGTGCTCGCCCCCGACATCTACGGCGCCAATGCCGTGCCGAAGGTCGTCTACCAGATCGCCGGCGACGTGCAGCAGGGGAACTCGGGCGGCCCGCTCCTGACGCTCGACGGTGCGGTGACCGGGATCGTCTTCGCGAAGTCGGACAATACCCAGAACGTGGGCTACGCGATCACCATGACCGAGGTGCGGCCCGTAGCGGACGAGGCTCCATCGCTCTCCAAGTCGGTCCAGCCCGGGCAGTGCACGCGCAAGTAGGCGGGGCTCAGACGTTGCGGTCGCGGGTGAGTTCGGCGAGGTAGTCGATCGCGAAACGGTAGCCGAGCGGGCCGGCCCCAGCGATCACCGCACGGCACACGTCGCTCAGGTACGAATGGTGGCGGAACGGTTCGCGGGCGTGGACATTCGTGATGTGGACCTCGACGGCCGGAAGCTCGACCGCTGAGATCGCGTCGCGGATTGCGACTGAAGTGTGGGTGTAGGCAGCCGCGTTGATCACGATGCCCAGCGACTTCTGCCGAGCCTCGTGGATCGCGTCGACGAGCGCGCCTTCGTAGTTGGACTGCACGAAATCGCACTCGAGCCCGTGGGCATCGGCCGCGCCAGCGCAGAGCCGTTCGATGTCGCCGAGGGTTGCGGTCCCGTATTTCTCGGGCTCGCGAGTGCCGAGGAGATTCAGGTTCGGGCCGTTGACCACGAGGATGCTCGAGCGGGCGGGGGCGGGGGAGACTGTGGGCTCGGTCATGGTTCCGATCCTAAGCCGGGCAGGGCGTTGCCGGGCGCGTAGGCGAGGCCTACCCTAGACGGAGGTCCCCGGGGGCAAGGGGACCGGCACCCTATCTTCGACGAGGTCTCGGAGTCGAAACGGCGTTCACCCGGTGAAACGGGGCATCGTGTCGCGCCGTCCGCTCTGGGCGTGCGCACGGCGCACGCCAGCCACCCGCCGTCGTCCGCGCTGGCCGGCCACGGCACGCACCTCTTGCGAGGAGCACCCTCATGTCATTTCCTCCGCATCGGCGCCGTCTTGCTGTCGTCGTCGCCTTGGCTGGCCTGCTGATCGGCCTCTTTGGAACGGCGCCCGCTCGGGCGTCCGACACCGACGACCATGCCGCCACTGTCACCTGGAAGGTCCTCGTGGGCGAGCAGTCCCGGGACATGGCCATTCAAGGAATGAGCTTCCTTCCCGGCGACATCACGATAGACCAGGGCGATTCGATCAACTTCGTCGCAAACAGCGCCGAGATCCATACCGTGAGCTACGGAACGCCGCCCCTCCCGCCCACAACCGTCAACAACATCCTCTCCGACGCCGCGCAGCGCGTCGGAGGCCCCGTCTTCAACCCGAAGGCACAGTGGACCAATTCGGGCATCATCACCACGATGCCGTCGCCGGAATTCCCGTCAGTGACTTCTTACGTCCAGAAGTTCACGATGCGCGGCAACTTCACCTTCTACTGCCTCATCCATGGACAGATGATGTCCCTCACCGTGCACGTCCATGCTCCGCACGCTCCATATCCGCACACCCAGGCGTGGTACGACCGGCAGGCCCGGACGGAGACCAGCACCATCCTCGCCGATGGCTACAGGCTCTGGGACGCGACAGCGGACAAGGCAACCCCAACCCATGTCTATGTGGGGGCGAGCGACGGCATGGCCATGGTCATGCGGTTCATCTGGTCTCATGACGTGGTGCGGCGCGGGACGACCGTGACGTTCGACATGAGCGCGAACCAGACGGTCGAGCCGCATACCGTCACGTTCACGACGCTCCAGCAGAACGGGAAGCCCGTTGATTCGGGAACGATGCTGCCAGCGATTGCGGGCGGACCATCGACCTTCGCGGTCAAGTTCACTCAGAGCGGGACGTGGAACTACATCTGCCAGTTCCACGACAGCATGGGGATGGCAGGCAGCGTGACAGTGCGCTGACCCTTCCTTCCCTGAGCGTCTGATTGTCACCTCCCGCGGGTCGCGCACCCGCGGGAGGTGACTTCTGGACGCCTAGGAGAGGCGGACGACGGCGACTGCGCCCGCGGGGACGGTCAGCTCGCCTGCCGTCGGGCTTCCCGAGAGCAGCTCGGTGCCATCGAGGGCCAGGCGGGCGTCATCCTCGCCGTGGTTGATCGCGAACACCCACGAACCGCCGTCGGAGGTTCGCCTCACCACCTCGAGGTCCGGGTGCTCGACGGCGTGGCGCGGGCTCTCGATTCCGGCGTCATCGAGGAGCCGCGAGAGGAGTCCGGCGAGCGCCTCCGAATCCGGGGCGGTGCCCACGTAGTAGGCGTGTCCCGCTCCGACCTCGTTACGGGTGATCGCGGGGGATCCGGCCGTTGGTCCTGCCTTGTAGCGGGAGAGGACCTCCGCCGTCGTCGTCCGCCCCAACTCGCTCCAGCGCCCGCAGGCTCCCTCGGTGAGGGGTACGGCCTCGGCAGCCCTGAGCGGGAAGAACTCCTCGACCTCGATGCCGAGGAGCTCGCGGAAGGCGCCAGGGTAGCCTCCGCCGTCGATGGGATCCATGATGATGCGGTCGTTCTGGTCGACGATCCCGGAGAAATAGGTCAGAACGAGCGTGCCACCGCCCTCGACGTACCGCCGGAGGTTCGCCGCGCCGTCGTCCGTGACGAGGTACAGCATCGGTGCCACGACGAGCCGGTAGGCGGAGAGGTCGTCGGTGCTCTGCCGGACATCGGTCGTGATGCCGGCGCGGAAGAGGGCGTCGTGCCATTCCCGGAGCTCGCGCACCGGCTGGGCTTCCACGCTCGGATGCGAGTCCAGCTCTGCCGCCCAACGGGCGTCCGTGTCGAAGACCAGCGCTGCGTCCGCGAGCACGCGGGAGCCGGCGACCTCGGATGCCTTCTCGAGGGCCGCGCCGAGCTCGACGACCTCGCGCCACACCTTGGTGTCCCGACCCGCATGCGGAAGCATGCCCGAGTGGTACTTCTCCGCGCCCGCGCGCGAGGCGCGCCACTGGAAGAAGAGGATGCCGTCGGCGCCCCGGGCGAGGTGCTGGAACGAGTTCCTTAGCATCTGTCCCGGGCTCTTGGCGATGTTGCGTTGCTGCCAGTTCACGGCCGAGGTGGAGTGCTCCATGAGCAGCCAAGGGTTGCTCTGGGCCCAGCCGCGCGTGAGGTCTGCGACAAGGGCGAGGTCCTGATGGTTCCTGGGATCTTCGGCCATGAGGTAGTGGTCGTTCGAGACGATGTCCATGCGCGGAGCCCAGCGCCAGTAGTCGATCGGGCGCGCCAGGCCCATGTTGATGCCCATGAAGTTCGTGGTGACGGGCTTGTCCGAATTAGCGCGGATGATTGAGGCCTCGGCCTCGAAGCATTCGAGGAGCGAATCGGAGGAGAAGCGCGCGAAGTCGAGCTGCTGAGTCGGGTTGACGTGGGTGCCCGAGTGGCGCGGGGGCATGATCTCGGCCCAGTTGTAGTAGTGCTGGGACCAGAAGGCCGTTCCCCAGGCGTCGTTGAGGGCATCGATGGTTCCATAGCGAGCCTCGAGCCATTCCCGGAAGCCGCGCTCCGCGTGCGGGCCGAAATCGGGCTGGTTGTGGCAGCCGTACTCATTGTGGATGTGCCACATCGCCAGCGCGGGGTGGGATGAGTAGCGCTGGGCGATTGCCGTGGTGAGAGCCGCGGCGGCTCGGCGGTAGTCGGGGGAGCACGCGGCGAAGGCCTGACGCGAGCCGTGGGTCTGGCGGACGCCGTTCGCATCGACTGGCGCCGAATCGGGGTACTTCACGGTGAACCAAGGCGGTGGCGAGGCGCTCGCGTTGGCGAGGTCGACGGCGATTCCGTTCGCGTGCAGGAGGTCCATGACCTCGTCCAGCCAGCCGAACTCGTAACGGCCCTCCTCGGGCTCGAGCAGAGCCCAACTGAAGATGCCGACGCTCACGAGGTTCACGCCGGCCTCGCGCATGAGTTCGACGTCGTGCTTCCACACCTCCTTTGGCCACTGTTCGGGGTTGTAGTCCGCGCCGAACGCGATGCGGGGCGTTCCGTTGCCGAGGCGACGGGTGAGATCAGAGATGTCCATAGGCGTGATCAGCCTCCGCGAGGGTCGCTTGGTGAGCTCAGGTATGACCCAGCGTATGCCCGTACACAGAAACTCACAGAACTAATCAGAAGCGAAAGTTTTTCGAGTTCGGTGAGCCCGCCATTGCTGGCAGGGCTACCTCGGCGAGGACGACGACGGCGGCACCACTGCCGTCGCCGCGCCAGGGCGCGGGTCTTGACTGTCCCGTGTGCGCGATCCCCAAGGCTTCTCCACCCGGCGGGCGGGGCACCCCCGCCTCCGCCGGCCACACAGGTAGCAGAGACCGTTGGGCATGACGTGAACACCCGCCGGTGGTGCGTCATGTTCGGGTTCTAGGAGTCTTTCCGCCTTCTTCGCACTCGGAGCCACGGTTGGCCGCCGGGGACGCTCGCCGAGAAGATTCCGAAGATGAGCGCGAACATGACGGGACTGAAGTCGGTCGGTTTGATCTGTTGCCAGCTCGTGGCCCAGTAGAGGAGCCATTGAGCAGAGTAAGCCCCGGCAGTTGACACGACGAAGAGAAAGAGGCGGCCCCTCCATGTCCCGGGTGTACGTAGGAGCGGGCTCGAACTCATATCTTCTGTGTTAGCACGCGGCATCCCAGTTGATCAGCGGCGGCAACAACGGCAACCGCTAGCGCCTTTGCGCCTCCGAATCTGACTCGTCCCTCGAGGTTCTCGATGGTCATTAGCTCCCCTAACAGTGACGGCGGGCGGTGCCTCGCTCGCGGCGTGGCCGGAACTTGGGAAGGTCGCCTCCCGGAGCGCAAGCTCACGCCCACCAAACTATTAAACATAGTCAATCGTCAATGAACTAAGGACGTCCTCTGCTCGCTATAGCCGCATAGCTCACGGAAACATAAGGACGAGAGGCGATGCCTTGGGCCAGACATACGAGCTTTTACCGTGGAAGCGTTTGTCGTCGCCTTACTCCACGGCTGTCACATGCAGCAGGATCGCGTGCTCCGGCCGGAGTATCGGCAGCGGAAGGCCGACCTCGGCCAGGAAGCGGCCCGTCGCCGTCGCTCCTTCCGAGAGCCAAGCGGGAGGTGACGTCTGGATGAAGCTGTCAACGAAGTCCGCGTCCTCGGGAGTCGGGAGGGCGACGGCGAGGCGGTAAGTCCGCTCGGGATCGAGCCCCGGAATCCCCACCCGGCCGGGCATCTCAGCCGACAGCGAGCCCAAGGCGACGGCCGCGAACAGGGCCTCGCCGCCGTCGTGCGCTACGACGCCGTGGAGCGTGAGGTTCGGCTCGGCGAGGTCCGCGTTGATGCGGACGCCCGAGTGCAGGAGATCCCGGTGCTGCTTGTAGAGCGCGATGGCGCGTCGGAGGGTCTCCCGCTCGGCAGCCGTTGCCTGGCGGATGTCCCATTCCATCCCGAAGTGCCCGAACAGGGCCGTGATGGCGCGGAACGAGATGTCGTGGACGCGGCCGGTCGTGTGGGAGTGGGTCGGGCCGACGTGCGCGCCGACGAGTTCGGGCGGGAGGACCGCTTCGGTCCAGCGCTGGATGGTCTGGCGCTCGAGCGCGTCGTTGCAGTCCGAGGCCCACACTCGGTCGGTCCGCTGGAGGATTCCGAGGTCCACCCTGCCTCCGCCCGAAGAGCACGATTCGATCTCGACTCGCGGATGCGCGGCCTTGAGCGCGTCGAAGAGCCGGTAGGCGGCGAGAGTCTGCTCGTGCACAGACGGACGGCCGGCATGGCCTTGCTCGGCGAGGTCCCGGTTCTGGTCCCACTTGAGGTACGCGATGTCATTCTCGCGGAGCAGGGCGTCGAGGCGATCGTAGACGTACTGCCACGCTTCGGGGTTGGCGAGGTCGAGGACGTGCTGGTGGCGCCATTCGCGCGGAAGCCGGCCGCCGTCTTTGGGCGAAGCCGCCGACGGCCGGGAAATCCATTCCGGGTGCTCGCGGGCGACGTCGGAATCCAGGTTCACCATCTCCGGCTCGACCCAGAGGCCGAACTCCATTCCCCGCGAGGTGACGGCCTCGATGAGCGGCGCGAGGCCGTCGGGCCACATGGTCTCGTCGACGTACCAGTCACCGAGGCCGGCATGGTCGTCTCGGCGCCCGCGGAACCAGCCGTCGTCGAGCACGAAGCGTTCGACGCCGAGGTCCGCGGCCGCGTCCGCGAGCTCGATGAGCGGCTCGAGGCGGTGGTCGAAGTACACCGCCTCCCACGTGTTGAGCACCACCGGCCGCGGTCGGTAATTCGCCAACGCGTGCGACGTCACGTGCTGACGCCGTGCTCTGAACCAGCGGTAGAACGCGTCCGTGACCCCGTCGAGGCCACTGTCTGAGTACGCCGCGTAGAGCGTGGGGGTCCGATAGCTTTCCCCCGCGGCGAGCACGATCTCTCCCGAGCCGAGCAACTCGGCGGCTCCGAGCATGCGGCGACCGTCGGCGAGCGAGTCGAGGTACTGCTCGTGATTGCCTGACCAGCCAAAATGGACAGCCCAGATGCGGCCACTGCGGTTCGAGAAGCCGACACTGCCTGCCGCGACGAGGAGCGAGGAGTCGTGCCCAGTGCGGCCGTGGCGTCCGGAGCGCACCCACGTCCCCTGCAGGATCTGCTGGCGCTGGGGGTGGTTCTCGCGGCACCAGCGCCCGGTGAGGTCCAGCAGCTCCGAGGCGGCGCTGGGGACGGGGACGACGACGCCGAGTTCCCCAAGGTGGTAGGCGCCGGTTCCGCGGTTGATCAGCTCGTGCGAGATCTCGAGGAGGCCGCCCTCGTTCAGAACGAGTTCCGACACGAGCTCGAGCCCCGCCTCCGCATCCGACTGGGTGATCCTCGCCCGGCGTCCATCCAGGCTCGCCTCCGCCGCGGTGACGCGCAGGGCGGGCGAAAAAGCGAAGCCGGGGGCGCCGTCGTCGTCTGTCCGATGCCCCCGCAGCCCTGGCCGACCAAGCCAGCCGGACGAGGCTTGGGGAAGCAAGCCGGCGACGACGGGCACGTCCAAGGCGGAGTGCGGAACGGGGGCGCGCAGGAGATTGAGGTCGGGAATGGCCTCCCCGAGGTCTGCGCCCCAGTGCACGATCTCGGCCTCGCCGGAATCGAAGGCCAGCAGGAGGCTGACGCCGGCGGAACGGAGATGCAGGGGGTTCATGGGATCGCTTTCGGTCTTGAGGGGTGGGGGCTCGGATGGCCCGAGCCCCCACGGTACGGGCATGGCGTCTACTGCTGGAAGAGGGCGTTGACCTGATTGTTCGCATCGGTGAGGGAGCTCACCGGCGCTTTGCCGGACATCACGGAGTCCATGGCCGGCTGCATGATGTCGTTGATCTTCGCGGCGTTGTTCGTGATCGGCATGAGGAACGTGGTGCCGTCCTTGACCTGCTGAGTGAATGGGGTGACGTCGGTTCCCTTGGCCTTGAAGGCCGCAGCGGCCTTGTCCGTTGCTTCCTTGATGGCTGGGAAGACGACGGCGTGCGAGGCGACGACGTCTTGGCAGGCCGACGAGGCGAGGTATTCGACCCACTTTGTCGAAGCAGCCGGGTTCTTGGTGGCGGCGTTGATGGAGTCAGCGAGGCCGTTGAACATCGAGGCACGCTTGCCATCGGGGCCGGTCGGGGTCGGGGCGAGGCCCAGGTTGATGCCCTTGTAGCCCTTGTACTGGCTGAGCAGCCAGTCGCCGTTGACGTTGATAGCCGACTTGCCCGCGCCGAAGTCATCGGGCTCGGACGCTCCGACGGTCGTCTCGAGCTTGGGCATGTAGCCCTTGTCGATGAGGCCCTTGTACCAAGCGATGGTCTGCTGGAACTTCGGGTCGTTGTAGTTGTACTGAGTGCCCCAGGGATTCTTGTTCGTGTAGTTCCACCCGGTGGTGCCGGTCAGGAAGCTCCACTCGGTCTGACCGATGCCTGAGCCGGACCCGTCGAGGCCGAACCCGTAGGTAGCGACATTGTTCTTGTCGAAGCCGGGCTCGTCGCCGCGCTTTCCGTTCTTGTCGACGGTGAGGTGGGCGATGACCTTCTCGAAGCTGCCCCCATCCTGGGGGTTCCAGTTGAGACTCTGCATCGCCGAGTCGGAGATGCCGGCCTTGGCGAGCATGTCCTTGTTGTAGAACAGGGCGACCGTGTCCCAGTCCTTCGGCAGCCCGTAGCGCTTGCCGTCCGAGCCCACCCACAGGTCTGCGAGGCCGGGCTGGTACTGGTTGAGATCGATGTTGTCCGTCTTGACGGCGTCGTCGATGGGCAGGATCTCGTGGTTCTTCACGAAGTCGCCGAACTTCGAGAGGTGGTCGGTGAAGACGTCGGGCCCGTTGCCAGCGACAAGGCTGTTCGTGAGGTTGCCCCAGTAGTCATTCCAACCCGTCTGGGTCACCTTGACGGTGATGTTGGGGTTGGCCTTGTGGAAGTCGTCGGCGCACTGCTGGTAGGCGGGGAGCTGGTTCGCGTCCCAGAGCCAATAGTTGATGGTTCCGCTCGCGTCGCCCTTACTTGAGGCTTGGTTCGAGCCGCTCGTGCAGGCAGAGAGGGCGAGTGCTGCCGCAGCTGCGACGGCGACCGCGCCGAGTGCTTTCTTCATGGTGGAGTCCTTTCAGGGAACGGAATCGGGCAGGGGAGAAGGGCGCTTCCGGCGTCCGCCGGGAGCTCGAGAAGGGACTTGCTGGGACTTACTTGATGCCGGAGAAGCCGATGGAGTTGACGATCTTCTTTCCGAAGGCGACGAACAGCGCCAGGATCGGCAGCGCCGAGATGAGCGTGGCCGCCATGAGGCCCGACCAGTCTGGGGCGCCCTGGGGGGACTGGGACTGGAAGATTCCGAGGGCCACGGTGAGGACGCGTACCGAGGGATCATTGCCGACCAGAAGCGGCCAGAAGTAGTCATTCCAGGCAGTGATGAACGTGAGCAGGCACAGGGTCGCGAGGGGCGCGGTCGCGTTCGGGAGGGTGATCTGGAAGAAGATCCGCGCGTGCTTCGCCCCGTCGAGCATCGCGGCCTCCTCGACTTCCCGGGACATCCCGAGGAAGAACTGGCGCAGGAAGAACACGGCGAACGGCGTCATGAGCATGGTGGGGAGGGCGATCCCGAGATACGTGTTCAGAAGGCCGAGGTTCTTCACGAGCAGGAAGTTCGGCAGCGCGGTGAAGATCGACGGCACGAGGAGCGTGCCGAGGAACAGGCTGAACACCTTGTCCCGGCCCGGCCAGCGGAGACGGGCGAAGGCGTAGGCGGCGAGGGAGCTGAAGAAGACCTGGGAGACGGTGATGACCGTCGAGACGATCAGCGAGTTCAGCAGGTACTGCCAGAAGCTGATCGCAGCACCCGATCCGCCTTCCGCGATCGCCTGCGCCGGCGACTCGAGACCGAAGACTCGGGCGAACGCGCCCCAGCTGAAGTCCGCCGGGAGGAGGTCTGCCGAATGCGAGGCCAGGGCGTGGTCGCTTGAGAGGGCGGTGCGGAGCATCCACAGCATCGGTCCGAGGGAGACGGCGATGGCGACGGCGAGGGCTGCCCAGGCGGCCGTGCGTCCCCAGTCGATGCG
The DNA here is from genome assembly GCF_000802235.1 of Sinomonas humi. Taxonomy (GTDB): domain Bacteria; phylum Actinomycetota; class Actinomycetes; order Actinomycetales; family Micrococcaceae; genus Sinomonas; species Sinomonas humi. The sequence continues at coordinate 63,007 of NZ_JTDL01000016.1, forward strand.
GCGGCGCGGAGTGGTCATGGTTGTCATGGCTGTCCTCTCAGTCCAGGTCGTTCTCGTTGCCGCGGAGGATCTTCATCTGCAGGAAGGCGATGATCGCCAGGATGATGAAGAGGATGACGCTCAGAGCCGACGCGTATCCGAACTCCTGATCAGAGAAGGCCTTCTGGTAGATGAAGTACTGGATCACCCTTGTGGCGTTCACCGGGCCGCCCTTGGTCGTCACAGCGACGGTGTCGAAGATCTGGAACGAGCCGGTGATCGTCACAACGAGGACGAGGAGGAGCACCGGACGCAGGAGCGGAATGGTGATCTTCCAGAACGTCTTCCACCTGTTCGCGCCATCGAGTGCCGCGACCTCGTAAACATGCTTCGGAATGGCCTGCAGCCCCGCGAAGAGCAGGAGGGCGGTATAGCCCATGTTCCGCCACACGTTGACGAACGCGATGGTCGGGATGGCCCATTGATCGTTTCCGAAGAATGCGACCCGGGGGAGTCCAATCCATTGCAGGATCTCGTTGACGATGCCGATCTGGTAGTCCAGCATCCAGAACCAGAGGAGCGCGACGACGACGTTCGCCACGAGGTAGGGCATGAGCAGGATGCCCCGGACGAGCGTCGACCTCGTGACGTGGTACATGAGGAGTGCGAGGCCGAGGGCGATGACCGTCTGGAAACCGATGTTCAGGAGGACGTACTCGGTCGTGACGCCCATGGCGTTCCAGAAGAGCTTGTCCTGGAAGATCTTGATGTAGTTAGCAAGGCCCACCCAGACGGGGTTGGAGAAGAGATCGTAGTCCGTGAAGCTCAGGTAGACGCCTCGGACGGTCGGAACAAGGTAGAAGAGCACGAAGCCGACGAGCGCCGGCGCAACGAAGACGAGGGCAACACGCAGATCGCCGAGCTGGCGCCGACGACGGTTGGGAGCACCGTCCGAGGGGAGGGCGCCGGCGCCGCGTCTTACTGGCTTCCGCGCTCCCACTGAGGTGGTCGTCATTGAATCCTCCGCTGTGACATGGCTAACAATTGACGTCGAATCTACACGAGTAACTTTCGGGCGCGCAAGCCCCAGTCTCGGTGGTTACGTGAAAGGACACGCGACCTTTGAGCCAAGGCGTTGACTCGAGTAACTTCTGCTGCGAGACTTCCCGCATGACGCACACCACCCGCTTTTCCCTCGGCCTTGTCGGTGCAGGGCAGTTCGCCGGCCAGTTCGCGAAGCTCTTCGCGGCCCACCCGCTCATTGCGTCCGTGCACGTTGCCGACGTCCTGCCGGAACGGGCGGAAGACCTCGCTGGCAGCCTTGGTCTCGCGGGCACCGTGCCGAGTTTCGAGGCGATGCTCGACAGCGATCTGGACGCCGTCGCAATCTTCACCCAACGCTGGACCCACGGACCGCTCGTGGTCCAAGCGCTCAGGGCCGGCAAGCACGTGTATTCTGCGGTGCCGATGGCCATCGGCGTCGAGGAGATCGGCGCCATCATAGAGGCCGTCCGCGAAACCGGCCTCACGTACATGATGGGCGAGACGAGCTATTACAACCCGGCAACCGTGTACGCGAGGGAGCGCCGGGATCAAGGCGCCTTCGGACGGATCTTCTACGCCGAGGGCGACTACGTGCACGACATGGACTTGGGCTTCTACGAGGCTTACCGGTACAGCGGGGGCGCCGACTGGAAGCGCACGGCGAGCTACCCGCCGATGCTCTACCCGACCCACTCAGTGGGCGGGGTGCTCGGCGCCATCGGTGGCCGCGCCGTGAGCGTGAGCTGCATCGGCGTCCGCGACGAGCGCGGCGACGGAGTCTTCGACCGCGACGTCAGCATGTTCAGCAACGACTTCTCCAACGCCACCGCTCTCTTCGAACTCGCGGGTGGCGGGTCCATGCGGATCAACGAGTTCCGTCGCGTCGGATACCCTTCGCACCTCCGCGAGAGCCGCTTCCGCTATTTCGGCACCGAGGGCAGCTTCGAGCAGCTCGTGAACACGAGCGTCTGGCAGGACAAGGCGGGGGTCACCGATGTGAGCGAGCTGCTCACGACGGCGGCGACGCTCGACGCCGACGACCCTTCCCTCGCGCACGTGGCCCCTGCGCTCCGGGACGCCTTCGTGTCCGGTCTTGCCCCCGTGCACGACGCAACGCGTCTCCCCACCGAGCTGCGGGGCCTGCCCAACGGGCACGAGGGGAGCCATCACTTCCTCGTCGACGACTTCGCGCGTGCCGTAGCGACCCGGACGCTTCCACCCGTCAACGCCTGGGAGGCTGCCCGGTACACCCTCCCGGGAATCGTTGCCCACCAGTCCGCCCTCAGGGGCGGTGAGCGCCTACCGGTCCCTGACTTCGGCGACGCCCCCGGCGGGTTCTCCACCCAGGGGGACGCGCCGTCGTCGTCCGTCTCCTCCCCCACCGGCATTGGGGGCCGAAGCTAGCATGGTGGCCATGCCCCATCCCACCGCTGCGAAGCCCGCCGCCACCCGCAAGGACGTGGCGCGGCTCGCGGGGGTGAGCAGCGCCGTCGTGAGCTACGTTGTCAACGGGGGGCCGAAGAAGGTCTCTCCGGCTACCGAAGCCAAGGTGCGCGACGCGATCGCGGCGCTCGGGTACCGGCCCAATGCCGCGGCGCGGGCGCTCAAGCTCGGCTCGAGCGAGATGCTCGGCATGGTGGTCCCCGACGCCACGAATTCGTTCTTCGCCACGCTCGCCCACGCAGTCGAGGAGGCAGCCGCCGAGCGGGGCTACGCGCTCCTCATCGCCAACTCCGGTGGCTCGCTCTCCGCTGAGCGACGGCAGGTCGAGAACCTCGTCTCGCGTCGTGTCGACGGCGTCTTCCTGTGCAGCGTGCTGTTCGAACCGGACCTTCGTGACCTGGAGGCGGCCGAGATACCCGCCGTCCTCCTGAACCACAGTGCCGAGAGTCCGGGCTTCGACTCCGTAGGTGTCGCGCTCCAGGACGGGGCGCGGCTGGCAGTGGAGCACCTAGCGCAGCACGGCCACCGCAAGATCGGCCTCATCATGGGGACCAATACCGGAGGCGACCTGGACGCGCGCGAAGTCGGATGGCGGCAGGGAATTGAGGAGGCCGGGCTTCAGGCTGGCCCTGTTATGCGCGGGCCGTTCAGTCGCGAGGGCGGCTATCGGGCAGGCAAGTGGCTGCTCAATGAAGCCGATCGCCCCACGGCCGTGTTCGCTAGTTCAGACCTTCAGGCCGTCGGTCTCCTCAAGGCGTGCCACGAGGCCGGAGTGCGGGTTCCGGAAGACCTCGCGGTCGTTTCGTTCGACGGCTCCGCCGAGGCCGAGTACAGCTGGCCTCCGCTCACGACCGTGGCCCAGCCCGTCGAGGACATGGCTCGGGCGGCGGTCGAGGCCCTCGTGGGAGGCGGGGGACACAAGCGCAACCGGATCTTCCCCGGGACGCTCATCCGCCGCGCGTCCTGCGGCTGCTGAGGCGCCCCGGCCGGGGGCCGCGGCCGGTTGCGCCCGGACGCAAAGTTCCGTTCTCGCGGAGAAGTCCGCTTGTTGAAAGAGCGAAGTTCCGCTCTCGCAGAGGAGTTCACGCTACGTGAACTTGTCTGCGAGACCTGGCTTGCGCGCCGTCGGCCGAAGCCCGCCCTCGATGAGTTTCGCTCGGAGCAATGCTGGTTGTTCCAACTCCGACCAGTCCCATCGGAGGACCGGATGGCCCAACGCGAGCAGCCTGTTCTCGCGGCGCTTCTCTCGCCTGATGATCTCTCGCGGATCCTCCCCGCCAGTCAGTTCGCGGCGAAAGTACTTTCCCCAGCCGTCGAATTCGCCCACGGGTTCCGGGGCGACATCCCAGGCGAAGTCAGTCCGACCGACAAACCCTTGAGCGTCCCGATGCTCCCTTTGGAGAATCGGCTCGGGAAAGCCGAACAGATGCATGAGTGCGCGGCTCACGGACTCGCCGGCCGATTCAGATCCGGCCCTCGTGAGCGAGGCGATCACCTCCGCTCTCTGCCGGTGTTTCTTGTGCGGGAGACGCGAGATGGCCGACGTGATCTCCGGCAGCTCGAGCAGCGATTCTCTGCCGCTGCGGCGAAGCACGCCATCGGCCACAGTGATGGCTCGCGCGAACCGACCCGTCGCGAGGCCCGTGAACGTCGTGTGCTGATCGTCGTGACGGTGACGCCGAACAGGAGGCGGTGCAACGCGACGTGCGCGGCGCGCAAGGTCGGAATCGCCGCGAACGTCGAACGTGTTCGGCCGAAGGCCGAGCCGCGTCGTCGAGCGGACTGCAACGTCGATGGACAGCGGGACCTTGACGACCGGTATTCCGTTCAAGAAGAGGGCTGTCTCCCCGCAGAACACGGTGTTGGGGTTCGCGAGGGCGTGGGCTATGGCCGCTGCTCGGAACCGGTCCGAAGCCGATGCCTCAAGCCACACCTCGGTGGGCATGTAGAAGCCACGTCTGAGCCTTACCAGCCGACCATCCCCGAACCTGGTCCTCGGGTCGAACGCGTGGCCGTCGAGTTTTCGCAGCGAACTGTCGACGAGATGAGCCAGAGGATCCACGATCTCGAGTCTGGTGCCGTAACGCGGTCAGGGCGGGGGGGGTGAAGCTCCTATGTGGAGGGGCTCGCGAAATTCCTCCCTGTCGAGGAACAGTCGAGCTCGGTAGCTCACCCAGGTGGGCGGCCGTTATCGCAGGGAAGTTCACGTAACGGGAACTTCCCTGCGAGAAGGCGTCACGGAAGGCTCGAGGGGTCCGTGAGGCGCGCGCCTGTGTCTGCCGGCCTACTTCCGCAAGTCAGCCGCGATCTGCTGCATGACGGAGGGGTCCGCGAGGGTGGTCGCGTCGCCGGGATCGCGGCCCTCCGCGACGTCCTTGAGGAGGCGCCGCATGATCTTCCCCGAGCGGGTCTTCGGCAGCTCGGGCACTACGAGGACGTGCTTGGGCTTGGCGATGGGGCCAATCTCCTTGCCCACGTGCGCGCGGAGGATCGCGGACGGGTCGTCGCTCTCGGAGATCTCGGCCTCGCCTCGCAGGATCACGAACGCGACGACGGCCTGGCCTGTTGTCTCGTCGACAGCGCCCACGACCGCGGCCTCCGCAACCCACTCATGGGAGACGAGGGCGGATTCGATCTCGGTGGTGGAGAGGCGGTGACCGGAGACGTTCATCACGTCGTCGACGCGCCCGAGGAGCCAGATGTCGCCGTCGTCGTCCTTCTTCGCCCCGTCGCCCGCGAAGTACACACCCTCGAAGCGGGACCAGTAGGTCTCCTTGAACCGCTCCGGATCCCCCCAGATGGTGCGCAGCATGGACGGCCAGGGCTCGCGGACCACGAGGAAGCCGCCGTGCCCGTTCGGCACGGGCTTGCCGTTCTCATCGACGACGTCCACCGCGATCCCGGGCAGGGGCACCTGCGCGGAGCCGGGCTTGGTCGCGGTGACGCCGGGCAGCGGGGCGACCATGATCGCGCCGGTCTCGGTCTGCCACCACGTGTCCACGATCGGAGCCTTGCCGTGCCCGATCACCTCGCGGTACCACATCCACGCCTCCGGGTTGATGGGCTCGCCGACGGAGCCCAGGACGCGGATGCTCGAAAGGTCGTACTTGTCCGGGATCTCGCGGCCCCACTTCATCATGGTGCGGATCGCGGTCGGAGCCGTGTACAGGATCGAGACCTTGTACTTCTCGACGAGTTCCCACCACCGGCCCTGGTGCGGGGAATCCGGGGTGCCCTCGTACATGACCTGGGTCGCCCCGTTCACGAGCGGTCCGTACACGACGTACGAATGGCCCGTGACCCAGCCGATGTCGGCGGTGCACCAGTAGACATCCGTCTCGGGCTTGAGGTCGAACACCGCGGAGTGCGTGAACGCGCATTGGGTCAGGTACCCGCCGGTGGTGTGGAGGATGCCCTTCGGCTTCCCCGTGGTCCCGGAGGTGTAGAGGATGTAGAGCGGGTGCTCGGAGTCGTGCCCGACGGCGGTGTGCTCACCGGAGGCGGCTTCCATGACCTCATGCCAGTGCAGGTCGCGGCCCTCGGTCCAGGCGACGTCCTGCCCGTTGCGGCGCACGACGACGACGTGCTCGACCGTGTGCCCGGGCTCGGCGAGGGCGTCGTCCACTGCGGGCTTGAGCGAGGACGGCTTCCCGCGCCGGTACGTTCCGTCGGCCGTGACGACGAGCTTGGCCTCGGCGTCGTCGATCCGCGAGCGGAGCGCCTCGGCGGAGAACCCGCCGAACACCACCGAGTGGACCGCGCCAATGCGCGCGCAGGCGAGCATCGTCACGACGGCCTCGGGGATCATCGGCAGGTAGACCGCGACACGGTCGCCCTTGCGCACCCCGAGGGACTCGAACGCGTTTGCGGCCTTCTTGACCCGCTCCGTCAGGTCCGCGTACGTGATCGTTTCGGTGTCCCCGGGTTCGCCCTCGAAGTGGATGGCGACCCGGTCCCCGAGCCCGTTCTCGACGTGGCGGTCGAGCGCGTTGTAGGCCGCGTTGACCTCCCCGCCCACGAACCACTTCGCGAACGGCGCCTCGGACCAGTCAAGAGCCTGATCGAAGTCCTTCGACCACGTCAGATACTTCCGGGCCTGCTCGGCCCAGAACGCCACCCTGTCCTCGGCGGCCTTCGCATAGATTTCCTCATGCACGTTGGCGGCCGCGGCGAATTCGGGGGTGGGCGGGAACTTGCGCTCCTCGTGGAGGAGGTTCTCGAAGGCGTCACCATTGACGGTTTGCTGGGACATGAACGTCCTTTCGGCTCGATCCGGCGCGTGATCCAGCCCTGCGTCCTCGCGACACGACCCAGAACTCCAGGTCTGTGGAACCGGACACAGTCGGCTGCCTCTTCCCACACTAAACCTTGCGCAGTAGCGGTGGAGTTGCATACGTCACATCCCGGACGGCCGAGAGCGGGCTTGCGCGCTAGGTGCCGCACAGACGTTATGGCTAGGCTGAACTGGAAGGACGACCGAAGGAGCAGCCCATGTCTGATTCCCGTCAGGGTTCCTCTCGCGTTGGCGGTGCCGTGCCCGGACCCGGAAGCGTGCCCGAGACCGCGGGGGACCGCAACGCGGCCCAGGATGGCAGAGCCGCAGCCGTTTTAGGCCCGTTCACGGCTCGTGACATCGCCGTGTTCGTGGGCGTACTCATCACGTTCGTCGGTTCGCTGCTGCCGCTCGTGGAACGTGGGAGCACGCTGAACCTCTGGAATGCCCAGAACCTCTACTTCATCGGGATCGGCATCCTGCTGCCGCTCGTGCTCGCGGCTCTCTTCGCATGGCGCCGCCTCTCGCCGGGAATGCACCTCCGGATCGGCTCGCTCTCGCTTGATCAGTTCGCATCCGTCGTGGCAGCCTTCGCCTGCTCGTACTACTTTGTCTTCGCCGTGACGGCGTTGACGCCGGGCGGTCTCGTCGGCTTCGTGGGAGGGGCAGTCCTTGTCGTCGCGACTATTCTGGCGCCGGTCATCCCGGCCTTCGCGATCGACTTCGCGGGACGCGCCGAGGTTCCCGCCCACGTCATTGCGCGCGACGCCGTGGAGCCAGTCCAGAAGCCCAAGACCCGGGCCGCCGGGGCGCAGAAGGCAGGGGCCCAGAAGGACGGGGCTGTGAGGCCGAGTGCGTTCAAGCCCTCGCAGGAGTCGAAGGCGCCACAAGCTGCCCGGTCCCAGTTCCCTGCGGCCGCGCGCCTGAAGAATTCCCCGAACGGCAGCCCGACACCGTGGGCCGGGAGCCTGGCGTCCGACGGCGCGAGCGCACCAGAGGGCGAAGGCGTCCGAGGCTCCGGGGTCTCCTCAGCGGGAGCAGCGGCAGCGGCGACCGGTGCCGCCGGCGCCGCCGCGGCAGGAGCGAGCATCGCGGCGCTCGCAGCCGGAGCGATGGCTGCCCAGGGCGAGGGCGGCAAGGACAAGACCGAAGAAGCGGCTGGCCACGACGAGCCCATCGGGCGGCACAATTCCGGCACTCCTGCGGCCGAGGCGCCCGCTTCGACTGCCGAGGACGCTGCTTCGACTGCCGCGGCGCCTGTTGGGCCTGCTGCGGACGACGACGTCGTGCTCGGCGACGCGGATGGCGAGGCCTATGGTGCGCCCCGGGTTGCGGGACGGGTCGAACCGACGGTTGGGTCGCATGCCGGCGAGCCTCAGGCTGCCCGGCCGGCGGCCGTCGAGTCCGAGGCCGCCGAGCCCGCGATTGCGGGCCAGGCCGCCGAGCCCGCAGCGGACAAGACGTCCGTGATGCCCTCCTCTCACGAAGCCGGACAGGAGCAGGCCGCCCGGGAGAAAGCCGCCCAGGCCGAGGCCGTAGCACCTGAAGGGGCGAGCGAACCCCCTCAGAGCGAGCCTGCCCCGACACAGGCCTCGCCCGTCCTTCACCCCGTCGAACCAGAGCCGGAGGTGGGCCCTGCAACCCAGCTTGCCCCCGCCGTCGACCGCTCGGCCGGCTTCGAGGCGACTCGGAACTACGAAGAGCCCGAACCCGAGTATGAGGCGTTCTGGTTCGCTGTGAACCACGCGAGGGCCGCGCTGGATCCGGAGAGCGGACTCCCGCTGTTCACCCTCGAGCCCGGACAGTGGATCCTCGCGCTCCAGGACCGAGGGGACGAGTTCCTCGTCCAGAGCCAGGATGGGAGGATCGGCGTGCTGCGCGATCTCTCCGGAATCGAGCGCGGCTGACCGGCCTCGCCGGCGCCGCTCGGAAGCCCGCGCGGCGCCGGCTCACCCCCGACGAGTCGCCGCTCGCGCTCAAACGGCGCGCCCGTAAGATCGACCGGATACTTGCGGACTTCTACCCCTACGCCCACGCCGAGCTCGACTTCCGCAATCCCTTCGAGCTTCTCGTCGCGACCGTGCTCTCGGCGCAGACCACGGACGTGCGGGTCAATCAGGTCACGCCGACGCTCTTCGCCCACTACCCCGACGCCCGCGCACTGAGCGAAGCCGAGCCCGCCGACATCGAAGAGATCATCAAGCCGACCGGCTTCTTCCGGGCAAAAGCCCGGAGTCTTCACGTGCTCTCGCAGAAGATCGTGGACGACTTCGACGGCGTCGTGCCCGGCCGCCTCGAAGATCTCGTGACGTTGCCCGGCGTCGGCCGGAAGACCGCGAACGTGGTCCTCGGAAATGCCTTCGGCGTGCCGGGGATCAGCGTGGATACTCACTTCGGCCGGCTGGCGAAGCGGTTCGGCTGGACGGATTCCGATGATCCGGTCAAGGTCGAGCAGGACGTCATGGAGCTCTTCCCGCCCCGTGACTGGACGATGGTCTCCCACCGCGTGATCTTCCACGGTCGCCGCGTGTGCCATTCCCGCCGTCCTGCCTGCGGGGCGTGCCCGGTGGCGGCCTTGTGCCCCTCGTTTGGCATCGGTGAGACAGATCCCGATAAGGCGCGGAAGCTCCTGAAATACGAACTCGCGCCGGGGCAGGAGGAACTGCGCAACGAGATGGTCGCGAATGTTCACCGAGCTGCCGAGATCCGGATGCGCGAGCAGGGACATCCCGTTGCAGGGCTCGCTGACCCGGAGCCGGGCGGGACCCCGTGAGCGCGAGGGCGGAGCTCGAGGCTCTCGCGGCTGGTATCCGTGAGGGCAAGACCGACCCGTTCGATCCGCGCTGGCACCCGAAAGTTCTCGACCACAAGGCACGTGAGGCCGCGGTCCTCGTGCTGTTCGGCAAACTCGATGATGTTCCGGCAACCTCCGACAAGCCCCTCGCGCCGGCCGATCTGGATGTCCTTCTCCTTGAGCGGGCTCAGACGCTCGGCTCCCATCCCGGACAGGTCGCCTTCCCCGGCGGGAGCCGCGATCCGCAGGACGCAACGATCGTTGACTGCGCGCTGCGCGAAGCGGTCGAGGAGACGGGGCTGGATCCAACGGGCGTCGACGTATTGGGAGAGCTCCCCGCCCTCGCGCTCGGGGTGAGTGGCTTCCTCGTGACGCCGGTGCTCGCGTGGTGGGCGTCGCCGTCGCCCGTCGATGTGGTTGACTTCGCCGAATCCGCGCAGGTGTTCCGCACACCGGTCCGCGACCTCCTCGATCCCGCCAACCGGGTCATGGGCGTGCTGCGGCGCCGCGGCGCGATCTTCTCGAGCCCCGCCTTCCTCGTCAACGGCGTCCTTGTCTGGGGCTTCACGGCAATGGTGCTCGACGCGCTCCTCACTGGGCTCGGCTGGGCGGTCGAATGGGACCGCGACCGGAAGCACTACATCGCCGTCTGACTGTCCGCCTGCGCTACTTCGCTTGGTCATAGGAGTCGACGACGGCGATGCTCACCGGGAACTGCACGGGAGCGTCGCCGAAGAGGAGCCGCTTGGCCGCCGTCGCCGCCTCCTGCACAGCGTCCGCACACGCGCCCGCAGCCTCCTCCTCGGCGTGGACCATGACCTCATCGTGGAGGAAGTACACGAGCTCTGCGTGCAGGCCGCGGGACGCGAGGCGGCGCAGTTGCTGGCGCAGCTCGGCGATCCAGCACTCGGCCCACTCGGCGGCCGTCCCCTGGACCACGAAGTTCCGCGTGAAGCGGCCCCGGTCACGTGCCGCGGCGTCAGCCCGTCGCTGTTCTTCCGCTGAAGCCGATCGCTGCAGTCGTTGCCAGCGCTCCGACGGGGCAGGTGAGCTCCTGCCGAGGTGAGTTGTCACCGTCAAGCCGCGTTCGCCGTCGCGCGCTGCTTGCTCGACGAACGCGACGGCGCGCGGGTACAGGCGAGCAAGCTGGGGCATGAGGCGGCCCGACTCACCGGTCGTCGCTCCGTAGATTGCCCCCAAGAGAGCGACCTTCGCCTTCGCCCGGTCGCCGCCGAAGCCGGCGGCGGCGATACCCGCGTAGAGGTCGGCGTCCCGGGCCGCAGCGGCCATGGCGTCGTCTCGCGCGAGCGCAGCTAGGACACGGGGCTCGAGCTGTGACGCATCGGCAACCACGAGCTTGTGGCCGGGGCGGGCACGGACAGCCGCACGGACCTGCTTGGGGATCTGGAGCGCGCCTCCGCCTCGCGACGCCCAACGCCCCGTCACAACCCCCGCGACGACGTATTCGGGCCGGAACCTGCCGTCCCGAACCCACGCGTCGAGCCAGCCCCATCCGTTCGCTGCGAACAGCCGAGCCATCTTCTTGTACTCGAGGAGCGGTGGGATTGCCGGGTGTGTGAACTCCCGGAGCTCCCAGGCGCGGGTGGTGCGCGCCTCGATGCCCGCTCGGTGCAGTGCCCGCATGAGCTCTTGAGGCGAGTCGGGATTGAGGCTGGGAGCCCCAAGGCGAGCGCGCAGTTCGTTTGCCTTGTCCTCGAGCCGAGCGGGTCGTTCGAAGCCCCGAGGGCGGGGTCCGAGCTGGTCGGCCAGGAGAGCTTCGTGAGTCTGGGCGTCCCAGGGAATGCCTGCTGCCTGCATCTCCGCCGCGACAAGCGCGCCAGCCGAGTCTGCTGCGCACAAGAGCCTCAGCTTGCCGGGGTGGGCCGAGGCAGCGACAGCAGCAAGCTGGGCGGCGAGCTCGGCCTCGAGTTCGTCCGCACTCGGTCCTTGCGCAGACGGCTCCTCGAAAAGCGAGCCTTGTCCTTGCGCGGGGGCAGCCGACGGGAGGCTCCCTGGCTGACTGGCTAGGCCCTCGACGTCCGCGAAGGAGGTCGCGAACACCCCCGCATAGGCGGAATGGGTGAGGAGCGTTGCGCACAGCATCAAGTCATGGCAGCGGCGGAGGGGGACGCCTGAGGCCAGCAGATCCGGATACCAGTCGGCGGCAGTCCGCCAGACCCAGCGGGGGTGGTGGGAGGCCTCGAACTCGGCCACGAGGCCCGGGAGGCCGGAGCGATCGGTAGTGGTATCGGGGCCATTCCTCAGCCCTGAGGGATCGAGGGTTCTGAGCACGATCTGACGGTCGGGAGAGGCGGCCAGAATCGCGTACACCTCCATATTGTCCCGTGAGCGCAGGACTGTTCTTGTCCTCCACATCAAGCCTCGCGGAGTGTCCTCCACATGGCGCTCGTCCCCACGCCCCCGGTGGCTGAACGAGCATCAGGGTTGAACCATGGGCATGAGACAGGAAATGGGCGAGGTCGAGGTCGGTGGGCTTCCGCGCGAGGGAACCGTCCTCTGCGTGACCGAGGACCCGCTGCTTCTCGACGAGTGCGCCCGTGTTGCTGCGGTGGCCGGCGTCGCGCTCCGAACAGCCCAGACCCTGGGCGAGGCGATACAGGGAACGGACGACGGCGCGCTCCTCCTTCTCGGCGTGGACGTCGGCGACGTCTCGGGGCGGAATCGGCCCGACACAGTCCTCGTCGGAAGGGAGAACGACCGGGGTCGCCTATGGCAGAGGGCGGCCGATTTGGGGGTCGAACATGTTGCAGAACTGCCCGAGGCCAGTGGATGGCTCGTCGAATTTCTCGGCAGGCGGCTGTCCCAGGCGAACGACGGCCTTGTCGTGGGGGTCATCGGCGGCTGTGGGGGTGCGGGTGCGAGCACGACGGCGGTGCTTCTCGCGATGGTGGCGAACGCTCGCGGCGACTCTGTGCTCCTTGTCGACGGCGATCGCCTCGGCGGCGGCCTAGAGCTGTGCCTGTCAGAGGAGCGCGCCTCGGGGCTCACGTGGCCCGACCTAGCTGCGGCAAGCGGTCGCATTCACCCTCCCCAGCTCGAGGCGGCCCTTCCTCGCGCCAACGGTGTGCCCTACGTCTCGTGGCCAGCCTTGGCCGGATCTGCAACCCCTGTGGGGCAGGAGGCAGTCGCGAGAGTGCTCGAAGCGGGACGGAGCGCATTTGGATCCGTCATGATCGACGTTGGTAGAAGCAGGGAAGGAATCAAGGACTTCGGCTGGGCCAGCGATCGTCTCCTCGTCGTCGTTCCGGGCAGGCTCCGTGCAGCCGTGGCGGCAGCTCAACTCTTGCACGAGATCCCACCGGTTCCCACTGGGATAGTGGTGCGGGGGCGGCTTGGCGAGGGCGTCGATGCCGAACGGCTTGCGGAAGCAGTAGGCGGGCCGCTCGCGGCCCATGTGCCGGAACTCCGGGCTCTGGGCACAGCGGCTGAGGAGGGCCGTCTTCCTGAACTGGCCCGTCATCGTGCGCTGCGTAGAGCTGCTACGTCGATCCTCGAGGGACTGGTTACCTCTCCGCCCGACGCCTCACCGTCGAGGGCCTCGAGGTCATCAAGGGCCTGGTGGTCGTCAAGGTCGTCGAGGGCCTCGGAGGCGGGACTGGCGGTTGCACGGCACGCGCGAGTCGAGGCGACCCGATGACCGCTGTCCCGATTGTCGACTCGAAGCTTCTGGACGATGTGCGAGAGCGCGTCCTCGCCGTGCCCGGAGCGGTGACACCCGCGCGCATCGCGGCGGCCGTCCACGAGAGCGGGCGGTTGCTCGGGACAGCCGGAACGCTTGCTGCCGTGGACCTCATATCCGCAGAGTTGAGCGGTCTCGGCCCCCTCCAGAATCTCGTCAAAGACCGCGCCGTGACCGACATTCTCGTGAACGGGCCTGAGGACGTCTGGCTCGATCGCGGGCGTGGGCTCGAGCGCGCACCGATCAGCTTCCCTTCCGAGGAGGCGGTGCGCGCGCTCGCGGTGCGATTGGTGGCATCGGGCGGGCGGAGGCTCGACGACAGTTCGCCCTGTGTGGACGTGCGAGTCGCGGGCGGCTATCGAGTGCATGCGGTCCTCCCTCCCATCTCCACGGGAACGACGCTCCTGTCCGTAAGGATCCGTCGGCATCGGGCCTTCGATCTCGCGGACCTTGAGCACGCCGGAACGATTGTCGGTGAGCAGCGCTCCATCCTCGAATCCATGGCCGCCGGAGGACTCAGCTATCTTGTGAGCGGCGCCACCGGGAGCGGCAAGACGACTTTGCTCAGTACGCTTCTCGGGCTTGCTGCGCCTACCGAGCGGATTGTCCTCGTTGAAGACGCGTCGGAACTCAACCCTGCACATCCGCATGTGGTGGGTCTTGAGGCACGCCACGGGAATGTCGAGGGCAGCGGGAAGGTCGATCTCGCCGAGCTCGTTCGGCAGGCACTGCGGATGCGGCCTGACCGCCTCGTGGTGGGCGAGTGCCGTGGCGCTGAGGTGCGTGAGCTGCTGGCCGCGCTCAACACAGGTCACAGCGGTGCGGGAACTGTTCATGCGAACTCGGCGGAAGCTGTGGCCGCCCGCCTCGTCGCACTCGGTGCCCTCGCAGGCCTCTCGTCCGAGGCGATGACGCTGCAAGCCGCGAATGCCTTCAGCGTTGTGCTCCATCTTGAGCGAAGGGACGGTCTGAGGCAGCTTGCCACGATCGCAGTGGTGTCAGAGCAAGCCGGAAGACTCCTCGTGACTCCCGCCCTGACACGTGCCCGTGATGCGGTGCAAGTGGAAGATGGCCCCGGCTGGGACCTCCTATGCGAGCGGTTGTCCGGTGCGTCTGGGGCTAGACCATGATCGCCTCACTCATGGTGTTTACGCTCCTGTGGTCAGCGGCCATCCTGGGGAGGCCAAGGCTGCCCGATTTCCGGGGTTACTCCATCCGGCCTCAGGCATCCAACCTGTCGATTGCCTCCCCGGCCCGCGAGAAGACGGCTTCCACAAGTCTGCATCAAGCCGCGCTCCTTGTTGGCGAGCTAGCAGCCCTGCTCCGCGCGGGGCGATCCCCCGAGCAGATGTGGCGGCAGGCGGCTCTGAGCGCGAGGCGGCGCCTCGGCGACGGGGGCCTTGATGGCAGCAGGAAATCCGCACGATCCGCGTATTCGGCCTCGTCTCTGCAGATCCTCTACGCGGCGTCAGTCCTCGAGGCGGCCGCTCGGGCCGCGGCTCTCGGCATTCCCGTTGCGCGGGCGATTCGGGATGCCGCAAGCCTTGCCTGGCGGGAGGGGTTCCCAGCTGTGACCCCTAGTTCCGTGCATGGGGTTGCCCCTGCAGTCTTCAACGCGATGCACGGGCTCAGCCCTGCAATCTCGAACTCGATGGGTGACCCAGGCTCGAGGAAACGGCCGGGGGGCGGGCGCCTCCGCCTGCGAGAGCCCCGCATGCTGGCCGTCTGGTTGGAAGTCGCAGCCTGTGTCGAGGTAGCGGAGGCATCGGGCTGTCCTCTCTCCTCGGTCTTCGACCGGCTCTCGTCCCACCTTGAGTCGGACGCTGATGCTGCTGCCGCACGCGCAACCGCCCTTGCGGGTCCCAAGGCCACCACTCGGATCCTTACCGTCTTGCCGTTCGGCGGACTCCTGCTTGGGACGCTCATCGGAGCCGACCCGTTGGTGGCCCTCACCAGCACCGCGGTTGGCCTTGTATGCCTTGTGGGCGGTGTCGCGCTCGCGCTGGCAGGGCGGCTTTGGTCGAGGCGGCTCGTAGCCCAGACCGGGGCGCTTCGATGAGCGGTGGGGTGGCGGGGCCTGGGCTGCTGGCCGTGGGATTGGGCTTCCAGCTGTTCGCGGCCTGTTGGATTCTCTTGCTGGAGCGAAGCCGTTGGAACGCCTTGTCCCTCCGGCAAGGATCGACTCAAGTCGACAGTCGGAGGGGCCTTGACCGGCGAGGTTCGGGAAATCAGCCTCGGGGGCCTGAAGACGATCGTTCAAGGGCCGCTCTCATGCTCGAGCTCATCGCGGCGATGCTCGAATCGGGCTCGTCACTTCATCGCGCGCTGACTATCGTCACTCACGCTGTGGGGGAAGGTCGTGGGTCCGCTGCTCGGGCCGCCACTGCGCTCGGGCTTGGCGTCCCCTGGGATCACGCGTGGGCCACGTCTCGCGAAGATCGGCTCGCGGGAGAACTACATGAGGCCCTCGACTTCGCCGCGGCGTCCGGAGCTCCCTCCGCTGAGCTGATTTCCGCGCGGGCACGCATGCTCCGACGCGAGAGGCACCGCGAGCTCGAGCGGCGAGCAGCTGCGCTGGGGGTCAGGCTCGTCGTTCCCCTCGGGGCCTGCTCCCTTCCTGCGTTTCTGTGCCTCGGCGTCGTCCCTGTGCTCCTATCGATGGCACCATAACGCCGAAGCAATAGATTCCGTCTATTTCGATGGGTATTCAAATTGGATATCCAAAGACAAATGAAAACAGCAAATGGAAATAGCAAGAACATGGCAGGAAAGAGGAGAAAGGGAAGTCATGGGGCAGAAGAACACGTCGGCACGCGAGCAGTTGGATGCGGGGGAGGAGGCCCCTACTTCCGCAGAACGGCAACATGTCCGAAATGGACCGGCAGAGGTCGTTGAGCTCTATCCCGGAGCCTCTGTGAAACGACCGGTCCGCCAGCCGCGCAGAGTGGACCAAATTCGCGATGACGCTTCCACTCGCCGAGATCCCAGATGCAGGGAGCCGCGACGCTTTCGGTTGGTGGTAGCGAAGTCACGAAGGGGAGCGTCGCGGGCGGGAACGCCGCCGAAAGGAACGCCGCGTGGGAGCGAAGAGGGAATGGCGACCGCCGAATACGCAATCGCCACCCTTGCGGCGGTAGCCTTCGCCGGGCTCCTCGTTGTCATCATGCGAAGCGAAGAGGTGCGGGGCTTTCTGCTCAACATCATTCGAGCGGCCCTAGCCATTCCGTGATGTCGGAGAGGGTGAGATGCAACGGTGCCGCGGCGGAGCGGAAGGGGTCGCTTCTGGCCCCCTGCTCAAGAGGCGCAGTTACGGCCGAGTTGGCTGTAGGCGTCCTCGCTGTTGTGGCTCTTCTCGGGGTGCTCCTCACGGCACTCAGCGCGGCCATTATGCAATTGCAGGTCGAAGAGGCAGTGCGGGGTGCAGCGAGGGAGATCGCGCGAGGGGAATCGCCCGAAACGGCGACCGCCTTGGCTAAGCGAATAGCAGGCGATGCCGTCATCATCACGGTTGGGGTGGATGGATCGACGGCCAGCGTCGCTGCGCGAATGCAGGTGCCGGGCCCGTTGGCAATTGTTGGCGGCGTCGTCGCGCAGGCAACGGCGTCCGTCCGGCTCGAGTCGGCCCCTTGAAAGGGGAGGGGCGAACCTTGCCGCGGGGGGATTCGGCCGGGAGACTCGGGGATTCGGCTGCGGTACGTGGGCGTCCAGCCTGGCCTCCTGAGAGCTCGGGCGGGAGACTCGGGGATTCGGCTGCGGGGAGAGCAGTTGCCGCCCCGGGCAGGCGGTCCTCGCGTCCCGCGTCGGGGCGAACTGCCATCGGAGGCGCCGACAGGGGTGCCGGGACAATTCTGGCCTTAGCGCTGGCTCTGGTGGCAATTCTGGGCTGTTCGGCGGCAGTCTTGCTGTCCCAAACCGTGATCGCGGCCGAGCGTGCTGGACGGGCGGCCGATCTCGCGGCGCTGGCTGCTGCAGATGCCGAGCGTGGTCTCGCACCCGGCGAGACGTGTGCCGTCGCCCAAGAGGTTGCACGGCTTAACGCAGCTCGAGTGGTGTCGTGCGACGTTGAGCTGCCGGGGGCGGTGGTCCGAGTGGTGGTTCGGGGGGAGGAAGTCATGGCCACGGGCCACGTCGAGGGCCGAGCCCGTGCTGGCCAGCCGCCGTGAGCCAGTGCAGGTCAGTCGCTGTGAGCCGTGCGGGCCAGCCGCCCTGAGCCGTGCTGGCCAGCCCCCCTGAGCCGTGTGGGCCCAGGCGCCGCGAGCACCGCTGGCCCTTCCGGGAGCGGCTCAGGCCGTCGTCCCGTCGTCCCGTCGTCCCGGCGAGCCGGAGACGCCGGGTGCACCGGGCGCACAGAGCGCGTCACCATGGGGAAGGTCCCACTCCCAGCTTCGCTCGCTCGGCTTCACGGAGGAGCGCGCCGAGGAGGAGGACGGCTCCTGCCTTGTCGAGCGGGTTGTTCTTGTTGCCGCATTTCGGGCTCTGAACACATGAGGGACATCCGGAAGGGCATTCGCAAGCTTCGATGGCTGCCTTCGTCGCTGAAAGCCAGTCGCGGGCGCGATCGAAGCCCCGTTCGGCGAAGCCAGCACCGCCGGGGTGCCCGTCGTAGACGAAGATGGTCGGCCCTTCGGTGTCGGCGTGCAGCGCGGTCGAAACGCCTCCCACGTCCCACCGATCGCTCGATGCGACGAGAGGGAGCAGGCCGATGGCGGCGTGCTCTGCGGCGTGGAGCGCCCCTGGGAATTGCGCCTCGATGAGCCCGGCGGCGAAGAGGTTGCGGTTGTCCATGGTGAACCACACGGCCTTCGTGAAGAGCTCCCGTGCTCCCAGCTCAAGAGGCTCCTCGCCGAGGACCTCATTCGAAATGAGTGCCTTGCGCTGGAACGAGACGACTTGGGTCGTGACCTTGACCTCGCCGAAATGCACGGCTACGGGACCCCAGGTTTCGCTCCGTTCCTCGGAAAGGACCTCGATCTGGGTGATGTCGCGGGCTGTTGTGTAGTAGTCCGGATTGACTCGGCGTACCACCACACAGTGCTCGGCCTCGTTGAGCTCTTCAACGAAGTAGCTCGCGCCCTGATGCACGTAGATTGCGCCCTGATGCGCCTGATAGTGCGTCTGGGGCGAATCCATCGAGCCCAAGACCTGTCCGGTCTCCGATTCGATGATCTGTACCGGTCCTCCACCGTCGGCCCTCAGGTTAACCATGCTGGCAGCGCTCTCGGGATGGGTCCAGAACCAGCCCGAAGGACGACGCCGCAGAAGCCCTTGGCGTTCGAGCTGGGCGAGGATTCCCTCGGCGGCTGGGCCGAAGAGCTCGAGGTCGGCTCGCGTCAGGGGCCTCTCGGCAGCGGCGGCGCAAAGATGCGGGCCGAGGACGTAGGGGTTGGAAGGATCGAAGACTGTGGCCTCGACGGGAACGTCGAAGATTGCCTCCGGATGATTGACGAGATAGGTGTCGAGTGGATCGTCACTTGCAACGAAGGCGGCGAGAGCATCTTGACCCGCCCTGCCAGCACGGCCAATCTGTTGGAACAGCGAGGCCCGCGTTCCCGGCCAGCCGGCGACGAGCACGGCGTCGAGGCCAGAGATGTCGATGCCCAGTTCGAGCGCCGAGGTGCTCGCGATTCCGAGCAGTTCGCCGGTCCTCAAGCGCCGTTCGAGTTCGCGACGTTCCTCGGGGAGGTATCCCGACCGGTAGGCGGCGACTCGTCCTGGAAGGCTCGGGTCGACCTCGTCGAGAAGCCGCTGGGTGATCGAAGAGATCGCTTCCGCGCCTCTGCGGGACTTGATGAAGGCGATGGTCCGTACCCGGGAGGAGACGAGGTTGGCGAGCAGATCCGAGGTCTCGGCGACGGCGGTTCGTCGCTGCGGCGCCCCGTTCTCGCCCCGAGACTCAGTCAGGGCGGGCTCCCAGAAGGCAACCTCTGTAGCTCCGTGCGGGGACCCGTCTTCCGTCACTGCGACCACGGGCGAGCCGATCAGGCGGGCCACGGAGGTCTCGGGCTCGGCGGTCGTAGCGGAGGCGGCGATGAAGACCGGGTCTGCCCCGTAGTAGGCGCAGACCCTCCGGAGCCTGCGGAGGAGGTTTGCGACATGCGAACCGAAGACGCCCCGGTAGCTGTGCGCTTCGTCGATTACGACGAAGCGCAGGCGCCGGAAGAAGGCCGACCACCAGGCGTGGTTGGGCAGCACCCCATAATGCAGCATGTCCGGGTTGGCCAGGACGACGTTCGCATGATCGCGGATCCATCGCCGAGCTGACTGTTCCGTATCCCCGTCATAGGTCTCTGCTCGTACGGTGGGCAGCCTGAGAGCCCGGATCGCGGCAAGCTGGTCAGCGGCGAGGGCCTTGGTGGGGGAGAGGTACAGGACGACAGCCCCGTCGTCGTGCACACGTCCGGGTTCGGCGAGCACGCGCAGTTCCGAGCGGTGGACGGCATCGAGCGCTGGGAGTTGGTAGGCCAGGGACTTTCCCGAGGCGGTTCCCGTTGCCACCACCACGTGGCGCCCGGAATGGGCATGATCAGCCGCTTCGATCTGATGCTTATAAGGTGCTACGACGCCGAGGCGAGCATATGCCTCCACGAGGTCCGGGTGGACCCACTCAGGCCAAACGACCGTGCGAGCGGCGCGCGCTGGCAGCCGCCGGACGTGGCGCAGCTGCTCCGGCTCGGGACTTCTCCCGAGGAGCGGAATCAAAGAATCGTGCTGCGCCACCCCAGCATTCTGCCAGCGTCACGTGCCGGCTACGGATTCGGGGCAGCAACCGGCACCGTTGGGACGGCGGTCAGTCGTTGAGGGAAGGGCCGTCCGGATTGCTCGCATTCTTGAGCATGAGGACGCCCGAGACGTCACTCCAGCCGAGGTGATGGTAGAGGTGCTGGCCATCGATGGAGGCAATGAGGAGCCCTTGGTCGGCTCCGTGCTCGCTCACCGCTGCCGTGAGCGCGCGCATGATGAAAGAACCGAGCCCGCGCCGACGGTACTTGGGTTCAGTGACAATGCGGTCGAACACCGCGAAGCCATCCGCGACGGCGACGTGACCGCTCGCGGCCAACTCGCCGTCCTGCGTTGCCACGGTAACGGTTGCGGAGCTGTCTTCGATCTCGGTCCTGAGCTTGAGTTCGTCGTCGTTGAGCCAAGGCTCTTCGACGTCCTTGCCCTCGAAATCCATGACCATGAGCTCTTGATCGGCCCCCAGCACGGCGAGACCGTGCTGTTCGGCGAGCGTCCGGAACCGTAGGTGGTTGTCCGTGAGCACGGCCAGAACGCGGTCACGGCTCGCTGACATGAACTCGGCGAGTCGGCCGAAGTCCTCGTCGGACGGTTCGGCCGCGAACGCGACCCAGTCCCCGCTGCGATCCGTCAGCTGTGCGGCCGGGAACCCCCCGATTGACTGCGTCGGATAGTGCCGTGACGAGGCCCAGCCCTCTACCCACGTGACCAGAAGATCCTTGAGCTCTGCCTCTGCCATAGGCATGACGATACCCGGCGTCGCGAGCTCCTGATAAGCCTCGTGACACAACTGTCACTCCTCGGCAACCCCACGGTCACCGGGCCCTCTTCACTGGCCTCGGTACCCTAGAATGCGTGGCTCTGAACCGAATCGTCCTCTTCTACTGCTTCACTCCGCTCTCCGATCCCGAAGCCGTGCGGCTTTGGCAGCGGGTGCTGTGCGCGGGGCTTGGGCTCCGGGGACGCATCATCGTCTCGCCTCACGGGATCAATGCCACCGTGGGCGGTGAGCTTGGCGCCGTCAAGCGCTACGTGCGCGCGACAAAGGAATACCCGGGCTTTCACGGAATTGACGTCAAGTGGTCCGAAGGGGGCGCTGAAGACTTCCCGCGCCTGAGTGTCAAAGTTCGTCCTGAGCTCGTTTCGTTCGGAGCGCCGTCAGAGCTCGAGGTCGACGCCGAAGGCGTGGTTGGCGGGGGAACTCGCCTCACCCCTCAGGGGCTCCACGAGCTCGTCGACTCGCGGCGCGCCGAGGGGCGGGACGTCGTGTTCTTCGACGGCCGCAACGCGTTCGAAGCCCAGATCGGGCGGTTCAGAGGCGCAGTCGTGCCCGAGGTCGAGACGACACGAGATTTCATTCGCGAGCTGGATTCAGGCGCGTACGACGATCTCAAGGGCAAGCCCGTCGTGACCTATTGCACGGGCGGCGTCCGCTGCGAGGTCCTCTCAGCCCTCATGCGCCGCCGTGGCTTCGAGGAGGTCTACCAGCTCGATGGCGGGATCGTCCGGTACGGAGAGGCCTTCGGCGACGCCGGGCTGTGGGAAGGCTCGCTGTACGTGTTTGACGGAAGAATGCATATCGAGTTCAGCGAGGACGCGGTTGAGATCGGCGACTGCGCTCGATGCGGGGCCGCGACCAGCGATTTCCACAACTGCGAGAATTCCGCTTGCCGGCAGCTGACGCTCTTCTGCGGGGACTGTGCTGCCGGCCCCGAGCCGCTGCGATGCCCGGGGGGCTGTGCGGCTCCTGCACTGGAAACTCGCGCGCTTACCGTTTGACGACGCGGAACGCGTAGGCAGCCGCGTTGCCTCCCGCCGCGGACGCGGTGACCTCGGCGACCCCGTCCTGAGGGGCTACGAACGTCTTGGCCCACATCTGCCCACACGCATAGTCGCCGTCGATGATCGGAGTGGCCCCGAGCTGGAGAGCCAGGTGGAACGCAGGCCCTCCCCGGCACTCGTATTCGATCGTGAAGGTTCCTCCCGGTACAACAGTGCTTGCCAGGACTGGCTCGCCCTGAAGCACCATGCCGAACCCGAAGCCAAAGGAGAGTCCCCTGTTGTCCGGCAGCGCAGCTTCGGCCCAGGATGCGACCATGTCGGAGGTCCAGTCGCGCAGGGGAGGATCGGAAGCCGGGGGCGGGGGCACGCGTTCGAAAGCTAGCGGCGAGGGAGCGGACGACGGCGTAGAGCGCTCACCGAGGGGCGGGAGGCCGTCGTCGTAGGAATAGGCGCAGGCAGACAAGGCCGCCGTTGAAGCCAGCAGAAGGCCGAGGGCGCAGCACATCTTTCCAGTCCCGAGCCCGGCAGCTGAACCCCCAAGCGGCATGCTCACCTCCTCGCCCACTTTCGATGATGCGCCCGGGCCGTCAGCGGCGCCAGAGCGGAAAGGCCCTCGAGGTGAAGGGCTGTCCACATAGCGAGGTTTTGGGGCGAATCCTGTCGGGAACTCGTTATAGCGTGGACAAGCAGCGATCATTCATCGAAGGAGACTCCGTGGGCCAGCCCGGTGCAGTCAGCAACATAAGCCTCAACAACGGGGTGGAGATCCCACAGCTCGGGTTCGGCGTGTTCCAAGTGCCGTCTGCGGAGACTCAGGCAGCAGTCGAAGCCGCGCTAGAGGCCGGCTATCGACACATCGACACCGCCGCCGCCTACCAGAACGAAGCCGGGGTAGGCGCCGCCCTCCGCGCGACCGGCATTGCACGCGAGGACGTGTTCGTCACGACGAAGCTCCGCAACGGAGAACAAGACACCCCCCGCGCAGCGTTCGACGCGAGCCGGCGTGCGCTCGGCTTGGACGTGATCGATCTCTACCTCATCCACTGGCCCGTTCCCTCCCGGGACCTCTATGCGGCTGCCTGGAAGGAACTTGAGCGGATCTACGCCCAAGGTGAGGCGAGGTCAATCGGAGTTTCGAACTTCCTTCCCGAGCACCTCGATCGTCTCCTTGGAGAATCAGACGTCGTGCCCGCGGTGAACCAGATCGAGCTCCACCCCACGTTCCAGCAGCCCGCGACGGCGCAGCGGACCAGGGAAGCGGGCATCGCCGTCGAGGCCTACAGCCCCTTGGGGCAGGGCAGGGACCTGGCCGCGGACCCGGTAGCCGCCGCCGCTCGGGCCCACGAGGCGACGCCGGCCCAAGTCGTGCTTGCATGGCATCTCGCTCACGGCACGATCGTCATTCCGAAGACGACGAGCGCCGAACGCATGCGCGAGAACTTCGCTGCGGCCACCCTCGACCTCACGGCGGAGGAAGTCTCAGCCATCGACGCACTGGACTCAGACGCTCGTATCGGCTCCGACCCGGCCACTGCCGCACACACCCAGATGCCACAGGTCTAGCGTGGGAATCGACACCCTCGACGCACCCCGTTCCGAGGACCTGAGCCTCCTTCGGGATCTTGCCGCGGAGCTTGCCGGCCTCGGCTACACAGTCGGCGGTGTTGCGGACCTCCTCGGCCCGGCGGCCCATGCAGCCCTCGCGCGTGATCAGATCGTTCCCGCTCTTGTCGCGCTCGAAGGAAGGGTCCAGGGTGCGAAGAGGACTCAGCCGGACGCCCTGGCCACCGCCGTCCGGTTCTTCCTGCTGAGGCAGGAGGTGCGGGCCGACGAGCTCGAAGCGGCCTTCCCCGCGGTCCGCGTGGGCGGCCTCCTCGAGCTGGGTCTTGCCGAGGAGGCCGAGGGGTCCCGTCTGCTCCGCGCAAGCGTTGACCTCCGTCCCTATGCGTGGGACGAAGAGGAAGGCGAGGTCCGCCTGTGGGTCGCCTCTGACCTCGCGGCCCACCAGCGGGCCGGCGTCCTGCGCAGGGATCATGTCCTGGGGATCGGCCATGCGTCCGCAACCCTCATTCAGTCAACCGCGCGGCGTCCCGTCGGGAACGCCTTGGACCTGGGTACCGGGTGCGGGATCCAGACCTTCCACCTGCTACGGCACGCACGCCACGTTGTGGCCACGGACATCTCGGAGCGAGCGCTCGCCTTCGCGCGCTTCAACCTCCTGTTGAATGCCGAGACGCTGGCGATCGACCCCGAGCAACTCGAGGAGCGTGTCGAGCTCCGGCTCGGCTCGCTCCTCGAGCCGGTGGCGGGCGAACTCTTCGACATGGTGGTCTCGAATCCTCCCTTCGTGATCACGCCGCGCGTTGCAGGTGAGACCGCGCAGGATCAATTCACATACAGGGATGCAGGCCTTCCCGGGGACCAGTTGGTCGGGGGACTCGTCTCAGGCCTCGGCGACGTCCTGGCCGAGGGGGGAACCGCCCAGATGCTCGGAAACTGGGAGATCCGCGAGGGGTCTGCGTGGCACGAACGCATCCGATCGTGGGTTCCGAAAGAGCTTGATGCCTGGATCGTCCAACGCGAGCACGTCGGACCAGAGCAGTATGCGGAAACGTGGCTTCAGGATGCCTCCGAGCAGAGGGACGTCGAAGCGTACGCTCGCTCGTACGCCGCCTACCTGGAGGACTTCGCAACACGGAATACCTCTGGCATCGGTTTCGGGATGCTGTGGTTCCGCCGCCCGAGCGCAGGGCAGGCCCGACTCGATCGCTACGAAGAGCTGGCCCATCCTCTCGAGCAGCCGCTCGGGCCCTATTGGCAGGCTGCCGTAGAACGCGCGGACTGGCTCGAGCGCCTCGGAACGGAGGGGCTCGAGGCAGCCCATCTCGTGGTGGCGGACGATGTGACGGAAGAACGCCATCAGAGGCCGGGGGCCGAGCATCCGGGAGTCATCCTCCTGCGACAGGGGGCCGGGTTCCGGCGAACGTCACTTCTGAGCACCGAGCAGGCAGGCTTTGTCTCGGCGTGCGACGGCGAGCTCGCAGTCGGGCAGATTGCGGGCGCACTCGGCGCCCTTCTGGGCCGGGACGACGAAGAATTCCGGCGCGATCTCGTCCAAGCGGTGAGGGAGTTGATCCTCGACGGGTTCCTTGTGAAGGCATAGTTTGACATCCTTGGAGAGATGTGGCGTAAATAACAGCCACACCCCACGAAGTAAGAAGCACATGACCGAGAAGAAGCGCAGTCCCCGCACTGAGAACCCCGTGCGGATCACGGACCCCAAGGCGATCAGGGCACTGGCCCACGGAGCACGGCTCGCTGCCATCAATGAGCTGTACTCGAGCCAGAAGAGTTGGACTGCGACGGAACTCGCGGCGTTCACAGGGCTCACACCGAGTGCGATGAGCTATCACCTCAGGGCGCTGAAGAAGTGGGGGATCGTGGTAGACGCGCCCAACGACGGCGATGGCCGAGAGCGGCGTTGGAAGGCTGCTGGGACCGACCTCAACCTCGACACCGCAACGACGGGCCAGACGCCGGGGCTTGCCATTGTCGACATGGAGCTCGATGCCCTGCGCAAGCGGATTGCGAGCCACGCGAAGCACCGCGAGGCCGCGCGGCGTCGTGGGGAACCGGACGAGTCACCGGTCATGATGGTCTCGGGCAACGTCCTCAAGCTGAGCCTCGAGCAGCGCGCCGAGTTCAAGCGGCGCATGTCCGAACTGCTCGACGAGTTCGATCAGGCCGCAGTCGAGGATCAGGAAGAGATCGACGCGACTCCTCCCGGAACCGAACGGATGTACGTCCTGTGGTCGATGCTTCCTGAGGTCCGCGAGCCAGCCGAGCCGGCGGGCAAGACGTCTGTGCGTCGAGCGGCCGCCAAGGCCGCGACTGGCAATCCTGCCTAGTCGACGGCCTGGTCGGTTTCTCCACAAGGCGAACGGCTCCACTTGCACACCGGTCACCGTCGTATGGTGAACTAGGGACTTGCGCGCAGGGCGTCATCAATCGGTGGGGCCGTCGCGCCGTCGGGCGGCCCCTGAGCCGCTCGCCCTGCATCGTTTGCTGTCCTGAGGAGTAGCGTGGCCACGAAGGCTAGATCCGGCAAGAAGCTCGTGATTGTGGAGTCGCCGGCCAAGAGCAAGACCATCGCCCAGTACTTGGGCGAGGGCTTCGAGGTCGACGCGTCCATGGGTCACATTCGCGACCTGCCGCAGCCGTCCGACCTCCCCGCCGAGCTCAAGAAGAGCTCGCTCGGGAAGTTCGCCGTGGACATCGAGCACAACTTCGAGCCGTATTACGTCGTCTCCCCGGAGAAGCGGAAGAAGGTCGCGGAGCTCAAGGCCAAGCTCAAGGACGCTGACGAGCTCTACCTCGCCACCGATGGTGATCGCGAGGGCGAGGCCATCGCGTGGCACCTGCTCGAGGTGCTCAAGCCGAAGGTGCCCGTGCACCGCCTCACGTTCCCCGAGATCACGAAGGAGGCAATCCAGCGCGCCATGGCGGAACTGCGCGACGTCGACGAGTCGCTCGTCGACGCGCAGGAGACCCGCCGCGTGCTCGATCGCCTCTACGGCTACGAGATCTCCCCCGTTCTCTGGCGGAAGGTGGCCGGCGGCCTCTCCGCCGGGCGCGTCCAATCCGTGGCGACCCGCCTCGTCGTCGAACGCGAGCGCGAGCGCATGGCGTTCCGCACTGCCGACTATTGGGACCTCCTTGCAACGCTCGCCCCCCAGGCAGCGGGAGCGAACGACGGCGCTCCCGGCCAACGCTTCCAAGCGCGGCTGGCGACGGTCGACGGCAAGAAGGTCGCTTCTGGGCGCGACTTCGACGATCGCGGGAACCTGACGGCCCGCAATGCTGTGCTCCTCGACGAAACCACGGCTCGTGCGCTCGCCGAGGGCCTTGAGAATTCGGCGTTCACGGTTCGTTCAGTCGAAGAAAAGCCCTATACGCGGCGTCCGGCCGCGCCGTTCACGACGTCGACCCTCCAGCAGGAGGCGGCTCGCAAGCTCCGTTTCTCGGCCAGGGTCACGATGCAGGTTGCGCAGCGGCTGTACGAGAACGGGTACATCACCTATATGCGTACCGACTCGACAGCTCTGAGCGATCAAGCGGTCGGCGCCGCTCGTCGCCAGGCCTCGGAGCTGTATGGCCCGGACTACATTCCGCAGCGCCCTCGCGTCTATGCCTCGAAGGCGAAGAACGCGCAGGAAGCCCACGAGGCAATTCGCCCCGCGGGTGATTCGTTCCGTACGCCCGCCCAGGTTGCGAAGGAACTGCGCGGCGACGAGTTCAGGCTCTACGAGCTCATCTGGAAGCGCACGGTCGCCTCGCAGATGGAAGACGCGAAAGGCTCGACGGCAACCGTCCGTCTCGGCGCCGTCGCCGGCTCCGGCGAAGCCGCCGGACGCGACGCTGAATTCTCCGCCTCCGGCACGGTCATCACGTTCCGTGGCTTTCTCGCGGCCTATGAGGAGGGCCGCGACGAGATCCGCGAGGACACCGAGAACGGATCCGGAGCCACCGATGGTGGTCGTCTTCCCGCCCTTAGCAAGGGTCAGCCCCTCGACGCCCTCGAGCTTGCCCCGAACGGCCACCAGACCTCCCCGCCGCCGCGCTACACGGAAGCGTCGCTCGTCAAGACGCTTGAGGAGCGGGGCATCGGGCGCCCGTCGACTTACGCCGCGACGATCTCGACCATCATGGACCGCGGCTACGTCCGAACCCGCGGCAACGCACTCGTGCCGAGTTGGATCGCGTTCTCCGTTGTGCGCCTTCTCGAGGACTACTTCCACGACTACGTCGACTACGACTTCACGGCCGAGATGGAGGAGGACCTCGACCGCATCGCCGCCGGGCAGCAGGCCGGTGCCGAGTGGCTCAGCGATTTCTACTTCGGCGGCGAGGGCAAGCCGGGCCTCACGACGATCGTCAACGGGCTCGGCGAGATCGACGCTCGCGTGGTCAACTCGGTCGAGATCGCGCCGGGCATCGTTCTGCGCGTTGGCAAGTACGGCCCCTACCTCGAGAAGCCGCTGCCTGCTGATGCACCAGAGGATGCTGTCCCCGAACGCGCGAACGTCCCCGAGGACCTCGCGCCCGATGAGCTGACGGCGGACAAGGCACGTGAGCTCATGGAGAGCGCCGGCCCGGAGGAACGCGTGCTCGGCACCGACCCGCTCACGGGTCACACCGTCGTCGCGAAGAACGGCCGGTACGGCGCCTACGTCACCGAGGTGATCCCCGAGCCGACCCCGGAGCAGCTCGCCGCCCAGCCGGTCGAGTACTACAAGAACGGCAAGCCGAAGCCGCCCAAGAAGCCAGCGAAGGTCAAGCCACGCACGGCTTCCCTCTTCAAGTCCATGAGTGTTGACACCGTCACGCTCGACGAGGCCCTCAAGCTCATGAGCCTGCCGCGGGCCCTGGGCAATGACGAAGAAGGCAACGTCATCACGGTGCAGAACGGGCGCTTCGGCCCCTACCTAAAGAAGGGCTCCGACTCGCGCTCGATCGGCAGTGAAGAGGAGATCTTCACGATCACGCTCGAGGACGCGCTCAAGATCTACGCCCAGCCCAAGACGCGAGGCGGCCGGACGGCAGCCGCGCCGCTCGCAGAGTTCGGCGACGACCCGGAGTCGGGCAAGCCGATCGTCGTCAAGGAGGGCCGCTTCGGCCCATACATCACGGACGGCGTCACCAACATCACGGTGCCCCGCGCCACGGCCATCGAGGAGTTGACGCGCGAGCGCGCTGTCGAACTCCTCGCCGAGAAGCGCGCGAAGGGACCGGTCAAGCGACCCGCACGGCGCACCACAGGCGGTACCCGAGCCAAGGCAGGAGCCAAATGAGCGACGAGCAGGAACTTCCCGGGGAGAGCACGGACGACGGCGCGACGACGGCGGCCGGCGAGCGATCGCCGTCGTCCGCTCCTCACCTCGATCCGGCACCCCTCAACGAACTGGAGGCCGCACTCGACTCGGCCTCGAAGGGTGAGGCCGAGAATGCGGAACCGGTGCTCGTGTTCCTCAACAGCCTCGTGTGCCTCCTCGTTCCAGAGCCCGTGCCGGGGCAGACCGAATACGTCGAGCCGCTCATTCTGACGAACTCCGAGGGCAAGCCTCTTGTCGCGGCGTTCACTGACGCGGCCCGCATCAGGCCCGACTTCCTCGAGCACGCTCCAACAGTCGTGACAACCCAGGGAGCGGTTCTCCTCCAGAATCTGGGCACTGAACTCGGTGTCGTGCTCAATCCCGGCAGTGCGTTCGGATTCGAACTCGCTGCAGAGCAGGTGGCGGCGATCCTGAAGGACTTCAGGCCCGCAACTGAAGATGAGATCGATGCGGCGCGGGAAAGCGCGCCGGGGACGGGCGGGGAATAATAGGCTCATGCGTCTAGGCGTCCTCGACATCGGTTCGAACACCGTGCACCTGCTTCTGGTGGACGCCCATCCCGGCGCGCAGCCGGTGGCCTTCGCTTCGCACAAACGGCCGCTCTCCCTCGTGAAGCACCTTGAGGACGACGGCAGCATCAGCGAGAAGGGCCAGCAGGAGCTCATCGACTTCGTCCACGAAGCGCGGGACTTCGCCGGCCGGCACGATGCCGAGGACCTGCTCGCCTTCTGTACCTCGGCCATCCGGGAGGCCGCGAACGGCGAGGCCGTGATCGAGCGGATTCACCGCGAAACAGGTGTGACGCTCCAGGAGCTAACAGGGCGCGAGGAAGCTGCAATGACCTTTTTTGCTGTGCGGCGCTGGTATGGCTGGGGGCGCGAGAAGATCCTCTCCCTTGACATCGGCGGTGGTTCGTTCGAGATGGCGATGGGCAACGACTCCCTCCCGGACATCGCGGAATCGGTGCCCCTCGGAGCGCAGCGGCTCACGCGGGACTGGCTCTCCGAAGACCCGCCGACGGCGAAGTCGGTCAAGGAACTCCGCCGGTACATCCGTTCAACGCTCAAGCCGGTAGTGCACGCATTCAAGGAGCTTGGCCAACCGACCCTCGTGACCGGCACGTCGAAGACGTTCCGTTCGCTGGCCCGCATCGCGGGAGCCGCGCCCAGCGGAGCCGGACCCTACGTTCGGCGGGTCCTGCAGCGCACCGACCTCGGCCTTTGGACACAGCGGATCTCCGCGATGGCCTCAGGAGACCGGGTCCATCTGCCCGGCGTCTCCGAAGCGCGCGCGCTCCAGGTCCTTGCCGGGGCGCTCGTCGCCGAGGCGGCGATGGAGCTCTTCGAGGTCGACGAGCTCGAGATCTGCCCGTGGGCCCTTCGCGAGGGGCTGATCCTGCGCCGCCTCGACCAGCTCGTCTTCGATGGGCCGCTAGCGCCACCCGATCACATACGGCCGATCGCGAGTGAGCGACGACGCATCGAAATGCAGCACCCTGCTTGGAGCGCCCGATGAGCGGCGCGGAGCAGCCCCAGTGGCGACAGTCAAAGGGCATGCCTGACGTCCCGGTCGCGCTCTCGAGCGCCTCCGTCTACCCCCTGAGCGTTCACGACGCGTTCGCTTGCGCCGCCGATCTCGGCTACGACGGGGTGGAGGTCATGGTGACCAACAACTCGACGAGCCAGGAGCCAGACGCCCTCATCCACCTTTCCGAGCGGTACGACCAGCCGATCGTCTCGATCCACGCCCCGACGCTCTTGCTGACGCAGCAAGTGTGGGGCGGTGCGTGGAACAAGATCCGCCGGTCGTGCGCGATGGCTCGCGACGTCGGCTGCGACACGGTGGTCGTCCACCCGCCGTTCCGGTGGCAGACCGGCTACGCCGACGGCTTCTCCGTAGGGGTCCGCGACCTCGCCGAAGAGTACGAGGTCCACATCGCCGTCGAGAACATGTACCCATGGCGGGTCCGTGGGCGGGACGCGCGGGCGTATCTCCCGCACTGGGACCCGGTAGGCCAGGGGTACCGTGACGTGACGTGGGACTTCTCGCACGCCGCGACGGCTCGCGAGGACAGCCTCGAAGCACTCAAGGCTCTCGGTGACACCATTCGCCATATCCACCTTACGGACGGCTCCGGGCTCTCGTTCCGCGACGAGCACCTGCTCCCGGGCCAAGGGACGCAGCGTGTGGCGGAGTGCCTCGCGTACCTTGCGGATTCGGCGTTCGACGGCGTGATCGTCGCCGAGATCAGCACGCGCAAGGCGCGCTTCGCGGGGGAGCGGGAGGAGATGCTGGGCGCGACCCTCGAGTTCGCCCGAAGGCACCTCGGCCAACTCACGGAGAGCAGCGACGCCCAGCAGCGCGGGCGGTAGCGCCGCCGTCGTTGTCTTGTTGGGGCGACGCCGGGCTGAGCGGGCAAATCGGGGTTGTCGGGGCTATCCGGGTTAAACGAGAAACGCCGGGCGGAATGCAGGAAACATTGGGGGGAATCTCCTGCACCCGTCCGGCGCCCGGCCCCGTTCCGTTGCCGGAAGGGCCCTTCACTCGCACCTAATGAGTGATTTGATCTTAGGAAGAAATGCTGGACGATTCCTCACCGAACTCTGCAAGGAAGCTGGGAGTCGGCGGGGGGCCGGGATCAGCCAAGTTCGCGAGTGATGTCCTTGGAGCGTTCGGCCGCAGCGCGGGCGCCGTCCGCGATGATGCCGGGCAGGCCGCGCTCGTCGAAGGTCGCGATCGCACGCTCTGTCGTCCCATTCGGACTCGTGACGGCGCGACGCAGCGCAATGGGATCGGCGCCTGGCTCGGCGAGCATGAAGCCCGCGCCCACGACCGTTTCGCGTGCGAGGCGCAGCGAGAGTTCCGGGTCCAGCCCGAGGCGCGTGCCGGCGTCGGCCATCGCCTCGGCAAGGTAGAACGCGTACGCGGGGCCGGACCCGCTCACCGCGCTCACCGCGTCGACCTGGGCCTCGGGAACTTCGACGACGAGCCCGAGGCTGTCGAAGAGGCCCTTCACCTTCTCGACCTGCTCCCGGGTGGCGTGGGTGCCGCCGGAGATCGAGACCACTCCGCGGCCGAGCCGGGCAGGAGTGTTCGGCATTGTGCGGATCACTGCCTGCCCTTCGGGCAGCGCCCTTTCGAGCTGGGCGATCGAGACCGCGGCGGCAACGCTGACGACGACGGCGCTCGGCGAGAGCGCAGGGGCGATCCCACGCGCGAGGTCGGCAATCCCGACGGGTTTGACACCGAGGATCACGAGCGACGCGCCGCGCACGGCCTGCTGATTCGCGTCGTCCTCTTCGGACGTGGCCATGACTGTCACTCCGTAGCGCTTGGCCAGCTCCGCCGCCCGCTCGCGGCGGCGGACCGTCGCCGTCACATCGGTCTTCGGGAAGCCCGCGGCAAGGAGGCCGGCCATGATGGCCTCGTTCATGGAGCCGCAGCCGAGGAAGGCGATCTTGTTGCTCATGTGCCCATCCTGCCAGCAGCGGCCCCCGGCGCGCATTCCCAGCTTCTTCACATCTGCGCTGGGGCCTACTCACAAGAAGGCTGCCTACTGTTGTAAATACCTCACAGGGTGCGAGTGATGGAGCGGCCGCTTCCCCAAGCGGTCGCACGGCGCTGGCAGTTGCGGATATTGGTCCCCCACCTTCCCCGCTTCTGCCAGCGCCTTACTCGTTAAGGCCGTGATTTGGGCGTCGGGCACCGTCGGGAGGTGACGCTTGGACGGGTGGGCACCCCGGCGTCGTCGTCCGTTGGTCACGTACCGACGGTCTTCGAGCGTTCAAGTGTCACGTGACGACGGCCGGGCGCCCCTCCGGAAGGCGAGGCCACCGTCGGGAGGTGACGCTTGGACGGGAGGGGCGCGCCGTCGTCGTCGTCCATTCGTCACGTACCGACGGTCTTCAAGCATTCAAGCGTCACGTGACGACGGTCGGGCGACCCTTGGACGGGAGGGCACCGTCGGGAGGTGACGCTTGGATGGGTGGGCACCGTCGGGAGGTGACGCTTGGATGGGTGGGCACCGTCGGGAGGTGACGCTTGGATGGGTGGGCACCGTCGGGAGGTGACGCTTGGACGGGTGGGCACCGTCGGGAGGTGACGCTTGGATGGGTGGGCACTGTCGGGAGGTGACGCTTGGACGGGTGGGCACCGTCGGGAGGTGACCCTTGGACGATGCGTTTGGAGGAGGCGCTTGGGGGGTTAGGGGCGGGCCGCGAACCGCTCGAGCAGGTCCACGTGGCCCGAGACGATGAGCATGTCGCGGCTGCTGACCTTAGTGTGCGGCTGCGCGTACGTGAAGTCTTCACCAGGGCTTTTGACGCCGACGACCGTCACGCCGTATTTCGCCCGCACCTGGGACTCGGCGAGCGTGAATCCCTGCGTCTCCTTCGGCGGGTACATCTTGACGATCGCGAAGTCGTCGTCGAACTCGATGAAGTCGAGCATGCGCCCGCTCACGAGGTGCGCGGTCCGTATGCCAGCGTCCGACTCCGGGTAGATGACGTGGTTGGCGCCGATACGGGAGAGGATCTTGCCGTGGGACGGCGTGATCGCCTTGGCCCAGAGGTGCTCGATGCCGAGATCCACGAGGTTGGCCGTGATGAGCACGGAGGACTCGATCGACGTGCCGACGCCGACGACGGCGGACTGGAACTCCTGCGCGCCGAGCTGGCGGAGCGATTCGATGTTGGTCGCATCGGCCTGTACAGCATGCGTGAGGACGGGAGCCCAGATCTCGACAAGATCCCGGTCGCGTTCGATCGCGAGAACCTCGCGGCCCTGCTTGACGAGCTGCTGAGCTGTGGCAGCACCGAAGCGGCCCAGACCGATGACGAGCACGGGCGCGTTCGGGTGGGGCCGGCCCGAGGGATTCTTGTCAGCCAATGATCGGCCTCTCTTCCGGATAGTGGTACAGCGATCTGCGCTGACGCAGGGACAGGGCCGTGGCCATCGTGATGGTGCCGACCCGGCCGAAGAACATGAGCGCAGTGAGGATGTAGACCCCCGCGGGAGGAAGCTCCGAGGTGAGCCCGGTACTGAGCCCGACCGTCGCGAAGGCGGAAATCGAATCGAAGAGCACGCGATCGAGGCTCTGCCCGGAGATTGCGAGCAGGAGCAGGCACGCGACCATGAGGAGCGTGGCGGCCATGACGATGACGCTGATGGCCAGGCGCATGACCTCCTGGGGAACGGTTCGCCCGAACGCACGGACGTCGCGGTCACCGCGCGCCTCGGCGACGATCGCGAGGAACATGACGGCGACGGTCGTGACCTTGATGCCGCCCGCAGTCGACGCCGAGCCGCCGCCGGCGAACATGAGTGCGTCCGAGAGCAGGAGCGTGGACGGTGTGAGGTGATTCATGTCGACGAGGTTGAACCCGAGCGATCGCGTCATGACGGACGCGAAGATGGCCTGCACGACCTTCTCACCGGAGGGCATGTTCCCGATGGTCTGGGCGTTGTTCCACTCCATCCCGCCCCACAGGATGGCGCCGAGCACGAGCAGGATGACCGAGACGACGATCGTGAGCTTCGCGTGCAGCGTCCACAACCGCACTCGAGCCTTGAAGCGCAGGAACACGAGCAGGACCGGGAACCCCAGGCTCCCGACGAAACCGCCGGCCATGAGCGGAACGAGGACCCAGAGATCGTACTGGTACGGCACCAGGCCGTTGCTGTGCGGGGTGAAGCCCGCGTTGTTGAAGGACGAGATGGCGTAGAAGACGGCGTGCCAGACGGCGGGCCCGAACTGTTCGCCGTGCGCCATGAAAGCAGGGGCGAGAAACAGGACGAGGATGCCTTCGATGGCGGCCGAAGTCGCGACGACGACCCTCAGCAGGCTGCCGACCTCGCCGAGGCGGCCTGCGTTGTTCATCGCCTCCCGTGCGATGAGCTTCCCGCGGACGCCGAGGCCGCGGCTCATGGCGAGCGAGAGGACCGACGCGAGGGTGAGGATGCCCAAACCGCCGATCTGGATCGCCAGAAGGATCACGACGTGTCCGAAGGTCGACCAGTGCGCGGCCGTCGAGACGACCGTGAGGCCCGTGACGCACACGGCGGACGTCGCAGTGAAGAGCGACTGGTGGAGCGGCGTCACCTGACCGTCCGCGGCGGCAAACGGAAGGGACAGAAGGAGCGTGAAGACGACGATGACCCCGAAGAAGGAGAGGAGCGCGAGGCGCGCTGGCGACGACGCGGCGAGCCTGTCGACGAAGTCACGCAGCCCCGTGAAGGGGCCCAGGCCTTGGTCCGGCGGCGTGGGCCGCCATGACGACTCCGTCTGTACCACGCTCAACCGTCTTTCATGCCGGGTCTTTTGGGCGGCCGAAGGCCGTACCGGACCAGTAAACCATGCGGTTCCGGTAGCCTGAACTTATGTCCGACGCCGCACCGACGCAGCACTCGACCGCGGCCTCGGGTGCGGCGCGCCGCCCGGACTACCAGACCAGGGTCGCGTGGTCCGAGTCGCTCTGCGACTACGACTTCGGCCCCCGCCATCCCATGCATCCGAGCCGGCTCGACCTCACGGCCCGGCTCTGCGAGGACTTGGGCCTCTTCTCCCTGCCGCGCGTCTCGGTCGTGGAGCCCCACGTCGCGAGCGACGACGAGCTGGCCGCCGTCCACACGCGCGAGTACATCGCCGCCGTCCGCCGCGCGAGCGAGGACCCGTCGTCGTCCGATCCGGCCCGGGGGCTCGGAACCGAAGACGACCCGGCGTTCGCGGGCATGCACGAGGCCAGCGCGCGCATCGCGGGCGGCTCGCTCGAGGCGGCCGACGCCGTCCTGGACGGCCGCGCTCAGCACGCCGTCAACTTCGCCGGCGGGATGCACCACGCGGCTGCCGACCACGCGAGCGGCTTCTGCATCTACAACGACGCGGCCCTCGCGATCCAGCGGCTGCTCGACGGCGGGATCCAACGGGTCGCGTACATCGACGTCGACGTGCACCACGGCGACGGGACGCAGGGCGTCTTCTGGAACGATCCGCGCGTCCTGACGGTCTCGCTCCACGAGAGTGGGCTCAGCCTGTTCCCCGGCACGGGGTTCCCGCACGAGATCGGCGGCCCCGACGCGGCCGGGATGGCCGTGAACGTCGCGCTCCCCGCGAGGACGGGCGACGGCGGGTGGCTGCGCGCGTTCCACGCCGTCGCCCGTCCTCGCGG
>NZ_JTDL01000017.1 GCF_000802235.1 Sinomonas humi
CACGGAGAAGGCGGAGTCGGTGGCGCTGAGCGTGCTGCAGCCGCTGCTGCGCGACGATTCGGCGGAGACCCGCCAGCTGCTCGAGGCGGCGACCGTCTGGCTGGCGAACAACTGCGCGTGGGAGAAGGCCGCGGCTGAACTCGGAGTCCACAGGCACACGCTGCGGAATCGCGTCGACGCGGCGGGGCGGCGCCTGGGCCTCAATCTCGACACCCTCCAGGACCGGCTCGAGCTGTGGGCGGCGGTGCAGTTCCTGGAGGCAGGCCCGAAAACGGCAGGGCCCCGGGACGCCTGAGCGCCCGGGGCCCTGTGCCAGAGCGGCGGCTCGGTCAGTTCTGGGGGAAGCCGAGGTTGAGGCCGCCGTGGCTCGGATCGAGCCAACGTGAGGTGACGGCCTTCTCGCGCGTGTAGAAGTTGAAGCCCTGGAGGCCGTACGCCTTGGTGTCGCCGAAGATCGAGTCCTTGAACCCGCCGAAGGAGTAGTAGGCAACGGGGACCGGGATCGGGACGTTGATCCCGATCATGCCGACCTCGACCTCGTTCTGGAAGCGGCGGG
>NZ_JTDL01000018.1 GCF_000802235.1 Sinomonas humi
CCGAGAATCAGGTTCTCCTGCGGCTCTGGCCCGTCATCGAGGCCCACATCACCGTCGCCCTCGCCCAGGACCAGGCAATCCGCTCGGACCCCGCACGCGTCATCCAGCAGCACCACGCCCTCATCGAAGCCCTGCACAGCCGCGATCGGTCGGCCATCGAGAAGGCATTCTGGCAACACACCATCGGCAGCGCAGAGGAACTGATAGCAATCATGGACGAGCGAGGCCAGTGAGCCTCCGCCAGCGGAGCGACTCATCCCACCCCTGACAAAGCGGGCACGCATCGTGCGGCCTCGGTCGGCAGATTTGAGAAAGGGAAGACTGTGACTAATCCACGCCCATTCCTCGTGGGCCTCGTCGGCACTGGGGTCGCCCAGTCCCTGTCCCCGCTCGTGCACATGGCAGAGGGAGCAGCCCAGGGCCTTGCCCTCGTATTCCGCCCCGTCGATCTCACGGCGCTCGGCCTCAGCGCCGACCGCCTTCCGGAGGTCCTCGCTTGGGCCGAGCGCCTCGGATACAACGCGGTCACGATCACCCACCCGTGCAAGCAGCAGGTGATCTCCTACCTCGACCGAGTGGACCCGGTGGCGGCCGAGCTCGGTGCGGTCAACACCGTCCTGCTCACCCCGGAGGGCAGGATCGGGTACAACACCGACACCTCCGGCTTCGAAGCCGCGTTCCGCGTGGGCATGCCCGGAGCGCCGCTCGGAAGGGTCGTCCAGCTCGGTGCCGGTGGAGGGGGAACGGCCGTCGCCGACGCGCTCATACGGCTCGGCGCAGGCCAGCTCACGATCATCGACATCGACGAGCACCGCGCCGCCGCCCTCGCCGCCGACCTGCGAGAACGCCGGGGAGCCGATGTACGTTCGGTACCGCATTCCCGGCTCGCAGAGCAGCTGTCGGAGGCAGCCGGCGTCGTGCACTGCACCCCTCAGGGAATGCACGACCACCCGGGCACCCCGTTCGACACAGCACTTCTTCGTCCAGATCTCTGGGTCGCTGACATCGTGTACCGCCCGCTCGAGACCGCGCTGCTGCGGGCCGCGCGTTCGCTCGGCTGTCGCACGCTCGGCGGCGGTCGGATGGCCGTCTACCAGGCAGCTGACGCCTTCCGCCTCATCACCGGCCTTGAACCTGACGCGGAACGCATGATGCAGTACTTCGGCGAGCTCGCCGAGGCCGAAGACGCCCCCGTCCGATAGCAGGCCTCTGCTTTCCGTTCAAGGCTGATCGAAAGCGCAGGCGCTGAAGTCTCGGCGGCTTTCCCGCGGCAGCGGCGCCGCTGCATAACGTCGAGCCCTTGCCCCAGCCGGACAAGGCGACGGAGACCATCTGTGGGTCGTGAGGATCTCCATCGTCAGTTCGCACCGGGGCGGAGTCCGCGCCCGTGAGATCGAAATTGCACGCACACCCGCTCGACGCCGGAAATACTCCGATTGTTGCAAGACCCCCGTGGATCATAGGAAAGAGGAGACATGAAGCTCTGCTTGAACCAGGCAACGACAATGCCTTATTCCCTGGAAGAGACCGTCAAGGCCGCCGAAGAGGCAGGAATCGAAAATATCGGCCTCTGGATT
>NZ_JTDL01000019.1 GCF_000802235.1 Sinomonas humi
CGAGGCGGAGGCGCTGTTCGAGAAGGCCCGCCGGGGCGAGGCGACGGGGGCGGACCGGGATGCGTTCGAGGCGCACATGATGTGGGAGATGGCAGGGATGTCCGTCGAGGACGGCCTGGTCATGACGATCCACCCGGGCTCGTTCCGCAACCATCACGGCCCCACCTTCGCCGAGTTCGGCGGCGACACGGGCCACGACATCCCGTTCGCGGTGGACTACACGGCGGGCGTGCACGCGCTCCTGCAGGACTTCGGCACCGCGAAGGACTTCCACCTGGTGCTCTTCACCCTCGACGAGACGGTGTTCTCCCGCGAGCTGGCCCCGCTGGCCGGGTTCTACCCGTCGGTGTACATCGGCTCTCCGTGGTGGTTCCTAGACGCTCCGGATGCGATGCTTCGGTTCCGCTCGGCGGTGACGGAGACGGCAGGGTTCTCCCGGTCCTCGGGCTTCATCGACGACACCCGCGCGTACTGCTCGATCCCGGCCCGGCACGACACCTCCCGGCGGATCGAGGCCTCGTTCCTCGCTAGGCTGGTCGCGGAGCACCGCATCACCGAGGCGCGCGCGCACGAGCTCATTGTCGACATCGTCGACAGGGCTCCCCGGCGCGTCTTCAAGCTCTAGCCGCCCCAGTTCGGGCCGCAAAGCTCCAGCCGTCAAGCTCTAGGAGGAAGCCCATGCCGAGCACCACCACGGAGCTGCCGCTCCTGAGCCGCCACGGGGAGCCCGCGCCGCCGGTGCGGATCGTCCACCTGGGGCTCGGGGCGTTCCACCGCTCGCATCAGGCGTGGTTCACGGCGAGGGCCCACGATGCCTCGGAGTGGGGCATTGCCTCCTTCACCGGGCGCCGTCCGGATGCCGCGCTCGCGCTCGCGCCCCAGGACGGGCTCTTCACGCTCGTGGAGCGCTCGGCGGAGGGGGACAGCTTCGAGGTTGTCGGCTCGATCGCCGAGGCGGTCGACGGGGCGGACACCGCGCGTTTGGAGGAGCTCCTCGCAGCGCCGGCCACCGCCGTCGTGACGCTGACGGTGACGGAGAAGGTGTACGACGACGGCAGCCCGGACGCGCCGCTCGGTCGCCTTGTGCGCGGGCTCGCCGCGCGCCGTGCGGCGGGAGGCGGGCCGATCGCCGTCGTGAGCTGCGACAACCTCGCGGACAACCGGACGGCGGCGCGGGGCGCCGTCGTCCGGATCGCCGAGGACCTCGACGCCGAGTCGGACGAGGGCGGGCTGGCCGGCTGGGTGCGGGAGAACGTGAGCTTCGTGGGCACCTCGGTGGACCGGATCACCCCGCGGACGACGCCGGAGGACGTCGCGGAGGTCGCGGAACGGTGCGGGTACCGGGACGCCTCGCCGGTCGTGGCTGAGCCGTTCGCGTCCTGGATCCTCTCGGGCGACTTCCCGGCCGGGCGGCCCGCGTGGCAGGACGCGGGAGCGCAGTTCGTCGCCGACCTGGAGCCGTTCGAGAACCGCAAGCTGTGGCTGCTCAACGGCGCCCACACCATGCTGGCCTACTCGGGCCGGCTCCGGGACCACGAGACGGTGGCGGACGCGCTCGAGGATCCGGTGTGCCGCCGGGCTGTGGCGGAGTTCTGGGACGAGGCCGCCCGGCACCTCACGCAGCCCGGACTCGACGTGCCCGCGTACCGGGCAGCCCTGCTCGAGCGGTTCGCGAACCCGCGCATCGCCCACTACCTCGCCCAGATCGCCCAGGACGGCTCGCTCAAGCTGCGCCTGCGCTGCGTGCCGGTCCTGCAGGCCGAACGTGCCGCGGGCCGCTCAGGGCTCGGGGCCGCACGCATGATCGCCGCCTGGATCGACTGGGTCTCTGAGGCCGAGCAGATTTCGGATCCGCTGGTCGGTGCCATCCAGGAAGCGCTCGGCCGCTCCGGAAGGGAGCGCACCGAGGCCCTCATCCGGCTTGTCGACGCCGATCTCGCCGCGGACGCCGCCGTCGTCGACCTCATCCACGGCCTCGTGGGTTTCGCCCGCCTCTAGATGGCAACCGCTGGCAAGCGATTGCCATCATTTACCGCGGGCTCACTATTGTTGATCGAGCACTGAGAAAGCCGGTCTGGACGGAGAGGACCACCATGAAGATCGTTGCCGCTGAGGTGTTCGTGACGAGCCCGTCGCGGAACTTCGTGACGCTGAAGATCACGACCGACGAGGGCATCACGGGCATCGGCGATGCGACCCTGAACGGGCGGGAGCTCGCGGTCGCGGCGTACCTGAAGGAGCATGTCGCCCAGCTGCTGATCGGCAAGGATCCGCACATGATCGAGGACACCTGGCAGTTCCTGTACCGGTC
>NZ_JTDL01000002.1 GCF_000802235.1 Sinomonas humi
ACCTTGTGCAGCGCGTTCACGATCCCCTTGATCCGCGGATGGTCCGGCGCCACCCCGTACCGGATCAGCCCGTACGGGGCCGGATACTGGTCGAACAGGTCGATGCTCACCACCAGCCCCGCATCCCTGACCTCATTCGACTTCGTCAGGATGTCCGCCGCATACACCCCCGCCGGCCCGGCACCGATCACAGCCACCCGCAGAGGACGGACAGAGGCGTTGGTCACGAGAGCATCCTTCCGGCAGCGAGCGCACCCGGATGGGCACGCAGCCTCTTATTGTAGTTCGGGTGCAGAGTTCGACGCTTCTAGGCCTCGGGCCCGGGGTCGTCGTCGCCGTCGTCCTCCTTACCGCCCTCGCCGCTGCAGTACACCATTGGGCACTCGGCGGCGGCTGGCGCCCACCCATCACGGCGAGCCTTCGCGCCGTCGGCCAGCTCGCCGTCGTCGCCCTCCTCGTCTCGCAGCTCGGCCGGAACCCGGTGCTCGCATTGGCCTTCGCGTTCGCGATGTTCGCTGTGGCTGTCGCGACCTCGGGAAGGCGAGTCGATCCCCACCGGTGGTGGTGGGCCGCCGTGCCAATTGCGGCGGGCGTCCTGCCCGCGGCGCTCATCCTGCTCGTGACGGGAGTGCTGCCGTTCGACGGGCTCGCGCTGATTGCCCTCCTCGGGCAGCAGGTCGGCGGCGCGATGACGACGACGAGCCTCGCTGGGCGGCGCATCTTGGCCGAGCTCGAGGTGCGGCGCGGAGAGGTCGAGGCAGCTGTCGCGCTCGGGTTCGAATGGCGGCCTGCGCGGCTGCTCGTCGCCCAGCACACGGCGAGGGAAGGGCTCCTGCCCATCCTGGACCAGACTCGGACGGTGGGCACTGTGACGCTTCCCGGCGCGTTCGTTGGGATGGTGCTGGGTGGGGCGAGCCCGGTGGAGGCCGCGATCGTGCAACTCGTGGTGCTCGTCTCGCTCGTTGCCGTGGGCGCGATCGCGGCTGCCGTCGCACTCCGCCTCTGCGCGGCCGGGGCTTGGGGGCGCCGGAATACCTGACAGGAGCAATGCCGTTGTACGGTCGTGACCGTGAAGCCGCCCGCCCAGAACGACGCAAGCCCCACGAACCCCTCTCGGGATAACCCTGCACACACTGACGGCCCTGCGCACACTGACGGCCCTGCGCACACTGACGCAGCCCAGGCTCGCCGGACTTCTACCGGTCTCCTGTACGGCCTCGGCGCCTACGGTCTTTGGGGTCTTCTGCCTCTGTACTTCGTCACCTTGGCTCCGGCAGGGCCCGTCGAGATCGTGTCCGACCGGGTCCTCTTCTCGGTTGTCGTCTGCCTCGTGCTCATCGCCGTGACGAAGGCTTGGGGATCGCTCGCCGCGGTGTTCCACTCCGGCCGCGGGTTCGGCATCCTGGCGATTGCCGCAGTCCTCATCGCCATCAACTGGCTCACCTACACGTACGCCGTCCTCAGCGGGCAGGCCATCGAAGCATCACTCGGCTACTTCATCAACCCGCTTGTGAGTGTGCTTCTGGGTGTCATCGTGCTCAAGGAGCGGCTGCGCCCACTCCAGTGGGCCGCGGTCGGCACCGGTTTCGTGGCCGTGCTCGTGCTCGCCTTCGCTTACGGTCGCGTGCCGTGGATCGCCCTCATCCTCGCGTTCAGCTTCGGCCTCTACGGCCTCGTCAAGAACCGCGTCGGCGCAACCGTCGACGCCGTGACGAGCCTGACCATCGAGACGGTCGTGCTCACGCCGCTCGCCCTTGCCGCCGTTACATGGCTCGGCTCGGTTGGCACGCTCACGCTCACGGGCAATGGAGCTGGCCACTTCTGGCTCTTGGCGGCGAGCGGCGTAGTCACGGCCACTCCCCTGCTGTTCTTCGGCGCTTCCGCCCGCCGCCTCCCCATGACGACGATCGGCATGCTCCAATACATGACCCCGCTGCTGCAGTTCATCATCGCGGTCACGATCCTCGGCGAACGGATGGGCCCCGAGCGATGGGCCGGGTTCGGGATCGTCTGGCTCGCTCTCGTGGTGCTCACCGTGGACATGCTCATCGCGGCTCGGCGCCGCCGCTCAGCCCGGGTGGCGCGAGCGCGGGGCGCTGCGGCGTCGCGCGCGGCCTAGCCAGCCGGGTCGCCGCCGCCCCTCGGAGGCACGGCCGCCCCTCGCAGGCACGGCCGCCTCACCTACACCACCGTCCCTCGGAGGCGCGCGGCCGCCTCACCTACACCGCCGTCCCTCACCCCAACAGTCGTCCCTCGGCTCCACAGTCGTCCCTCCGAGGCATAACCGTCCGGCATGCGCGGCGGTTATGCCTTGGAGGGACGGTCATGTCGCCACCGCACGGTCATGTCCACACCACACGGTCAGGTCCACACCGCACGATCGCCTTACCGCAGCACCGTCGAGACGATCAGTCAGGCGGCGAGCTTCCGCGCACGATCGAACGCCGCGAGGACTTTGGCAGGAATCGTCCCCGGAACCGACAACTCTGCCCAGCGCGCCCGGACAAGGGTCCAGCCTTCCGCGATCAGAGCGCTCTCACGACGACGTTCCTCGAGAAGCACTGCCGGAGTGGGGCGGTAGTCGAAGTACTTGGCCTCGCCGTCGAACTCAAGAATGACCATCACGTCCGGCCATGCGAAGTCGGCTCGAAAGAGACCCTCGGCCGTCGGGATCTCGAACTGGAGCTGTGGGGTCGGGAGGCCGGCGGCCGCCAGAGCTAGCCGAGTCCGCGTCTCGCCCGGCGACTCCGCGCGCGAATCGAGCAGCGGCAGTAGTCGCTCGATACGGCGGCTCCCGCGGACAGCGCCCGTACGCTCCGCGGCTGCTCGTATCCCCTCAACAGAAGCACCGATGCGGAGTGCATGGTCGCCGATCACCGCAGCCCGCTCGAGGTCGAGAATCCGGGCGCAGTCTGCAACGGTCCGATGGATGCTCGTTGTCCGCGCCCGGCGACCTGAACTGAGGGCAGCGTCGACGAGATCCCCCTCTGGAAGCACCAGGCGGTGAGGCTTGACG
This sequence comes from Sinomonas humi, assembly GCF_000802235.1. GTDB lineage: Bacteria > Actinomycetota > Actinomycetes > Actinomycetales > Micrococcaceae > Sinomonas > Sinomonas humi. The sequence continues at coordinate 3,017 of NZ_JTDL01000002.1, forward strand.
CCTGGGCTGTGACTGGATGTGGAGGCCGAATAGGAGACCGTGAGATGCACCTCCGACCCGCTGTCCCACACAGTGCAACCCAATAGGCGTGCCGCAGAGACATGGCTGTACACCGACCTGCCACCTGTTGCGAGCCAATGGGCTTCGACCTGGAGATGGTCGCGCTCCCACGAACTCATCCCCTGCCACACGTCGCGCCGCACATACACCCCGCGACGTACGCGTACGAGAATCCCGGCACGCACGGCAGCAGTCACCGCGCGATGGTCCAGACCCGCGACCTCTAGCTGAGTGTTCGACACAAGTTGTGGTCCGGGCCACCGGGCCGAAACCGTCCGGGCGAGATTCGTGGAGCTCGTCATGCAAAGAAGTCTCACCGAATGGTGGCTGCCCGCAGGGTGTTCGCGCACGCTATGTGGATAACGCAAACGAGGCCGAGGGGTTCCGTCGGCTTTTCGCGGAGGCACATGACCGTCCGTCAGCCCCTTGAGCGTCCTTCCGAGGCAAAACCGTCGCTGGTGCCCACCGATCGTGCCTCTAACGGACGGTTGTGCCGCTAAGCGACGGTCGTGCCGCTAACGGACGGTCGAGCCGCTAACCGACGGTCGAGCCACCAAGCGGCCTCGCCGCCGTCGTCGGAGGCGGCGTCGCCGTCGTCGTCCGAGTGACGATCTCGGCGATCTCGACGCTCGTGCCCCGCCGCAGGACGCACGCGACGGTAGAGACATCAAAGGTCTCGAGGACAAGCGTCCGCAGTTCGTCCGCGGCCGCCTCGCCGCTGATCTCCACCGACACCCGGATGCCGGTCGAGGCAGTCATGGTGTCGTCGAAGCCGCCGTCGGCACGCACGGAGACTGGACCGAGCCGCAGCCCCCGCTGGGCCGCGGCGGTGTGCAGGTCATTGAAGAGGCAGGTCGCCGCCGCCAGATGGAGCACGTGGCCACCCGTCGGCAGTCCGATGGAGACGTGGGCGGCGCCCGTCTTGTGATGTCGGATGAGGAGGCTTGAGGTCTCCGCGGGCGCACGGTCTCCGCCCGCTTCGGCCGTGGCGATACTGGCCGCGAAGTCCATGGAACTATCATGACGCGGCCCGCGTTCAAAAGCGCTACCCCAGCGGGCGGGACTCCGCACGCTCGTACTCGAGGGGCACGACGACGAGCGGCACCGGGAGCACCCGCAAGACCTTGTTCGCGATGGACCCCAGGAACAGCCGCCGCTTCTGGGCGAGCCGGCTCGAACCGATGATCACGAGTTCGCCCGGGAGCCAGTCGACGCTCTCGACCGCCTCCTCGAACGTGCGCCCGCGCACCACCTCGACGCTCGTTTCGTGGCCCTTGGGCAGGCGCCCCACCGCGTCGCCGAGGACCGTGTCCGCATGCCGATTGGCTGCGTCGACGCTCCGGCCATGGTCGCCCCGCTCGTCGAGCTCGACGAGGGAGACGAAGCGGAGGGGGACGTCGCGACGCGCCGAGGCGACGAGCGCGACGTCGACCGCGGCATCCGCGCCCGGCCCCTGGCCGATGAAGGCGGTGAGCCGCTCGATCGGATCGCTGCGCTTGTAGCCCCTCGGCGCGAGGGCGACAGGCACGGGGGACGCGTGGAGGAGCGCGTTAGCAACCGTGCCGACCGTGTAGCGCTTGAACAGGCCGTTGCTCGCTGCGCCGACGACGATGAGAGCCGCCTCGAACTCGACGGCGGTCTCGATGAGGACGGCTGCGGGGGAACTGCCCTCGCGTACGTGGAACTCGACCTCGACATCCTTGGGAACCAATGCGAGGGCCCTCTGCTGCGCCGTCAGGATCTGCCGCTCTTCGGCGTCGACGCGCCTTCCCGGATGATCCGCCTCGCTGCTCGGGCCCACATAAGGGGCGTCTTCCCCGAGGACGAGCATGATGTCGAGCTTGGCACCCTGAGCCCTCGCAATCGCGACGGCGACGGCGACGGCGTCCCCTCCGCGTTCGTCCGATTGGTAGCCGACCACATACCGCATGATTCCGACTCTATGCCATGAAAACGAAGGGCCGAGGTGGCGTCGTCGCCGCGCGCGTGGTCCTCGCGCGCGGCGACGACGGGTAGGGGGAGCTGCAGTCAGGAATTGGCTCGGATGGCGGCCTCGAGGACATCGAGACCGTCCGCCAGGAGCTCATCGCTGATCACGAGCGGCGGGAGCAGGCGGATCACATTGCCGTACGTGCCGCACGTCAGGATGATGACACCCTCATTGAGGCAGTACTCGGCGATCTTCTTCGTCACCTCGCCGTCGGGCTGCTTTGTGGTTGAAGCGCTGCCCTTCTTCACGAACTCGATCGCGAGCATCGCGCCACGGCCGCGGATGTCACCGATGATGCCGTCACCGAGCTCATCGCGCAGGTCCCCGAGGCGGCGCTTGACGGTCGTCTCGATCTGGTGCGCGCGGCCCCTGAGATCCTGGGCGTCCATTGTCTCGATGGCCGCGAGCGCGGCCGCGCACGCAACGGGGTTGCCGCCATAGGTGCCGCCGAGGCCTCCCCCGTGCACGGCGTCGAGCAGCTCGGCGCGGCCCGTCACAGCGGAGAGGGGCATGCCGCCCGCGATGCCCTTCGCCGTCGTAATGAGGTCCGGCACGACGCCCTCGTGCTGCACCGCGAACCACTCGCCCGTGCGGCAGAAGCCCGACTGGACCTCGTCAGCGATGAAGACGATCCGGTTCTCCTTCGCGAACTCGGCAATGCGCGGAAGGAACCCGTCCGCGGGGACGATGAACCCGCCCTCGCCCTGGATGGGCTCGATGATGATCGCCGCGACCTGGTCGGCGCCGATCTGCTTCTGGATCATGAGGATGGCGCGCTCGGCGGCCTCCTTGCCCGTGATCTGCGGGTTCTCCTCACGGAACGGGTAGCTCATCGGCGCGCGGTAGATCTCGCCGGCGAACGGACCGAAGCCGGTCTTGTAAGGCATGGCCTTCGCGGTGAGGCCCATCGTGAGGTTCGTGCGGCCGTGGTAGGCGTGGTCGAAGGCGACGACGGCGTTGCGGCCCGTGGCGACGCGGGCGATCTTGACAGCGTTCTCGACCGCCTCCGCGCCGGAGTTGAACAGGACCGTCCGCTTCTCGTGCTCGCCCGGCGTCAGCTGGTTGAGCTTCTCGGCGACGGCCACGTAGCCCTCATACGGGGAGACCATGAAGCACGTGTGCGTGAAATGCTCCACCTGCTCCTTGACAGCGCCGACGACGGCGGGATCCGAGGCTCCTACGGTCGTCACCGCGATGCCCGAGCCGAGATCGATGAACGAGTTGCCGTCGACGTCGTGGATCACTCCGCCGTCGGCGTCGGCGACGTAAACGGGCACGGAGGAGGCGACGCCCTTCGCGACGCTCGCGGCGCGGCGGGCGGCAAGCTCGAGGGACTTGGGGCCGGGGAACTCCCCGAGGACCTTGCGCTTCTGCTCGAGGCGGTAGGTGATGTCCATTGAATTGTTCCTTTCTAAAAGCGTGGTGCGTCCCGACGGTGAGGTGGGCCGGCCTTACGCGTCCAGGTTGCTCATGACGTGCTTGACGCGCGTGTAGTCCTCGACGGAGTACATCGAGAGGTCCTTGCCGTAGCCGGACTGCTTGAAGCCTCCGTGGGGCATTTCAGCGGTGAGCAGGATGTGGGTGTTGATCCAGACGGCGCCGAAGTCGAGGTCGCGGGCAAGTCGCATCGCGCGGCCGTGGTTGGACGTCCACACGCTCGAGGCGAGCGCGTACTCGACGTCGTTCGCGAGTTCGACCGCCTCGGCCTCGGTCGTGAACTTCTGCACGGTGAGGACCGGCCCGAAGGTCTCCTTCTGGACCACGTCGTCGTCTTGGTGCACGCCCGTGACGATGGTGGGCTCGAAGAAGAAGCCCTTCTCCCCTGCCCGGTGGCCGCCAGTCTCGACGCGCGCGTACTCGGGCAGCGACTCAACTACCCGGCTCACCGCATTGAAGTGGTTGACGTTGTTGAGCGGGCCGAAGTAGTTCTCTTCGTCGTTCTCGTGCCCGGTCTCAAGCGTCTTCGTGTGCTCGACCATGAGCCGCACGAACTCGTCGTGTGCCTCGTCCTCGACCAGCACGCGCGTGATGGCCGTGCAGTCCTGGCCCGCGTTGAAGAAGGCGAACTCCGCGATCGCGGCCGCGGACTTCTTCAGGTCCGCATCCGCGAAGACGACGGCGGGCGCCTTGCCGCCCAGCTCGAGGTGCGAGCGCTTGAGGCCCTTCGCCGCCCCGGTCGCGACCGCGACGCCGGCCCGGACCGAGCCAGTGATGGAGACGAGGCCGGGGACCGGGTGCTCGACCATGAGCGAGCCCGTGGCCGCGTTGCCGAGGACGACGTTGACGACGCCGGCCGGGAAGATGCCCTGGATGAGCTTGGCGAGGACGAGCGTCGACTCGGGAGTGGTGTCCGAGGGCTTGAGGACGACCGTGTTCCCCGCCGCGAGGGCGGGCCCGATCTTCCAGATGGCCATGAGGAACGGGTAGTTCCAGGGCGCGACCTGGGCGACGACGCCGATCGGCTCGCGGCGGACGAACGAGGTGTGCCCTTCGAAGTACTCCCCCGCGGACTTGCCCTCGAGCAGCCGTGCCGCACCCGCGAAGAACCGCAGCTGGTCCGCCCCGGCCGCGACCTCCTCCGACGCGATGAGCGAACGCACCTGGCCTGTGTTGCGGTGCTGCGCCTCGACGAGCTCCTCGCTCGCGGCCTCGACCGCATCCGCAAGGCGGAGCAGGAGGCGCTGGCGCTCACCCGGCGTCGTGCGCTTCCACGTCCGGAAGGCCTGCTCCGCCGCGGACATCGCGGAATCGACGTCCTCCTTCACGGAGACGGGCGCCTGTGCGACGACTTCCCCGTTCGCGGGGTTGACGATGTCGAGCACCTCGGTGCCCGCAGGCGCGACGAACTCGCCGCCGATGAAGTTCTGCAAGGTCTGGACCACGGTGTCTTTCCTCGTTCGCTGGGATTCTCGAAGCCCTTTGGCTACCCAACGAGACTAGGCGACCTACGCCACAGCGAGTATGGCCGATTGCACTGGGCAGGAGGTCGATCGTCGTGCAAAAGACCAGCGCTCTACGCCTATAGTTATCGCATGGCTCTGACCCTCTCAGCACTGCTCGACGCCCGCGGCCTGGGGCTCACTCTCGTGGGCTCGGCGACGTCGACCCTGCACCGTGAGATCGCATGGGTCGCGGTCACCGAGCAGGAGAATCCGTCGATGTTCCTGAGCGGCGGGGAGCTCGTGCTCACCACTGGGGTCCGCCAGCGATCAGCCGAGGAGCAGCGCCGCTTCGTCCGCGTCCTGCAACGCGCGGGCGCCGTGGGCATTGGGTTCGGAGTCGGCCTCGGACACGACGACGTCCCGCCGGCCCTCGTCGCGGAGGCGAACCGCTGGGGCCTGCCCGTCCTCGAGGTCCCCTACAGGACACCGTTCATGGCGATCAGCCGCCTCGTCGCGGACTCCCACTCCGCCGACCACTACGCCAAGCTCGAGAAGCTCATCGGGGACCATCAGGTCCTCGCGCGTTCGCTCCTGACCGGGGGCGGACTGGCCGAGCTCCTCAAACACCTCGGCGGGATGCTCGGCACGGACCTCGTGCTGACCCAGTTCACGGCCGAGCTCTATTCGAGCAGCAAGGACGCCGGGGCGCCCACCATGGACCGCTGGGTCCCGTTCCCCGTGCCGACCGGTCGTCGCGACGCCTGCACGCTCTGGGCGAGAAAGCCGTTCGACGACACGGGCATCATCGGCTACGCGCAGAACCTCATCAGTGTCGAGCTCAACAACCTCACGAAGCAGCGCCAGGCCCAGCGAGCGCTGGCCGGGCAGGTGATGGCCGACGTCGTCCGTGGTTCCCTCGACACCGATGAGGCTTCGCGCCGCCTCGCCGGGGTGGGGGTCAACTCGACCAGGCGGAACGTCGTCCTGCTCGCCGAGTCGGCGGCGCACCACAAGAACCTCCGCGGCACCACGCTGCCGGCCGCGCTCGACAGAGCGGTGAGCGCGATAGTCGACCGTGACCTCGTCATCGTGATCGAGGACGACGGCGCCGGCGCGCCGAAGCTTGCGAGGAGCCTTGCCGACCATCTCCTCGAGGCAGGCATCCACGCGACGATCGGCATCGGCGGCAGCTACACGAAACCCAACGGGCTCCGATGGAGCTACTTCGAAGCCAAGGAGGCCGCGGCGCGCGGGCTCGAGGTCAACGAGCCCGAGCGGCTGAGCCTGACCTCGCTCCTGCTCTCCAGTGAGGACGTCCCGCTTGCAGACATGGCAGGCGAGGCGATCGGGCCGCTCGTGCGCTTCGACAAGCAGCACGGTTCGGAACTCGTGCACACACTCGAGACCTACCTCAACCTCAACGGGTCGGTCGCCTCAGTGGCGGACGATCTCAACCTCCACAGGAACACCGTCCGGTACCGGCTCGCGCAGATCGCGGAGCTCACCGGCTACGACCCGGCCGTCACCGCCGACCGCGTGCAGCTCTACCTCGCGCTCGCGGTGCGACGGGTCGCCCGCGCCTGAGCCCGGCCCCCACCCATCCAAGGGTCACCTAACGACGGTGCGCACCCCTCCAAGCGTCACCTAACGACGGTGCGCACCCATCCAAGGGTCACCTAACGACGGTGCGACCCGCAGAAGGTGACCATCAAACGGGGGGATCACCTCGCGGTGACGGGGGCGCCGTCGCGGGAGATCCCCACCATCTCCTCGCGGGCCACGACCTTCACGCGCTCGCGCGCGACCGGCCCCTTGTGGGTGGGCGCGTGATCGGCGGCTTCGCCGAGCGAACGCTCGTGCGCGTCGAGCGCGAGCCAGCCTTCCCACGTCGTGTACTCGATTCCGCGCCTGTCGAGGAGTTCGACGACGGCGGTCTCCGCCGGCTCGGCGGCGACGGGAAGGTCCTCGCGGGCGTCGAGCAGGTGCCCGATCGTCTCGAGGGCATCGCCCTTCGTGTGCCCGATGAGCCCGACGGGCCCCCGCTTGATCCAGCCGGTCGTGTAGACCCCCGGCACGAAGGCGCCGCGGGCATCGAGGACGCGGCCGCCGTCGTTCGGGATGACGCCGCGGCGGTGGTCGAACTCGACGTCCGGAAGGAGCGAGCCGAAGTAGCCGATCGCCCGGTACACGGCCTGGACCGGGTACTCGAGGATCTCGCCGGTGCCGCGGGCGTTGCCCGTTCCGTCGAGCTCAGTGCGCTCGAACCGGATCCCTGCGACCTTGCCCGGCGTCTCGGCCGAATCGACGATCTCGACCGGGCTGTGCAGGAAGTGCAGGTGCAGACGGCGCGAGGCCGTGAGCTCGGAGAGGTCCTCGGGCTGCTCGGCGATCCAGTTCGTCAGCGTGCCGACCATGGTCTTGACCTGGTTGTTCGTCTGGATCTCGCGGTCCGAAGCCTCGTCGAACTCGAAGTCCTCGGGGTACAGGACGATGTCGACGTCGTGCGAGTGCGAGAGCTCACGGAGCTCGAGCGGCGTGAACTTGACCTGCGCGGGCCCGCGGCGGCCGAACACGTGGACGTCCGTGACCGGGGATTCCTTGAGGATGCGGTAGACGTTGTCGGGGATCTCTGTGACGAGCAGCTCGTCAGCGTGCTTGGACAGCACCCGCGCGACGTCGAGGGCGACGTTGCCGTTGCCGATGACCGCGATCTCCTTGGCCTCGAGCGGCCACTCGCGCGGCACGTCCGGGTGGCCGTCGTACCACGAGACGAAGTCGGCTGCGCCGAACGAGCCCTCGAGCTCGATGCCCGGGATGTTGAGGTCGGCGTCCTTGATCGCGCCCGTCGCGAAGATCACGGCGTCGTAGTGGCGCTGGAGGTCCTCGAGTGTGAGGTCAGTGCCGTACTCGACGTTGCCGAAGAAACGGATGTCGCCCCGATCCAAGACCTTGTGGAGCGCATTCACAATCCCCTTGATACGCGGGTGGTCCGGGGCGACGCCGTAGCGGATGAGGCCGTACGGCGCCGGGTAGCGGTCAAAGAGGTCGATGCTCAGCGCAAGCTCGCCCGAGGCGACGGGAGCGCTCTTCGTCAGCAGGTCGGCGGCGTAGACGCCGGCGGGGCCTGAACCGACGACGGCGACACGCAGCGCACGGTCAGCGGTGCCGCGGGCGGGAGCGGGGTTGGTGTTCGACACTAGGTGTTCCTTCTGGCTTGGATGGGTCAGGGGGTCGGGTGGACAGCTTCCGCACTTTGCGGAAGGCCAGTCACAGAGCTTCGAAAGGACGACGGCGCATACGGGCTCACGCGCACGACGTCGCCCACCACGATCACTGCCGGGTTCGCGACCCCGACGTGCTCGGCCTGCGCCACGATCGTCTCGAGAGTGCCGATCGTGACACGCTGACGATCGGTCCAGCCGCTCTCGACGATCGCCACGGGAGTTCCCGCAGGGAGCCCGTGGGCGCGGAGATGCTGGACCGAATACGCGAGGCGGCGGACGCCCATGAGCAGCACGATGGTGTGATCCGGCCGAGCAGGGAGCTCGTCGAGCTCATCGTGCCCGGTCACGACGCTGAAGCCGGTCGCGAGGCCTCGGTGTGTCACGGGGATGCCGGCGGCGGCGGGAACGGAGATAGCGCTCGTCACCCCGGGCACCACCTCGACGTCGATGCCGTGCTCGCGGCAGAACTCGGCCTCCTCGCCGCCGCGCCCGAGGACGTACGGGTCGCCGCCCTTGAGCCGCACCACGATGTGGCCAGCGCGGGCCTCATCGACGAGGATGCGATTGATCTCGTCCTGGGTCGCGGTGTGGGCACCGGGAGCCTTGCCGACCTCGATGATCCGGGGACCGCCTGCGGCAGAATCCGGGAGCTCGTCAAGGAGACCGCGGGGTCCGAGCCGGTCCGCGACGACGACATCGGCCTCCGCAAGGAGCTGCCGTCCGCGCACGGTGATAAGGCCGGCGTCGCCCGGACCTCCGCCGACGAGTGCCACGCGCCCCGTCCCGGCCCGATGCCTCCGCAGCGGAAGTCGGCCTGTCTTGAGCGCGAGGACGATGGCGTCCTTGAGCGCCTTCGCGCGCCGTGGGTCTCCCCCGGCGTTCACGGCGACGGTGACGTCATCGACGCGGGCAGAGGCAGGCGTCCACGCGGCCGAGGCCTCATGATCGCTCGCATTGACACACCAGACCCGGCGTTCCTCGGCCTCTTCCGCAACGCGCGAGTCCACGGAAACAACCCCCGTCGCGGTCTGAGCGAACCAGACGCCGTCGAGGTCCCCCGTCTCGTAACCGCGGCGCACCCACGTGACGAGTCCCGCCTCGGCCAGCTGGGCGACGTCGTCCGCCGCCTCCGGAGCGACGACGGTGACGAGCGCCCCCGCGTCGAGCAGCGCCCGCGCACGGCGGCCCGCGACGCGCCCGCCGCCGACAACGAGAACCGGCTTCCCAAGGAGCCGGAGCGAGGTGGGGAAGAGGTCGCGGCCGCTCATCGCGTCGCCCCCGCGAGGAGCCCGCGGCGGCGCAGGAGCCGCCGCTCGACCGGCCCGAAGACGAGCAGCTCGATGAGGATGCCCACGGCAAGAATCGCGATGATCGCCCCCATGACAATGCCCATATCGCTCAGCGTACGGCCCTGATCGAGGAGCGAACCCAGGCCGAAGCCGAGGCTTCCGCCCACGGCGATGATCTCGGCGGCCATGAGGGATCGCCACGAGAACGCCCAGCCCTGCTTGAGGCCCGCGACGTAGCCGGGCAACGCGGCGGGGAGCACGACCTGGAGCGCGAGCTCGAACCGCGACGCCCCGAGGACCTTCGCGACCGAACGGTAGTGCGGCGGGATCTGGTCGACGCCGGCGATGAGTCCGTTGACGATCGACGGGATCGCGCCCATGAGCACCACGAAGTAGACGGTGGCGTCCGTGAGGCCGAACCAGATGATCGCGGCCGGGACCCACGCGACGGAAGGCAAGACCTGGAGGCCCGAGATGAGCGGGCCGAACGCCCGGCGGAGCGGCCGAACCTGCGCGAGCAGGAGGCCAAGCGGCGTGCCGACGACAATCGATACCGCGAAGCCGAGCAGCCCGCGGGTGAGCGACGTGACGATCGCCTGCTGGACCTGGCCCCCCTGCCACAGCTGGCCGAGGCTCGCGGCGACGTCGAGCGGCCCGGGCATGAGATCCTGCCGCTTGAGCCCGAGCGAGGCAACAATCTGCCACACAAGGAGGACGACGACGACGGCGCCCAGCGGGAGCGCGACCCGCCCCCAATCGCGGCGCCGGTGGGAAGCCTCCGACTGAAGCTCGTCGAGGCCAGCCTCGAGGGCCCGGAGTTCTTCGGTCTCGTTCTCGGTTTCCAGGGCTGGCCCCGGGTCGAGCGCTGTCACGTTACTTGCCATGGCGGCGGATCTCCTCGCGCAGGCGGGCGGTGATGTCGGCCGTCAGGGCGGCGGCAGCTGCGGCGTCGTCCTTCACGGCGACGGGCACGTCCCACTCGCTCACCACGCGGCCCGGGCGGGAGGAGAGGAGCAGGACGCGCTGGCCGAGGCGGACCGCCTCGCGCACGTTGTGGGTGACGAAGATGATGGTTCGGCCGGTCTCACGCCAGATCCGGGTGAGCTCTTCGTGGAGGAGGTCGCGCGTGATCGCGTCGAGCGCTGCGAACGGCTCATCCATGAGGAGGACCTCGCGGTCCTGGCTCAGCGCGCGGGCCAGAGCCACTCGCTGCCGCATGCCGCCGGAAAGCTCATGCGGACGCTTGTCTGCGGCCTCGCCGAGGTGGACGAGCTCGAGCAGCTCTGTTGCGCGGGCCCTGCGCTCCGCCTTTCCGACACCGCGCAGCTTGAGCGCGAGCTCGATGTTCCCGCGGGCGGTAAGCCACGGATAGAGGGCGGCGTCCTGGAACATGAACGCCGCGCCGTCCGCCGGGACCTCGAGCGCGCCCGAGGTGGGGCGCTCGAGGCCGGCGATGATGTTGAGCAGGGTCGACTTGCCGCAGCCCGAGGCGCCCAACAGGGCCACGAACTCACCCGCGCCGATGCTGGCATTCACGCCCTCGAGGATGGGGCCGCCGTCGCCGAAGCGCTTGCCGAGGTTCTCGAGCAGTACGGACATTTCTCGCTCCTACTCCTGGCCGAGTCCGGCCGCGCTGACCTTGGCCGCGCCGGAGACCCGGTTGAGGATGCTCAGGTCGAAGAGGCCGTGCAGATCCGCCGTCTTCGCAACGCCCGCGTTGACGCCGTCTTGGAGCAGCTTCGGGTAGGCCCCGGCGAGCGGGTCGGTGGTGAATGTGATGTTGCTGAGGGCGCGTTGGACGACGTTCGTGGGGAGGGCCTGCCCCGCGGCGGCCTTGAGCCCGTCGTTGACGGCCTGGACCTTTTCGCTCTCGCCGGCCTTGCTGAGCCAGTCGATCGCCGAGGCGTCCCCCTTGACGAGGGCCTCGACCGTCTGCGGGTGGTCGGCGGCGAACTGCTTGTTCACCACGAGCACGGTGGTCGGGAACAGCCCGGGCTTGCCAGTCTGCGAGCCGTCCCACAGCGTCTTCTCGTCCACGAGGACGTGCCCGCCGGCCTGGAGCACGAGGCGGGACGCCCAGGGCTCGGGCAGCCACGCGCCGTCGAGCTTGCCTGCCTGGAAGAGCTTGAGGGTCTGGGCGTTGTCGGTCGGGTCGATCGTGACGTCGCCGGAGCCGTTCGGCGTCGTCTTGTAGCCCTGCTTGGCGAGCCACGCGCGGAGCGCGACGTCCTGGGTGTTGCCGAGCTGCGGGGTCGCGAGAGTCTTGCCCTCGAGGTCGGCCGCCGAGTTGATGCCCGGCCGTACGACAAGCTGCGCCCCGCCCGCCGCGACGCCCGCCACCACGACGAGGGCCTGGCCCTTGCTCTGGGCAAAGGAGTTGATCGCTGGGTTCGGCCCGACGTACGCGGCGTCGATTGCGCCCGCGTTGAGCGCCTCGATCTCGGCGGGGCCTGCGTTGAAGACCTGCGTCGTGAGGCTGTTTGTGCCCGCCGCCTTGAGGGCGTCGGCGATGATCCCCTGCTGGACGCCGACGACAGCCGGGGCGTGCGTGACGTTCGCGAAGTAGCCGAGACGCAGCTGCGGTGCAGGGGTCCCAACCGGGGCGATCGCGGACTGGCTCGCCCGGCTCGCCGTCTGGCTGGCGTTCGCGGTCGCGAAGGCCGCCCCGACGCCGAGGAGGAGGACGACGGCAGCTCCGATGCCGACCGTGAGGCCACGGCCTCGCTTGGCCCGGGTCGTGTCAGTCTCGGCGGTTATCCGGATGCGCTGGGGGGTCTCTGTGTCTGGGGTAGGGCTCTTGGTCATGGTGAGTCCTTGGGTCTCGCTTGAAAAAGGGTCGGAAGGTCGGGTGGGGCCTAGCGACGAGCCCGACATCGGGGCATTCGCCCGGCGGTGACGAGGCGGGAGGTGCGGACCATGCTTTCCAGCGTAGGGAGGGCTTACGGGCGGCCAAAGGGGGCGGTCACGCTCGTTCACCGAACGTCATAGGGCGTCACAGAGGTGCGGCGGGGGGAGCGAGCGGGTGCGGCTGCGCTCCAGCCCGTTTCTCAGGCGTCCGTCCCGTGCCGTGCCTGCGACACGCCGTGTTCTCACCGGTTCGCCCCATCAGAAACGGGCTGGAACGCGACGGCGCCCGCCACCAGGAAGGTGACGGGCGCCGTCTGAGCTTGGAAAGCGGGCTAGATCCAGTACCGCTCGTCCTCAGTGTCGCCCGGGTGCTGGCGCACCATGCCGGCGGCGAGGGTTGCACCGTCCTGCGGGTCGATCACGAGGAAGGCACCCGTGCGGCGATGTGCCGCGTACGGCTCTAACGGGAGCGGCGCAGCAAGCCGGAGCTGAGCCTCGCCGATGTCGTTGAGTTCTAGGCCGGAGGCGGGGGTCACCTCGAAGGTGTCGAGGTCCAGCTTGCCCGTCACCGAGCGCACGAGCGCACGCACGGTCGACGTCCCATGCTTCACAAGAACCTTCGCGCCCTCGCGCAACGGCTTCGTCGAGAGCCAGCACAGCGAGCCGTAGAGGTCTGCGGTGCTCTCGGGCAGCGTGCCAGCCGCCGCGATCGTGTCACCACGCGCAACGTCGAACTCGTCCGCGAGCCGCAGTGCCACCGAAAGCGGCGCTGCGGCCTCCTCGAGCAAGCGACCGGCGAGGTCGATCGCCACCACGGTCGTCTCGCGCGCAGATTGGCCAGGGGTCACCACGGAGACGCGGTCGCCCACGCGCACAATGCCCTCCGTGACCTGACCCGCGTAGGCCCGGTAGTCGCGGAACTCGTCGTCGGAGAGCCCGGGTGCAAGGGCACCCTGCGGCCGGATCACGGTCTGGACGGGGAATCGGAAAGCCTCTTGAGCGTCATCGAGCTCGTCAGTGCTCGGCAGCCCCTCGAGCAGCTCGAGCAGCGTCGGCCCCGCGTACCACGGGGTGCGGCCCGAGCGGTCAACGACGTTGTCGCCGTCGAGCGCCGACACCGGCACGGCGACCGCCTCGCGCAGGCCGAGGTCCGCGGCAACCCGCGCAACATCCGCCGAGATGGAGGAGAACACCGGCTCGGAGAAGTCCACGAGGTCGATCTTGTTGACCGCGACCACGACGTGCGGCACCCGCAGCAGCGCGGCGACCGAGAGGTGCCGGCGCGTCTGCTCGAGCACGCCCTTTCGTGCGTCGATGAGAAGGACGACGGCGTCGGCCGTCGAGGCGCCCGTCACCGTGTTCTTCGTGTACTGCACGTGGCCGGGGCAGTCCGCGAGGATGAAGGTGCGGCGGTCGGTCGCGAAGTAGCGGTAGGCAACGTCGATCGTGATGCCCTGCTCACGCTCGGCGCGGAGGCCGTCCGTGAGGAGCGCGAGGTCGAGGCCGCCCTTTTCGCCGCCGAACCCGCGCGCCTCGGAAGTCCGCGCGACGGCGTCCAGCTGGTCGGCGAGGATCGCCTTCGAATCGTGGAGGAGGCGGCCCACCAAAGTGGACTTGCCGTCGTCCACCGATCCAGCAGTGGCGAACCGGAAGAGCGTCCCCTGTTCGAGGGTGGGCTGGGCGAGAGTTGCTTCAGCAGTCATCAGAAGTACCCGTCCTTCTTGCGGTCTTCCATCGCCGCTTCGGAAATCCTGTCGTCGGCGCGGGTCGCCCCGCGCTCGGTGAGGGTCGACGCCGCGACCTCGCGGACGACGTCGGCCACCGTGAAGGCGTCGGAGAGCACGGCGCCCGTGCAGGACATATCACCGACCGTGCGGTACCGGACGGTGCGGACGACGACGTCCTCCCCCTCGCGGGGCAGGCTCACCTCGCCGACGGCGCGCCACATGCCGTCGCGCTGGAACACGTCACGCTCGTGCGCGTAGTAGATGCTCGGCAGCTCGATGCCCTCGCGCTCGATGTACCGCCAGATGTCGAGCTCAGTCCAGTTGCTGATCGGGAACGCCCGAACGTGCTGGCCCACGGTGTGGCGGCCGTTGTAGAGGTTCCACAGCTCCGGGCGCTGATTGCGGGGATCCCACTGGCCGAACTCGTCGCGCAGGGAGAGGATCCGCTCCTTCGCGCGGGCCTTGTCCTCGTCGCGGCGGCCGCCGCCGAACACGGCGTCGAACTTGTTGGCCGCGATCGTGTCGAGGAGCGGCACGGTCTGAAGCGGGTTGCGGGTGCCGTCGACACGCTCCTGGAGCTCGCCGCGGTCGATGTACTCCTGCACGGAGCCGACCACGAGCTTGAGGCCAAGCCGCGCGACGGTCCGGTCACGGAAGTCCAGCACCTCGGGGAAGTTGTGGCCGGTGTCCACGTGCAGCACGGGGAACGGGATCTTCCCCGGCCAGAACGCCTTCGCGGCGAGGTGCAGCATGACCACGGAGTCCTTGCCGCCCGAGAACAGCATCGCCGGACGCTCGAACTCGGCGACGACCTCGCGGATGATGTGGATCGACTCGGCCTCGAGTGCGTCGAGGAGGCCGAGGGTGCCGGGCGCCGGGACGACGGCGGGTGCAGGGCTCAGGTCAGTGGGAGCGCTCATACGTGGAGTCCGCATTCTGTCTTGTCAGTGCCGGACCAGCGGCCGGCTCGGGGGTCTTCTCCTGGGGCTACTGCGCGGGTACAGGGCGAGCAGCCGATCGAGAGGAACCCCTGGGCAAGGAGGGGGTTGACGGGCAGGAGGTTGTCTTCGGAGTACTGCACGAGCTCGTCGAACGACCATGGTGCGACGGGGTTGACCTTGACGAGTCCGTTCTTCTCGTCGAACGTCACGAGCGGCGTGTTGGTCCGAGTGGGCGCCTCGTCGCGGCGCACGCCGGTGAACCACAGCTCGTAGCCCTCGAGGGAGCGGTGCAGGGGCTCGACCTTGCGCAGGGCGCAGCATCGGGCAGGATCGCGAGCGAAGAGGTCCTTGCCCTCGGAAGCGTCCTGCTCGGCAACGGTCTGCTCCGGCAGCACGTCGACCATGTTGACGCGAAGGTTCTCTGCGACCTCGTTCCTCGTCTTGTACGTCTCAGGGAAGTGGTAGCCCGTGTCGAGGAACAGGACGTCGACTCCTGGCAGTTGGTCAGCGACGAGCGCGGGCAGTACCGCGTCCGCCATCGAACAGGCGACGGCGGTCGCCTCCGTGGCAAAGTTCCTCGCCACCCAGCCGATCACCTCGTTTGCGGACGCTTCCCAGCCGAGCTCGGCGGCGCCAGCCTCGGCGAGGGCGCGGAGTTCCTCGACAGATCGCTTGCTCACTGGAGCGCCTCTTCCTCGGCCGCGAGGGCCCACTCGGCGAAGCTCTGGTTCTCGTCGGCGCGCTCGGCGAGGTACCGCCGGGTGACCCGCTCCACGTAGTCGGGAAGATCATCAGTGGTGACCTTGAGGCCCCGAACGGTCCGACCGGTACCGGCCTCTTCCCGCGTCTCGGAGGCAAGGCCGCCACCGAGGTGCACCTGGAAACCGGGGGTCTGGCCGCCGTTGCCGTCGGGCAGAAGCTGGCCCTTGAGCCCGATGTCCGCCGTCTGAATGCGAGCGCACGAGTTCGGGCAGCCGTTGATGTGGAGCGTGAGCGGCTTGAGCAGTTCGTTTGCGCCCCCCTTCTCGCCCGCAAACCGCTTCTCGAGCTCGGCGATCGCGTCCGTTGCGGTGTCCTTCGTGTCCACGATGGCGAGCTTGCAGAACTCGATGCCGGTGCATGCGATCGTCGAGCGGCGCCACGGGCTGGGGTTCGCGTAGAGGCCGAGTTCCTCGAGGCCTGCGACGAGTGAGTCGACGCGGTCCTCCTCTACGTCGAGGACGACGACCTTCTGGTGCGGCGTGGTGCGGAGCCTCTGCGAGCCGTGCGCCTCGATGAGGTCGGCGAGCTGCAGCAGGACCTCGCCGGAGACGCGGCCCACGGTGGGCGTCGCGCCGATGTAGAAGCGGCCGTCCTTCTGGCGGTGCACGCCCACATGGTCGCCCGGCGTCGTCGGCTTCTCGGCAGCTGGGCCGTCGGGAAGCGGCGACGCGAGGTACTCGGTCTCGAGGATGTGCCGGAACTTCTCGGCGCCCCAGTCCGCCACGAGGTACTTGAGGCGAGCGCGGTTGCGCAGGCGACGGTAGCCGTAGTCGCGGAAGATGCTGGTCACGCCGACCCAGACCTCGGCGGCCCGTGACGGCTCCACAAACGTGCCGAGACGCACTGCGATATGCGCCGACGTCGACAGCCCGCCGCCGACCCACAGGTCGTAGCCTGGGCCGAGCTCGGGATGGACCACGCCGACGAGCGCGAAGTCGTTGATCTCGTGGACCACGTCTTGGCTCGGATGTCCGGTGATCGCCGTCTTGTACTTGCGCGGAAGATTCGCGAAGCTCTCGTCGCCGATGTAGCGGTCGGCGATCTCGCGGATCTGCGGCGTGGGGTCGAGGATCTCGTCGGCCGCGATGCCGGCCACGGGCGAGCCGAGGATGACGCGCGGCACGTCGCCGCAGGCCTCGGTCGTGCGGAGGCCCACGCCCTCGAGGCGGCGCCAGATCTCGGGCACGTTCTCAATCTCGACCCAGTGCAGCTGGATGTTCTGACGGTCCGTGATGTCGGCCGTGCCGCGGGCGAAGTCGCGCGAGATGCCGCCGATGACGCGCAGCTGCTCGGTCGTGAGCGCACCGCCGTCGATCCGGACGCGCATCATGAAGTAGCGGTCCTCAAGCTCTTCTGGTTGCAGCGTCGCGGTCTTGCCGCCGTCGATCCCGGGCTTGCGCTGGGTGTAGAGGCCCCACCACCGGAAGCGGCCGTGGAGATCCGTGGGATCGATGGAGTCGAACCCGCCCTTGGCGTAGATGGTCTCGATCCGCTCGCGGACGCTGAGCCCGCCGTCTTGCTGCTTCCAGACCTCATTGCCGTTGAGCGGCTCGGTTCCGTCGACCTTCCACTGCCCATTGGGCTTGGAGGAACGAGGCCGGGCCGGGCGTTCGGTGCGCGCGGCGAGGGCTGTGTCAGTCATGATTCGAGGGTACGGATCGCCCCCGGCGTGTCCCCAGAGGGGTGCAACGCGATGTCACCGGGGGACACATTTCTTCGTATTCGCGTCACGACCCTTGACCGGGCCAGTCCCCTCCCGACTTCAGTGCTTCGAGGGCCGCGTCGAAACGATCGACCGCGATCCGGGCGACCTCCGGGGCCGGAAGCAGGGGCGGGGCCACGGCATCGGCGCCGGCCTTCGCGAGCTGGTCATGGAAGTAGCCCGGCGCGAGCAGGTAGCTCGCGACGACGATCCGGCTCACCTCCTCCGCGCGGAGTTCCGCGACGGCGGCAGGCACGCTTGGCTCGGCGCTCGCGCCGTAGGCCGGCAGGATCCGGTTCGGAATGAGGTGACGGAGCATGTCGGCGAGGCGCTCGACATCGTCCGCCGCCGCCGGATTGGACGAGCCCGCCGCCGCGAGCACGACGGCGTCGTCCGGGCCAAGGCCCGTCTGGGCGAGCCGCGCGGCGAGCACCTGCGCAAGCCGGGGATCGGGGCCGAGGGGCGCGGCCGCCGTCGTCCGCTCCCGCGACTTGACCGCCCTGCCGATGTCCACCTTCACGTGGTAGCCCACGCTCAGGAGGAGAGGGACGACGACGGCCGGCGCCTCCGTGGGGAGTCCAGCGACGACCTCGGGAAGCTCCGGGCCGTGGACGTCGACGTAGGCGTCGAGAACCGTGAGGTCCGGTCGGGCGGCACGGATCTCCTCGACGACCCCGAGGATCGCGGCCTTGCCCTCGGGGTTGCTGGTTCCGTGGGCGCACGCGACGAGGATCGGCCGGGTCATAGGTGGAGCCTACCGGGGCGACCGTCCGTGTCGGGACCGACTGGCTAGGATAAAGGCATGAGCGACATGTTCTTGGATAAGTTCCGCGCGCTTGTCCCCAAGTACCTCGGCGATCCCTGGAAGCCGAGTGACGGGATCTCCGAGGACGAGCTCGACGAGGCCCTTGAGGAGCACGCCTTCACGGTTCCGCTTGTGCTGCGCGAGTTCTACCTCGCCCTCGGCAACTCAGAGCTCATGGAGGCGTACCACTACTTCTGGGATCCGGAGGAGCTCGAGATCGACGAGGAGGGCTTCCTCATGTTCCTCGAGGACGAGGACGAGCAGTTCACGTGGGGTCTCCGCTCCGGGGATCTGCGAGTGCCGGACCCGATTGTCTACCGGAAGAACAATGCCCGGGGCGAGTGGGTGTCCGAGGACGGAACGTTCTCCGAGTTCACGTTCGACATGTTCGAGTGGGTCTTCTCAACCGCCGAAGACGACGAAGAGGAGCACGTCTAGGCGGTTCGTTCCCGAGCCGCGAAAAAGTATTGACGGCTAGGGGCTAGACATATGACAGATCTGTCATAAGCTTGTTAGTGGATCCACTTCAGCCTCCAGTGGATCCGGGTGCGAACGGAAACGGGCCCTGGGAAGCGACATCTGCCGCCACCCAGGGCCCAATCCGTTAAGGCGGGCTCCAGCGCGGACCGTTTGGTGGTGGCCTCTAGCGCTGACCGTTTCGCGGTGGCCCTTTAGCGGCGGCCGTTTCGCGGTGCCTCTAGCGCCGGCCGTTTCGGGGTGCCTCTAGCGCCGGCCGTTTCGCGCGGACCCTTTCGCGCAGCCGCGCCATTTTGACCCACCGTTCTGCGACGCCCTCCTTCGCCGAAACCCCGGACAACCGCCGAGACCCTAGCTCTTTACCACCGGTTTCGGCGCTAAGGGGCGTTCGCGAGGCGGGGGGGGGGCGCGAGGCGCCAGCCACTTTCCCAAGGCCCAGCCACTTCCCACGAACACGCGCTCCCGCCAGAGTCCCGCACCACTCCCTCGCGCGAAACCCCGGACAACTGCCGAGACCCTAGGTCTTTACCGCCGGTCTCGGCGCAAGCCCGGGGTTTCGGCGCTAAGGGGCGTTCGCGAGGCGGGGGGGTCGAAGGCGCCAGCCACTTGCCCAAGGCCCAGCCACTTCCCGCAAACACGTGCTCCCGCAAAAGTCCCGTACCACTCCTTCGCCGAAACCCCGGACAACTGCCGAGACCCTAGCTCTTTACCGCCGGTTTCGGCGCAAGCCCGGGGTTTCGGCGCTAAGGGGCGTTCGCGAGGCGGGGGGTTCGAAGGCGCCAGCCACTTCCCCAAGGCCCAGCCACTTCCCGCGAACACGCGCTCCCGCCGAGTCCCGCACCACTCCTTCGCCGAAACCCTGGACAACTGCCGAGACCCTAGCTCTTTACCGCCGGTTTCGGCGCTAGGCAGGGGTTTCGGAGCTAAGGGGCGTTCGCGAGCCGGGGTTTCGGCGCAGGGCGGGGTTCGCGAGGCGGGGTTTCGGCGCAAGCCCGGGGTTTCGGCGCAGGGCGGGGTTCGCGCGGCGGGGTTTCGGCGCTAGCCCGGGGTTTCGGCGCTAGGCAGGGGTTTCGGCGCTAAGGGGCGTTCGCGAGGCGGGGTTTCGGCGCAGGGCGGGGTTCGCGAGGCGGGGTTTCGGCGCAAGCCCGGGGTTTCGGCGGTAAGGGGCGTTCGCGAGGCGGGGTTTCGGCGCAGGGCGGGGGTTTCGGCGCAGGGCGAAGGCCCCGAAGGGCGCAGCCGCTTCCCCGAGGGCCGCAGCCGCTCCCCCACCGAAGGCCAGCTCGAGCGGGTGTTGAACGAGAACGTACCTTCGCGCCAAGAGCGAACCTTTGCGCGCGCTAAAACCTACGCCTTCGCAACAGACATCCGCCCTCGGCGTCGAGCCAGGCACGGAACTAAGCCTCGCGGTCCACCACAGCGTCCGCGAACGCCGAGAGCGACTGCTTCACCACGCCCTCGGGCAGCGGGGCGAGCGCCGACTTCGCCGCCGCGGCCCACTCGCGTGCCGCGTCCCACGACTCCATGGTCACCGGATGCGCGCTCAGCGCCTCGACGGCCTCGGCGAGCGCCTCATCGCTTGAGAGGTCGCCGTCGATGAGCCGCAGCACATCGCGCGCCGACTCGTCGCCGCCTTCTGCCGCCCTGCGGAGGAGCAGCACCGGCAAGGTGGGCACGCCCTCCCTCAGGTCGGTCCCCGCCGATTTGCCGGACGTCCCCTTCCCGCCCGTCACGTCGATCACGTCATCGGCAAGCTGGAACGCGACGCCGACGCTCTCGCCGTACTTGACCAGTACGTCCTCGTACTCGTCAGGCGCACCCGAGAAAATCGCACCCAGCTGCCCAGAGGCCGCGATGAGCGAGCCGGTCTTGTCGGCGAGCACCGATAGGTAGTGCTCAACGGGATCCTGGTCCTCGCGCGGGCCCACGGTTTCGTGGAGCTGGCCGAGGCACAGGCGCTCGAACGTCCGAGCCTGGATCGAGAGGGCCCGCCCGCCCAGCTCGGAGACGAGGATCGAGGCACGCGCGAAGATGAGGTCCCCGGTGAGGATAGCCACCGTGTTGCCCCACACCTCGTGCGCGGTAGGGGCCCCGCGGCGGTAAGGGGCGGAGTCCATCACGTCGTCGTGATACAGGGTCGCGAGGTGCGTGAGCTCGACGACGGCGGCCGCCTGGAGGACCTCGGGCCGAGTCCAGTCGCCGAGGTGCGAGCAGAGGAGCGTGAGCAGCGGCCGGATCCGCTTCCCGCCAGCCTCGACGAGGTGCCGACTCGTCGCGTCCGCGAGGGGATCGGAGTTCGAGATGGCCTCGCGCAGCCGCTTCTCGACCCGGGCCATGCTCGTCATGATCGCGGAACCGAGGTCGGCATCGTCCGCAATTGCGGCGAATCCGGCGGGCAGCTGGATCCCGGCGGCGATGGCCGTCGTGGTCGGGGCGGGCTCGGCGCTCTCGCGCCTGCCATGCCCCGCCTGGGTCCAGCTGTGTTCAGTGTTGGTCACGGGTCAAGCCTAACTATTGCGAGTTCTTGGTTGCGGGCGTCAGGGACTCGAGCACGCGGATGGCGCGGTCCTCGAGCCCTCCTCCGCGCGGTTCGGTGAGGTTCGCGAGCAGACGGACGACGACGCGCATGAGCGCCGGGATGGGCATCCCCGTGCGGAGCGCGAGACGCATGACGGCGGGGCGACCGATGAGCGCCGCGAATGTGCGGCCGAGGGTGAAGTGGCTTCCCCACTCCTCGCGCACCTGGTCCGCATAGGCCTGGAGGCGACGGTCGACGTCGTCCTCCGCCGGCCGCGCGCGGCCCGCCGAACGCTGAGCTGCCGCGGCGTCGACAAGGAATTGCGCCGCGTAGCGGCCGGACTCCATGGCGTAGCTGATGCCTTCCCCGTTGAACGGGCTCACCATGCCGCCCGCGTCGCCGAGGAGAGCCATGCCGGGAACCACGTGAGGCGTGCGGTTGAAGCCCATCGGCAGCGCGGCACCCCGGACGGGCCCGGCCTGGTTCTCCTCGGTGAAGCCCCATTCCCCGGGCATCGAGGCGGTCCAGTCGCGGAGCACCTGCCGATAGTCGAGCTTGCCGAATTCCTTGGACGAGTTCAGGATGCCGAGCCCGACATTGGATGTCCCGTCGCCGACCCCGAAGACCCAGCCGTACCCGGGCAGGGGCTTGCCGTCGCGGCCGGGGAGCTCGAGCCAGCCCTCCATCCAGTCGTCTTCATGACGTGGGCTGCGGAAGTATGTGCGGTAGGCAACGCCGAGTGGCCGATCGTCACGCTTCGCGAGGCCGCGCGAAACAGCCGCGCGGGTCGAGTTGCCGTCGGCGGCGAGGACGACGTCGGCCCGGAAGTCGCGCGTCTGACCCGTCTTCTTGCCCTCCTCGTCGAGGAGTTGCGCGCGGACACCCACGACGCGCCCGCCGTCGTCCCTGAGCACCTCGGTGACGCTGTGCCCCTCGAGGAGCATCGCACCCGCTGATTCGGCGTGGCGTGCGAGCTCCTCGTCGAACCCGAGCCGAGTGCGGATGAGGCCGTAGTCCGGGAATTCCCCGCCCGCCGGCCAAGGCAGTTCGACCGTTCGGCCGCCGGCAATAAGCCGCAGCCCGCGGTTGCGACGCCACCCGTCCGCCTCGCTGTGGGGCAGGCCGAGCAGCTGGATCTCGCGCACGGCGCGCGGGGTGAGACCGTCGCCGCATACCTTCTCGCGAGGGAAACGCGTCTTCTCGAGCACGGTGACGCCGACGCCGGAACGCGCAAGGTAGTGCGCGGCGGTCGAGCCGGCGGGGCCGGCACCGACGATCAGGACCTCCATGCGCCCCTCAGCCCGCCGCGCGCCGCGCGCGCCGGATCTTCTCGACCGGACCCGACTGGGCCGCAGCGGGGAGAGGCTTGGTTGCGCGATGCACGGCGACGATGCCGCCGGAGAGGT
This sequence comes from Sinomonas humi, assembly GCF_000802235.1. Lineage (GTDB taxonomy): Bacteria > Actinomycetota > Actinomycetes > Actinomycetales > Micrococcaceae > Sinomonas > Sinomonas humi. Next base: position 25,644 of record NZ_JTDL01000002.1, read on the forward strand.
TCCGGTACTCGACGTTCTCCCAGCCGTCCTCGCCGATCCACTCTGCGAGGTGGTCCTGATCGGGCCAAGCCCGGATCGACTCGGCAAGGTACACGTAGGCATCGGGGTTCGAGGAGGCCTTGCGCGCAATCGGGGGAAGCGCCCGCATGAGGTACTCGATGTACATGGTGCGCCACAGCGGGTTCACCGGCGAGGAGAACTCCGCCACCACGAGCTTGCCTCCCGGCTTCGTGACACGCAGCATCTCCTGGAGAGCCCGATGCGGGTCACTCACGTTGCGCAGGCCGAACGAGATCGTGACGGCGTCGAACGAGTTGTCGGCGAACGGCAACCGCGTCGCATCCCCCGCGATGAAGTCGATGTCGGGGCGCCTGCGCTTGCCCACCCGGAGCATGCCGAGCGAGAAATCGCACGCGACAACCTCGATTCCCGCGTCGGCGTAGGGTTCTGCGGACGTCCCCGTGCCGGCCGCGAGGTCGAGGACCCGCTGTCCCGGCTTCGCCGCCACGGCGTCGAAGACTACCTTGCGCCAGCGGCGCGTCTGGCCGAGCGAGAGCAGATCATTGACGACGTCGTAGCGGGGCGCCACATCGTCGAACATGCTCGCCACGTCGCCGGGAACCTTCTGAAGCGATGCCCTCTTGCCTGTGCTCACCCCGCCCATTCTGCCAAACTTCGAGCCACCCTCCGCACGCTGCCGCCCAGAGCCCCCCGCGCTCAAAAGCGCAGGAGCACCTTCGAGGAACCCGTGCTCCTGTCCCCAGCGACTCGGAAGGCCTCGATTGCCTCCTCGACCGGGAATTCGTGGGTGAGCATCGGTTCGACGTCCAGGCCCTCGCCGAGGTACGCGAGCGCGGTGGAGATCTCGTCCACGAAACGGAACGATCCGCGGTAGTCGATCTCGCGGAAGACGAGCTCGGCGAGCGAGACCGCAAGCTCCCCGGCGGGAAGGTTCCCGACTTGGACCACGATCCCGCCGCGCTTGACGGCGCGGAGGACGCTCGTCACAGCTGCGGGGGCGCCCGAAGCCTCGAAGACGACGTCGGTCGCCGGGAGCGTACCGCCCTCGGCGAGGTTGACGACGTCGTCCGCCCCCATGCGGCGGGCGATGGCGAGGGATCCCGCAGCGAGATCGCTCGCAATGACCCGACCGGCACCAGCCTTCCGCGCGGCCGCGATGACGAGGGCACCGATGGGCCCGGCGCCGTTGACGAGGACGGTCTTGCCTTCGATCGAGCCCGCGCGCCGCACGGCGTGGATGGCGACGCCGAGCGGTTCCGCGACGGCAGCCTGGCGCGTGCTCACGCCGTCGGGCACTGCGCGGAGCTGGGACGCGGGAACCGCGGTGAGGGCGGCGAAGGCGCCTTCGGTGTGCGGGTAGTAGGCGGCCGAGCCGAGGTGATGGACGTTGCCGCAGAGGTTCCGGCGCCCTGACGTGCAGAATTCGCACTCGCCGCACGCGATCGCGGGATGGATCGCCACCGCCTGGCCTACCTCGAAGCCGGTCACCTCCGAGCCGAGGGCTGCGACGCGCCCGGCCACCTCGTGGCCGAGGACCATGGGGTCTTTGAGGATGCTCAGGCCGGCGGCGCCGTGCTTGACGTAGTGGAGGTCGCTCCCGCAGATCCCGCCGTACTCGATCGCCACGAGCGCCTCGTGGGGGCCGGGTTCGCGCGGTTCGACGGGGTCGAGTCGCAGATCACCGGCTGCGTGGACGACGACGGCCAGACTCATGGGGTTCCTCCTGAGGGCGGTGGCTTGGCTTCCCTCCATTCAATCACTGCCATACCAGTCCTGTCGATCATGGCGTAGCTCGAGACGGCTGCGCCCCCGCCTAATGTTGGACCATGGCCCCGTCCCTCACCGGCGCGTCGGCGGCGTCGGCCACGCGCCCGCCGTCGAACCGCGACCTCGCCTACGAGCACATCCGCGGGCTCATCGTGCGCGGCGACGAACCCCCTGGTGCCCTGCTGAGCGAGAACGACCTCGCTCTCCGGCTCGAGCTCAGCCGCACCCCGGTGCGCGAGGCGCTCCTCCTGCTCGCCCAAGAAGGGCTCGTCGACATCCGTCCCCAGCGCGGAAGCTACGTCTCGCTCATCGATCCCGACATGGTCCGGCAGGCACAGTTCATCCGCGAAGCCATCGAGGTTGCCTCGCTCGAGGCATGCATCGAGAACTGGGGGGCCGAGCGGGCCGCCGAGGTCGAGGACCTCCTCGACGCGCAGGCTTCGTGCACGACGAGGGAGGAGTTCTACCCCCTCGACGAGCAGTTCCACCGGACGCTCCTCGCGATCGCCGGGCACGAATTCGCCTGGATGGCAGTGCAGAGCGCGAAGGGCCACCTCGATCGGGCCCGGTACCTGGGGCTGAGCGGATATCGGCCCATCAGCGAGTACGCCGCGGACCACCGGCGTGTGCGCGAGGCCATCGCCGAGGGCAATCTCGAGGCCGCCCGCGACGAACTCCGCGCCCACCTACGCTTCGTCCTCGACGATCTCGAGCAGATTCAGGCTGCCCGCCCCGAGCTCTTCCGGGCACCTGCCGGGCCGGAGCGGCGCCCTGCACGGCCGGCGCGCAGGCCAGCGCGTACGCTTGACCCATCATGAGCTCCCCTTTGCGCGCCCTCACGGTCGATCTGGGCCCTGTAGAAGCGGGCGGCACTTTCGACGACCTCGCGAGCGCGCTCAACAGAGCGGAGGCCCTGTGCTGGGTCCGACGCGGCGAGGGACATCTCGGGTTCGGCGAGGCGGCGCGCTTCACCACGAGAGGCCCGGATCGCTTCATCGAGGCCGAAGCCTGGTGGAAGCAGTTCACGCTCGACGCCGACGTCGAGGATCCGCTGCAGCATCCCGGAACCGGCCCGCTCGCCTTCGGCTCGTTCGCATTCTCGAAGACGTCCGAGTACGCCTCGCGGCTCGTGGTGCCCGAGATCGTCGTCGGCATCCGGGCCGGCCGCGCGTGGGCCACCCAGCTCACGGCCGACGGCCGGCGCCCGTCCGAGCGGGAGCTGCGGGCCGCCGTCGGACGTTGGACCGCCAAGCCCGAGCCGGCGGCCTCGAACGGCGCGCACCTCAGGGTGCGGCCCGGGCGGCTCGGTGAGCAGCGCTGGATGGGCGCGGTTGCGTCCGGGGTTCGGCACATCCGCGCGGGCGAGCTCGAGAAGCTCGTGCTCGCCCGGGACGTCCTCGTGGAGGACGACGGCGGGATCCCCCGCGAGCGCGTGCTGCGGCGCCTCGCGTCGGCGTACCGGGACTGCTGGGTGTACGGCGTGGACGGGCTTGTCGGCGCGACGCCCGAGATGTTGATCCAGGTCGAGGGGCGCACGGCGCAGGCGCGCGTGCTCGCCGGGACGCTCGACCGGCGCGACGCCGACGGCGCGGGGCCCGGCTACGCGGAGCGCGTCCTCGCCGGCTCGCCCAAGCAGCGCCACGAGCACCAGATCGCGATCGAGTCGCTCACGACCGCCCTCGAACCGTTCTCGGAGGCGCTCAACGCGCATGACGAGCCGTTCATCCTCGAGTTGCCGAACGTCTTCCATCTCGCCTCGGACGTCAAGGCCGAGCTCGCCGAGATCGAGGGGCATGTTCCGACTCCCCTCGCGCTCGTCAACGCCTTGCACCCAACCGCGGCCGTGTGCGGGACGCCCACGAAGGTCGCGGGAGACCTCATCTTGGAGCTCGAGGAGCTCGATCGGGGCCCGTACGCGGGGCCCGTCGGGTGGCTCGACGGCGCGGGCAACGGCGAGTTCGGCATCGCGCTTCGAGGCGGCGTCCTCGAGGGCACGACGGCGGCGCGGCTGTACGCGGGCTGCGGGATCGTGGAGGGGTCGCTGCCCGAGGCCGAGCTCGCGGAGACCTGGGCGAAGTTCCGCCCGATGCTGGAGGCGCTCGGCGTCGAACGCTGAGACGCGCATGTCCGGGGTCCCAGAAGCTTCCCTCGTCAACAGGGTTGCGCCGGAGGCCCATCCGTTGTCCAATTGGGAAACGAAAGTTGCATGTGATGCACATCTCAGCTCCGCCGAAAGGCGGTAGGATGGACGTCGCTCTAGCACCTGACTGCCAGTACCTCCAAGTAAGGGAAGACATATGACTTTCTCCGCGAAGCTCGCCGCCAAGGGCGCGGTGGTCCTCGCTGTAAGCGCCCTAGCGCTGACGGCCTGCACCAACGCATCCGAACAAGGCGCGGGCGCCCAGCCCAGCAGCTCGGGCTCGGCCGCCACCAGCTTCGACCCCACCACGGTGCAGAAGGACGACTCGCTGGCGTCGCAGGTGCCCGCCGCGATCAAGTCGAAGGGCACGCTCACAGTCGGTTCTGACACGACGTACGCTCCCGCCGAGTTCCTCGGTGGTTCGGACAACCACACTCCGATGGGCTACGACGTCGACTTCGCAAAGGCGATCGCCGCGACGCTCGGCCTCAAGGCCGACGTCCAGACCGCCGACTTCACGGGCATCCTCCCGGCGCTCGGCCCGAAGTACGATCTGGGCATCAGCTCGTTCACGATCACGAACGAACGCCTCAAGGCGGTCAACTTCGTGAGCTACTTCAACGCGGGTGTCGCGTGGGCCGTCCAGAAGGGCAACCCGAAGAACTTCTCGACCAGCGACGTGTGCGGGAAGACCATCGGCGTCCAGACCGGCACCACCGAGGCTGACGAGGTGAAGACCCTCAGCGACAAGTGCACCTCCTCGGGCAAGCAGGCGATCAACATCGTCTCCCTCGCGGCGCAGACGGACCTCAACACCCGCCTCGTCAACGGAGCCCTCGACGCCATGTCCGCCGATTCGCCGGTGATCAGCTACGCGATCCAGCAGACCAACGGCGCGCTCGAGAAGGTCGGCGACACGACCGAGATGGCGCCTGAAGGCATCGCCGTTGCCAAGAGCGACACTGCGCTTGCCGATCTCGTCCAGAAGGTGATGACGAAGCTCATCTCCGATGGCACCTACAAGAAGATCCTCGACACTTGGAACAACGCCGACGGCGCCGTCACCAAGTCCGAGGTCAACCCGTCCGTCTCCTCGTGACTGTCATGACTGCTCGTCAGGTGGAGACCACCGAAGCCACGAAAGGTGGCGCCCCGGAACTGATCAAGGCAGTTCCGGTGCGCCACCCGGGCCGGTGGGTCGCAGCCGCCATCATCCTCATCCTCGCAGCGCTGGCCATCCAGAGCCTCGCGACCAACCCCCGCTTCGGCTGGGGCACCGTGGCCGCCTACATCATGGACGTCAACGTGGTCCGCGGCGTCGGCTGGACGCTGCTGCTGACCGTCCTGTCGATGCTCCTGGCGATCATCCTCGCCATCGTGCTCGCCTTCATGCGCCAGTCGGACAACCCGATCCTGCGCTGGTCGAGCTGGTTCTGGGTCTGGTTCTTCCGCGGAACTCCCATCTACACCCAGCTGATCTTCTGGGGCCTGGTAACCGTGCTCTACCCGAGCATCTCGCTCGGGATCCCGTTCGGCCCCCAGCTGGCCACGTACATCCTCAGCGACCCGTCCAAGGGCTTCGTTCCCGCCGTGCTGGGCCTGGGCCTCAACGAGTCCGCGTACCTTGCGGAGATCTTCCGGGCCGGCCTCAAGTCGGTGGACAAGGGCCAGGTCGAGGCTGCTGAGGCCCTTGGCATGCGGGGAACCAAGATCATGTGGCGCATCGTCCTCCCGCAGGCCATGCGAGTCATCGTGCCCCCGACCGGGAACGAGACGATCGGCATGCTCAAGACGACCTCACTCGTGCTGGCCGTGCCGTTCACCCTCGATCTGACGTTCGTCACGAATGCTCTGGCCAACCGCACGTACCAGCCAATCCCGCTGCTGATCGTGGCGGCGGCCTGGTACCTGCTCGTCACGAGCATCCTCATGGTCGGCCAGCACTACATCGAGAAGTACTACGGGAGGGGCGTGGACAACCTCGTCGCCGCCGCTACCGTGAATCCGGCGGCGGCCAAGGCCGCGGCGGCCGGTACCGCAGCCGGCTCCGATACGGGCACCGGAAACACGATCCCTGGCGGCCCGACGACGGCCGGACCCACGATCGAGGAGAGCGGACGATGAGCGCCTCAGCCCAAACGACGCCGAACAACCAGCCCCTTGCCGCCGCGTCGTCCCTGCAGGGCGCAAAGGACCTCGTCCGGATCGAGGGCGTGCACAAATACTTCGGCGAGCACCACGTGCTGCGTGGGATCGATATGACCGTCAAGCAGGGCGAGGTCTCGGTCCTCATCGGCCCCTCCGGCTCAGGCAAGTCCACCCTCCTGCGCTGCGTCAACCACCTCGAGACGATCAGCGCGGGGCGCATCTGGGTCAAGGACGAGCTCATCGGCTACCGCGAGAAGGGCGGCAAGCTGCACGAGCTGCACGTCAAGGAGATCGCGCAGCAGCGCCGCAACATCGGCATGGTCTTCCAGCGCTTCAACCTCTTCGGCCACAAGACGGCACTCGAGAACGTCATGGAGGCGCCCGTCCAGGTCAAGGGCCAGGACAAGGGAGCCGCCAGGCGGCGGGCCCTCGAACTCCTCGACCGGGTGGGCCTCTCCGACCGGGCCAAGCACTACCCGGCCCAGCTCTCCGGCGGTCAGCAGCAGCGCGTGGCTATCGCGCGGGCGCTGGCCATGGATCCTGAGCTCATGCTCTTCGATGAGCCCACGTCCGCCCTCGACCCCGAACTCGTCGGCGATGTGCTCAACGTCATGAAAGACCTCGCGAAGTCCGGCATGACAATGGTCGTCGTGACGCACGAGATCGGCTTCGCCCGCGAGGTCGGCGACACCCTGACCTTCATGGACGGCGGCGTCGTCGTCGAATCCGGGAACCCGCGCGAGGTTATCGCCAACGCTCAGCAGGAGCGAACGAGGAGCTTCCTCAGCAAGGTCCTCTGACCACCGTCAGGAAGTGACCACTCGTGCACCGAGATCTGGCCCCTCGTTGGGAAACCCCCCGACGAGGGGCCAGATCTCTTCCCACGAGCGGGCACACCTCTCACACCGCCGGGCAGCAAAGACGGCCTCTCGCCGGGGAGACGTCTTCAGTGCGTCTCATCCGCTGCAAGGCGTCTCTCGGCGACAAGGGGGTCAGAGGGCGTACCGGCAACGCTCCAAGCCGACGGTATCCGTACCCGAGACGCCTCACGCCGACGATATCCGTACCCGAAACGCCCAGAGAGGCGATTATCTGTACCCGTAACGGTGTTGGGGGGAGACCGATTCCGTCACCGCTGCACGGAGCCGTTCGTGCAGCCCCCGCAGGCCCGAGCGGTCCACGCGGGCCTCGATGATCTCCCGTCCCCCCGACCGCGGTGCGGCGAGCGCGGCGGTCGCCTCCGCCGTCGTGCGCACGGCGGTGTGCCGGACGCCGTAAGCCGCGGCGAGCGCGCGCAAGTCGGCCTTGTGCGGGGTTCCGAAGAGGCGCTCGACGGCGGCGCGAGCGCCCGGGCGGCTCTCATCGCCGCCCACGCGGCCGTGCTCGAGCAGCCCGAAGATCGCCCCGCCCGCGTCGTTGAGCACGACGATGCGCAGCGAGGGCTCGGCCTCACCGACGCCGAGCAGCAGGCCGCCCGCGTCGTGGAGAAAGGTGAGGTCCCCGAGGAAGAGCGTGGTCTCGACGCGGTTGCCGAGCCAGAGGCCGGTCGCGCTCGAGACGGTCCCGTCGATGCCGGAGAGGCCGCGGTTGGCGAAGACGCGCGCGCGGGGCTCGGGGCATGGCGGCGCGGCGAGGTCCACGTCCCGGATACCGTTCGAGGAGCCGAGCATGAGCTGCCCCCGCGCGTGCTGCCACACGAGCTGCCCGAGCTTCGGCCCTGAGAGCGGGGAACTTGCGAGGAGCCGGTCGACCGCCTCCTGAGCACTCGCGCCCGCAAGGAGCCACGTGTCGAGCCACCCGTCGGCCCCGCGGCCGGCGAACTCGGAGAGCTCGTCGAGGTCGGCCACGAGCCGCTCGCGCCGGCGCCCCTCCTCGAACCAGGCCACTGGCCGCGGGTGGTACAGCGCCGTCTCGACGCCCTCCCGGGCCAGCAGGGCCGTCACCGGGCGGCTGAGGGTCGGCCGGCCGAACAGCACCACGCGCTCGATCCCATCCCCCGGGTGCGCGTCGAGGAGCACGCGGTACGGCCCGACGGCGTGCGAGCCGAAGCGAGCGTTCGACGACGGCTCGGCCAGGAGGGGGAGCCCGTGCGCGGCGGCAAAGGCCTCGGCCAGCGGGCCGGCTCCGTGGCCCGCGAGGACCACTGTCCGTCGCGGCGGAAGGCCCCCGAGCGCCGCGACGGCCGGTCGGCGGTACGCGAAACCCTCGGTCGGCGGTTGCTGCCACCCCGCGGCCGCCGGCTCCCACTCCCCCGCGGGAACGAGCGGATCCCGGAAGCATACGTTGACCTGGACAGGGCCCGAGGGCACGCCCGGCAGAAGTCCGGAGGCGGCGCTGAGCGCGGTCCGAACGGCCGACGACGGCGATTCCCCCGCCGTGACCGAGGTTGCGAAGCGCACGTGCTCGCCGAAGAGGTCGAGCTGCTCTGTGGTCTGGTTCGCTCCCGTGCCGTGGAGCTCTGCGGGCCGGTCCGCCGAGAGGACGACGAGCGGCACCTCGGCATGGTTAGCTTCCATCACCGCCGGCAGGAGATTGCCCGCTGCGGTGCCGCTCGTGGTGACCACCGCCGTCGGACGTCCCGAAGAAAGGGCGGCGCCAAGCGCGGTGAAGCCGCCGGCACGCTCGTCGATGCGGACGACGAGCTCGAGCAGGCCCCGGCCCTCGGCCTCGGCGAGCGCGTAGGCGAGCGGCGCGCTCCGCGACCCAGGGCAGACCACCACGCGACGGACGCCGCCCGCGAGGAGTCCGGAGACCACTTCGCGGGCGGCATCGAGGGAGCCGAGAGAAGTCACAGGTCCATCGTAGGCTCGCGAGGCGGTTGCGCGCGGTCGTAGACGAGCAGCCCGTCATCGCGCAGTCGGGCGCCTGCCGTGGGGTGGTGCTCGGCGAGGCGGCCGTCGTGTCCCAGATGGAGCACGCGCGCCTGGCGTGCAAGGACGGCGAAGTCGGCGATGATCCGCCGGTGGCATCGCCACCAGACGGACTCGCTGCACATGACGGCGGTCGGCATCGCGGCCGCTTGGGGAAGCAGTTCGTCCATGGCCGCGAGGAAGTCGGGGCTCCGCGTATAGCCCGCGTACCCACGGAAGGAGAGGTTCTCCCAGAACGTGTCGGGCGAGTCCGCAGCCACCTTCCGGAACCCGCCGAGCCGCCGTTCCCAGCGGTACCCGATCCCCTCTTCCGGCAGCCAGCCCTGCAGCGCCTCACGGCCGACGTCCGGATTCCGGCGGCTCCCGGGGGCCGTCCGCACGTCGACTACGGCCTCGACACCCGCGCCGTGCAGCAACCCCGCGAGTTCTTCGCGCCCGGCGGTGCCGTGACCGAAGGTCAGAAGAGTAACGGGGGTCGTACTCCGTACGGGGTCATACTCCATGGTGTGAGTATGCGTGGCGAGAGGCCGATGACCGAAGCGAGCGGCTTCCCCGCGGTGACCGCGCCGGAGGCGATGACGATCTCGGCGCTGGACGCCGCCGTGACCACCTGCCGTGCCTGCCCAAGGCTCGTGGCGTGGCGCGAAGAGGCTGGGCGGATCAAGCGCGCTGCCTTCCGGGACTGGGACTACTGGGCGCGGCCCATCCCGGGCTTCGGCCCGCCCGATGCCCGGCTCGCCATTGTCGGGCTCGCGCCCGCCGCCCATGGCGGGAATCGGACGGGCCGCGCCTTCACGGGCGATCCGTCCGGCGACGCCCTGTACAGGGCGCTCTACGACCTCGGGCTTGCCTCACAGCCCACCTCAACCCATGCGGGCGACGGGCTGGAACTGTACGGCGTGCGCATCACCATGCCGGTCCACTGCGCCCCGCCGGACAATCGCCCCAGCACCGCGGAACGCGACACCTGCCGCCCATGGCTCACGCGCGAGCTGGAGCTCCTGCGGCCTGGCCTGCGAGCGATCGTGGTCCTCGGCGGGTTCGGCTGGCAGGCGCTGCTGCCACTCCTGGCCGACGCCGGGTGGCGGGTGCCCCGGCCCCGGCCGGCTTTCGGGCACGGCGTCGAAGCGCTCATTCCCACCGGGGAGGGCGAACAGGAGGTTCACGTGATCGGCTGCTACCACCCGAGCCAGCGGAACATGTTCACCCGAACCCTGACCCCGGCCATGCTCCATGAGGTGCTTGGCCGGGGCGCCGAGGTGGCCGGGCTTCGGGCGGGCTGACGCTGCGGGCTACTTCTTTGCGTGCTGGGCGGGGAGCACCTGCACGATGGCAGGCCGAGGCGCGCGCAGGGCACCGGCAGGGACGGCCTTCCCGGCCGCGTCAAGCGCCGGGACGTAATCCGGGAAGTACGAGTGGGGCGCCTCGAATGTGCCCTCCTCGCCCGGATGCTGGACTGCCACGAAGACGTGCCGGTCGGCGTCGCGCACCACCGGGCCACAGGTCTCGGCATCCCGCGGGACGGACAGGAACTGCTCGACCTTGCCGCGCTCCGGCCCTTCGAGGGTCACGCGGAAGAGGCCGTCGTTGTAGCCGATAGAGCTGGGGGCGCCGTCGGTGGCCAGCCACATGAAGCCGGACGAGTCGAACGCGACGTTGTCCGGGCAGGAGATGGGCGAGACCTTGTCCGCTGGATAGCCGGCGAAGTAGGCCGACTTGTTGGTGGCCGGGTCGCCGCACACGAGCAGGAGGTTCCACGAGAAGGCCGTTGCCGTCTGGTCTCCGCCGTCCTCGGTGATTTCCACAATGTGGCCGTCGCGGTTCTGGCGGCGCGGGTTCGCCTCGTCCACGGGCGGGTTTGCGCCGACTCCGCGGTTCGAGTTGTTCGTGCAGACCACGTAGACCTTGCCGGTCACCGGATGCGGCTCGACGTCCTCACAGCGGTCCATCTTGGTCGCGCCTGCCTCGTCGGCTGCGAGGCGGGTGTAGACGAGCACTTGCTCGACGCTCATTCCGGGCACCGCGGACTTGCCGTCGACTACGAGCGGGAGCCACTCGCCCCGCCCGTCGAACGCCCCGTCCGAGGGCAGCTTCCCGCTTCCGTCGATCTCGGACGACGGCGAGTTCCCGGCGAAGCGGGCGACGTACAGGTTGCCGTCTGCGAGGAGCGTCTTGTTGTGCTCGCGGTCAGCCTTGCCGGAGCCTGCGCGGTATGTCCCCTTCGAGACGAACTTGTAGAGGTAGTCGAAACGCTCGTCGTCGCCCGAGTAGGCGACGACGCGGCCGTTCGCGGCGATTCGGACGTTCGCACCCTCGTGCTTGAAGCGTCCGAGCGCTGTGTGCTTCTTTGGCGTCGACGTGGGGTCCATCGGATCGATCTCGACGATCCAGCCGAAGCGGTTGGACTCGTTCGCATAGTCGGGGTTCCGCGTGTCGAAGCGGGCGTCGTCGAGCTCCCAACGTCGGCTCGTGGGCTTGTCGGCGAACCCGTAGCGCTTGTCCTCCTTCGAGACGCCGGGCGTCCTGAAGTAGCCGTTGAAGTTCTCCTCGCCCGAAAGGACGGTGCCCCACGGCGTCGTGCCTCCCGCGCAGTTGCCGAGCGTCCCCCTCACGGTGCGGCCCGCCCGGCCGTTGGGGTCACCGGCGTTGGCGAGGAGAGCCGAGCCCGCGGCCGGCCCCCGTGAACTCGAACACCGTATCCGTGAGGTAGCGGCGGTTGAGCGGGGCTCCCTTGACGTAGCGCCAGGCCTGGTTCTTGTTCTGCCGCTCGAGCTCCACGACGCTCATGCCGTGAGCTGCACGGGCGACGGCGCGCGTGCCGGCGGCGTCGGATGCAACCTGGGCATCGGAGAACATGATCCCCTCGTTCGTGTACTCGTGGTTCGTGACGAGCACCGCGCGTTTCCCCGCTGAGCCCGCGAGCTCGAGGATGTCCGTGTAGTCGTTGTTGTAGCCGAACTGGCGCGCCTGCGCGGCGGCTGTCTGCGACTCGAGCTTGAAGTCCGGGCTGTCATGGAAGAGGCCGTCGCCCCACCGGATGATCGGCCGCCACGCGTAGCCCTGGGGCACGGTCAGCTCGTCGACGAGCTTGTCGACAGGCCGGATGGGGGTGAAGTCGAGCTTGGACTGCGGCAGCTTGGCGGCGGGAGCGAACGACGACGATGCCTCCGCGCGCCCAGCGGGCTGACCGCCTGTGAAGGCAAGCGTGAGGGCGCCCGCGAGGCCGAGGCCGAGGGCAGAACGGCGTGAGAGCTCGCTCGAGACGACGTCGCGGAAGTAGCTGTTGGACGAGGTGTTGCAGACCTCGCCGAGGCACGCGTTGTCGCACTTGAGCGCGCACGTGACGGCACTGCGCTTTCCGCGGACGTGGTCGAGCATGGGCAGGAGGAGGCGGCGGGGATCACTCATGCCCCCATCTCAGCGGTCACACTGAAAACCCAGCTGATTTTCAGGTTAATTTCAGGAAAACATGCTTGTCAGAACTGTCGGGCCTGCATGGCAGACTGGCGCCATGCCGGATACCGCCGAACACCGCCGCCTCTCCGAGTCGCCCGAGGACTCGGATCCATGGCGCCTCTGGGGCCCCTACCTTGCGGGCCGGCAGTGGGGCACGGTCCGGGAGGACTATTCCGGCGACGGAAACGCGTGGGACTTCTTCCCTTTCGACCACGCCCACCGCCGCGCGTACCGCTGGGGTGAGGACGGGATCGGGGGGCTGTGCGACCGCTTCGGTTTCCTCAACCTCGGCGTTGCCCTGTGGAACGGGCAGGACGACCGTCTCAAGGAGCGCTACTTCGGGCTGACCAATGGCCAGGGGAACCACGGCGAGGACGTCAAGGAGCACTGGTGGCACCTCGACGCGACCCCGACGCATTCGTGGGCCAAGACGCTGTACCGCTACCCGCACGCCGCCTACCCCTACGAGGAACTCGTCCGCATCAACGGCTCGCGCTCCCGAGACGAGCCAGAGTACGAGCTCGCTGACACGGGGGTCCTCGCGGAGGACCGGTTCTTCGATATCGAGACGGTGCATGCCAAAGCCTCGCCTGACGACATCTGCATAACCATCTCGGCCACGAACCACGGGCCAGAGTCCGCACCCCTCGACCTCGTCGCGCAGCTGTGGTTCCGGAACACGTGGGCGTGGGGCCGCGACGACCGCCGCCCCCACATCCGGCGCCTCCGCGCGCCGGAACTCTCGCCCGGCGGCGTCGTGGCCGTCGAGGCGACCCACGGGTTCCTCGGCAGGTACGTGCTCGCTGCGGGGGCCGCCGGCTCCTCTTCCGGCGCACCAACACCCGAGGTGCTGTTCTGCGACAACGAAAGCAACGATGTCGAGCTCTTCGGGGCGCCTTCGAACCCGTCGCCGCATCCTAAGAACGCGATCGACGCCGCGATCGTCCGAGGCGACCGCTCGTTGCTCAACCCCTCGGAGGAGGGCACGAAGGCAGCCATCCGCTGGCACTTCCCGGCCATCGCCGCGGGAGCGAGCGTAAGGGTTCGGCTGCGGCTCACGGGCGAATCGCTCCCCCTCGACCCGTTCGGCATAGGGTTCGACGACGTGCTCGAGGACCGCGAGCGCGAGGCGGACGAGTTCTATGCAGCGGTTGTTCCCCAAGGTCCCGAGCCGACGGCGAGCCAGGACGCGATCGTGGCCCGCCGCGCGTTTGCCGGGCTCCTGTGGGGCAAACAGCATTACCGCTACTCGGTCCGGGAGTGGCTCAAGGGAGACCCGGCCTTCCCCGCTCCCCCCGTCGACCGAGAGTCGGTCTGGGGCCGCAACAGCGGCTGGGCCCACCTCGCCCTCGCTGACGTCATCTCAATGCCGGACGAGTGGGAGTACCCCTGGTTCGCGTCGTGGGACCTCGCGTTCCACTGCGTGGCGCTAGCGCACGTCGATCCGGACTTCGCGAAGAATCAGCTCGTGCTGCTGTGCCGTGAGTGGGCGATGCACCCCGACGGGCAGCTCCCCGCGTACGAGTGGGCGTTCGGGGACGTCAATCCTCCCGTCCACGCATGGGCCGCGTGGCAGGTCTACTGCATCGACGGCTCCCGGGACAAGCACTTCCTCACGAGGGTGTTCGCGAAGCTGCTGCTGAACTTCTCGTGGTGGGTCAACCGCAAGGACGCGGACGGCTCCAACCTGTTCGAGGGCGGCTTCCTGGGCATGGACAACATCGGGGCCTTCGACCGGTCGAAGGGCCTCCCGCCCGGGCATCGGCTCGAGCAGTCGGACGCAACGAGCTGGATGGGCTTCTACTGCCTCACGATGATGCGCATCGCCCTCGAACTGGCTCGTGACGACCGCGTCTGGGACGACCTCGCCACGAAGTTCCTCGAGCATTTCCTTGCGATCGCGCGGGCGATGAACACGTTCGGAAGCGGAGGCGTTTCCCTGTGGGACGAACAGGACGGCTTCTTCTATGACGTCCTGTTGGGCGACGAGGGATGTCAGGAGCGGCTCCCGATCCGCAGCATGGTCGGCCTCCTTCCGCTCCTCGCCGTCGCCGTGACGCCCGATTGGGCTCTCAAGCAGCTTCCGGACTTCGCCCAGAACCTGCATTGGCTCCAGCGCCACCGGGAAGACGAGATGGGCGCGCTTGTCCGCGCGACGGACGGCAGCGCGACGGACGGAGCGGATCCGACCCGCGTCACGCTCGCGGTCCTGCACGACGAACGGTTGGTGCGGGTGCTTGCGCGCCTCCTCGATGAGGCCGAGTTCCTCTCGCCCTATGGCCTCCGCTCCCTCTCGGCGGCGTACCGCGACCCGTTCACGGTCGACGTCGCGGGCCAGCCCATGAGCATCACGTATCTCCCGGCCGAGTCCGACTCGGGGCTGTTCGGCGGCAACTCCAACTGGCGCGGTCCAGTGTGGTTCCCGGTGAACGTCCTCGTCGCGGACGCCCTCGCGGTCTACGCAGAAGGCTCGGGTGCCGACGTCGCAGTCGAGTTCCCGACGGGATCGGGAGTGAAGCTGCCGCTCGGGGATGTCGCTCGGGAGCTCGAGGCGCGGCTCATAGGCCTCTTCCGCCCCGACGCGAACGGTCGGCGTCCCAGCACCCCGAGGCATCACCCTTCGGGTCCCCTGTGGGATGCCCACCCGACCTTCAGCGAGTACTTCCACGGAGACACGGGTGCGGGGATCGGGGCATCGCATCAAACCGGGTGGACAGCCCTCGTAGCGCACCTCATCTGCCGCCGCTAGCCCGCGAGAACCGCGAGCCCTCTAGCCCGCGAGGACCGCGAGCCCTCTAGCCCGCGACCCCTCTAGCCCGCGAGCCCGCGAGCCCTCTAGCCCGCAAGGACCGCGTAACACCGACGCAGCCGCTCGAGCCACCATGTACGGCGGTCGCCCGGCGCGGCGTGCTCGGCGAGAAGCGCCGGGTCCGGCACGACCTCGCCCGCCGCCACCGGGGCGACCGGCAGGACGCCGCCGCGGGGCACCAAGGGCGAGCGCGCGACGTCGTACGCAAACAGTGCCCCGGTGCCGAGACCGCACGCGTGCGGAAGCTCCGGGAGCGCGGCAGCGAGCGCAACGCCGGCGGCGAGTCCCACGGAAGTATCGAGCGCCGAGCTGACGACGGCGGGGAGTCCCGCCTCGCGGACGATCTCAAGCGCGCGGCGCACGCCTCCGAGCGGGGCGGCCTTGACGATTATGAGATCGGCGGCGCCAGCTCTGGCGACGCGCAACGGGTCCTCGGCCTTGCGCACGCTCTCGTCGGCGGCAATGGGCACGCGCAGCCCCGAGGCACGAAGCCGGGACCGGACCTCGGCCAGTCCTTCGATCCCTGCCGTTGGCTGCTCGGCGTATTCGAGGCCGAACGGCGCGAGGGCGGTCAGGGCCTCCACAGCCTCATCCACGGTCCAGGCCGCATTCGCGTCGACTCGCACATCGGCATGTGGCAGCGCTTCGCGCACGGCGGCAACACGTGCGAGATCGTCCGCGAGCGTCTGCCCGCGCTCGGCAACCTTGACCTTGACTGCAGAGACGGCGCCGTACTTGGCAAGGATCTCTGGCACTCGTTCGGCACCCACGGCCGGCACTGTCCCGTTCACTGGGACGGCTTCCCGGACGGGCGCGGGAAAGCCCTCCCACGCCGCCTCGATCGCCGAGGCGAGCCAGCGCGAGGATTCGACGTCGTCGTACTCGAGAAAGGGCGCGAACTCGCCCCAGCCAGCTGGCCCCTGCACGAGGAGAGCCTCGCGCTCGAGTACTCCGCGGAACTTGACGGTCAGGGGAAGGCGGACGACGGCGGCGCTCGCTTCGAGCTCGGCAAGCGGTGGGAGCTGGGACGCGGGGCTCATGCGGCCACCCTCAGGACGAGCCATGCTCCGGCCCCACTGAGCCCGATGACTGCGGCGAACAGCAGGAGCCACACCGCGGCAGGAACCCCGGTCTTCCGGGAGAGGATGAACGCGTCGGAGCTCCCGAGCTCCCGGCGCCGGCTCGTGTGGACCGACACGAGATTCCACCAGTCACGCACGGCGCCGAGCACAAGGGCCACCCCAGCGCCGAGGGCGAGCTGACCCTGGAGACCCGGCGGGACTGCGACGACAAGCAAGCAGGCCACGACGATGGCGCCGAGCAGGATGAGCGCGCCCTGGAGGTTCCGGATGAAGAGGAAGGTGAGCAAGAGCACGACGACGGCGGCCGACAGGGCTGCGCGACCCCAACCTTGGGACGAAGCCCACACGAGACCCGCCCCGACGACGGCCGGCGTGGGGTAGCCCCAGAAGCCGAACCAGACGGCACGGCCCCGTCCCATCCCGAGCGTCGTCCCACCCTGATCCATCCTGAGCGTGATCCCGGTGACACGCATGCCGGTCGTGAGGCCGGCGAACGCGTGGCCGAGCTCGTGCACGATGGTCACGAAGCGTCCGAAGAACCGCCAGAGGACCGGAACGATGCACAGGGCGGCCGCTCCTGCGAGAAGCCACAGAAGCTCCGTGCCCGAGACCGTGAGCGGGGCCGTGCGCGTGAAGCCGTTGACGAAGTCCGTCCACCATTCCTGAAGCACGCCCTCGACCCTATCGGAGGCGGCTGGGCTTCAGGCCATCCTCAGGGGCGTGTGCAACCCTAGGGGCATGGTTTCCACTCACGAGAGCTCCGGCACGTCTGCCTCGGCACGGCACGCTGCCTCATTCCGTGAGGTCGTGGCGGGCCCGGGTCTCTTCCTGGCCGCGTCTCTTGCCTCCGCGATCGGCGTGGTGGGAACCTACTGGTTCTTCGTCCGCACCGTGACGGGCCAGTACATCGACGAATCCGCCCTCGATGAGGCCGTCGCGGTCTACGGCAAGGCAACGAAGGCCGCGCTGGGCTTCCTCGACGCGCTGCCGACCATCGCCGTCGTCGTCGGATTTGGGGGGCTCCTCTACGCCGCGCTCGTCAAGCGAAGGTGGCAGGGTGCGCTCATCGCTTTGGCTGGGGCGGGACTCGCCAACATCCTGACCCAGGTGCTCAAGATCTACGTCTTCACGCGCCCGTTCCGGGGCATCCAGACGATTATGGAGAATTCGCTGCCGTCGGGGCACACGACGGCGGCGGCCTCCGCAGCTGCTGCCGTCTTCCTCGTGTCCTCGCCGGCGAAGCGTCCTTTCGTCGCCTTCGCCGGGACAACGTTCGCCGTTGCGGCCGGGGCGGCAACCCTCGTCAACCAGTGGCATCGGCCCGCAGACGTCATCGCCGCGTTCCTCGTTGTCTCGGCCTGCATGGCTCCGGCCGGTTGGCTCGTGCTGAGGACCGGGACGCGGTGGAACGCGTGGGACGGCTTCGGCAGTACGTGGGCGTCGTCTCGGGTGTGGCTCACCATTCCCCTGCTCGTGGGCCTCGCGGCAACGGCTCTCGGGGTCGTGATGCTGGTCCGCATCGCGCCCGGTTCCGGGGTCGTCAGCACGACGCATTATTTCTGGACCGGGCTCTCGCTCATAGTCATCAGCGGGTACCTTCTCGGCGTCGCTGCGACGTGGCTGTTCGCGGTCGCCGTCCGTCGGAATCCTACTGTGGCGTAACGAAGACTTCGCAACGCGTGAGGGCGTTGCGCTTGCTGGCGCGGAAAGCTAGCCTTCACTCATCCAGTCATTGGATAAATCCTGATTTGGATCAATGGTTTGGATCGAGCCGAGGCAACACGGCTGCTATTGGGGGCAGCCGTGCTGCCTGTCGGGCCAAGTGCTGCCTGTCGGGTCAGCGGTAACCGTCGACGATCGCGGCCGCGATCTCCTTGTAGGCCCGACGAGTCTCGGGGCGGACCGCCTCGAGAGACACAAGATCGCCGTCCGCCACAGCCTTGTCGTGGGGGACACTGATGAGCATGCGGCACATCCCCGCGAGGGCGGCCTCGATCGCGGCCTTGTCGACGCGCGCCGAGACGTCGTCCTTGTCGGTCACGACGACGATCGCCTCCTTTGCGAGGCGCTCGAAGCCGTGTGCCGACAGCCAGAGGAGTGTGTCACGCGCCCGCTTTGCTCCGCTCACCGCGAAGCCGGCGGCGACGACGATGTTGTCCGCGTGCTCGAGGATCCCGCGCATGGCTGGGCGGCTCACCCCGGTTCCGCAGTCGGTGAGCGTCACGCCGTAGTGCCGGGAGACGAGCGAATAGACCCGCTCGTAATCCTCGGCGCGGAGGGAGTCGGAGAGGTCTGGGTCCTGCTCGCCGGCCAGCAGTCTCAGGCTCCGGACTTCGTGCAGGTAGGCATCGAGCGCGACGCGTGAATCGTTGTCGCCGAGTTCGCGGAGCAGTCTCGTGATCGTGAGCTGGCGCTCCGATTCGTATGCGCCCTCGCCGAGGGCCCGCTCGATGAGATCGCCGGCGTCGGGGTTCGCGTCAATCGCGCACACGCTTCCCGAGCGAACGCTCGCGAGGGTGAGACCGACCCCGACCGTCGTCGATGTCTTCCCGACGCCGCCCTTCATCGAGAGCAGCGCGGTGTTGCGGCTGCCGTCGAGACGACGGCGGATACGCCGGTTGAGCTCCGCCTCTTCGCGTTCGGCGGGCGACGGACCAAGGTTCAAGGCGCCACCCGTGAGACGGTAAAGCCAGCCGCGGAAGCCGCCGCGGGGCGGAGCAGCCTGGGAGGGCTTGATGAAGCCCGCAGGCTGCTCTGTCTGAGACGGCGTTGGACGGGTCGGCGTTGGAGGGGCCGGCGCGGGCTCGGGCGCGATCTCGGGCTCGCGCGCGGCCTCAACCAGCGCGGGCTCGCTCACAACCGGCTCGGGCTCAACTGGCTCAGGCTCACGCACAACTCGCTCGGGCTCAACTGGCTCAGGCTCACGCACAACTCGCTCGGGCTCAACTGGCTCGGGCTCGGGCTCAACTGGCTCAGGCTCAACCCGTGCGGGTCCAGGCTCACGCTCAACCGGCTCACGCTCAACCACCGGGGGCTCGAACAGTGCAGGCTCAGGCTCGAACAGCACAGAGCCAGTCAGGCTGCCTCCCGTTTGGGCAAGCCTGGGCTCTGCAGATTCGGCCCTCGCTGGAGATTCGGCCCTCGCAGCCTCCTCGGCTTCCCGCAGGCGGCGCAGCTCTCGCCGCGTCAGGGGCACGGGCGGGGCCGAGGGGGCGGAAGCACCGCCGTCGTCTGTGCGCTGCTGCGTTCCGTCGTCGGCCATCCCGCCCCTTTCGTACCTGCCCCGCAGGCCACTCTAGTGCAGGCTGCTGGCCGCCTTGAGTCGGCTGATGAACAGTCGGGACTGCTCCGGGCCATAGGGAAGGATCGGGATTGCCTTGGTGGCGTCGTTCGGCGACTCGCGCGTGGCCTGCCGCGCGGAGCGGACGGCGGTCGCCATCGTCTCGGCCATCGTGCGCACCGCGACATCGGTGCAGAGCCCGCCGTGGCCCGGCACGAGGTGCTCGTAGCGGTGGCGCAGGGCGGAAATGTGCCGCAGCACGTCGGCCCACTCCTCGGGGTACGCGTCGCCGAATTCAGGGTAGGAGCCCTCTTCGACGAGATCCCCCGTGAACAGCGTCGTGGAGGTCCCGACGAGCAGGTCGCCGTCCGTGTGGCCGCGGCCGAGATAGAACAGCGTGACGGACTGGCCGCCGAGGTCAACGAGCACGGGCTGATCGCGCACGATCGCCTGAGGCACGACGATCTCCGTGTGTTCCCCCTGCCCCTCAGCCATCTCAGGCTCCCGCCCGCCGGCCTCGGCCCTGGCTACCTCGGCGCGGCCTTCCTCCCCGTGCGTCGCGATCGTGAAGGCTGCGTTTTCATGTGCCCAGAACTCTGTGACCCCTGCGGCCGCGAACACGGCGTTGCCGAAGTAGTGGTCGTAGTGGGCATGGGTGTTGACGACGACGAGCGGCAGCTCCGTCTTCTCACGCACCGCGTCAAGAATCTGGCGCGCTTGCCGCGGCCCCTCCCCCGTGTCCACCACGAGAGCCCGCTCGGTGCCGATGACGAGGCCGATGTTCAGTCGAAGGGGCTCGAGGCTAAGCCAGTAGGTCCCGCCGCCGAGATCGCGCCAGGGAGCCATAGGAGACTGTTCATCCATACGCCGTACGTCCTTACTTCTACGCTGTTCGGGCAGATCGTGCGTTCGATTCTGCCATGACGCTCAGAGGTCGGCGAGAATGCTTCCCGGATGTTCGACGGCGTCGGCCACGAAACGCAAGAAGCCTCCGGCGGTTCCTCCGTCGCATACCCGGTGGTCGAACACGAGCGTCAGCTGGACGATCTTCCGCACGGCAAGCTGGCCTTCCACGGCCCAGGGCCGGTCGAGGATCCGGCCCACACCGAGGATCGCGGCCTCTGGATAGTTGATGATCGCAGCGCTGCCGTCCACGCCGAAGACCCCGTAGTTGTTGAGCGTGAAGGTGCTCCCCGAGAGGTCAGCCGGGGCGGCCTTGCCCTCTCGCGCGAGCTCCGCAAGCCGACGGAGCTCGGCGTCGAAGCTCCTGGCGCTCATGCTGTGGGCGGCCCGGATGTTCGGCACGACGAGGCCGCGCTGGGTCTGGGCCGCAAAGCCCAGGTTCACGCCGTCGAACGCGACGATCTCCTGACTCCCGTCCTCGGCGGTCTCGATCCTGGTATTGAGCTCTGGGTACCTCGCGAGCCCGGCGAGGACGAAGCGCGCGATGAAGGCAAGAAGGCTCGGCGTGCGCTCAGGCTCTCGCCGCTTGAGGTCTTCTCGCAGCGCCACGAGCTCGGTTGCGTCGACGTCGACCCACACTGTTGCCTCTGGGATTTCGCTGCGGCTGCGGGACATGGCTTGGGCAACTGCCTTGCGGACGCCACGGACCGGGGTCCGGGACGCGATCGGGAGGCCAGTGGCTGGGTCCGAGGGGGCGGAAGGCGCGGCTGCTTGCGGAACCTCCCCGACTTGAGGCTGCGGGTGCGGAGCCTCCCCGGCTTGGGCGAACAGGTTCACGTCGCGGCGCATGATGAGTCCGTCGGGGCCCGATCCCTTCACCGCGTGGAGGTCGACGCCGAGCTCCCGTGCGAGTCTGCGCACGATCGGCGAGACGACTCTGAGTGCCTCCCTCGGCGCGCTTGGTGAGACTGGGGCGCTCGGCGGGACTGGGGCGCTCCGTGGAACCAGGGCGCTCCGTGGAACCGGGGCGCTCGCTGGAACCGGGGCGCTCGCTGGAACCGGAGCACCGGAAGAGACGGAGGCAGTGTGAGCCGACGCCGAGCCGGAGCCCTTTCGGCGCCGCTTCCGGGTGCCGGCCGACGTCGCCGAGGTCCCGTAGCCGATCAGGACGTTCCCCGACCCCGAGCTGGGTGCCGAAGAGAGCGTGGAAGCAGGCGCCGGGGCCCCCGCCATCGCCGCCACCTTGGCCCCAGCCTGCTCTTCGGCGCGGTATGCCTCCAAGGCGTCCTCCCCGGCATTGGCTGCACCGGCCGCGCCATTGGCTGCACCGGTTATCCCATGGACCGCACCGGTTACCCCTTCACCGGTGTCGTCGATGCTGATGAGCGGCCGGCCGACGTCGACCGTCTGCCCGGGCTCCCCGTGCAGCATGGCGACCACTCCCGCAAAGGGCGAGGGCACCTCGACCACGGCCTTCGCGGTCTCGACTTCGACAACAGGCTGGTCGACGGCGACGGAATCGCCGACCTCCACGAGCCAACGGACTAGTTCGGCCTCGGTGAGACCCTCCCCGAGATCGGGCAGCAGGAATTCGCGCGTCATGGTCATCAGTCCTCCCACTGGAGATCGTCGAGGGCGTCGAGGATTCGGTCGACGCTCGGCAGGTACCAGTGCTCGAGCTTTGGCGGCGGGAACGGGATGTCGAAGCCGGCCACGCGGCGCACGGGCGCGGCAAGCGAGTGGAAACAACGCTCTTGCACCCGCGCGACGATCTCGGACGCCACCGACGCGAAGCTCTGCGCTTCGGCCACGACCACGGCGCGCCCGGTCTTGCGCACAGACGCGACGAGGGTCTCGTCGTCGAACGGGACGATGGTGCGCAGGTCGATGACCTCGACCGAACGACCCTCCGCGGCCGCGGCGTCGGCGGCAGCAAGCGCGGGCGGGACTGCGGGGCCGTAGGCGATGAGGGTTGCGTCAGTGCCCGGGCGAACGACGACGGCGCGCCCCTCAGCCTTGTTCGCGCGCTCAGGCCGGTTGGCGTCGGAGACCGTTTCGAAGTCCCTTCGCAGGGCGGCGAGGTCCACGGCTTCCTTCGACCAGTACAGCTTCTTGGGCTCCATGAAGACGACCGGGTCGTCGCTCGCGATGGCTTCGCGGAGTAGCCGGTAGGCGTCCGCGACGGTCGCGGGGGTGAAGACCTTGAGGCCTGGCGTATGCGCGTAGTAAGCCTCGGAAGAGTCACAGTGGTGCTCGACGCCACCGATCCCTCCCGCATACGGGACACGGATGACCATCGGCAACCGGACGCGCCCTCGAGTCCGGTTGTGCATCTTCGCCACGTGGCTCGCGATCTGCTCGAAGGCAGGGTAGGCGAAGGCGTCGAACTGCATCTCCACGATGGGACGCATCCCATTCATGGCCATCCCGAGAGCCATCCCGACGATCCCGGACTCGGCGAGCGGCGTGTCGAAGCAGCGCTTCTCACCGAATTCAGCCATGAGCCCGTCCGTGATTCGGAAGACGCCCCCCAGCTTGGCGACGTCCTCGCCGAAGACGACGACGGCGTCGTCCGCTCGCATGGCGTCCGCCATTGCTGTGGTGAGGGCTTTCGCGAAGGTGACGGTCTCGGGTCCTACACCTTCTTGGGTGTTCGCCCCCGCTCGTGCGGCGGCAGCCTCGGCGACCGTGCTCATCAGTGCTCCTCCTGCGGCTCGTCGTCGCGCGCCAGCTCATCTGCCAGGAAGGCGGCCTGCTCGCGCAACTGGGGGGTTGGTTCCGTGAAGACATTGCGGAACAGCTCTTGCGGGTCGAGGCTCACCTCGGCACTGAGTCCGTCGCGGAGCTGCTGTGCAACGTCCTCGGCGTCCCCCGCGAAGGCTGACTCGACGTCGTCGGTCAGCACACCGGTTGATCGAAGGTATTGGCGCATCCGGTTGAGTGGGTCCTTCGCGGCCCAGGCCTGGACCTCGGCCTCTTGGCGGTACCGGGTCGCGTCGTCGGCGTTGGTGTGCGCCTGCATGCGATACGTGTTGGCTTCGACGAGGAGAGGTCCCGAACCCGCCCGGGCGAGGGCCACGGCACGGTCGAGGACTGCGAGGAGGGCGACCATGTCGTTGCCGTCGACCCTCTCCCCCGCCATGCCATATCCGACGGCCTTGTGAGCGAGCGACGGGGCGACGGTCTGGTGAGCGAGCGGCACCGAGATCGCGTACTGGTTGTTCTGGACGAAGAACACCACCGGAAGATGGAAGACCGCAGCGAAGTTGAGTGCCTCGTGAAAGTCACCTTCGCTTGTCGCGCCGTCGCCGCACATCGCGAGCACCACGGTGTCCTCTCCGCGCAGCTTCGCCGCATGGGCGACGCCGACCGCGTGGAGGAGCTGCGTAGTCAGGGGCGTGCTCTGGATGCCCACGTTGTGCTCGTGAGGGTCATAGCCGCCGTGCCAGTCGCCTCGGAAGAGGGTCATGGCCTCGACCGGGTCGATCCCTCGGGTCATGACAGCGACGGCATCCCTATAGGTCGGGAACATCCAATCTCCCTCGCGGAGGCAGAGGGCCGCAGCGACTTGGCAGGCCTCCTGACCATGACTCGACGGGTAGACGGCCAGCCGCCCCTGACGGACCAGCGCCGAGTTCTGGTCGTTCACCCTGCGCCCGACGACTAGCCGGCGATACGCCTCGAGCAGCTCGGTGTCGCTCGGGACGGGATATTGGTGACCGGGACTCGAGCCGCGCTGATCGTCCGGGAGGATAGTCCCGTCCTCGGAGAGGATCTGGATCTGACCGTGCACCGGGAGCATGTAGTCCTCGATGCTGATCCCGAAGCGCTTGATGGCCTCCTCGGCCTCAGCGGGAATCGTCATGATGCCTCCTCGCAGCATGTCCTGTTCTGATCAGGCTTGTTGCCACAAGTATCCACTCGGCTGCTGTTTCGTATCCACAAGTCGCCGAAACCTTGGAAAGTTGGAAGCAGAATCGGCTAATCTGTAGACAAAAGCGCGACCATGACGCGGATCACAGGAGGTCACGTGGACGAAGTGGATCGGTCGATCCTCGCCCAGCTCACCGAGGACGCCCGACGCTCGGTCACCACGATCGCCGAGAACGTACACATTTCTCGGGCCCACGCCTACAACCGGGTCGCCAGGCTTCAGGAGCAGGGGATCATCACGAAGTACACAGCACTCGTGGATCCGCTCAAAGCTGGGCTCCGCTCGAGCGCCTACGTGACCCTCAAGGTGCGGCAGCACTCATGGCGCGAGCTCCGCGAGCAGCTCAAGGCGATTCCCGAGGTACACCACATCGCCCTCGTGGGAGGTGACTTCGACGTCATCTTGCTCGTGCGCGCTGTCGACAACACTGACCTCCGCCGCGTCGTCTTCGACCAGCTCCAGAACATGCCAGGGGTCCTCGACACGCAGACGTTCCTCGTGTTCGAGGATCTCGATACGAGATGAGGAGGGCGGACTGGCGCGGGATCGTCTGGCAGGAGCCAGCGTGGGACGAGCCCGGCCCGACGCAGCGTCGGCCGGCGCGGCGTCCCGAGGCTCAGCAGGTGCAGGACGAGCCGGGCCGGAGCCACCCGGCGCAGCGTCACCCGGCGCAGCGTCACCCGGCGCAGCGTCACCCGGCGCGGCGTCAGCCGGCGTAGCGCTCCTCTCGTCCACTTTCGTGTTTTTGCATGTGTCCCGGATCGGTCCCCTGACTGCTCGAGCCCGGCAACGTCGGCGGAGGCGAGAAGTATTCATGGCCGGTGGGAGTGACGGTAACGATGTCCCCGCGGGTATCGTCTGGCCCCTCACTCCCGACCACATCCCGGCCCCAGCCCACCGATTCCTTCGCGTGATTGCACGCCTCGCACAGGCCTTGGCCGTTCTCGACGCTCGTCTCCCCGCCGGACGCGACCGGCGTCACATGGTCGATGTGCCGAATCGGAGCCTCGCAGTAGGGTGTCCTGCAGACTTGGTCGCGGATCTCGATGAACTCGGCGAGCGCCCGAGGGAACCGTCGCAACTTGGAATCCATCGCAGCCAGTTCCCCGGTGCTCGGATCAAGGTACAGGCGGCGGAGCCAAGCCCCTGCCAGGGAGGCAGCACCGGGAGTCGAGGCAGCACCGGGAGACACGGCAGCACCGGGAGCCGACCGCGCACCGGGAGACACGGCAGTACCGGGAGCCGACCGCGCACCGGGAGACACGGCAGCACCGGGAGCCGACCGCGCACCGGGAGACACGGCAGTACCGGGAGCCGACCGCGCACCGGGAGACACGGCAGCACCGGGAGCCGACCGCGCACCGGGAGACACGGCAGCACCGGGAGCCGACCGCGCACCGGGAGACACGGCAGCACCGGGAGACATGCTGGCTGGCTGCAACGCGGTACCTGAGCAGCTCGTTCCCTCGCCGTCCTCGCCGCCCTCCCCGGCCCCGCTTCCTGCTGCCTTGGACATCGAACCGGCAGCCGCGACAACCGTCGCTCTGGCCTGGCCAGCGGGGATCGTCCCGTACCCCTGAAGCAACGCAGGTTCACGCGCGCCTCCGAAGAGGGCGGAATCTGTCATCACCAGACCCACTCGCAGCGGCACGGCATCAGCTGTGGCCTGGCCTGTGACGCGCTCAACGAGAGTATCGGCTGCGATCTGCCCCGCTGTCCGCCGGTCCCCCGCCGTCCGCCGGTCCCCCGCAGCCCTCGCGGTCGCCCCGGCCGCCCTCAGGGCACCAGCCACGGCCGCCGCCTGCGCCACGGGAAGAATGGCGGTGAGTTGCGCCATGGAATCGGGAAGGCGTCGAACGGTGACCCTACGCTCCCCCTCGGCTTTGCGCACGCGGGCGAGGGCTGCGTCGTCGTCGATCGCATCCACAGCGGCACGAACCGCGTTCTGGATGCCCCTATCCCCCAAGCCTTCGAGACGGCGCGGATGGCTGGCGAGGTCCTCGTCAACGACGGACCGAGCACTCGGTGAGAGCACCTCGACGCCCTCGGCCACGAAGATTGCCCGCTCCTCATTGAGCTGGCCCGCCGCCAGCGCACGGAAGGTGTACGGCATCTCGCCCACAAGGCGCTTCGACATAGCAAGAAGTCGCGCCCCGCGCGCTGGCGACACTTTGCGGGCGAGGGCAACCTGAGCCGATGCGGAGCGCTCGCGCGTCCTCGCGACGCCTCGCCCCGTAGTGGACTCCAAAGCTGCGGCGCGAGGATCCATCCCCGCCTCGCACAATTCAGCGAAGACCACTTGCACCCTCGCCTGCTCAGCAGCGGCAGCCGCCTTCAACCGCTCGAGTGCGTCAAGGCGATCTATGAGATCTGGACCCGTCAGATGGTCCGACGCTACGCCGAGACCCAGGCGCGCCAGAAAAGAATTGATGTCCCTCGTCGATGGACCTTCCGCCCTGTGCAAGAGGCCGCCGAGCGCAGCCCGCCAATCCTCGCGCGGCTGCCCGGCTTCGCGCGAGCCGACTTCAGCTAGACCAGCTGCATCCCCCATGCCCTCCATGGTCAGAGCCTATCGAATATGTGTTCGAAAAACAAACAAGCAATCAAATAAGTATTCGACAAGCAGGCGGGTGAGCATAGGGAACAGGACCGGCGGAAGCGGAAGCCTAGTGATGGAAGGCCGGTGCATGTCCCGGGTCAGGGAACGGGGCATCGGCCGAATCGAGGAACTCGACCGCGTTGCGCAAGTCTTCGAGGAAGCTCGCCGCGAGATCCCGCGTAAAGCCATTGCGCACGACAATCCGCTGCACGGTCAGACCCTCGAGCCCGGCTGGCATGGGATACGCCGGTACGAGCCACCCCTCCATGCGAAGACGATCCGAGAGGTGGTGCAGGTTCCACTTGTCCGTGTGTCCCTCGCGCAGGCTCCAGGCGAAGACTGGGATATCGGAACCGTCATTCCACAGCTCGAACGGCTCCATGGCCCCGATCTCCCGAGCCAAGTACTCAGCGACGTCACGGCACGCTGCGTGAACGGCCCGATACCCCTCGACCCCCAGCCGCAGGAACAGGTAGTACTGCAGGAGCACCTGGGCGCCCGGCCGGGAGAAGTTGAGAGCGAACGTGGGCATGTCGCCGCCGAGGTAGCTCACGTGGAACACAAGGTCCTCGGGCAATGCCTTTGTCTCCCGCCATACGACCCAACCGAGTCCCGGGTATACGAGCCCGTACTTGTGCCCCGAGGTGTTGATCGAGGCGACCCGCGGCAGCCGGAAGTCCCAGACGAGGTCGGGCTGGAGGAACGGAGCGATCATCGCCCCCGAGGCGCCGTCGACATGGATCGGAACGTCGAGCCCAGTTGAGGCCTGAATCGCGTCGAGAGCCTCGGAGATCTTCTGCACGGGCTCGTACATTCCGGTGTACGTCACGCCCATGATCGCAACGACGCCGATCGTGTTCTCATCGACGTAGTCTTCGAGGCCGTGCCCGTCGAGCACGCGGTGCTCCTCGGAAATCGGCACGTAGCGCGCTTCGACCTCGAAGTAGTTGCAGAACTTCTCCCAGCACACCTGAACAGCGGAGCTCATGATGAGGTTTGGCCGCTCGGTCGGCTTCCCCGCTGCGCGCCGGGCCTGCTGCCAGCGGCGCTTGAGCGCAAGGCCCGCGAGCATGCACGCCTCGGAGGAACCGACCGTGGACGTGCCGATCGTGTCCCCGGGATCCGGTGCGTTCCAGAGGTCCGCGAGCATACGCCAGCAGCGGTGCTCGATCTCCGCCGTCTTCGGGTACTCGTCGCGGTCGATCATGTTCTTGTCGACCGTCTCGGCATACAGCTTGCCGGCCTCGGGCTCCATCCAGGTCCCCACGAAGGTCGCGAGGTTGAGCCGAGCATTGCCGTCGAGCATCGCGTCGTCGTGGACGATCTGGTATGCCGTCGAGGGCAGGGACTCGCCCTCCGGAACCGTGAAGCGTGGGAACACCGAAGCCTCGCCGGGCCGGCTGAACAGCGGGTTCAGCTCGACGTTGACCGACGTGTCGTTGTGAGAGGCG
The DNA here is from genome assembly GCF_000802235.1 of Sinomonas humi. Classification (GTDB taxonomy): domain Bacteria; phylum Actinomycetota; class Actinomycetes; order Actinomycetales; family Micrococcaceae; genus Sinomonas; species Sinomonas humi. The sequence continues at coordinate 54,104 of NZ_JTDL01000002.1, forward strand.
GGGGAATGGTGAGAAGCTCTGCTAGAGGCGGTCACGCGGCCACCCTACTCCCCCACCCGGTCACCTCCCTGAGAACAGCGGCTTCCGCTTCTCCTGGAATGCCTTGAACCCCTCCCGGTAGTCCGCCGAGTCGCACAGCGCGGCCTGCGCCTTGTTCTCGGCGTCCATCGACTCCCACAGCCCCAAGCGACGGTCGCGGATCTGCGCGACGAGCTCCTTGGACGCCATGTACGCGCCCGTGGCACCCCGGGCCACCCGGCGCACAGTCTCCCGCGTCCGCTCGAGGAGTTCGTCGGACGGGAAGGCCCGGCTGAACAGCCCCGACCGCACCGCCTCGGCGCCGCTCATGAGGTCGCCCGTGTAGATGAGGTCGAGCGTGCGATGAAGGCCGAGCCGTTCGGTGAAGTACCAGTGGCCCCCCGAGTCGAGGGTCGCACCCAGATTGGCGAACGGCGAGCCGATCTTCGCGTTCTCGGCCACGTAGACGACGTCGGTCGCAAGCAGGAGCCCGAGTCCCACCCCGAGCGTGGCCCCCTGGGCGGCCGCGAAGGTCGGGGCAGGGAACGCTGCCATCTTATGCATGAGCGGCGTGACGAGCCCGCCGAGGTATCCGAGCACGTCGTCGTCCGCGGGGTCGACGCCGGAGATGTCCCGTCCCGCGCAGAAGGCGCGGCCCTCGCCGCGCAGGAGCAGCGCCCGCACCTCGCCGCGCGAGGCGGCGGCAGCGGCGTCGTCGTACGCCTGGGTGAGCTCGGCGAGCGCCTCGGGGTCGACGGCGTTGAGCTTCCCGGGTGCGTCGAGCACCACTTCGGCGATGTCGTCGGCGATGGTGAGCGAGATCAAGGATGGCTCCTCGTAGGGTCAGGCGTCATTTGGGTCAGGGCGTCATTGGGTCAGGCGTCGAAGTCGACAGACACGGCGTCCGAGGTGGGCCGGGACTGGCACGTCAGGACGTACCCGCGCTCAAGCTCGTCGGGTTCGAGGGCGTAGTTCTCGGCCATGTCGACGGTGCCCTTGACGAGTTTGGCACGGCACGTGCCGCACACGCCGCCGGCACACGCGAACGGGACATCCGGGCGCACACGCAAGGCCGCGTTGAGGATCGTCTCGTTCGCCGCGGCCGGGCTCTTGACGACCCCGGACAGGCCATCGAGACGGAACTCGATGTCGAAGTTCTTGCCCGATTCGTCCTCCACGATGGGGCGCCCGATGTTCCCCTCGAGGTTGGTCGGCGTGCCCGTCGTGAAGAGCTCGAAGCGCACCTTCTCCGGCTCGACGCCCCGTGCCGCCAGCGTGTCCCGCACGAGCTGGACGAGTTCGAACGGCCCGCAGAGGAACCACTCGTCGACGTCGTCGGCGTGGATCACCGTGTTGAGCAGCGTGGTGAGCTTCTCGGCGTCGACCCGGCCCGAGAGCAGAGGCGAGATGCGCTGCTCTCGCGAGAGGACGTGGTGAAGCGCGAACCGCGAGGGGTACTTGTCCTTGAGGTCGGCGAGCTCCTCGACGAACATGACGTCCATCGCCGCCTTGTTCGCGTAGACCAAGTCGAAGCGGACGTTCTCGTTCGCCGCGAGGACCGTCTTCGCGATCGCGATGACCGGCGTGATCCCCGAGCCCGCCGCGACCGCGACGAACGTGTGCTCGCGCTCGGTGTCGATGCTCGTCGGGTCGTTGAGGCCGGTCATCTTGTGCTTCGAGATGAAGGCACCGGCCGGGCTCATGACGTCGAGCGTGTCCCCTGGCGCGAGGTGCTCGTTGGCCCACGTCGAGAACACGCCACCGAGGTCCTTCTTGATCGCGACCCGGATCTCGCTGCTGCCGTCCTCGAAACGCTGCGGGACCGCGCAGATCGAGTAGCTCCGGCGGACCTCCGCGTCGCTGCCCGGCAGCTGGGCGCGCAGCGCGACGTACTGCCCAGGGATGTAGTCGTACTCGTCGGCGAGCGCGGGCGGGACGGCGAACGTCACCTCGATCGCGTCATTCGTGAGACGCCGCACCTCGCTCACCTCGAGTGGGTGGAAGGACGCACGACGGCGCCCGGTCGCCTCGGCGCCCTCGGTCAGCTGGTCTGTCATAGGGAGCACCTCGAAGTCATTTACAGCACCTTGAAGTAGTCGAAGGGTTCGTGGCAGTCCTGGCACACGTAGAGCGCCTTGCAGGACGTCGAGCCGAAGCGGGAGAGCTCGCGGGTGTTGAGCGAGTGGCAGCGGGGGCACTTGACGGCTAGGCCGAGCCGGATGGGACCGGCGGCAGCGTGACCCGTCGGAGGCGCGATCCCGTACTCCTCGAGCTTGGCCTTGCCCTCCTCGGTCATCCAGTCAGTGGTCCACGCTGGAGAGAGGACGAGATCGACCACGACCTTCTCGTACCCGGCGTCGTGGAAGACGCGCTGAAGGTCGTCGCGGATCGCGTCCATCGCAGGGCAGCCCGAATAGGTCGGGGTGATGGTGAGGCGGACGGTGCCGTCGGCGTCAACGCGCCCGTCCCGGAGGATCCCGAGGTCCCGGATGCTCAGCACGGGAATCTCGGGGTCGTTCACGGTCGCGGCGAGGGCGACGACGTCGTCATCGGTCCTGATCACGGAAGGCTCCTCTACCAGGTTGCGCCCGGGTGCTTGCGGGCGAGCACCTGCATCTCGGCGAGCAGGTAGCCGAGGTGCTCGGTGTGCTCGCCCCGGCGGCCGCCGCCGCTTGCGCGGGGAACTGCGGGCAAGGCGAGCGTTGCCTCATCGAGGACGGCACGGATCTCGGCGTCGAACTCGCCGCGGAGCGTTGAGGGGCGCACGCCGGCATCTCCGACCCGCTCGGTCAGCTCGTCGTCGTCGAACAGCTCATCCACGTAAGGCCACATGAGCTCGATCGCCGCCTGCATGCGGCGGTGGGATTCGTCGGTGCCGTCGCCGAGGCGGAGCGTCCACTGGATCGCGTGGTCCCGGTGGTAGTCGACCTCTTTGAGCGCCTTCGCCGCGATCGCGGCGATCGTGCTGTCGGCCGATTCCACGAGCCGCGAATAGAGCAGACGCTGGTAGATGGCGACGACGAGCTGCCGCGCGATCGTCACCCCGAAATCGCCGTTCGGCTGCTCGAAGATCCATGCGGAACGGAACTCGTCCTCCTCGCGCCAGTACGCGAGGTCGTCCTCGGTCTTGCCCCACGCGTGGCCCGCGTAGGTGAGGAACGAGCGGGCGTGGCCGAGGAGGTCGAGCGCGATGTTGCCGAGAGCGATGTCCTCCTCGATCTCCGGCCCGCGCGAGATCCAATGGCCGAGCCGCTGCGCGAGGATGAGCGAATCGTCCCCGAGTCGCAGCGCGTACTGCGCGACGTCCTCGCTGGGGCGCACCGTCTGGATCGCGATGTCCTCAGGGCGAAGCGCATTGCCGGGGGTCACCCGAGTGGCCGACGCCGCGGCGTCGCCGAAGCTGTCGAGGGAGTGGTCTGCATGGGCAGGCGTAGGCGCATTCACAGGTGCTTCACGCCCTCGCTCTTCGTGTAGTACGTCGCGTGCCGGTAGTCCTTGCCCTGAGGAGACTCGAAGAACGAGCCCTTCGCGTCCGGGTCGGACGCCATGATCGCCTCGGACGGCACGACCCAGATCGAGACTCCCTCGTTCCGACGCGTGTACAGGTCGCGGGCGTTGCGCAGCGCCATCTCCGCATCGGGCGCGTGGAGCGAGCCGGCATGGACGTGGGAGAGGCCGCGGCTCGAACGGACGAAGACCTCCCAGAGGGGCCAGACGTTGGCCTGCTGGCCCGCTGCCTGGCCTTCGTTCTCCTGGCTCATCACGCCGCACCTGCCTTCTGCATCTGCTTCTCGCGCTGCTTCCCTGCGTAAGCGCGTGCCGCCTCGCGCACCCACGCACCGTTCGCGTGGGCCTCGCGGCGCCGCGCAAGACGCTGGGCATTGCACGGGCCGCGGCCCGCGATGACGTCCTTGAATTCCTGCCAGTCGAGCTCCATGTGGATCCACTTGCCCGTCTCCTCGTCGAACCGGAGCTCCGGGTCGGGGAGAGTGAGCCCGAGGACCTTGACCTGCTCCGCGATCATCCCGACGAAGCGCTGGCGCAGCTCGTCGTTGGAGAACCGCTTGATGTTCCAGGCCATGGACTGCTTCGAGTTGGGCGAATCGTCGTCCGGGGGCCCGAACATCATGAGTGCGGGCGCGTAGAAGCGGTTGACGGCGTCCTGCGCCATCTCCTTCTGCTCGGGTGTGCCGTGGGAGAGCTCGAGAAGGATCTCGAAGCCCTGCCGCTGGTGGAACGACTCCTCCTTGCAGATGCGCACCATCGCACGTCCGTAGGGGCCGTAGCTTGCCCGGCACAGCGGGACCTGGTTCGCGATCGCAGCGCCGTCGACGAGCCAGCCGATCGCGCCCATATCCGCCCAGCTGCGAGCCGGATAGTTGAAGATCGAGGAGTATTTGGCCTTGCCGTCCAGCAGCTGCTGGTTCAGGACGTCGCGGGGCGTGCCGAGCGTCTCGGCAGCGGAGTAGAGGTAGAGCCCGTGGCCCGCCTCGTCCTGGACCTTCGCCATGAGGATCGACTTGCGCTTGAGGCTCGGGGCGCGCGTGATCCAGTTGGCCTCCGGCTGCATTCCGATGATCTCTGAGTGCGCATGCTGGGAGATCTGCCGCGTGAGCGTCTTGCGGTACGCCTCCGGCATCCAGTCCTTGGGTTCGATGCGGGAGTCGTCAGCGATGATGCGGTCAAAATATGCCTGGCCAGCGCGGGTCTCTGGGGACACGGATGCGTCCTGGTCCTCAGGTCGCGGCGCGGGCACGGACTGCAGGGGTGCAGCTGCCATAGCTCCTCCTCAAATAATTACCGACCGTTCGTTCAGAATATGTGGACGGGCGGATAGGCGTCAAGCCGTCCGTGCCAGCCACGGAGGCACTCGCACGGCCGCCCTCCGTGCTCTTCTCCCCTGCTACCTTCGCCGCATGGCCCCCCACCGGCAGCGAAAGACGATGCCCACCTGGCTGCGTTTCGTGGCCCATGCCTTGGTGGCCCTCCTCGTGGTCTCGCTCGTTCAGGCATTCTTCGTGAAGCTCTATCGCGTGCCTTCCGCCTCCATGGAACCAACGCTCCACGGCAGCCCTCGCGGCGGCGACTGGATCCTCGCCGACCGCCTCTCCATGCGGCTCGGCAACGCGCCCGCGGTGGGCGACGTCGTCGTCGTGGTCCGGCCAGCGGGATGGGACGGAGAGAGGAGCGACGACGGCGCTCCTTCCGGCGGGGGCGCTCCTGCCAGCGGCGGCGCTCCTGCCAGCGGCGGCGCTCCTGCCGGCGACGGCGCTCCTGCCAGCGGCGGCGCACCTGCCAGCGCCCCACCTTCCAGCGGCGGCCTCCCCGAGTGGATTGGCAACGCGGCGCGGGTCTTCGGGGATGTCACGGGCATCGGGCCCACGAGTCAGAGCTATCTCGTCAAGCGGATCGTCGCCCAGGGTGGCCAGACGATTGCGTGCTGCGACGCGGCGGGCCGGCTCGAGCGTGACGGCCTCGGCGTCGACGAACCGTACGTCGCGCTCGACCTTCCCTTCGTGCCCGGTCGGCTCGACTGCACGACGACGCCGCGTTCCTCCCGCTGCTTCCGCGCCTTCAAGGTCCCAGAGGGCGAGCTCGTGCTGCTCGGCGACCACCGCTCGGCGTCCGCCGACTCGTCGCTGGCCTGCCGGGTCCCATCCGCGCCGGATCCCTGCATGCGGACGGTGCCAGCCTCGGCGGTTGTCGGGCGGGTAGCCCTTCGCATCTGGCCCATTTGGCGGATCGGGGTGCTAGCGTGAAGCGATGAGCGACGGAACTCCTTTCCGCATCCTCACCGTCTGCACCGGGAACATCTGCAGGTCTCCTCTGGCCGAGCGGCTGCTTCAGTCCGGCCTCGACGAGGCAGCCCCAGGGGTTTTCAGCGTCACGAGTGCCGGCGTTCGAGCGCTTGCGGGGCAGCCAGCCCATCCAAGGTCAGCGGAGATCGCCGAGCGGCTCGGCTCGAGCCTCGAGGCGTTCGAAGCCCAGCAGCTCGCGCAGCAGCACGTAGCGGAGGCAGACCTCGTGCTGATCATGGCCGAGGAGCACCGCGGTCCGCTCCTGGCGGTCTCCCCCTCGGCCCTCAAGCGCACGTTCACCCTGCGCGAGTTCGCCCGCCTCATCGAGATCCTGCCCGGTCCCTCGACACGGGAGAGCGTGCAGGACGCGTGGCGGCGGTATGTGGCCGACGGCGACAAGATCCGCCATCAGGTGCGCCTCGACGAGCCTGGCCTCAACGACGTCGCCGACCCCTTCGGACTCGATGCCTCCGCCTACGATCGCATGGCCGAGGAGCTCGTTCCGGCCGTCAGCACCCTGATCCGTGCCGCCCTTCCCCGCCGGCGTCGCCGTGCACTCTCCGGCGAGAGCCGCGCCGCGCTGCGGGAAGCAGAACGACGTCAGCTCGCCGAGCGCCTGCCCCTGAACGCGGGCACGGGCTCAGGGGCCGAAGACGCCTGACCTCCCCCTTGTCCTCCTTGTCGTGCCTTGCGGCGATCGGGTCCGCTCGGGTACGTGCCGTAGTAGCCGTAGCCGTACGTGTCCGGCCCCTTGGGCGGGACGCAATTGAGGATGACGCCGAGGACCCGCCCGCGCACGCGCCCCAGATTCCCGAGCGCCCGCTGGAGACTGTCCGTCGTCGTCTTGCGCGCCCGCGCGACCACGAGCGTGCCGTCCGCCGCCCGGGAGAGGACCGCCGCGTCGGTGACTGGCAGGAGCGGCGGGGTGTCGATGAGCACGACGGCCCGCTCTGAGAGCTCCTCGAGGAGATGCTGCATCGCCCGCGATCCCAGCAGCTCTGACGGGTTCGGCGGGATACGCCCCGCGGCCAGGATCTTGAGCTGGGGCATGGGCCCCCACTCCTGAAGGACCTCGTCGATGCTCGCCCGGCCGGTCAGGATGTCGGTCATGCCGACGTCGCCGATCACGCCGAAGACCTTGTGCGCTGTCGGCCTGCGAAGGTCGGCGTCGACGACGATGACCTCCTCGCCCGCGGCGGCAATGGTTGCCGCAAGGTTCCCGATGACAGTGGACTTGCCCTCGGACGGCAGCGAGCTGGTGACCAGGAGCACCCGCGGCGGGCTGTCGACGTCGATGAAGTGCAGATTCGTCCGCAGTTCCCGGAGCGCCTCGCCCATCGCGTGCCCAGCGCCGGTCCCGTGCAGGTCGAGGACCCGTGTCTCGCCGACGAGGCGTTTGTCCCGCGGGAGCGTTCCCACGACGGGCACCCGGAAGCGCCTCTCGATCTCGGCGGCCGCACGGATGCGGCGGTCGAGGAGATTGCGCACGAGCGCATAGCCGAAGCCGAGAACCAGGCCGCCTGCAGCGCCAGCGCCGAGCGCGAGCCGAAGGTTCGGAGAGATGGGCGAGGTCGGGACCGTGGCCTTCGCTAGCGGCACGACCTTCGTGGCAGGTTCGGAGCCCGTGCTCGACATCGATTTCTCGATCTCGTAGACCTGCGCCGCGAGGGCCGAAACCCACGCATCCGCGACCTCCTTCGCCTGCACAGGGTTGGCGGAAGTGGCGACGACCTGGAGCTCGGACGAATCGACCGGGACCGTGACTTTGACCGTGCCCGCGATCGCCTGAGGCGAGGTGCTCAGGCCGAGGTCCTTGACGACGCGCTCGGCCACGAGGAGCGAGTCCGCGAGCGAGCGGTAGCTCTTCGCCTTCGACTTCGAGAGGTTGTCCCCAGCGAGGGAGAGGTTGAGGTTCTCCGAGCCGCCGGTCACGACCATCCCGTTCGACTGCGCCTCGTAGACGCGGGGCTGCACGAGGTACCAGCCGAAGGCGCCGGCCGTCGCGACCGCCGCAAAGAGCAGGATCCCGAGCCAATACCTTCGGGCCACCGAGAGGTAGTCCGCGAGGCTCATGCCCTGCCGATCCGCGGCGTTGTCGTCTAGGAATGAATTTTGCACAAGGTTCATCTAAACCCCGGCCCACCTCAGCTCCGTGTGAGCACTCCGTAGTCAACCAGTAGCTCGACCGCGCGTGAGAGTGCCTCCTCGTGACCGGACGGGAGCCCCACCTCCGGCGCAATCCGCGCGGCGAGGTCCTCGAACCTGGCTGGCGAGCCCACGGCGCGCCAGAGCGCCGGGACGATTCCACCGAGCCGAAGGACCCGCTGGCCGACCATCACGAGCAGCTCGCTCCCTCCCCCGGGGATCGCGATCTCGACGGCGTCGACAACGTCGCCCCGGCGCAGATGGCCGGGCGCCGCCGAACCCGGCGGCAGGCAACCCGGCGGCAGGCAACCCGGCGGCAGGCAACCCGGCGGCAGGTCGCCGTCGTCCGCTCGGGGGAGAGGCACGACGGCGGGGGCCCACCCTCCCGCGACGGGCGGACGGGCAAGGAGGCCGGGGATGAGGCCCGCGAGGTCCTCGGCCTCCCTGTAGGCGACGCTCACGCCGCCACCGCACGCGTCGAGGAGCTCGCAGAGCAGCTGGAGTGGGCGGCGCAGCTTCCCGAGGGACGAAGTGTGCGGCGCGAGCCCGACGATGGCCTCAGCATGACTGAGCGGGCGCACCTCTGCTGCGCGCCCGCTTCCGGCCGGCGAACGCTCACGCTCGAGGAGGACGACGGCGCCGAGGCTCCCCGGGGTCGGCGCGGCGCGCAGCCCGAGCGCGTCGGGACCGAGCTGTCGTTTCGGGTCCGGCGGCTCGTCGACGATGACCGAGAGCGGCTTCGGATACGGGACGACCGAGCCGCCTGGTTCGATGCCGACCGTCTCGTCACTCACGTAGCCCAGGCCACGGGCGAGCACGCGGGTAGCGGTCGTCTTGCCGATTCCGGACGGCCCCACGAGCGCTGCGGTGCGGCCCGTGCGCGGATCCGAGAGGCCAGAGGCGTGCAGCATGAGCAGCTCGCCGCCCCGCTGCTCGATCGCGGCCAAGGTCAGGGCGCTCGTGAGCTCTGCAGCGAAGCCCTCGAAGGTCACGCCCGAGACCGGTACGACGGCGGCGCCCCGCAGGATCCGCGCGCGGAAGGGCGGCGTGCTGCCATCGTCATCGACCGGGCTGTTGCGACCCGTGCTGGTGCAGTCAATGGCCAGGTCCTCCCCCTCCTCGAGGCACCTCGACCAGGCTCGGCGCAGCTCGGCCCGCTGGGCAGCGCTCACCCCCGAGTCGAAGATGACCGATACGGACGCACCCAGGATCCGGAGCCTCACCGCGTGCTCTCCCGTGCCGGCTGCTCCACGAGCCCCTGCTCGGCGAGCTGGCCGAGGAATGCGGCGAGCTGCACTTCGAGATCGGATGGCGCCTCCGTCCCATACTCGTCACGCAGTTCGGCGAGTATGTCGCCCTCGCTGCGGACGCCGTCGACAAGGGACCAGATCACCATCGCCGAACCCTTCAGGACAAGAGGCCGGTTCGCGCGGAGATTGAGCAACGCGACCCATTCGCCTCCGTGCCCGAGGACCTCGGCAACCAAGCCACTTCTGCGCCAGATCGGCATCATTTCCCTTCCGCCAAAACCGTCGAACGACTCCCAGCCAGCCGTCAGGGCACACTGATACTGCCCGCCGCCCAGCCACGAAAAGTGAGACATCATGACCGCGTCCGCCCCGCCGACCCGTTCGAGAAGGAAGAGGAAGCGAACGGCTGCGTTCGTCCTGCTGGGTGCCCTGCTCGTCGTCGTTCTCGCCGCCGTGGCCGCAATTGTCTATCTGGGCAGTCTCTCCCAGAGCTTCGACACCAACACCAAGAAGATCCCGAACGCGTTCCCCCAGGAATCATCTCGCCCTGCGGAGCCGGCTCCGGGGCCGGACGGCAAGCGGCCGGTGAACATCCTGCTCGTCGGTTCCGACAGCCGCGGCGCCACCGGCGCGATCGCGGAGTCGGGGGCGCCATCGGACCAGCGCTCCGACACCATGATGCTCGTCCATGTCCCGGCCGACAGGCAGCAGGTCTACGTCACCTCGATCATGCGCGACCTGTGGGTCCCCATCCCGGACCACGGCTCGGCAAAGATCAACGCCGCTCTCGCATTCGGCGGCGTCCCGCTCATGGTCCAGACGGTGGAGTCGCTCCTGGGGCAGCGGCTCGACCACGTCGCCTTCGTGGACTTCGAGGGATTCAAGGGCCTCACCGACGCCGTCGGCGGTGTGACCGTCAACGTCCCCAAGGCCTTCACTGCGAGCCAAACCTCGGACATCCACTTCAATGCCGGCCCCCAGACAATGAACGGCGAGCAGGCGCTCGCGTTCGTCCGCGAGCGCTACGCCTTCGCCGATGGGGACTACCAGCGCGTGCGCGACCAGCAGATCTTCATGAAGGCCCTCGTGTCGAAGATCGCGACTCCCCAGACGCTCACGAACCCGGTCACCCTCGCGAACGCCGTCAGCGGCTTCTCCCCGTATCTCACGGTCGATTCGGGCTTCACGGCCTCGGCCATCGCATCGCTGGGACTCGAACTCGTCAACGTGCGGCCTAGCGACATCGTCACGTTCACCCTTCCGACGAACGGGACGGGCTGGTCGACGGACGGGCAGTCGATCGTCCTCCTGAATCAGGCCGCGACGACAGGGCTTGCGGATGCCATGGCGAGGGGCACGGTCCCGACTTACGTCACGGCCAACAATCTGGCGAACGGGAACTAAGTGTCGGCGATCCAAAGATCCGTGGTGCGCGAGCCAGTTCTCCGTGTGAAGGCTAGGAGTGAAGTCAGTAGCTAGGGTGGGCTGCATGAGTGTTGAGGTCCCGCCTACGGCCCGCAAGGTCCCTTCCCAGCGCGAGCGGCACGGTGACGTGTTCGTCGACCCCTACGAGTGGCTGCGCGACAAGGAGAACCCGGACGTCGTAGCCCACCTTGAGGCTGAGAACGCATACACCGAGAGCATCACAGCAGACCAGCAGCCCCTCCGGGACGCGATCTTCGACGAGATCAAGCGCCGCACCCAGGAGACGGACCTCTCCGTGCCGAGCCGGCTCAACGGCTGGTGGTACTACTCGCGCACGGTCGAGGGAAAGCAGTACCCGATGTATTGCCGCGTGGCAGCGGCCGAGGACGACGGCGAACTCGATGCATGGACGCCGCCCGCCGTCGTCGCCGGGATCCCGCTCGACGGCGAGCAGGTGCTGCTCGACGGGAACGCCGAGGCCGAGGGACATCCCTTCTTCGCGCTCGGCGGGGCAGCCCTCACGCAGGACGGGCACCTCTACGCATATGCCGTGGACAACTCGGGAGACGAGACGTTCACGCTGCGGATCAAGGACGTGCAGACGGGCGAACACCTCCCCGAGGCAATCGAGCGCGTCTTCTACGGCCTGGAGTTCTCGCCAGACGGGCGCCGGCTCTTCTATGTCGTCGCGGACGAGTCGTGGAGGCCCTTCCAGATCCGCGTCCACACGCTCGGTACGCCCGTGGATCACGACGAGGTGCTGTACGAGGAGGACGACGTTGCGCAGTGGACGTCGATCGACCTCTCCTCCGATCGCCGCTGGCTCCTCGTGAGCATCGGGAACTCCGAGTACAGCGAGACCCGGTACCTCGACCTCGCCGACCCCGCGGCCTCGCTCACGGTCCTCGTCCCCCGGAACGAACGGATCCTCCACAGCGCCGAGATCTTCGAGTACGACGGCGCGGCCCACGTCCTGCTCGTGCACAACGGCAGGGGGGTCGAAGGGGGCCCGGAAGGCAGGGCGTTCAACAACATGGTCTCGCTCGCGCCCCTGGCCGAGTTCGCAAAGCCGCTCGGGGAGCAGGAGTGGCGCACCGTCGTCGACCATGACGACGCCGTGAAGATCGAGGGCGCGGACGTCACCTCGACCCACCTCCTCCTCTCGCTGCGACGCGACACCATGGAAACAGTCCGCTTCGCGAGGCTCGACGACGTCTTCGCCCACGTCGCGGGACCGCGCGAAGGCGGCCAGGCGCCGTCGTTCGCGGAGCCCGCCTTCGGTGAGGAGCTGTACACGGCGGGGGCCAGCGCTTCGGACTACCGCGCGCCGGTCGTCCGCGTGCGGTACACCTCGTTCTTCACCCCGCCGCGCATCTACGACTACGTCCTTGCGACCGGAGAGCTGCTCCTGCGAAAGGAGACGCCGGTTCTCGGGGGCTACGATCCGAGCGACTACGTGGCCGAGCGCGCGTGGGCGACGGCCGAGGATGGCACCCAAGTTCCGCTGTCGGTCCTGCGGCATGCGTCGGTCCGCCCGGACGGGACGAACCCCGCGCTCGTCTACGGCTACGGCTCCTACGAGGTCAGCATGGACCCGGCGTTCGGGATCGCACGCCTGAGCCTGCTCGACCGCGGAATCGTCTTCGTCATCGCCCACATCCGTGGCGGCGGCGAGCTCGGCCGCCGGTGGTACGAGGACGGCAAGAAACTGCGCAAGAAGAACACGTTCAGCGACTTCGTCGCGGCCACTGACTGGGTCGTCTCCTCGGGTTGGGCGGACCCCGCGCGGATCGGCTGCATGGGCGGCTCCGCAGGCGGGCTCCTGATCGGCGCAGTGCTCAACCTCGCCCCCGAGAAGTACGCCGTGGCGGTTGCGGAGGTCCCGTTCGTCGATGCCCTCACCACCATCCTCGACCCCGAGCTGCCGCTCTCGGCCCTCGAGTGGGAGGAGTGGGGCAACCCCATCGAGGATCCGGAGGTGTACGCCTACATGAAGTCGTACACGCCGTACGAGAACGTGCGGCGGGCCCCCTATCCGCGCGTCGCGGCCGTGACCTCCTTCAACGACACCCGAGTGCTCTACGTCGAGCCGGCGAAATGGGTCCAGGCGCTGCGGGAGGCCTCGACGAGCGGGCAGCCGATCGTGCTCAAGACCGAGATGGTCGCGGGGCACGGGGGCGCGTCGGGCCGTTACGAGGAGTGGAAGGACCGGGCGTGGGACTACGCGTTCATCGCGGACGCGCTCGGAGCCCGGGAGCTGATCGCGTAGGCCTCAGCGGGACCGATTAGGAGTCAGCGGGACCGACTAGGCCTCAGCGGGACGCGCGCTCACCTAGGGCAGAGCTCACGACGGCGGCCGTCGCCTCCGCGATGGCCCTTTCCTCGTCGGTGGGCACCACGAGCACGGGGATGGCCGAGCCCGGCGCCGAGATGACCCTCGGCTCGGGGGATCGGACCGCGTTCGCCTCGGTGTCCAGGACCACGCCCAGAGCGCCGAGCTGTTCGGCCACGAGCGCCCTGAACACCGAGGAGTTCTCGCCGATCCCGGCGGTGAACACGATGGCCTTCGCACCGCCGACGGCCACGTGGTAGGCACCGACGTACTTGGCGAGCCGGTACGAAGCGACGTCGAGCGCCCGGCGAGCCTTCGCGTCACCCCGCTCGGCAGCCTCGACGAGCGTCCGCATGTCGTTGGAGCCGCCGAGGGCCTTGAGGCCCGACTCGCGGTTGAGCAGATCGTCGATCTCGTCCGATGACATGCCTAGTCGGCCGAGGAACACGAGGATCGAAGGGTCAATATCGCCCGAGCGCGTGCCCATGACGAGTCCCTCGAGCGGCGTGAAGCCCATTGAGGTGTCGATTGAACGGCCGCCTTGGACGGCCGTGGCCGACGCCCCGTTGCCGAGGTGGAGGACGACGCCGTCGAACGCCGCCGGTTCCAGGCCGAGAAGGCCTGCCGCGCGCCCCGCGACGTACTGGTGCGAGGTCCCGTGAAAGCCGTAGCGGCGGATGCCGTGGCGCGTGTAGAGCCAGTCCGGCACCGCGTAGCGCCACGCACGCTCGGGGAGGGTCCGGTGGTACGCCGTATCGAAGACGGCCACTTGAGGCATGTCCGGCCACTTCTCGGCGATCGCCCGGATGCCCAGGACGTTGGCGGGGTTGTGCAGCGGTGCCAGAGGATTGAGGCGCTCGATCGCGCGCGTGATCTCGTTGTCGATGAGCACGGGATCGCCGAAGCGCTCCCCGCCGTGGACCACGCGGTGCCCGACGGCGTCGATCTGCCGCCCGGCGAGCACCTCGTGGAGCGCTGCATCGACGACTTCAAGGGCTTCCTCGTGGTCCGCGACCCCGACCTCGCCGCCCTCTGCTGGGAACCCGATCCGATCCACGATCCCCTCAGTGAGGACCGTCCCCGCGTCGAGGTCGCGGAGCTGGTATTTGAGTGAAGACGAACCGGAGTTAATGACGAGAACAAGCATGGGGGGCCTCCTAGCTGACTTGCTGCGCCTGTACAGCCGTGATCGCAACGGTGTTCACAATGTCCTCGACCGTACAGCCGCGCGAGAGGTCGTTGACCGGTTTGCGCAGGCCCTGCAGGACGGGGCCGACGGCGACGGCTCCCGCGGACTGCTGGACCGCCTTGTACGTGTTGTTGCCGGTATTCAGGTCCGGGAAGATGAACACTGTTGCCTGGCCCGCGACGTGCGACCCCGGCAGCTTCGCGGCGGCAATCGACACGTCCACGGCGGCGTCGTACTGGATGGGTCCCTCGACCGGCAGATCGGGGCGCCGTCCGCGAACGAGCTCGGTGGCCCGCCGCACCTTGTCCACGGTCGCGCCCGCGCCGGAGCCTCCCGTCGAGTAGCTCAGCATCGCGACACGGGGCTCAACCCCGAACTGCGCGCCCGTCTCGGCCGAGGCGATCGCGATATCAGCGAGTTCCTCAGCGTCCGGTTCCGGGTTGACCGCGCAGTCGCCATATACGAGCACCCGGTCTGGGAGGAGCATGAAGAACACCGAGGAGACGATCTTCACGCCCGATCGTGTCTTGACGAACTCGAGAGCCGGGCGGATGGTGTGCGCTGTCGTGTGGGCCGCCCCCGAAACCATGCCGTCCACGATGCCGAGCTGGACCATCATCGTCCCGAAGTAGCTCACGTCCAGCATCGCTTCGAGGGCTCTCTGGAGATCCACGCCCCGGTGCGCTCGCAGCCGCGCATACTCCTCGGCGAAGCGCTCCCGCAGCGGACTCGTGACGGGATCCATGATCTGTATCCCGCTGAGCGAGACCCCGTTCGCGCCTGCGATCTCGTGGATCTGGGCGACGTTGCCGAGCAGTGTCAGATCGCACACATCTCGGCGGTGGAGGATCTCGGCGGCCCGGAGGATCCGCACGTCCGCACCCTCTGGCAAGACGATGTGCCGCCGGTCGGCCCGGGCCCGGCCGATGAGCTCATGGAGGAACCGGAGAGGGGTCATCGTCTCAGGCCTCGGGAGGTTGAGGCGCTCGACGATCTCGCCGTCGTCGACCCTCTTCGCCCAGGCGCCGAGAGCCGAGGCGACCTTGCGGCGCTGCCCGGACCAGATCTCGCTGCGCACTACGGAGACGTCGCGCGCCGCGTGGTAGGTATCGCCCGGATAGGAGAAAACGGGGAAGGGAGCCGCCGCGAGGAGCGGGAGGACGTGCTCGTCTGGCGAGAGGCCGCCCGTGAGGATCATGGCAGAGGGGACGGGGAATTCGGGAGAGAAGGTCGAGGCGAGGGCGCCCACCATGATGTCGGCCCTGTCCCCCGGGACGATGACCAGATCTCCAGTGGCGAGGGCGCCGATGAAGTTGGCGACGCTCATCGCGGCGACTTTGACGCCGCGCACCTCCCGCTCCATATCGGCGCTGCCCGCGATCTGCCGGAGTGCGAGCGCCCTCGAGACCTCGCCCGTCGTCGGGCGTGAGATCTCTTCGATCTCGGGGATGACATACACGGGCCGGTGCGAGAGCCCGGGCCTGATGGCCGCGGAGACCGCATCGAGGTGCTCGGGGTCGGCCCGGTTGACCATCATGATGAGGAGGCTGCAGCGCGCTGCGTAGAGTTCCTTGCGGGCGACGTCGACCGCATCCGCGATCTCCTCGGGCGTCCTTTCGCGCCCGCTCACCACGGCGACCATCGGGCAGCCGAGGTCGTTCGCGAGGCGCGCGTTGAGTGCGAACTCGACTGCTGAATCCTGACCAGTGAGGTCGGTGCCTTCGACGATGACCACGTCGCACTGGGAAGCGATCTCGGAGAAGATGTCGACGCTGCGGGCGCCGATCTCCTCCCGCTGCCCTTCCGCGAGGTACTTCCGGACCTCGCGCGCCGTCAGGCCCCCGCGGCAGACGGCAGGCTCGAGGTTGTAGCGCGAACGGATCAGCGCGACCATCGGATCCCCATCCGGGTCGTCTCCGGCCACGACGGGCTTGAAGAAGCCAATCCTGTCCGTGTGGCTGTGGAGCGCTTCGGCCAGACCCAGCGCTACGAGGGACTTGCCGGACCCGGGCGTTGTGGCACTGATGTAGATCCCCTTGGACATGACTCCAAACTACCGGTTGGCGAGGTTGGCGCCCTCCTGTGCGAGCAGCCCGTCGGCCACGATCTCGAGCATCGAGGCGACAGAGCCAGGCGGCATCTCACTCGTGTCCGCCACTACGGCGACGCCGCCCACCAATCGGCTGATCTGCAGCGGCTCGACCCCCGGACGCATGGCAGAGGCCAAGCCCTCGATGATCCGTTCGTTGGCGCCGAGGTAGGTCTGGCACTTGGCAGCGAACGGTGAGCTGGGATCGCCGAGCGCGGCTGTGATCCGGGCGGCCGCTCCCCTGTGCTCGGTGAGCATGGCGGCGAAGTCAGCAAGCCACGCCATGAGGCGTTCACGGGCGGGGGCGTCGAGCGACAATGCCCGCTCGACTGCTGCATTCACCCGGTCTGCCCACGCCTCGAGGATCGCGTCATAGAGGTCCTCCTTTGTGGGGAAGTGCCGGTAGAGCGTGCCTGCGCCGACCTGCGCGGCCTTGGCAACCTCGTCCATCGAGACGGCGTCATAGCCCTTCGAGCGGAAGATGTCACGGGCCACTTCGACAATTCGGTCGCGGTTGCGGCGGGCGTCTGCGCGCACAGGAACCACTACTCCCTCTCAGACGGTTGCAAAGCGGAGAGAGTCTCCGTATAGTTCTAATCGGAGCTCCTCTCCACTTAGTGTACTCCGGATAGGACATCACCTCATGTCATCCTCCACGGCCACACGTCCATCCAATTCGGTCACATCTACCCGTCTCGGCGGAAGCGCCGGCCTCTGGCTGGTCATGCTCGCCCAGCTCATGCTCGTCCTCGACGCCACGGTCGTGAATGTGGCCCTCCCCCACATCGCCACCGATCTCCATTTCTCCCGTTCCGACCTCAGCTGGGTCCTCAACGGCTACGCGGTCGCCTTCGGAGGGCTCCTGCTCCTCGGCGGGAGGATTGGGGACATACTCGGCAGGCGGCGCACGTTCCTGATCGGCGTCGCTGCCTTCACCGCCTTCTCCCTCCTGGGCGGCCTTGCCACCTCGCCCGCCCTCCTCGTCGTCGCGCGCGCCTTCCAAGGCCTCGGCGCAGCGTTCGCCGCACCCAGCGTGCTTGCGCTCATCACCACGAACGCCCCGGATGAGGGCTCGCGCAACCGCGCGCTCGCCCTCTTCTCTGCGATCGCCTCGATGGGCGGCGCGATAGGGCTCATCCTCGGCGGCGCGCTCACGGACACAGCCAACTGGCGGTGGACGCTGTTCATCAACGTGCCGATCGGCATCCTCGTGCTCGTCGCCGTGCCGCGCCTCGTGAACGAAACGCCGCGCAGGCCCGGACGCTTCGACGTGGTCGGGGCAGTCAGCGCCACGGGAGGCGCCGTCTCGATCGTGTGGGCCCTCATCCAGGCGCCCGACTACGGCTGGTTCAGCACGCGCACGGTAGGGGGCCTCGCGATCGGCGCCGCGCTCATCGCCCTCCTCGCCTTCACCGAACGACGCGTGGCACATCCCCTGCTCCGGCCTCAGCTCCTGCGCAGTCCGAGCCGCATCGGAGCGTTGGCCGCGATGGCCGCCACATACGGTGGCATGCTGGCGATGTTCTTCCTCATGGTCCAGTACCTCGAGGACCAGCTGCACTTCACGCCGCTCGTCACCGGGCTCGCGTTCCTGCCGATGCCCCTGAGCATCTTCGCGATGTCGCGGGTCATCCCCCGGCTCGTCGAGAGGGTCGGCGCCGTCCGCCTTGTCATCGTCGGCGCAGCCCTGCGGGTCGTCGCCTTCCTGCCGCTCACACAGCTCAACCCGACCACGAATTTCGCGTTGGTCGCGGCAGCCCTAGTTGCCACGGGCATCTCGGCAGGCATGACCTTCATGCCGCTCACGACGCTCGCATTGCGCGACGTCGAACCGGAGCACGCTGGGGCAGCGTCCGGGCTCTTCCAGACGATGCAGCAGCTCGGGGGCGCCGTCGGGCTCGCTATCGTCGCATCGACTTTCGCGGCCTTCGCGGTCCCGGGGGACTTCACGATCGGCGGCCGGGCGGGGTTCTGGGCGGCGACCATCCTCTCCGCCCTCGCGCTGGCCGCCGTCATCGGGCCGATGGCGAGGCGGCAGAGGGAAGCCTGAGCACGTGTCTTGACACATCCTCGCTCATGGGATTACCTAATGAACATTCGGTAAAAAAATGCGAGGTACTCCTATGAGCGATGCTGCTCCCGCCCAAACCCCTCTGAACCAGCCGGTCACCCTGGCCGATCCGGAGGCAGTGGCCCACCCGATCCTTACCGACGACTACGCGACCCAATGGATGGGCCTCCAAGTCCTCGCCCTCGGCGACGGCAGCGCCACTGTCGCCGCCACGCTCCGGCGCGAGATGCTCAACGGGTTCGGCATCGCCCACGGCGGAATGATCTTCGCCATCGCCGACTCCGCCTTCGCTCTTGCCTGCAACCCGCACACTCCAGACGAGGATCAGGCCGGAACCATCACGGTCGCCGCTGGCGTCGACGTCAACTTCCTCGCTCCTGCCCACGTCGGCGAGCGCATCACTGCAGTCGCAGCCCGCCGCGCCCAAGCGGGGCGTAGCGGACTCTACGACGTCCAAGTGTTCGCTTCGCCCCAGGGCCAGCAATCTGACGCCCCGTCGTCGTTCGATGACGCACCCGGGCGGCTCATTGCCGAATTCCGCGGCCGCTCGCGCACGATCCCCCAGCGCTGAGAGGCCCGAGCCCGCTCGCCCTTGCCCCTTGCCCACCACCCTGGCCACTACGGAGAGAGAAACCGTGACCCAGACTGCCCCCGAAACCCCGGCCCCTCCCGCCCCGCAGTCCCCCCTGACCTCAGCTTTCGGTCCCGCGATCCTCGACGCCGAGGAGACCATGTCCCGGGACCAGATCGAGGCCCTCCAGCTCACGCGCCTCCAGGAGACCTTGGCCTACGCGTACAGCCGCGTGCCGCTGTACCAGCGCAAGTTCGACGACGCCGGCGTGCACCCGAGCGACCTCAAGGAGCTCTCCGACCTCGCGAAGTTCCCCTTCACCACGAAGGAGGACCTCCGCCAGGAGTACCCGTTCGGCATGTTCGCCGTGCCTATGGACCAAGTCGCGCGCATCCACGCGAGCTCGGGCACGACGGGCCGCCCCACCGTCGTCGGCTACACGAAGCAGGACCTCGAGAACTGGGCCACCCTCGTGGCCCGCTGCCTCCGCGCAGCCGGTGTCCGGCCCGGCATGAAGGTCCACAACGCCTACGGCTACGGTCTCTTCACCGGTGGCCTGGGCGCGCACGGCGGGGCCGAGAAGCTCGGCGCCACGGTCATCCCGATGTCCGGGGGCCAGACCGAGAAGCAGATCCAGCTCATCGGCGACTTCGCCCCTGACGCGATCCTCTGCACCCCGACCTACCTCCTGACCATCGGCGACGCGATGATCCACAAGGGCCTGGACCCCCGCGCCACCTCGCTGAAATACGCGGTGCTCGGAGCCGAGCCGTGGACGCAGGAGATGCGGCACGAGCTCGAGGAGATGTTCGGCATCAAGGCCTGCGACATCTACGGCCTCTCCGAGGTCATGGGCCCGGGCGTTGCGGGCGAGTCGGTCGAGACCCAGGACGGGAGCCACATCTGGGAGGACCACTTCCGCCCCGAGATCGTGGACCCGTTCGACCTCACGAAGACCAAGGCCGACGGTGAGACCGGCGAGCTCGTCTTCACGTCCCTGACGAAGCAGGCCCTGCCGATCATCCGCTACCGGACGAAGGACCTCACGACCCTCCAGCCGGGCAGCACGCGTCCGGGCCACCGCCGCATGGGCCGCATCTCCGGCCGCAGCGACGACATGATCATCCTGCGCGGGGTGAACCTGTTCCCGTCCCAGATCGAGGAGATCGCGCTGCGGATCCCCGAGCTGAGCCCGCACTTCCAGCTCGAGATCACCCGGCCCAACCGGATGGACGAGCTCACCGTCAAGATCGAGCCACGAGAAGGCACGACGACGGAGCAGCGCACCTCGGCGGCGGCGGCACTCCGCCAGCAGATCAAGGTGCACATCGGCTCCTCCTGCCGGATCGACGTCGTCGAACCCGGCTCGCTCGAGCGCTCCAACGGCAAGCTGCGCCGCATCTACGACCTCCGCAACAAGGGCTAGCCCGCTACGCCTGAACCCTCCGCCTAGACTGGACCGCATGCCTTCCGCCGCCGCAACAGAGACGCCCGGGCCCGAGACCCCGGGACCTGCGCCTTCCGGACGCCGTGGGCGCCCCGGCTACGACCAGCAGTCCGTGCTGAACGTCGCCGTCGAGGTGTTCAACCGGCACGGCTACGATGCGACGTCAATGGGCATCCTCGCGGAGAACCTGGGCATCTCGAAGTCAGCCATCTACCACCACGTCCCGTCCAAGGAAGACCTGCTCGCGCTCGCGCTCGAGCAGGCCCTCGGCGGCCTCGAATCGGTGTGGGAGGCACCCGAGACGAAGGAGGGGACCGCGGAGCACCGGCTCGAGTTCGTGGTCCGCTCGACCGTACGCGTCCTCACGGAACGGCTGCCGTTCGTGACGCTCCTGCTCCGCCTGCGCGGCAACACCGAGACGGAGCGCCGCGCTCTCGAGCGGCGGCGCGGCTTCGACCGGAAGGTCGCCGAACTCATCGAGGAGGCGCGCGAGGAGGGCACGGTGCGGAGCGATATCGATCCCCGTACCGTCTCGCGCCTCCTGTTCGGCACGATCAACTCGATCGTCGAGTGGTACCGGCCGGGCGGGTCGCTCACGCCCGAGAAGCTCGCGGAAGATGTGGTCGCGGTCCTGTTCGACGGGCTTCGGGCCAACTCATGAACACTTGTTGAACTGATTCAGAACTCCGGCATCACAGGCATTTCACAGGTCTAGGGTCTTTCCGGGGACCCTCTTCCAACGACCTGAAGGACCACTGAAAGATGCCGAAGTTCAGCATTCGCTCCGCCGCTGTGGCGAGCGCGCTCGGGCTCGTCGCTGCGTCGGGCGGGGCCATTGCCGCCGCCCTGCCTGCACAGGCCCAGTCCGCGGCCACACAGACTCCGATCAAGCACGTCGTCGTCATCTTCGGCGAGAACGTCTCGTTCGACCACTACTTCGCGACCTACCCGAACGCGGCCAACGCCGCCGGGGAGACGCTCCAAGGCTCGGGCGCCGCGGCGCCCGCGTTCACGGCCGCGCCCAACACGCCCAAGAACGTCAACACGCTCGCGAACGCGGGCCTCCTCGCGCCGAACAACCCGAACTCGGTGCAGCCGTTCCGCCTGACCCCCAGCCAGGCGGTAACGTGCGACCAGGACCACGCCTACACGCCTGAGCAGGAGGCCTACAACGGCGGCCTCCTCAACAAGTTCGTGCAGTACACGAGCACGGACACGTGCGGCGCCAGTGCTGATCCGCGCTATCGCGCCCCCGGCCTCACCATGGGCTACTACGACGGCAACACCGTCACCGGCATGTGGAACTACGCCCAGCACTTCGCGATGAGCGACAACAGCTACGACGACGAGTTCGGCCCGTCTACGCCGGGCGCGCTCAACCTCGTCTCGGGCCAGACCCACGGCGTGACAAGCATCGATGCGCTCACGGGCATGCAGACCTCTACGCCCGATTCCTACACCGTGAAGACCCCGAACGCGCAAGGCGTCGGCACCGTCACGGGCGATCCGGACCCGGCCTACGATGACTGCTCCGACAACAGCCGGAACGGTTCGCCGAACGCCCTCGCCGCGATGCAGGGCAAGAACGTGGGCGACCTGCTCAACGCGCAGGGCGTCTCGTGGGGCTGGTTCCAGGGCGGCTTCACACCGCAGGGCAGCAAGACGATCGGCGGCACGGACTACGCGCAGTGCACCACGAAGCACACGAACGTCGCGGGCGTTTCCTCGACCGACTACAGCCCCCACCACGAGCCCTTCCAGTACTACGCTTCGACGGCCAACCCGCACCACCTTGCGCCGGCGAGCGACGCCGAGATCGGCCACAACGGCCAGGCGAACCACCAGTACGACATGACCGCGTTCGACAAGGTCGTGAACACGGACAACATGCCGGCCGTCTCCTTCCTCAAGGCTCCCTCCTACCAGGACGGCCACGCATCCAACTCCGACCCGATCGATGAGCAGCAGTTCGTGGTCAACGAGATCAACTCGATCCAGAAGTCCAAGAACTGGGATTCGACCGCGATCGTCTTGGCGTACGACGACTCCGACGGCTGGTACGACCACGCGGCCGCCCCCGTCGCCAACGCCTCGAACGACCCGGCGAACGACGCCGCGTGGTGCACGAACGCCGCTGCGAACGGCACGCCGATCCTCGGCGGCTACCAGGACCGCTGCGGCCCCGGCCAGCGTCTCCCGCTCCTCGTGATCTCGCCCTACGCGAAGAGCAACTTCGTTGACCACACGCAGACGCAGCAGTCGTCCATCCTTCGGTTCATCGAGGACAACTGGAACCTCGGCCGCCTTGGCGACGGTTCGTTCGACCAGCTCGCCGGCTCCCTCGGGAACATGTTCGACTTCAGCCACGCACGTCGAGACGGCCTGATCCTGAACCCAGCCAATGGCACGGTCGTCCAAGCCGCGTACTGCGCGGGCAACAACGGAAAGCACATCGGCCAGGGCGCCTCCTGCAGCTAGCCCAAGTCGCACCCGGGCCCCCGTCGCGTTACCACAAGCGGCGGGGGCTCGTATGTTTCAAATTGGCATCGATGATTTGCTTCGGCTTTGATTCCCTGCGAGCACCTGCCTACACTCAAAAACGTGACCTGCATCTCAACGGCGCGATGCAGGTTTTATTCTGTCCGGCTCGATGATGAGCCGGATGGAAGCTAAGGGAAGAGAACTGGTTAGAGAAGAGGGCCGCCTCCCCGGCAATCCGGGGAGGCGGCCCTCTCGCTTTGTGCGGGCTAGGAGGTTCTGACGGGCTAGGAGGCCGTCCGCACGGCCCTCGCCTGCCCGACGAGGCGGACGACGGCGTCGTGCAGCGGGTGCTCCGGTTCGAGCCCCGAAAGCTCCTCGGCGACGTCGGCATCACTCGCATCGCCGGCGAGGACCGCCTGGAGGCGCTGCGCCTCGTCGTCGTCCGCGGCGTCGAAGCGAAGAGCGGCGCTCATCGCCTCGAGCAGGCCGTCCGCAGGGAGTCCGCGCTCCGCAAGCTCCGCCGCGGGCCCAACGAACCGCTCGTGCCGGCTCAGTTTGCGCAGCGGCGCCCGGCCAACCCGGTCCACCGTGTCGGGGAGTTCGGCGTTCGCGAAGCGGCCCAGGATCTTGCGGATGTACGCTTCCTGCTCCTCGGGCGCGAAGCCGTACTTCGCGACGAGCAGCGACTTCGTCTCGCCGAGCACCGCCTCCACCTTCGCCCTGATGGCGGGATCGGCGATCGCTTCCGCGATCTTCTCCTTGCCTGCCATCCGGCCGAAATAGGCAGCCGAGGCGTGGCCCGTGTTGACCGTGAAGAGCTTGCGCTCGATGTACGGCCCGAGTGAGTCCACCCACGTGACCCCCGGTATCTCGGGGACCTCTCCGCCGAACGGTCCCCGCTCGATCGCCCACTCGAAGTACGGTTCGACGCGGACGTCCAAGCCCCCTCCAGGAGCCTGCGCCGGCACGATCCGATCCACCGCCGTGTTGGCGAAGAGCGCCTTGCCGTCAACGTCCGCGTCCGAGAGCCCCTCGGCTTGGGCCGCGGCCCGGACCTCCGCCTCGAGGAGGTCCGTAGCGTTGATCGCGTTCTCGCACGCCATGACCGCCAGCCGCGGAGCGTCTGCGGGCCGTGCTGCGATTCCCCGGGCGATCGTGGGGGCCACGAACTTGAGGATGTTCGGGCCCACCGCGGTCGTCACGATCTCGGCTCGCGCGATTCGCTCGACGAGCTCGGCCTCGGCCGTGCCCGAGTTGACGGCCGTGTACCGGTCAACAACGTGGTCGCGGCCGCCTTCCCCCACCTCGTGCACGGTGTACGACGGCGTTGCCTGGAGCGCGTCGATGAGCGGCGCCGCTACATCCGCGAACACGAGATCGTAGCCAGCCTCGTGGAGCAGGAGGCCGACGAAGCCACGGCCGATGTTCCCTGCCCCGAAGTGGACAGCCGACTTCATGCATTCACCTTTCCGAAGATGTCGAGCACCTCGTCGACGGTCTCTGCCTTCTCCAGACGGGCCACCTGCTCGCGATCACCGAAGACCTTCGCGATCTTCGCGAGGATCCCGAGGTGCTCCTTGTCCTTCCCTGCGATGCCGACGACGAAGGTCACGGGCTTGCCCTGCCAGTCGATCGGCTGGTCGTAGCGGACGAACGTCACCGCGGAGGACATGATGTGGCCCTTGGCCTCGTTCGTGCCGTGCGGAATGGCGAGGCCGTTGCCCATGAACGTCGAGACGGAGCGTTCGCGCTCGTGCATCGAGGCGATGTACTCGTCGTCGACCGCGCCCGCGGTCTTGAGCAGGCGCCCGGCCTCCTCGATGGCCCCGGCCATGTCGACGCTCGCCCCGGCGAGGACGATCGACTCCGGCCGAAGGACATGCTTGGTCTCGGCATGAGCGTGGGGCACCGAGACGTGGGAGGCGGCTGCCTCCTGTTCCGAGGCAGGCTCTGTCTTGCCCGCGACCCCTTCAAACGGCACGGGCTCGGTCGCGGACTGCTCATCCAGCAGGGCGACGATCTCGTCGTACTTCGGGCTGCCCATGAAGTTGTCGACGGTCACGAGCTGGGCGCTCGGCGTCTTCTCCTCGGCCCTGAGGGCGAGGTCCTGGTGGACCACCACCATGTCGTAGGTGTCCGTGAGGTTTGCGATCGACTGGTTGGTGACTTTGACGTCTTTGTGGCCGGCCGCTTTGATCTTGTTGCGCAGCACCGAGGCGCCCATCGCGCTCGAGCCCATGCCGGCGTCGCACGCGAAGACGATGTTCTTGATCTCGGTGCCCGTGAGGGTCGCCGTCCCGCCGGCGCCTGCCGCACCACGGCCGAGGACCGTCGACGCCATCGACTTGCGGCCCTTCATGCTCTCCATGCTCGCGGTGGCCGACGCCAGATCGCCCGTCTCCTCCTTGTTCTTGGACGCCCTCAGGATGATCGAGGCGATGGCGAACGAGACCGCACACGCGAGGATCACCGAGAGGATCACCCCGAAGTAGCTGTCCCTCGCCGTCTGAGCGAGAACCGCGATGATCGAGCCAGGGGCGGCCGGGGCGACGAGGCCGGCGTGCGTGATAGCGAGGGTCGCGATGCCCGTCATGCCGCCGCCGATGGTGGCGAGGATGAGCAGCGGCCGCATGAGGATGTACGGGAAGTAGATCTCGTGGATGCCGCCGATGAACTGGATGAGCGCGGCACCCGGAGCCGAGGCCTTCGCGGCACCCTTGCCGAAGAACATGTAGGCAAGAAGGACACCGAGGCCGGGGCCGGGGTTTGCCTCGAGCAGGAAGAGGATCGACTTGCCCTGCGATGCGGACTGCTGGATCCCGAGCGGCGTGAGAACGCCGTGGTTGACAGCGTTGTTGAGGAAGAGGACCTTCGCCGGCTCGATGAAGATGGACGTGAGCGGGAGGATCCCGTTGCTCACCATGAACTGGACGGCGTTGCCGGCCACAGTGGTGAGGCTCGTGACCACCGGATCGATGGCGTAGAAGCCGACCAAGGCGAGGATCGCGCCCCAGATGCCCGCGGAGAAGTTGTTGACGAGCATCTCGAAGCCGGGGCGGATCTTCCCGTCCCAGATCGCGTCGAGCTTCTTCATGGTCCATCCACCGAGGGGGCCCATGATCATGGCGCCGATGAACATCGGGATGTTCGCGCCGACGACGACGCCCATCGTGCCGATGGCGCCGACGACGCCGCCGCGCACGTCGTACACCATCTTGCCGCCCGTGTACGCGATGAGCAGCGGCAGGAGGAACGTGATCATCGGGCTCACGAGCCCCGTCCACGGCTGGCCGGTGGCCGGATTCGTGCCGAAGCCGCCGAGCTGGCCAACCGGGAGCCAGCCTGTCTGAATGAAGAGGGCCGTGATGAGGCCCCAGGCGATGAAGGCCCCAATGTTCGGCATGATCATGCCGGAGAGGAAGGTGCCGAATTTCTGCACCCCAGCCCGCGCGGCATGGCCCCGAGAGGGTGCTGCGATGGTCGACATGGTTCCCTGCTTTCGTTTCAGGAGGCAGCCCGCGGGCCGCCGGGGGTAGTTGGAGGTTGGTCGTTCCCCGGGTTCCTGCCGTTCTCCGGTGCGTTGGAGAGCCGGTGGAGCCATTCGAGGAAGAGCCGCATCTCGGTCCCGGAGAGCTGCTCCGGATACGAGGACTCGAGCGTGGCATTGAGGGCGATCGCAGCCGCAACATACGACGGCTGGCCCCCAACGATGGCTCCCCGCTCGGGCTCGTCGACAAACGACGGGTCCGAGACGACGGAGCGGAGGACGGCGTCACGCGTCTGCGCCGAGAGCGGCAGGACTGCGATGTCGCCTCCAGTGAGAGGTTCGTCTTGTTCGTCCGCCAACAGCATGAGAGTGACTCCGATGTTGGCGGCCAGGACCGCCCGCGCCGCCTGGGCTGGCGGAACAGCGAGCTGACCTGCACTTGCCGCACGCCCCAGTTCTCGTTCGAGGAGGTGCTCGGCCTCCTCTACGAGGACTGGGCGCCGGCCAGGTCCCGTGTTTCCGAACATGAGGGTGTACAGCTGGGCATGGGACAGCCCGAAGTGAACGTGGATGTCCCACAGTCGCTGGACATCGAGGATCGGACTCGCCGAACGCTCGATGGTTCCCTCACGCTGGACGAACTCCTCGAAGCCTCTGGCCACGACGGCTTCCATGAGCCCGTCCTTGTCCCCGAAGTGGTGGTACAGCGTAGGCGCTGTCACCCCAGCGAGATCCGTGATTTGGCGGGTAGACACCGGCTTGCCGTTCGAGGCGGCAAGCAGTTCCATGGCGGCCGAGATGAGCCGCTCACGGGGGGAAGCCTTCGTGGGCTCTCCGTCTTGGGCATCGCCGGCGACGCCCACCTCCGTGTCACGCATGGCCGCTAGCGTAACCGATATAGCAACGCTATACAAGAGACGAGAGTGAACTGCATCACAGCCACTGCTCCTGTGGTGAGAATCACGAAACCCGCTTGTATAGCAACGCTATAGCGACTAACGTAGCGCGGAGCTAAATCGCCGAGGGGCCGCGCGCCCGGACCGAGAGGATCCCAATGAGCCAGCAGTTTGAGGGTGTGGGTGTGACGCCGGGGCGTGTGGTGGGGCCGGTGCGGCAGATGCCGGCCCCGGTGCGGGAGCCCGCGGCCGGGCCGGTGGCGGGGTTGGACCCGGAGGCCGGGGCGGAGCGGATCCGGGCGGCGTCCAAGGCGGTCCAGGCCGGGCTGAAGGCCCGCGCCGCCGCCGCCGCGGGGGACGCCAAGGGCGTCCTGGAGGCCACCGCTCTGATGGCCGCGGACCCGATGCTGGTCAAGGGCGCCGTGAAGCTGCTGGACCCCCAGGCCCCGGGCGGGCCCCGCTCGCCCGAGCGGGCGGTGTGGGAGTCCGGGGACGCGGTCGCGCAGAAGCTGCGCTCCCTCGGCGGGTACATGGCCGAGCGCGCCGCGGACGTGCTGGACGTCCGGGCCCGGATCGTGGCCGAGCTCACCGGCGCCCCGGCCCCGGGCATCCCGGACTCCCCGGCCCCGTTCGTCCTGGCCGCCGAGGACCTCGCCCCCGCCGACACCGCGACCCTGGACCCCGCCCGGGTCCTGGCCCTGGTCACCTCCGGCGGCGGGCCCCAGTCCCACACCGCGATCCTGGCCCGGGCCCTGGGCCTGCCCGCCGTCGTCGCCGCCCCCGGGGTCGACGCGATCCCGGACGGGACCGAGGTCTACGTCGACGGCGCCGCCGGGCGCGTCCTGGCCTCCCCCGGAGACCCCGAGCGGGCCGCCGCCGCGGCCTGGACCGCCGCCGCCTCCGCCCTGGCCGGCTTCGACGGCACCGGCCGCCTGGCCGACGGGCACCGGATCCCCCTGCTGGCCAACGTCGCCACCGGAGCCGACGCCGCCGCCGCGGCCGCCGCCAACGCCGAGGGCGTGGGACTGCTGCGCACCGAGTTCGCCTTCCTCGACCGCCCCGCCGAGCCCACCCACGACGAGCAGGTCGCCGCCTACGGGGCCGTGTTCGAGCACTTCCCCGGCCGGAAGGTCGTCATCCGCACCCTCGACGCCGGCGCCGACAAGCCCCTGCCCTTCCTGACCGACACCGCCGAGCCCAACCCCGCCCTCGGCGTGCGCGGCTACCGCACCGACACCGCCACCCCCGGGGTCCTGGCCCGCCAGCTCGCCGCCATCGCCGACGCCGCCGCCGCCCACACCGCCGAAGTCTGGGTCATGGCCCCCATGGTCTCCACCCCCGAAGAAGCCGCCCGCTTCGCCCGCATGGCCCACGACGCCGGCCTGCCCACCGCCGGGGTCATGGTCGAAGTCCCCTCAGCGGCCCTGACCGCAGCCCACATCCTCGCCCACGCCGACTTCGCCTCCCTCGGCACCAACGACCTCACCCAATACACCATGGCCGCCGACCGCCTCCTCGGCCCCCTCGCCGCCCTGAACGACCCCTGGCAGCCCGCCGTCCTGCACCTGGTCAAGGCCACCGCCGACGGCGCCGCCCACGCCGCCACCGCCACCGGCACCCCCAAACCCGTCGGAGTCTGCGGAGAAGCCGCCGCCGACCCCGCCCTCGCCGTCGTCCTGACCGGCCTCGGCGCCACCACCCTGTCCATGACCCCCCGCGCGATCCCCGCCGTCGCCCACGTCCTGGCCACCGTCACCCTCGAAACCGCCCAGCACCTCGCCGCCGCAGCACTGGCCGCCCCCACCGCCCACCAGGCCCGCGAGACCGTCCGCGCCGCCCTGCCCGTCCTGGACCAGCTCGGCCTCTGACCCCCACCAACCGGAAGGAAGAACCCACATGCCAGAACGCACCGCCACCATCGGCTCCCGCGTCGGACTCCACGCCCGCCCCGCCGCGATCTTCGCCGAAGCCGCCGCCGAGACCGGCATCGAGGTCACCATCGCCAAAGAAGGCGACCCCGAAGACGAAGCCCTCGACGCCTCCAGCATCCTCTCCCTCATGTCCCTCGGCGCCGAACACGGCCAGAAAGTCACC
>NZ_JTDL01000020.1 GCF_000802235.1 Sinomonas humi
CTGAAGGCCAGCCCGGTCACGGACGTGCACGTGTTCGGGCGGCGGGGCCCGGCGCAGGTGAAGTTCACCCCGCTGGAGCTGCGGGAGCTCTCGCACTCGCGGGATGTGGACATCGTGCTGTACCCGGAGGACTTCGAGTTCGACGAGGCCTCGGACGAGGCGATCCGGACGAACAACCAGGTCAAGACGATGGTGGGCACGCTGGCGAACTGGATCGCGGAGGGCCCGGAGGGGCCTTCGGAGGCGCGGGCGTCGCGGCGGCTGCATCTGCACTTCCTGCACAGCCCGGTGGAGATCTACGACTCGCCGGAGGCCCCGGGGAGGGTCGCGGGGATCCGGTTCGAGCGGATGGAGCTGGACGGGACGGGCAATGTCCGGGGCACGGGGGAGTTCGAGGACTACCCGGTCCAGGCCGTGTACCGGGCGATCGGCTACCACGGCTCGGAGCTGGCCGAGCTCGAGTACGACGTGCACCGGGGCGTGATCCCCAACGACGGGGGCCGGGTCCTGGACGCGGAGGGCA
>NZ_JTDL01000021.1 GCF_000802235.1 Sinomonas humi
GTTGTAGGCCGAGAGGGGGCGGATGAGGGAGTTGTTCTCGAGCTGTTCCATGATGTGGGCGGTCCATCCGACGATGCGGCTGGCGACGAACAGCGGGGTGAAGGTGGGGATGTCGAAGCCCATGAGGTGGTAGGCGGGGCCGGTGGGGTAGTCGAGGTTGGGCTTGATGCCCTTGGCCTCGTCCATGGACTGTTCGAGGCCGTCGTAGAGGCCGAGGATTTCGGGGCGGCCGTAGTAGGTGATGAGGTCGTCGAGGGCGGCCTTCATGGTGGGGACGCGGGAGTCGCCGTGCTTGTAGACGCGGTGGCCGAAGCCCATGACCTTCTTCTTGGCGGCGAGGGCGTTGTCCATCCAGGCCTTGGCGCGGGCTTTGGCGTCCTCGTGGGTTTCGCTGGGGTTGATGCCGATTTCCTCGAAGGTCTCCATGACGGCCTCGTTGGCCCCGCCGTGGAGGGGGCCCTTGAGGGCTCCGATGGCGGCGGTGACGGCGGAGTGGAGGTCGGAGAGGGTGGAGGTGACGACGCGGGCGGTGAAGGTCGAGGCGTTGAAGGAGTGTTCGGCGTAGAGGATCATCGAGACCTCGAACGCGCGGATGACCTCGGGGGCGGGTTCGACGCCGAAGGCCATCCAGAGGAAGTTCGCCGAGTAGCCCAGGTCCTCTCGGGGCTCGACGAGCTCTTCGCCGCGCCTGCGGCGTTGGTCGTAGGCGACGACGGCGGGCATGGCGGCGAAGAGGGCCAGGGCCTTGGCGAGGTTGGCCTCGGGGGAGGAGTCCCCGGCTCTGGGGTCGCGGGCGCCGAGGACGGAGGCGGCGGTGCGGCAGACATCCATGGGGTGGCACGTGGTGGGCAGCTCGTCGATCACGGCCTTGACCACCGGGTCGAGGGCGCGGCCGGCGCGCTCCTGCTGCTCGAACGCGAGGAGCTGGTCGTGGCTGGGGAGCTCGCCGTGCCAGATGAGCCAGGCGACCTCCTCCATAGTGCAGCGTGCGGCGAGCTCCTGGACGGGGTAGCCGCGGTAGAGCAGGGAATTCGTCTCGGGGTTGACCTTCGAGATGGCGGTGTAGTCCACCACCACCCCGGCGAGGCCCCTGCGGATCTCTTCAATGCCAATTGTCTGGGCCATTCGTGGCTCCTTTGCCGGGTGCTGGGTTGTTCCGAAGTGCTGGTGCCGTCAGCGCCGGCCGGGGACCAGGAAGTTGAAGATGCCCGTGTCGAAGCGGTTATACGCCTCATAGTCGACAAGCTCGTAGAGGCGGGAACGGGTGAGCATCCTCTCGACCTGCGGCTCCTGCGTGCCGTCCAGCCGGATGACGTCGAGGGTGCGCTCGGCCTCGCCCATCGCGCTGCGGAGCAGGGTCACGGGGTAGATGACGATGTTGATGCCGGCGGACTCGAGTTCGGCGGCGGTGAAGAGGCGGCTCTTGCC
Organism: Sinomonas humi; assembly: GCF_000802235.1. Taxonomy (GTDB): domain Bacteria; phylum Actinomycetota; class Actinomycetes; order Actinomycetales; family Micrococcaceae; genus Sinomonas; species Sinomonas humi. Next base: position 1,429 of record NZ_JTDL01000021.1, read on the forward strand.
GAACTCGGTCATGTTGGCCAGGACGGGGACGTCGACGGCGTCGCGGATTGCCTGGAACTCTTCGAGGGTTCCCATGGCCTCGGGGAAGATCGCGTCGGCCCCGGCCTCGACGAGGGCCCGGGCGCGCTCGGCGGCGGCCTGGAGCCCGGCGGGTCCGGTGTCGGTGGCGCGGATGTCGGTTCGGGCCATGATGAGGAAGTTCTCGTCGCGGCGGGCGTCGGCGGCTGCGCGGATGCGCTGGGTGGCGGTGTCGAGGCCGACGACGGCCTTGCCGTCGAGGTGCCCGCAGCGTTTGGGGTTGACCTGGTCCTCGATGTGACAGCCGGCGAGGCCGGCGTTCTCGAGTTCCTGGACGGTGCGGGCGACGTTCATGGGCTCGCCGAAGCCGGTGTCGGCGTCGACGATGCAGGGGAGGTCGGTCATGCGGGCGATCTGCCCGGCCCTGGTGGCGACCTCGGTCAGGGTGGTCAGGCCGATGTCGGGCAGGCCGAGGTCGTTGGCGAGGACGGCGCCGGAGATGTAGACCCCGGGGAAGCCCTTCTCCTGGATCAGGCGCGCGGAGAGCGGGCTGAACGCTCCGGGGAACTGCTGGAGCTTCCCGGAGCCGAGGGCGGCCCGGAGGGCGAGGCGCTTCTGCTCGGGGGTGGTCTTGGAGTACAGCATCTGGAACAGTCCCTTTCCTAGAAGAGCCCGCGCGGCCCGGCGGCGAGGTCGATGACCCCGTCCTTGGCGAGGATGTTGAGCGCATCGAGCTCGCCGGGGCCGAGTTCGGGCAGGCGCTGGACGGTGTCCAGGAACCGTTCGATC
>NZ_JTDL01000022.1 GCF_000802235.1 Sinomonas humi
GTGCCGGCCCCGACGGAGGAGGGGCTTGTGCCGGTGGAGCGGGTGCGTACAATCCGCAGGACAGCCGGAAAAACAAGGCGGGCTCGCGCCACGGCGGCGCAGCGAAGCGGAGCCGGCGGGGCGCGAGCCGTCACAGCCCGAGCGCAGCGAGGACCATGTCCAGGGCGCAGCCCTGGGGCCTTTGTCGGCCCGGGCCGGGCCGGGCTCCGGGCCGGAGCCCGGGGCGCACGGGCCGACCGCCCGCGGCCACGGTTGGAGGCCGCAGGCGCTTACCCCCGGCTAGGCTGCGTCGTCGGGCTCCGCGCCGCCCTGTTCCTTGGCGCTGGCCTCGGGAACGGCAGTGATGATCGCCTCGACGTCGGAGAGCTTGTAGCCCCACGCGGCCAGCTGGCTCAGGTAGAACCGACGGGCCGCGTTCGCATCACGCCATGCGTCCTTGGGCATGTACCTCTCGAAGCTCGCGATCGCGAGGGCGAGCAGCGGCACGTGCGGGCGCGCGGGGTGCGCGGCCGTCCACTCGGCCAGCGCCGAGCGGCGGTAGTCGCTGGTGTCGGGGCATCCGGCGAAGTCCTCGGCGAGGGTTGTGTTCCGCTCCCCCGCGTACGCGTGGTGCGCGGTGTGAGCGGTGGCGAGGAACCGGGTCCAGTCCTTCGGCGGGTTCTTCCGTGCGAGCAGGGACTTGACCCATTCGTGGCGGACCGTGGTTGCCGACTCCATGGCGCGATTGTTCGCGATCAGGGTCCGGCGTTCGGCCTTCTGCTCCTCGGTCCACGGGCCGGTGGGCTTCTCCTCGCGCCCGGGTGCCCGGTAGGGCTCGCGGGCGGTGTAGCCTTCCTCGGCCCAGCCGGTGATGCCGTACTCGGTGTACAGCCCGGCGTTCCAGCGGCGGCCGATAGCGACGGCGTTGGCCGCGTCCTCGCTGGGCTGGTTGCCCTCGGCGTCGGTGAGGTAGGGCAGGCCGACCGCCTCGTGGTCGGAGTTCCAGCCGATGCGCTCGACCACGGTCAGGCCTTTGGCCTCCAGCTCTGCAGTCAGGGCCGCGAGCTCGGCGGCTTCTTCCTTCGCGCGCTTGCGGTCGTCGCGCAGCTGCTGCGCGACGTGGGCGAGCATGTCCGGGTCCTCGGAGATCGCGTCCTCGATCCGTTCCAGCGCGGCCGGGTCCGCGTCGAACTCGGCGAGGACGAGGGCCTGCTCGACCGTGTACCCGGCATCGAGACGAGCCGTCGCCGTCTCGTCCTTTCGGGCCTCGATGGCCTTCTCGACCGTGGCCTTGGGGGTCGCGGTCTTCTTGGCGATCTGCGCGGCGGAGACGCCAAGCAGGGCCATCTGGTGGAAGGCCTCGGCCCGGTCGTTCTCAGTGAGCCCGGCCCGCTGGTCGTTCTCCACGAGCTGCTTGGCGAGCCGGTCGGCTTCCTCCGGGGTGTCCCCGAGGATCACGGGGATAGTCTCGCGCCCGGCGTCGATGGCTGCGAGGGTGCGGCGGTGGCCGGTGAAGACCCGCTCGCCCTCGTCGGTCGTGTAGGCGGTGATGGGCTGGAGCACTCCGTGCTCCTTGATGCTGGCGACGAACGCCGGGGTGAGGTCGGCCGTCGTGCGCACGTTGGTGTCCACGAGGAGGTCGGCGGGGTTGCGGTAGACGAGCGTTGCGCTCATGGTCTTGGCTCCTTCTTGGTGACGTGGTGGGCCGGGAAGCTGTGGTGACCAGCCGGGGTGTCTCCCCCGCCCCCGTTGTTTTTCCGGCTGGCGAACTTGTTCGCTTGCGCCCGCGGAGACGGCAGCAACCCGTAGGGCGGTGCCGGGGGAAAATCTGCGGAGGAAATAAGCGACGAAGGAGCGCCGCAGCAGAATTTCCCCCGGTGCCGGCCCCGACGGAGG
>NZ_JTDL01000023.1 GCF_000802235.1 Sinomonas humi
CCCCCCAAGCGAGGTTCAGTGCGACGGAGGGCCAAGCGTCGTGGTAGTAGCCGTTGACGGCCAGGGTTGCGGCGCCGAGAAGGTTGAATCCTTGGAAGATGCGGCCACCATTGATCCAGCCGAATGAGAACAACACATATCCTGCTAGCACCGCAAGAGCCCCGAGCCACCCGCTCGCTTCCGCAAGATTGCCCACCGCGAATCTCCTCCTCTCCGTTGGTGCGGGTATCACTCGGCGGAGTCATGAACCGATGAGGAATCGGGCGGTTCTTGGACCCAGACCAGATATCCGGTGGCTCTGTCGTACAGCCTGCGAGTGTCGTTTCCTTCTCCTGCGATCCACAACACCGAATCGTCTGGCGCCGCCTGATCGACCTTCCCGGTCACGATATTGCGGCCGTCGAGCCAAACCTCGACCGTTTGCCCGACTAGGTGATTCCAATCGTCCCGCAACCGCTTGGGCCTTAGCGTCCCGAGCCCGGGAGCGGCGCACAGAGGGTTCCCAACTGCTGGAACTTCCTCGGCGCCGTCTGGACTGATCCTGTCCGGGCACTCATTAAGCGTCCTCATCCGAGCTTCTTGATCTCCATTGGGTATCCGTGACTCGGTCATCAAAGGGTCCTTCTGCTTCTGAGACGGGGTGACTGATTGAGCCTTCCTCGCCACCGGTGCATGGTTGTCAGAGGCCCGAAACGGCTGAGTCAGGAGGTGTACAAATCCCATGGCTTGCCGACGACGAATCCTTCTCGGAAGGGGTCGGTGGGGTCGAGGACGAGTTGGTTGAAGGATGTGATCCAAGCCCGGCCTGCGATGCTTGGAATCACTGCGCCGTACTTCCCGACGGTGGTCGTTTCCTCGATGCGGGCGTCGAACTGGCTGCCGATGATGGACTTGTGTCGGAAGAGCTGCCCGTCCTTGAGGTCGCCACGGGCGTGGAGGAGCGCTAACCGGGCGGATGTCCCTGTGCCGCAGGGTGAGCGGTCGAGCCGTCCGGGGGAGACGATCACGGCGTTGAGCGAGCGGACCATCTCCTCGCCATCCGGGCCCTCCTCGCGAAGGAGCGGTCCCGTGAAGGAGGTGTTCGTGATGCCCGGGATGAGCGGGTTCTCGGGATGGGAGACCGGGAGCTGCTCGTGCGCAGCCTTCTTGATCCTCTGCCCGAGCTCGTACAGGGCTGCCTCCTGGCTCACCTCGAGGGAGAGGCCCACGGATGCGGCGTCGACGATGGCGTAGGTCATCCCGCCGTAGGCGACGTCGACGGCGATCATCCCCAGGCCCGGGACGTCGATCTTCGCGTCCTGGTAATAGACGAAGGCCGGCTGGTTGACGAGCTTGACCCGCTCGACCTTGCCGTTGGAACAGGCCGCCTCGATCCGGATGAGCCCGGCGGGGGACTCGAGGGTGAGCCGGGTGACGGGCTCGGTCATGGGGAGCATGCCGGTCTCGAGCAGGACCGTGGCCACGCACATGGTGTTGGAGCCCGACATGGCCGGGTACTCGGCCGATTCGAGGATGATGTACCCGAAGTGCGCATCGGGGCGGTTCGAGGGGAGCAGGACGTTCGCGTTGTGCCAGACGGCCCCTCGCGGCTCGCACAGGAGGAGCTTGCGCAGCTGGTCCAGGTGCTCGCTGAAGTACTGGCGCTTGTCGAACATGGTCTCCCCGGGAACGGGGCCGACGCCGCCGACGACGACCTTGCCGGACTCGCCCTCCGCGTGGGCATCGACGACGCTGAGCATGCGAGAGAATCTCACGTTCTTCCCTTCCCGTCTGACGCAGCCCGGAAGCTGAACATGCTGTGGTGGTTCGGGCCAGGCCTGTTGCCGCGGGAGCACAACGGGGTACCCGGGCGGAGGACGTGCAGGGAGGAGGCGCTCTGCTCGTGCGCGACGAGCCGACACCTGTGCGCATCTGGCTGGGGGCGGTACGGGACCAGCACGTTCGGGGGAAGCGGCGTACCGGTCCTGTTGTTCATCATTCCGAGGCGGATGGAGATCCAGCGGTGAGCGGGGTGGAAGTGTCGGCCACCCACACCACGGGCCTGCCCGCCCGGGTCGGCATTATCGAGCCCTCGGTGATGCGTCTTCCGCCCTCGGCGCTCCCATCGGGCAGCCACCACCCCGTGGTCGGGCAATGGTCGCCTGTTCTGTATGTGTCCGTGGGGACCAGGCGGGCGGCTTGGCGAGCCTTGAGTCGGATCCGATTCATCACGGGGAATCCCTTTCTTGGTTGAGGATGGATGCAAATTGCTGCCGCAGACGGGGCGGATCAGAATCTGGCGATCGCTTGGACATCTGCTAGCCGGGTGGCGCGCAGGAGGTCGGCTGCGCGCATGAGGAAGTTGAGCTTTTCGATGCGTTCACCCGAGCGGGGTGCGCCGTTCTTCTGGAAGGGGACCTGGAGTCCGAGGGAGAGGTCCATCACGATGTCGTCGACGACGCCGCCGGATCGCCCCGAGGGGACTGCGAGGAGGCCGTGCGCCGCGGCCTTGTCGTAGGTTGCCAGCGCCTCGGTGATGGTGCCGACCTGATTGGGCTTGAGGATGAAGCCGTCGACGGCACGCTCGCGGATGGCCCGCTCGAGGAAGGCGGGGTTGGTGACGATGAGGTCGTCGCCTAGGATGATGGTGCGCTTGAGCTCGCGGACGGCTGCGGAGAACCCTGCCCAGTCGTTCTCGTCGAGCAAGTCCTCGATGAAGACGAAGTCGAATTCTTCGGTCAGATTCTTGGTGAACTCGATGAGCTCGCTGGAGCTGACGCGCTTGCCTGCGAGCTCATAGGTCTTCGTCTCGCTGTCGTAGGTCTCACTGGAAGCGCAGTCCAGGGCGTAGGCGACCTTCTCGCGGTAGCCGCAGGCATCGACCGCCTCGGCGAGGATTTCCATGACTGCTCGCGGGTCCGCCGAGGGCGCGGCATATCCGTAAGAGCGGGCGACGGCGGCCGGGCCGCCTGTTCGTTTCTCAATGACGTGGCTGAGACGGTCGAACACTTCGACGCCGATCTCGACGGCTTCCCCGATGGTCTCGGCCTTGTAGGGCATGATGAGGAATTCGTTGAATGCCTGGTAGACGGTTCCATTCTTCCCGCCGTTGACGACGTTGAAGCTGGGGACCGGCACGGTGGTCAGTTCTCGGCGTGCAATATGCTCGTAGACGGGGCGGCCGGTTGCCGCGGCCGCTGCGCGGAGGCAGGCGACCGAGACCGAGTAGATGGCGTTTCCGCCGAGCTTGGACTTGTTGGGTGTGCCGTCGAGGTCGATCATCGCCCTGTCGAGGGCTGACTGGTCGGAGATGTCCATGCCCTGGAGGGCGGGTGCAATGACGCTGTTGACGTTGTCGACGGCCTTCCTGACGCCCAGGCCCCGGTATTCGCCGGGGTCGTTGTCCCGGAGGACGAATGATTCGTACATGCCCACGGACTGTCCAGTGGGGGCGGCCCCGCGCCCGCGGTGGCTCCCGGCCGTGGTGACTTCGACCTCGACCATGGGCCGGGCCTTGCAGTCGAGGATCTGCCGTGCGTGCACAGAGGCGATGGTTGTCACGGTGTTCTGCCTTCGGTTCGGGTGCTGCTGGGGGGTGTGGGTGTGCCCTGTGAGCCTGCGGGAATGTAGAGGATGTTGAAGTCGCAGAGGTTGGTGCCGGTGTTCCCGGTGATCACTGCGTCGTCGAGTTCCGAGAGGGCTTCGAACGTGGCGTGTCCGCGAAGTGCCGCGCGCAGGTCGATGCTGCGTTCCTTCGCCCGCAGGGCAGACGTGGAGTCGGTGATACCGCCTGCGGCCGCTGAGGTGCCGTCTGTCCCTTCAGAGTCGATGGAGAACATGCAGGCGCCGGGGACGGCCTGTGCTGCGAGTGCGAAGCCGGCGGTCAGTTCCTGGGAGGGCCCCCCGCGTCCGGTGATGGTGGAGCTGTCGGTGATCTGGGTGGTGGTCTCCCCAGAGCTGAGGACGATGCACGGGGCCGTGAACGGGTTCCCGTGTGCCTGCACCTCCCGTGCAAGGGATGCCATGAAGGTTCCGGCGTCCTTGCTCTCGCCTTCGAGGAAAGAACTGAGGATGTAGGCGGGGATGCCGCGCTCCTCGGCGGTTTCCTTGGCGATCCGGCACAGGTCTGGGACAGTGTTGAGCAGGAAGTAGGTGTTCTCGGGGAACTCCTTGGGCGTTTCCGCCTCCGGGCCCGCCGCTGCGAGGTAGGCTGTGATGCTTGCCGGGAGCCGGTCGGCGAGGTCGAAGTCGGCGATGGTCTGGCGGGCGTCGTCGAGGGTCGTGCGGTCCGGCCCGATCGGGGTGCTCGCGTAGTTTCCGGAGGGGACCCGGATGTCGGCGGAAGGGGGATTGCCGACGGCGTCCGAGATTCCGATTCCGATCAGCTCGGCCCCCGTGGCCCGGATGCGCTTGGCGAGCATGCCGCCGTTGGTCTGGGAGATGTGGCGGCGTACCGCATTGATCTGGTAAATCCCCGCACCGGACTTCAGGAGGACGTCGGTGGCCTCCGCTTCCTCCTCAACGGAGATTCCCGCCACGGGGCAGTTCATCAGGGCCGAGCTGCCGCCGCTGATGACGGCGATGAACAGGTCGTCGGGGGCTGCCGAGTCGACCATCTCCAGGATCTTCTGTGTGGCCAGGTGGCCTGCCTCGTTGGGAAGGGGGTGGCCGCCGACGTGGACCTCCGTCCTGTGGAAGAAGTCCGTCTCCTCGGAGACCTTCACAATGGCGATCCCTCGGGTGAGGCGGTCTCCGAGTGTGTGGTCGATGGCCATTGCCATCTGGTTGCAGGCTTTTCCGGCCCCGATGAGGTAGACGTTGCGCTTGGTCGTGAGGTCCCAGGCGCGGGTGCCGATTCGCAGCAGGTCCCCATCGAGCGAGGCCATGGAACGGATGATCCTGTACGAGTCGAGCCGCTCGAGGGTCGCTTCGGCGACATCGAGCACCAGTTCGCGGGATGAGAGATGGCCCTGGGAGAGCAGTTGGACGCGGTTCTTGATCTTGGGAAGGCCCGAGGGGTGGTCTACGGCCGGGGTGCCGGGCGCTGTGGCGAGGCGGGCATCAGCGGGCATGGGGTTCCTCCCAGAGGGTGAGCGATTGGCCGATGCCCTGATCGAGGGCGCGTTGGTAGAGGTCGTAGCCCCAGGCGATGTCGAAGACCGCCATCCCGCAAGCGACGAATACGGTACGCCCGCTCGGCCTGTAGCGGTTCTGCTCGGGCGTGAGCAGCACGCGTCCGAGGTCGACTGAGTCCTCGAGGGGGGCGATCCGTCCCTCGTCGATCAACCGGTAGATCGGGCCTCCGATGACGCCGTCGTAGTAGGCCTGCTTGTCGCCGGAGGTGATCGCCTCCTCGACGTAGGCCTCGTGGAGTTTGAGGTTGTCGTAGATGATCGAGCTCTCGGTCCAGAATTCCTCGTCCGCTGTGACCGGTCCGCTGAGCAGGATGGTCACGTCGGCCCTGAACCAGGAGGCCCGGAGGACCAATGGGCTCGTGCGGGAGGCGGCGATAGTGACCAGGTCGGCGTCACGGACGCAGTCCTGGGCGGTCTCGGCAGCCACGGCGGTGATCCCGAATCGCTCCTGGGCCTCGTGTGCGGCCTTCTGCGCCTTGGCGAGGGTGCGGTCGTGGAACACGATCCGCTGGAGCTGGGGGTGCTGGCTCACGATGGCCGTGACGGCCGCTTCGTTGATGACCCCGCAGCCGATGGCGGCGAGCACTTCGGGCTTGCGGGCGATGAGGTGGCGACTGGCCACGGCTGGAACGGCGCCGGTGCGGGCCGCGCTGATCAGGTTCGCGGACATCAGGGTGAGCGGTTCCCCGGTGTCCTTGTCGTTCAGCATCAGTGTCAGCACCGAACGGGGGAGGCCGCGGAGCGTGTTGGCCTGGTTGGATCCGTACCACTTGTTGCCGCAGACGTCGAAGCGCCCGCCCAGATAGGCCGGCATTGCGACGAACCGCCTGTCGGGACCTGCCAGCGGCATGTTGGGGAACGGCGAGGCCGCGGGGAAGACGATGCCGATGCCGTGGCTGTTGTGGTTCGGGCCGCCCATGAGGTAGTCGCCGGCGGCGAGAAGGCCGAAGACCTCCTCGCAGACATCGACGCAGCGGGAGGCATCCAGCACCCCGGCGGCGATACAGTCCGCCTCGGACAGGTAGCGGAACTCGGTGCGTGCACCCATGGGCTCTCCTCGGCTGAAGGACGATCGGGAGTGGACAAGCGGCGTCGGCTGGGCCGGCGGTTCCTGCCTCCCGTGATGAATCCATGCTGGGGGCTGACAAGCTTTCGGTCTATCAATAAAATTGCAACGGAAATGTTCGTTGATATCGAAAGGTTGCTGGCCATGCTCAGCATTCACCGATTGCGGCTGCTGGTGGAGCTGAACAGGAGGGGAACGGTCACCGAGGTCGCCCGCGCGTTGAGCTACAGGCCCTCCACCATCTCCCAGCAGTTGGCCCAGCTGGAACGGGAGGCCGGCTCCCGGCTCATCGAGCCGACGGGCCGGCGTGTCCGGCTGACTGCGGCCGGGGAGATGCTCGTTCGGCACGCCGAGGTGATCCTGGTCCAGATCGACAGAGCGGAGGCCGATCTCGCACGGGCTCGGGCGGAGATCGGCGGCGAGGTGAGGGTGGCGACATTCCAGACGGCTGCCATTGCCCTCGTCCCCTCACTGCTGGAGAACCTGCAACGGTCCCACCCTGACGTGACGGTGTACCTCAGCGAGATCCAGCCCGACGCTGGCAACTCCGCCCTGCTCGCACGCGACTTCGACCTGGTGTTAGGCGAGGTGTACCCGGGCCCTCCCTCGAAGCCGTCCTCGGGCATCGAGCAGCAGCACCTGTTCTCGGACCCAATGCGCTGCTATGCGCCTTCCCGATGGCTGGGCGACAGCACCCTCGTCCAAGACCTTGCCCGCTACCCCTGGGTCATGGAGCCGCGCGGAAAGCCGGCCCGGGCGTGGGCCGAGGCGCTCTGCCGGGCAGCAGGATTCGAGCCCAACGTGCGATTCGAATCAGCCGATCTGTTGGTGCACGTCATGCTCGCAGAGACGGGGCACGCCGTGGCGCTCCTCCCGGATCTAGTCTGGACGGCGCGGACGCCTCGGGCCACCCTTCTCCCGCTCCCGGATTCACCGGCGAGGGAGGTATACACGGCGGTGCGCCTCGGGTCGGAGACGAAGCCGATCCTTGTCGAGCTACGGCGGGCTCTAGCTGAGGTGGCGGGAGCGCTGTTGGCCCATCTGCCCGAGGGCTGAGGGCGGCGTGGTGTCGCAGGGGGAGTGCACGGCAGGCCTGGCGGCTCGAGGGGCTTGGGGAGATTGGCTATTGACACCCCGATGTGACCCGGCTTACTTTGTCATACAACCAACCAATCTGATTGTGAAGCAGGTCGGTCCGACAGAGAAGTCGGCCGCAGCGAAACCTGCAACCCGCTCCCGTAGTCGTTCGACATACCCCGGCCTCCCCCTCTCAGGCACCGGGCAACAGGAGGAACACCGCAAATGAGCAAGCCCAGCAGAATTGCCTTCGCCGTCATCGGGGTGTTGGTGCT
>NZ_JTDL01000024.1 GCF_000802235.1 Sinomonas humi
CTCGGAGAACGTCTCGACCGGCGTAGACGTCCACTCGCTCAAGGCCCCCCTCGGCGTCGTCGGCATCATCAGCCCGTTCAACTTCCCGGCCATGGTCCCGCTGTGGTTCCTGCCCATCGCGATCGCCGCTGGCAACACCGTGATCCTCAAGCCGAGCGAGAAGGATCCCTCCGCCGCGAACTGGCTCGCGGCCCTCTTCAGCGAGGCCGGCCTGCCCGACGGGGTCTTCAACGTCCTCCACGGGGACAAGGAGGCCGTCGACGGTCTCCTCGAGCACCCGGAGGTCAGGGCGATCTCCTTCGTCGGCTCGACCCCGATCGCCCGCTACATCTACGAGACCGCCGCCAAGAACGGCAAGCGCGTCCAGGCCCTCGGCGGGGCGAAGAACCACATGCTGGTCCTGCCCGACGCCGACCTCGACCTCACCGCAGACGCGGCCGTGAACGCTGGCTTCGGCTCCGCCGGCGAGCGGTGCATGGCCATCAGCGTCATCGTGGCCGTCGAGCCCGTAGCGGACGAGCTAATCGCCAAGATCGGCGAGCGCGTGGCGACCCTGAAGATCGGCGACGGCCGCCGCAACTGCGACATGGGCCCTCTCGTCACCAGGCAGCACCGCGACAAGGTCGCCTCCTACATCGAGGTCGCCGAGGCGGACGGCGCCAAGGTCGTCATCGACGGCCGCGGCATCGAGGCCGACGGGGCGGCGGAGGGCTTCTGGCTCGGCCCGACGCTCATCGACGACGTCCCGGTCACCTCGAAGGTGTACCAGGACGAGATCTTCGGGCCGGTCTTGGCCGTCGTGCGTGTGCGGAGCTACGAGGAAGGCCTTGAGCTGATCAACTCCGGAGCGTTCGGCAACGGCACCGCGATCTTCACCAACGACGGCGGCGCCGCCCGCCGCTTCCAGAACGAGGTCGAGGTCGGCATGATCGGGATCAACGTCCCGATCCCGGTCCCCGTTGCCTACTACTCCTTCGGCGGGTTCAAGGACTCGATCTTCGGCGACACCAAGGCGTACGGCCTCCAGGGCTTCAACTTCTACACGCGCGAGAAGGC
>NZ_JTDL01000025.1 GCF_000802235.1 Sinomonas humi
GGCTCGAACGGCTGGGCACTGAAACTGCCTTCAGCGTCGCCCAAGCCGCGGCGGCGTGGAAGGCTCAGGGGAACCGGGTGTACCCCTTCCACCTCGGGGACATCAACATCCCGACGGCCCCGCACATCATCGAGGCCATGAACCGGGCGATCGCGGATGGGTACACGGGCTACTGCCCGGGCCCGGGGATCCCGCAGCTGCGCGAAGCCCTCGCGGACGACCTCGGATCGCGTCGTGGCATCGAATTCTCTCCGGACAACGTCGTCGTGATGACGGGCGGCAAGCCGGTCATCACCAAGTTCCTGCAAGCTGTCATGAACCCCGGCCAGGAGGTGCTCTACCCGAATCCCGGCTTCCCGATCTACGAATCGCAGATCGAGTACCTCGGCGGAACGGCAGTGCCGTACCGCTACCTGCCCACGAGCGAGGGCTTCGCCATCGATCTCGACCAGGTGCGCGCGTCAATCACCCCGAACACGGTCGCGATCATCTACAACGACCTGCAGAACCCGATCTCGGCCGAGTCGACGGCGGCCGAGCGCGAGGCGATCGCTCAGCTCGCGCTGGAGCACGATCTCTGGGTGCTCTCGGACGAGGCCTACTTCGAGACGCGCTACGAGGGTGTCTCGAGCTCGATCGCATCGCTCCCCGGCATGGCGGAGCGCACGGTCATCCTCTACACGTTCAGCAAGAAGTTCGCGATGACCGGCTCCCGCCTCGGCTGCGCGGTCGCCCCGCCCGAAATCGCCAAAGTGCTCAGCACGCTCAACACCAATGACGAGTCGTGCACGACCCACTACGTGCAGTGGGGCGGCATCGAAGCACTCCGCGGCCCCCAGGAACCCGTGCAGCAGATGCTGGACGTACTGCGCGAGCGCCGGGATGCCGCCTGCGGACTCCTGAACGCGAT
>NZ_JTDL01000026.1 GCF_000802235.1 Sinomonas humi
CCTCCCGGCCCCTGGACCCCGTCTACCCGGTGCTGTTCGTCGACGCGATCCACGTCAAGGTCCGCGACGGGCAGGTGCGGAACATGCCGTTTTACGTGGTCCTGGGCGTCACGGTGGGCGGGGAACGCGACATCCTGGGGATCTGGGCCGGCGGGGAGGGAGGCGAAGGGGCCCGGTTCTGGCTGGGCGTGTTCGCCGAGCTGAAGAACCGCGGCGTCCAGGACGTCCTGATCGCCGTGTGCGACGGGCTCAAGGGCCTGCCCGAGGCGATCACCACCACCTGGGAGCGCACCGTGGTCCAGCAGTGCGTCGTGCACCTGATCCGGAACTCGTTCCGGTACGCAGGCAGGCAGCACCGCGACGCGATCGCGAAGGCCCTCAGGCCGATCTACACGGCCCCGTCAGAGGCCGCGGCCAAGGACAGGTTCGCCGAGTTCGCCGCCGAGTGGGGGCAGCGGTACCCGGCGATCGTCCGGCTCTGGGAGAC
>NZ_JTDL01000027.1 GCF_000802235.1 Sinomonas humi
GTGTTCGTGACGAGCCCGTCGCGGAACTTCGTGACGCTGAAGATCACGACCGACGAGGGCATCACGGGCATCGGCGATGCGACCCTGAACGGGCGGGAGCTCGCGGTCGCGGCGTACCTGAAGGAGCATGTCGCCCAGCTGCTGATCGGCAAGGATCCGCACATGATCGAGGACACCTGGCAGTTCCTGTACCGGTCCTCGTACTGGCGTCGGGGCCCGGTGACGATGGCCTCGATCGCGGCCGTGGACATGGCGCTGTGGGACATCAAGGGCAAGGTCGCGAACCTGCCGGTGTACCAGCTCCTCGGCGGCGCGTCCCGGCGGGGGCTGCGGGCGTACGGGCACGCCTCCGGGACGGACCTGCCCTCGCTGTTCGACTCGATCCGGCACCACCTCGAGCTCGGCTACAAGTCGATCCGGGTCCAGACGGCGATCCCGGGGATCAAGGCCGTGTACGGCGTGGCCGCCCAGGCGCAGGCGTCCGGGGAGCGGTACGACTACGAGCCGGCCGGGCGCGGGGCGTTCCCGCAGGAGGAGGACTGGGACACCCGGGCGTACCTCAAGCACCTGCCGACCGTCTTCGAGGCGGTGCGCAACGAGTTCGGCCCGGACATCCCGCTCCTGCACGACGGGCACCACCGCATGACCCCGATCCAGGCCGCGAAGCTGGGCAAGGCGCTCGAGCCGTACGACCTGTTCTGGCTCGAGGACTGCACCCCCGCGGAGAACCAGGAGGGGC
>NZ_JTDL01000028.1 GCF_000802235.1 Sinomonas humi
CTGCGAACGTGGCCAGCATCCTTATCCGCACCAGCCACCACACCCACTACGTCATCGGCTCCGGGGCGAACGACCCGCAGAAGTACGACCCCACCGCCTCCCGGGAGACCCTGGACCACTCGATCCCGTACATCTTCGCCGTCGCCCTCCAGGACGGGACCTGGCACCACGTCGACTCCTACGCCCCCGCCCGGGCCGCCCGCCCGGACACCGTGGCCCTGTGGCACAAGGTCACCACCGAGGAGGACCCCGAGTGGACCCGCCGGTACCACTCCCTCGACATCGCCGAGAAGGCCTTCGGCGGCTCCGTGACCATCACCCTGACCGACGGGACCGTGATCGAGGAGGCGATCGCGGTCGCCGACGCCCACCCCCTCGGCGCCCGCCCCTTCGGCCGCGAGCAGTACATCGCCAAGTTCCGCACCCTCGCCGCCGAGTCCGTCGCCCCCGAGGAGATCGAACGGTTCCTGGACACCGTCCAG
>NZ_JTDL01000029.1 GCF_000802235.1 Sinomonas humi
ACGGCCCGCGGACCTCCCGAGGATCACGCTGCTGCTTTCGGGGTCGCGGAGCTGCAGGGGCCCGACGGGCGCTTGGACGCCGGGGACCGCGGCCGCCTCATGGGAGGTTCCCTGGGGGTTGACGAAGCTGCGCCCGCTGGCGCCCAGCACGCAGGCTGCCAGGACAGCGCCCAGGGCGGTTCGTCGCGCTGGGGCGGGACGGGTCGATTCCATGGTTCTTCCTCCCGGCCCGCTCAGGGCGGTGGCGAGGGTGGCGTGGACGGTGAGGGGGCGCCCGCGGGTCAGGGCGATCGTGGCGGTGGTGCCGGGGGGCTGCTCGTGGACGGCGGCGGTTAGCCCTTGAGGGCTGTGGACGGGGTAGGCCCCAAGGCCGGGTGATGACGGTCGCCGGCCCTGATGCCGGCCTGCTGGGCGGGGGAGCCGGGGGGACGCGGGCCACCTGGGCCCCGACGGGGAAGGGGGAGCCCGGTGCCCCGCGGGGGCTGTGGGCTCGACGGTGACGCCGCGCCTGGCATAGTCGGCGGGGATGCTGAAGCCGATGCCGATGCTCCCGCGCTGGCCCGTGCCGGCGCTGCCAGGACGATTCCTGCCGGCGCCGCGCCGGCTCTCAGGACGGCCGCGGCGAGCACCGCCACCGCCGGGGTGCCCCAGCCCTGGCCGCCCCAGCGGAACCGCGGCCCCCGGGGGCCTGCTCCGCGTCCTCGGACCCCTTCCAATTCCTCGCACTCCTTCCCCGCTCCTGCCCGCGCCCCGTCCCGCTTCTGGCCCGATGGTGGCGCGCGATCCTGAGAACCGCCCAGAAGGAGCCAGTGAGAACCGTCGGAGGAAGCAGGCGACAGATCAGGGCCGCAGCGTCGCCGCCGCCTCCGGAAGGGGCCCTCCCGAAACGGGCGGAGCGTTCCCCAGGTACCCTCCTGCTGGGGCGGCGACGGACCGCCCTGTCCCGGCGGCTGCCCGCAACGCCTGGCTCGCCGTTCAGCGGCCGGGATCCCCGCCCGGGCGGCCGCCAGGAATGAGGGTGAGGCGGTGCGGGCGCCGACGAGTCCCAGCGCTCCGGCACGCACGGCCCTGCTGGTGGGCTCACTGCCTCCCGCCGTGCAGGTGTGCTTCGGCGAGCGCTTCCATCTCATCGTCGCTGAGCGCGTCGAGCCTGCGGGCCTCCTTAGCGTCGCTGCGCAGGTACCGGGCGATCAGGAGCACGTGCACGGGCAGGTCGGCCATCTCGCAGATGAACCACAGCCAGTCCCCGGCCAGGTGCTGGTCGTGCAGGGGTGAGGGGTGCAGCCATGCGGGGGAGCTGCCGGCCGCGGCCGGGACGCGGTCCAGGATCGCCGTGTTCAGCCGCAGGGCGATGCCGGGGATCGCGTCGGCCATCAGCTCGATGAAGATGAAGAGCAGTTCCAGGACCATCAGGGGCGAGTACCGGGCGTGGGCGGTGTCGGTGGCCGGCAGGAGCAGGGCCAGCCCGAGGATGGGCAGGGCCAGGGTCAGGAGTGTCTCGGCAGCCGGGGTGGTCCTGGCGTAGCCGGCGGCCGGGGTCAGCATCAGGGCGAAGAGCCCCATGCAGACCAGAGGTCCGACCAGCGGGTTCCCCAGGAGGTGCAGCGGCCTTCCCAGCATCAGGCTGCACAGCCTGCGGGCCGGGCCCCAGGGCATGGCGGCCCGGGCCAGGGCCAGCGGCCTGCCCAGGGCGATCAGTCCCGGGACGACCAGGAGCAGGACGGCGACGCGGATCGCGAAGGCCCAGCGCAGGTCCGGGCTGTAGACGCCGAGGAAGCCGCAGGCGGTCGCGAGGTAGGATCCGAGGCCGAGCAGGCCGAAGGAGAGGGTCCGCCGCTTCGGCCACCTCCCGCCGGACTTCCCGATCCGGCGCACGCCCGCGCCGTAGGCCGCGGCGCCCAGGGCCAGGAGCAGGCCTGCGGCCGGTTCGAACCGCCAGGTGCCCAGCAGCACTGGGATCGGAGGCATCCGCCACCGCCTTCCCTCTCCGGGCCTGCCCCGCCGGGCCGCCGTGAAGCGGATGCGGGGGCCGGGCCGATGTCTGCGCGGCGTTTCTGGGCCTTTGGCTCCTCGGCCACGCCAGCCAATGCTCGCATGGCTGGCTGGGAGTCGTGCCTGAAGGGCCTTGGTGTCCTACCTGAGCCCTTCCTCGGGGCCCGGCGCATTCCGCGAGCTGTTTCCGGCGAGCCGGCGGACGCCCTGCCCAGGCAAGCCAGGCACCACGGGGGCTGTGGCCCGCGCGCCGGACTCCGCGACCTTGCCGGACGATGCGGGCCTCGTCGGCCTGGCTGCGGACGGCCACCGAGACTGCCCCTCGCCCCGGGACTTGCGGGCGGCGACGGCGTGGTCCGGGAACCTCACGGGCCGTGAATGCACCCGCACTGGCGCAGGGCCGGGGGGGACGGCGGCCAGAGAGCAGCCGAGCAGGGCCGTGGCGGCGCCGATGATGGCCGCCATGAGCATCCCGACGAGCAGGGTGCGGGTCCTCCAGCGGCCCTGCCCCCGGGTGCGGGCCTGCCTGTTCCTTCGCGTGCTCTCGGCCTTCGCCTTCCCTGGCCGGCTCCCGCGCGGCGGCCTAGCCCTTGCCTGTCCCATGCTGCGCCGCCGGGGGCTGGACGGTGGTGGTGGAGCCCGAGGTGGTGCCGGAAGGTGTGGGGGCCTGGTAGGACGTTCCGGTGATGAGGTTCTGGGGCGGCGGGGTGAAGATGCCGTGGTCGTAGTAGCCGGTGACCTGCTGCATGTACTGGGCCCATTGGGGCCCGGCGATGTAGGCGCCGTCGACGGTGGGGTAGTACTGGCCGTTTACGGTGAGGTCGCGTCCGAGACGGGCGGTGGAGTTGAAGGGGTCGCCGAAGAAGGAGGCGGTGGCCAGGCCCTTGGTGTACCCGACGACCCAGGTCTGGTTGTTCAGGTTGTTTGTGCCGGTCTTCATCGCGTACGGGACGGGGAGCTTCTGCGGGATGAGCAGGCCGGAGCCCTTGGTGACCACGTCCTGCAGGACGTTGGTGGCGGCCTCGGCCACGCCGGGCTGGAGGGCGTCGGCTTTGCAGCTCGGGTTCTGTCCGCCGATCCTGTGGCCTTGGGAGTCGTCGACCTCCGTGATGGAGATGGGGGTGCAGTAGGTGCCGTCGGCGGCGAAGGTCGCGAACGCGTCGGCCATGGTCACAGGCGCGACGTTCTCCCCGCCGAGGAGGTTGCCGAGGGTGGAGAGGTTCATCCTGTCCCCGGTCTTGTCGCCCTTGTGCATGCCCATGGCGTCGGCGGCGCGCTGGATGTCGCAGAAGTCGTCCAGGCCGGCGGCGGAGGCGAAGGTCGCGGTGTTGATCGAGTTGTAGATCCCTTCCCGGACGGTCATGGGGTGGTAGTAGCCGCCGGAGTCGTTCTGCAGGTCGGGCGAGCCGGCGGCGGCGTCGTAGAACCCGGTGACCGGCCCGCAGGTGTCCCTCCATGGGTAGTCGGGCGGGTAGACGCGCCGGGAGGCGTCCACGACGGCGTCGGTGGGCTTGCCCTCGCCCAGCCAGGCGGCCAGGGTGACCGGCTTCATGGTGGATCCGGGCTGCATGCCGCCGACCCCGCCGAGGGGGTTGCCGTTGGCGTCGGCGCTGTCGACGTTGAAGTTGTAGCTGGTGACGAAGTCGCTGCCCTGGCCGGCGAGCATGCGGGAGTTCTGCGCCATGGCCAGGATCTTCCCGGTTCCGGGCTGGACCGTCACGAGAGAGGTTCCCCACTCGTCCGGGTGCGGCCCGGTCGTGGCGTCGGCCTGCTGCTGGGCCGGGCCCTGCAGGCGCGGGTCGAGGGTGGTCTTGATGGTCAGGCCGCCGCTGGTGACGCGCTGGACGCGGTCCTTGGCGGTGGCGCCGTAGGCGGGGTCGTTCTCGATCTGGTGCAGGACGTAGTCGCAGAAGTACGGGGCCTGGGCCGCGTACTGGCAGCCCTGCTTCGGCGGGTTGAGCTTGAGCGCCAGCGGTGCCTTGACCGCGGCGTCGTGCTCGGCCTTGTCGATGTACCCGTGGGTGAGCATCGCGTCCAGGACCAGGTTGCGGCGGGCGACGGCCCTGTCGGGGTAGGCGGTCGGGTCGTAGTAGCCGGGGCCGTTGACCAGGCCGGCCAGGAGCGCGGCCTGGGGGAGGGTGAGGTCTTTGGCGTCTTCGGAGAAGAGGTACTGGGCGGCGGCCTGCACCCCGTAGGCGTTGCCGCTGAAGGGGACGATGTTCAGGTAGCCGTCGAGGATCTGGTCCTTGGACTCCTGCTGCTCGAGCCCGATGGCGAGCTTCATCTCGCGCAGCTTGTCCCCGATGGTCTTGTCGGTCCCGTTGAGGACGACGTCGGAGCTCTTGCCCTGGGCGACGAGGTCCTCGTTGAGAACGTT
>NZ_JTDL01000003.1 GCF_000802235.1 Sinomonas humi
GGGTGTGTTGCGAGGAGAGAAGGTTACGGCGGCCATAGCGTGGGGGAAACGCCCGGACCCATCCCGAACCCGGAAGCTAAGCCCCACAGCGCCGATGGTACTGCACCCGCCAGGGTGTGGGAGAGTAGGACACCGCCGGACAACACCACCACCCGAGGGCCCCACAACGACCGTGGGGCCCTCGAGCCGTTTAAACACCACCCCCACCAAGACCCCCAGCGCCGTCTTGCCCAGAGATCGAGCGGTAGGATCGCACGCGTGGACCCCCTCTTTTCGCACCGTCCCGAGTCAGACCAGCGTCCTACGGCCCAAGAAGCTCCTCCCCCGCGCGTCTATCGCTTCACGGTCCCCGTGCCGCGGGAGGTCGCCTACAGCGCCTTCACCGGCGACTTGCACCTCTGGTGGCCGTCCAACTACACGGGCTTCGGCGAGGGAACTCACCCGTACATTGAGGACGGAATCGTCGGTGAGGAGTCCGAGGCGGGGGACACCCAAGTGTGGGGCGAAGTGATCTCGGAGGCCCCGCCGTCGGCCATCGAACTGTCTTGGACGCTCGCGTGGCGAGCCGCGGCCCCCATGCGGGTACTCGTGGAGTTCGACGAAGCGGAGGGCGGCGCGTCCACGAACGTGACTTTCACCCATGATGGTTGGGCCGCGGGTTCTGAGGGCCGGGAGCAATACGAGAAGTACAGCGAGTGGCCCATTATCCTAGGCCGCTACGTCGCCTACTTCGGGGTGTCTCCGGAAGCCATCGAGACCGTGAGCTGAAGACCGCCGAGGGCGGCCCAAACCGGTTAGTCCGCTTGGACGGGGTCTTCGACGTCCACGTCGGCTTCGTCGTCGTCGAACTCGTCCTCGGCCTGCCGGGCGGCCTCGGCCTCGAGGATCTTGAGCGTCTGCGTGTCCGGGTTGAGCATGATCGCGGCCTCGTCCCGCCGGTGGCGGAGCACGGTGTCGATGTAGGACTGGAGGGTCTCCGCGAGCGGCACGTGCCGATCGAGCTTCTCCGACATGTACCACCGGTGCTCGAGCACCTGATGTACTACCTCGGCAGGCTCGAGCTTCCCGGAGAGCTCCTTCGGGATGGCCCGAACGATGGGCTCGAAGACCTGGCTCACCCACGCGTGCGCAGCGATCTCCTCGTCCTGGTCAGGAAAGTTGTCGGCGCGGAACGAGTCCATGTCGTTGAGCAGCCGGCGGGCCTGATTCTCCTGGGCGTCCAACCCGGTGAGGCGCAGGAGGCGCCTCTGGTGGTGACCGGCGTCGACCACTTTCGGCTGGAGCTGGATGGTGGAGCCGCCCGCCGTCGTCTTGATCGCGTACTCCTCGACGTCGAAGCCGAGTTCGTTGAGGCGCCGGATGCGGGCACTCACGCGCCAGCGCTCGCCCAGCTCGAAGGACTCCTTCTCGGTCAGCTCGGCCCAGAGATTGCGGTAGGAATCCATGATCCGCTCACTCGTCGCCACTGGATCCACCTCGGAGTCGATCAGCTCGCCCTCGAGCAGGTCCATGAGCTCGCCCGCGATGTTGACCCGGGCGATCTCGAGATCGTACTCGCGCTGGCCCGTCGAGAGGTCCGGGTACAGCTCGCCGGTCTCGGCGTCCACGAGATAGGCGGCGAAGGCTCCCGCGTCGCGCCGGAAGAGGGTATTGGAGAGCGAGACATCGCCCCAGTAGAAGCCGATGAGGTGAAGGCGCACGAGGAGCAGCGCCTGCGCGTCGATGAGGCGCGTGAGCGTGTCCTTGCGCAGCATCTGGGAGAAGAGCGCTCGATAGGGGAGCGAGAACTTCAGGTGCCGCGTTACGAGGACGGGGTCGAGCGGGCGGCCGTCCGGAGTCTGGCGATCGCGGATGACGGCGACCGGTTCCACACAGGGGACGTCGAGCCGCTGGAGACGGCGCAGCATGTGGTATTCGTGGCGGGCGATGTGCTCGCCCGTCTCCTTGACGGCGATGACCGAGCCGCCGAGCTTCGCGAAGCGCACGATGTGCCGCGAAATGCCGCGGGGGAGGGCGGCGAGGTACTCCTCGGGCCAGTCCTCGAGGGCTATGTGCCACGGGAGATCCAGGAGCTCTGGATCCGCCGCTGCGGCGGTGATGCTGAGGGAGCCCATGACGTTCGCAGGGGGCGGATCGTTGAGCGGTTGCTTGCGGGGGAGCTTGCCCAGCATGTCGTAGTCGGTCGGCTCGTCCTGCCAGTTGGCGCCGTTCATCATGCTCGTTTCCCGGGGAAATGGCTGTGCCCGCCGGAGAACCGGCGGGCACAGCACTGTGTCCTGATCAGACTAGCCGAGGCGCTCGCCCGACTTCGTATCAAACAGGTGGACGTGGCCCTGCTGCGGGCGGACCCACACGGTGTCGCCCTTCATCGGAGGGCGGCGGCCGTCCGTACGGGCAACGATGTCGTGCGACTGGCCGTTCACATTGGTGTGGCCGTAGATGTAGGCGTCGGCGCCGAGCTCCTCGACGACGTCGACCTCGACCGCGAGGCCGTCACCCTGGGTGGTGGACTCGAGGTCCTCCGGCCGAACTCCGAGAGTGACCGTGTTGCCCGTGGCGCCGGCGAGGACGTCGCGGGCAACCGGGTACACGGTGCCGCCGAACTGGACGCCGCCGTCGGCCTCGGGGAGCTCGAGGAGGTTCATCGCGGGCGAGCCGATGAAGCCGGCCACGAAGACGTTCTGGGGCTTGTCGTAGAGGTTGCGCGGGGTGTCGACCTGCTGCAGGAGGCCATCCTTGAGCACCGCGACGCGGTCGCCCATCGTCATGGCCTCGACCTGGTCGTGCGTGACGTAGACGGTCGTGACGCCGAGGCGGCGGGTGAGCGATGCGATCTGCGTGCGGGTCTGGACGCGGAGCTTGGCGTCGAGGTTCGAGAGCGGCTCGTCCATGAGGAAGACCTGCGGGTTGCGGACGATTGCGCGGCCCATCGCGACGCGCTGACGCTGGCCACCGGAGAGAGCCTTCGGCTTGCGGTCGAGGTACTGCTCGAGGTCGAGGAGCTTCGCAGCTTCGCGAACGCGCTGGGCGCGCTCCTCTTTCCCGACGCCCGCGATCTTGAGGGCGAAGCCCATGTTGTCCGCAACCGTCATGTGCGGGTACAGGGCGTAGTTCTGGAAGACCATCGCGATGTCGCGATCCTTCGGCGGGACGTCCGTGACGTCGCGGTCGCCGATCAGGATGCGGCCGGAGTTGACGTCCTCCAAGCCGGCCAGCATACGCAGCGAGGTGGACTTTCCGCAGCCCGAGGGGCCGACCAGAACGAGGAATTCGCCATCCGCGATCTGGATGTTGAGCTTGTCCACCGCGGGCTTATCGGTGCCCGGGTACAGGCGCGTTGCGTTGTCGAACGTCACTGTTGCCACAGTAATCTGTCCCTTCACCGGCAGGTACGTGCCGGACGATCCGTAGTGAATGGTTCGTGTTGTTCAGTTGTATGCCGTCAGGGGCTGCCCAAGCTGGCATCGCCGATTCTGGCATGGAGCGAGCCGAGGCGGTTAACCCCGGCCCACAAATGAGTATGGCATGTGTCACATATTGTTCCCAAGTGTGACGTCGCCCACAAGCGGTTCCGTGGCCGAATAGTTATGTGGCCTGCTCTGCGCGGCGCTCCGGACGGTGCGCGCCGCGCAGCAGCACGAGAAGGGCCATCGCTCCCGCGACGTCGGCCGGCTCCCGCACGCGGAAGGAGGCGGCAGTCTCGCCGTCGCCCACCTTGATCCCGACGTCGCCCTTCTCCAAGGCGAGGAAGCCGTCCTCGTCAGTGACGTCGTCGCCCGCGAAGAGGACCGCGTCCGCCTCGGTGACCTGGCGCAGGAAGGCGATGCCCTCGCCCTTCGTCGCGTGGACCACCGAGCCTTCGAGAACCCGCTTGCCCGTCTTGAGGTAGATATCGCCCCGCTCCGCCAAGCGCTCCCGAGCCGCTCCTACGGCAGCCTCGGCAACGTCGTCGTCCGCTTGGCGGGTATGGAGCACGCGCCCGGCCGGCTTCTCCTCGACCCACGTGCCGGGTGCGTGCGCAGCGACCTGGGCGAACGCGGCGTGCAATGCCTCGAGGGCGCGGCGCTGGTCTTCGTCGAGAGCCACCGGATGCTCCTGGCCGTCGAGGCGGACCTCCGCCCCATGGCTTCCGATGAGCAGCGTGCGCGGGTCCGGCGAAGCCACATCCGTCAGGCTCGCGAGCGACCTTCCCGAGACGTAAGCCGTCCAAGTCCCCGCGAGGCCCGCGAGCTCGCCCACCGCGGCCGCCGTCTCCGGGAGGGGCCGGGCCTGCTCGGCCCGCTCGACGATGGGCGCGACGACGCCGTCGAAGTCGAGCGCCACGAGAAGACGGTCGACGGCGGCGAGCCGCTCGAGCGCGCTGCGCAGCTCCGAAGGGACTGCTGGACTAGCCATGGGTGACCTCCGAGAGACGGTTGAGGAAGGCTGCCGACCACTCCTCGACGTTGTGGACAATGATCTGGCGCCGCATCGCCTTCATGCGGCGACTCGCCGCGCCCGGCGGCAAGTTGATGGCGGCGACCATCGCCTCCTTGAGCCCAGCGATGTCGTGCGGGTTGATGAGCAGCGCCTGCTTGAGCTGGTCCGCGGCGCCCGTGAATTCACTCAGGACGAGGGCACCGCTCCCGTCGTAGCGGGCGGCGACGTACTCCTTGGCGACGAGGTTCATCCCGTCACGCAGCGCCGTCACGAGCATGACGTCCGCCGCGAGGTAGAGAGCCACCATTTCTTCGACGGGGTAATTGTGGTGCAGGTAGCGGACGGCCGTGTGCTGGAGCGTGTCGAAGGCGCCGTTGATGCGGCCCACCGTTCCCTCGACTTCTTCGCGGAGGAGGCGGTACTGCTCGACGCGCTCCCGGCTCGGGCTCGCGACCTGAACGAGGGTCACCTCGCCGACCTTGACGCGTTCGTCGACGAGGAGTTCCTCGAAGGCCTTGAGCCGGTGCCGGATCCCCTTCGTGTAGTCGAGACGGTCGACGCCGAGCATGATCGTCTTCGGATCGCCCAGGTCATGGCGGATCTGCCGCGCGCGCTCTTGGATCTCCGGGTGGCGCGCGAGCTGGGAGATGCGGTCCGTGTCGATCGAGATCGGGAACGCTTCCGCGTGGACTGCACGCTCGCCCCTGCCGACGAGGAGATTCGTGCCCTTGCCGCCGGCCCCGCCGTAGCGGCGTGCTGCCCGGGCGAAGTTCAAAGCGTCGTTGGGGCGCTGGAAGCCGACGAGGTCAGCCCCGAGAAGACCCTCGAGGACCTGGCGACGCCACGGAAGCTGGGAGAAGATCTCAGGCGGCGGGAACGGAATGTGGTTGAAGAAGCCGATCCGCAGGTCGGGGCGGCGGGCGCGGAGGATCGCAGGGACGAGCTGGAGCTGGTAGTCCTGCACCCAGACGGTCGCGTGGTCGGCCGCCCGGGAGAGGACAGCGAGGGCGAATCGCTCGTTGATGCGGCGGTAGGCGTCCCACCACGTGCGGTGGAACTCCGGCGGCGCGATGACGTCGTGGTAGAGCGGCCACAGAGTCGCGTTGGAGAAGCCCTCGTAGTAGAGCTCGACCTCCGATGCCGACAGTCCCACGGGAACGAGGGCCATGCCGTCATGCTCGAAGGGCTCGATCTCCTCGTCGGGGGAACCAACCCAGCCGATCCACGCGCCGTCGGACTTTTCCATGATGGGGGCGAGCGCGGTGACAAGGCCGCCGGGGGAGCGCTTCCAGCCGTCGTC
Source organism: Sinomonas humi (assembly GCF_000802235.1). Classification (GTDB taxonomy): domain Bacteria; phylum Actinomycetota; class Actinomycetes; order Actinomycetales; family Micrococcaceae; genus Sinomonas; species Sinomonas humi. The sequence continues at coordinate 5,720 of NZ_JTDL01000003.1, forward strand.
CGGGCTGTCGCCTGCCCGGTCCACGGGCAGGCGGTTGGCTACGACAAGGAAGTCGTAGGATCCTGCCGCCCTGCCGTCTTTGGCCGCCGTGTCTGGTGCTGTCCGTTCAGTGTCCTGAGCCACTCTCGCGCTACCTCGCATTCGCTGGAATCTCTCTTTACCCTACCGGGGAGCGGTGCGGCGATGATCACAGGGCGATCAAGGAACCGTGCGGAGCGGTCGGTCGTTGCGCGGATTAAGTGCTTCTGCCGGGATGCGTTATGCCTGCTGGAATACACTGTCCCCGACGCCGACCGGGCGCGCTGATGCGTGCCGCGACCTGACACGAGGAACAATGAGCCCGTCCAATCAACCACGCCCCACGAAAGCGGAGCGGACCGCCGCCGCACGCGAGAAGGCCCGCCAGATCCGCGAGGCGCAGCAGAAGAAGGAGAAGCGGAACCGGCTTCTCGTACGGTGGGGCGTCGTGGTGGCGCTCGTTGCGGTCATCGCCATCATCGCGATCGTCGTCTCCTCGTCGATGCAGCAGAACGCACCCATCGCGAACAGCGGCCCCAGCCCCGCGAACATGAACTCCAACGGGGGCATCACGCTCGGCAAGGGCAGCGCAGTGACTGCCGAGCCGGCGTCGACCGTCAATGCTTCCACCATCCCCACACCGACAGCCCAACCCTCCCAAGGCCAGCAGGCCGATGCGAAGGGCGTCGAGGCGGCACCCAAGGGCCAGCCGGCCAAGGTCGTGGTCTACGTGGACTTCATCTGCCCCGTGTGCGGCAACTTCGAGAAGACGTATGGCGACAAGCTCACCCAGCTGCGGAACTCCGGGCAGATCACGCTCGAGTACAGGCCGATCGCCTTCCTCGACCAGAACTCGACGACCAACTACTCGTCGCGTGCCGCCGCCGCCGCAGCCTGCGTGGCGAACCAGTACCCCGACAAGTACGCCGACTTCTTCTCCCAGCTCTACGCCCAACAGCCGGCCGAAGGCTCGGCTGGCCTCTCCGATCAGCAGCTGAAGGACATAGCGTCCAAACTCGGGGCGAACATCTCCCAATGCGTCGACAACAAGACCTATAGACCGTGGGTCAAGTACACGACGGCGCTCGCCGCATCCTACGGCGTCACCGGGACGCCGACCGCGTTCGTCGACGGCAAGCAGTGGGGCATCGGGGACTCGGCGAACCAGGCGTTCGACGCGTTCCTCCAAGCGGATCTCGACGCGCGGGCGAAGGCGTAGCCCTTCCTGCTCGCCCGAGCTGACGTACGACGACGGCCCGGTCCCCTTGGTGGGGCCGGGCCGTTTTGCTTTGCTACCCTTGTGGGGTGCGCCCTCGCTGGGCGGCGCGCCTCCTTAGCTCAGTTGGCCAGAGCATCTGTCTTGTAAACAGAGGGTCGCCGGTTCGAATCCGGCAGGGGGCTCATTCGAGAAGGGCGTGATGACGCGCTTTTCGTGTCTTTGGGGAACACCCGCCCGCGATGTTTCATGGACATGTGAGCGCATTGTGGGGTGGGCAGGTGGAGCGGGCTTCGTCCGGAACTGACCATCTCCCCAGTCCCTGCCGCAGCAGGAGAGGGGCGCCTGAACCAAGAGTGGTACCATAATGAAGTACCACTCCCTCGTCTGAAGAGGTCAGGTCATGTCTATCAGCGCCAGTGAAGCCCGCAAGACGCTGTTCCCGCTCATCGAGCGCGTGAACGAAGACCATGAAGCCATTGAGATCGTCTCCCGCAAGGGCAACGCAGTTCTAATGCCGGCCGACGAGTATGCGGCATGGCAGGAGACCGCATACCTCTTCCGCTCGCCGGCCAACGCCCGCAGGCTGCTCGACGCCTACGAGCGCGCCCGCGCTGGGAAGACCCAAGTCCACGACCTCGACCGGTCGGGCGAGGCCGACTGAGTGCGCCTTGTCTGGGACGAGTCCGCGTGGGAGGACTACACCTACTGGCAAGGCTCGGACCGCAAGGTCCTGAAGCGGATCAACACGCTCATCGACGCTTGCCTCCGCGACCCCATCTCCGGCATCGGGAAGCCTGAACAGCTCAAGTACGGAGCACAGGGCTCATGGTCGCGGCGTATCACCGACGAGCACCGGCTCGTCTACCTCGTCGATGGCGACGACCTCGTGATCCTGCAGGCCCGCTACCACTACTGATCACGAACCGGCGCCCGAGCTTTTTCGGGTGTCTCACGGGGTATACCTTGGCGAGGAACCGTCCGAAGTCCTCTTCACAGACCGTATAAGGCCCCAAAGTATCTCACCGACCCTGTCTCGCCATGCGGGTCTCACAATCCCTTGAGGCTCGGTAAGACGAATCCCGTCGGACCCCCTCCTAGTATCTGCGCCATGGGACTCCTCCTCGGATACGCACGCGTCAGCACTACAGATCAAGGCGGGCAGGCGCAGTTCGATGCCCTCCGCGAGGCCGGCGTGCCGGAGGAGCAGATCTACTTCGACCAGCTCTCCGGGGCCAAGGCGGCCAGGGAACGGCCCGGGCTGAGCGCGCTGTTGGCCTACGCCCGCCGGGACGACACCGTGCTGGTGTACCGCATCGACCGGCTGGGCCGGTCACTGATTGACGTCCTCAACACGGTCGCCGAGATGCAGAAGCGCGGCACCGGGCTCCGCTCCCTGGTGGACGGCATCGACCCCTCCACGCCGACGGGCAGGCAAGGTGAAGCCCGGCCCATGAGGGAGTGACGATCGCGTCGCGACGACACCTTCCCGAGCTCGCGTTTAGGAGGCCCCGATCCTCTGCTCGATCTGGGCTGCTGCGGCCCTGTTCCGCGAGTACGCGATACCGTAACGGATGCAGTTGATGGCCCCGAATACGATCGCGCCCCACCAGACGACGTATCGCCCACCTGGGGCAGCTGACTCGTAGGTGAGGATGCTGATGAACAGCCCGACGACGCAGATGCCCGCGTGGACCGATGCCCAGATGGCGCACCTCCTCGTCGCCTGCTGCACCCGCAGGAGCGACCTGTACGCCTCGGACTTGGCCGTCGGCGCGAAGAGCGGCGGCGCAACGGGGGCTGCCGGGGTAGCCGACTGGGCTCTGGCCACCGGGGGAGTGCCCGGCATGGGTGCAGTGCAGGCTTCCAGCACCCCTTCGATCCGGTGCCGGGCCGATGCCGCAAAGCCGTCGTGAAGGGCCCTCATCATCGTCAGCTGCTCGATGGCCATCTGATGGGCGCTGCCCTGGGGCTGGGACTGGGCCCACACCTCGGTCTCTCGGAGCAGGTCGTCGAACACCCAGGCGCGGGCCTGCTCGATCGCTCGGTCCACCATGGCCGGTTCTTCCCGGAAGACAGTAATGGGAGCCTGCCTGATCTGCCCGGCGTACCCAGCGATCTGCTTCGCGATCGTGTCCGCGGCGCCCTGGGCGATCTCGGCGACGTCGTCTTTCTTGACGTAGGCGGGACGTGCGAACGACGCTGGCCGGCTGATGTCGGCTGGCCGCATCCGAAGATTCTCTTCGATACCGAACCGCCAGCCGGGAGGAGGAGTGGGCCAGGACGGGTCAGGCTTCCAGCCGGGCTGGGGGCTCCAGTCATCTGTGGGATTGGGCCATCCAGGCGGAGCGTTGAAGACCTGCATGGCGGATTCCCCCGATTCTCTTGTGGCGACTGTGCCAAGCAGATTCAACCATCGTTTGGCTGGGCCGGCCATATGCCTCATTGGACGGCGGGGCGTCCGGGCATGACGGCGACCGTCGAGAGGCCCGCCTTGCCCATCCCGACCAGCGTGGTCCCGACCCCGAGGTTATTCCAGGCTGGTACTGGGGGTCGGTCTTCTCGCGGGCGTCTTGACCGTCATCCTGGTCTGGCCGTAGACGACGCTCATCGGTAGGCTCCGGTCATTCAGGCTACTGCGGCTCCGCGGACGGATTTGGGGGACTTCATGAGCAGGATGATTCTGAGCACCGACCTGTTCGACCTGCTCGCCACAGCAGCGCGCAGGATCCGCAACGGGAAGATGCCAGACGGATTCTTCGACGATGACGCCCTCGCGGTCGAGTCGATCGCGACAGAGCTGTTCGAGCTGAACTACGCGGCGGTCGACGACTACTACGGGGAGGAGACCGACAGGCCAGAGTACAGGTTCCGCAGTTGAGCTCGTGGAGGCGCTTCTCCGCCCAGAATCGCACCGCCTTCACCACGGCCCAGGGCAGGCTGGCTGCCTGGTAGATCTGGACGAGATGCCGCGCCTTGAGGGGCCCCTCCAAGATCTCCTCGACGGGGCCCGTCTTAAGAGGCGGTCTTAAGAGAACGTCCTTTGACGTGTGGAGATGAGGATTTCTGCGGTTCTCAGGGGTTGTCACCCTGCTCCGGCCCCCATCGTCCTTCAGCCGGCCGCCCTGGCTCAGTTTTACGCGCCGTGCGAGGCCTCTCAATCCCGAGGCCTGAGTCCCTCGACGAGGCGTTCGAATGCCTTCAGGCTTGCGGCGCCGAGGCGTGGGGACTCCGCGGCACGGATGCCGATCATTCGCACCGCCCCTATGAGCAGGTGGGCTGTCTCGTCGATGTCGATGTCGATGAGCTCGCCGAGGTTCACTGCGTCGGCGAGCTCTGAAGCGAAGTCGTCATGGGAGGCGCGGGAGCCGGCGCCGCTGACGGCAGCGACACTGGAGAACTGGTATGCCGCCACGTTGTAGAACCGTCCGAGCGGTCCACTTTCGGCGATGTCCACCATGGCCCGCCCGTGCGCGACTATCCGCTCCTGCCAGGAAAGGGCGCCGGCCTGCAGTGCACGGACACGTTCGACGAACCTCAGCCCTGCTCGCTCGTAGGCCTTCGACACGAGCTCGTCGACCCCGCCAGGGAAGTGGGCGTAGAGGGTGGCGCGGGACACCCCTGCCTCGGAAGCGATCTGTTCGATGAGCGGCCCGTCGGAGCCGGCGTATGCGATCACAGAAACCACTGCGTCGAGGATGTCCCGTTGGGTCCGTACGCGCTGTCTCGCCCTTAGGGAGGTTGTCTGTCCCGCCATTCAGCCCAGCTTACCCGCGCCCTCTGACTTTCGTTCAAAAAGTCCAAATGCCTAATCTGGAGATTGCTCTTCACATTACCGGTATGATTGCTGTACTGTCAGTTCAACATTTCTTCAATGGTGAGGAGAGTCATTTTGGCTGACAATGACCGTGGCCATGCTGTGCTGGCCCGCAATTCCCTCGGCGTGGCGGGGGTAGTGTTCCTCGTACTCGCTGCCGTTGCCCCCCTGACGGGAATCGTCGTCATCGCGGCGATCGGCATCGCTCTCGGCAACGGGGCCGGGATGGTGGGGGCCTTCATGATCGTGACCGTGGCGCTGCTGCTCTTCGCCGTGGGGTACGCGCGGATGTCGCGGGAGGTGGTGAGCGCGGGGGGCTTCTACGCCTACACCGTCAAAGGCCTCGGGCGCCCCGCCGGTGTCGCGGCGGGGTACGTGGCCCTGCTCGGCTACAACTTCTTCGTTGCGGGCGCGGTGGGGACCAGCGGCTTCTTCATGCAGTCGATCATCGCCTCGCTTACCGGCTGGAACGTGCACTGGTTTGTCTGGAGCCTGGTCTCGGCGGCCGCCGCCTTCCTCCTGAGCCGCCAGGGGATCGACTTCAGCGCGAAGGTGCTTGGCGTGTCGCTGATCCTGGAGGTCTCCATCCTGCTCGTCTTCGACTTCTCCGTCCTGTCCAGCACCGGCTTCAGCTTCGACGTGTTCTCACCGTCCACGGTGTTCTCGGGCGCGGTCGGGGTGGCGCTGCTCTTCGCCGCGAACGCCTTCGTCGGCTTTGAGGCCACAGGGCTCTTCAGCGAGGAGGCCCGCAATCCGCTCAAGACCATCCCGAGGGCCACCTACACCGCGATCGTCTTCATCGGCGCCTTTGCGGCCTTCACGACCTGGGCGATCGTGAGCGCGACAGGGACTGCGCAGGCTCAGGCGACGGCTGTAGACCACCTTGCCAGCGGAGACCTCGTGTTCTCGCTCTCGCAGCACTACCTTGGGCCCGTGTTGACCGATGCGATGATGGTCCTGCTCCTCATCAGCCTCTTCGCGGCGCTGATGGCCCTGCACAACTCCGCCACGCGGTACCTCTTCTCCCTTGGCCGGGCGCGGATCCTGCCGAGGCGGCTGAGCGCAACCCGGGCGAACGGGGTGCCCCAATTCGCCTCGGCAGTCCAGCTGATCTTCGCCACCGTCGTGGCCGGGTCCTTCGCGGCCGCTGGCCTGGATCCGATCGCGTCCCTCATCCCGAGCATGACCGGCTTCGGCACGCTGGCGATCCTCGCCCTGCAGATGCTGGCGGCGCTGGCCATCGTCGTCTTCTTCCGGCGCAGGAAGGACCCACGGGTCCTCTCGACTCTCGTCGCGCCAGGGCTCGGCCTGGCAGGGCTTACGCTGATCGTGATCCTGGCGGTCGTGAACTTCCCCGTCCTGGCCGGTTCGGACGCCCCGGTGATTGCCCTGCTCCCCGCGCTGCTCCCGCTCGCCGTCGTCGGGGGCGTCGTCGCGGCAGCGGCGCTGAAGAGGCGGAACCCGGCAGCATATGCGGGACTCTCCGCCGACATCGAGGGGCGCTCGGCGGCCGGTACCGCCGAGCCGGAAGCCGGGCATGCGACCGAGGCAGCAGAGGTGAGCGAGTGATCACGGCAGGCACCAACCAGATCGACCTTCTGGTGCAGCAGGCGATAGCCGAGTTCGGCTGCCCGCCGGATTCCCGCGTCGCCTTCGTCAAGCACAGGGAGAACCACGTGTTCCGGGTGGCGAACGACGACGGCGAGTGGGCGCTGAAGCTCCACCGCCGCGGGTACCGCTCCGACCGTGAGATCGAGTCGGAAGCGGCGGCCTGCGAACTGATCGGATCGGCCGGGGTCCGGGTGCCGCATCCCCTGCGCACCCTCGGCGGTTCCTACGTCGCCAGTGTCGGCTCAGGCGAAGGGATGCACCAGGCGACCATGCAGGTCTGGGTTCCCAACGCCAGCCCGATCGGCGACTCCGCCGCCATCCTGGCCGGCGGCCCCCGGCCGGCTGACGAGACCCTCTTCGACCTTGGACGCACCATGGCGCTCATGCACCGCTGCGCCGAGCAGGCGCAGACCCCGCCGGACTACGAACGGCCCGCCTGGGATGCCGAGGGCCTCGTCGGCGCGGCCCCGCTGTGGGGGAGGGCGAGCGAGCTCCCTGCGCTCGATGTACGGACCCGGTCCCTGGTCCTCGAGCTCGAGCAGCGCCTCAGGCTCGAACTCGGGGCCCTCAGGAAGTCAGCGCGGACGTACGGGCCCATCCACGGCGACGTCACCATGGAGAACGTGCTGCGCGACGAGGACGGGTTGGTCGTCATCGACTTCGACGACATGGGCGACGGCTGGTACGTCTTCGACGTAGCAACCGCCTGCTTCTTCTTCACTGGGCACCCCGAGGCGGAGCGGATGATCGAGCGCACGATGGAGGGATACGCCGTCGAACGGGTCCTGACGCCCGAGGACGCCAGAGCCTGGCACCCTCTGCTCCTCGCCCGCGCCCTCACCTACCTCGGATGGTCGGTCGCCAGACCGACGGAGGAAGCCACCGCCTTCCACATCGCCGAGGTCCTGCCGCGCGTGGCGGCTGCTGGACGGCGATACCTCGACACCGGCCGCACCGGGTGGCCTGACCTTCCCGTCGGCTGAGGCCCGAACCCCCAATCCACCACAGAAAGAGGAACCATGGCAGACCTCCTCCAGCGTCGGTACTCAACGCTCGGCCCCTACAGCCCGCTCTTCTACTCCCAGCCGATCGAGTTCGTCCGCGCGGAACGCGTCTGGCTCACGGCCCGCGACGGCCAGCGCTACCTGGACGGCTACAACAACGTCCCCCATGTCGGCCACTCCCATCCCCGCGTCGTCGAGGCGATCGCGAAGCAGGCCGCAACCTTGAACATCCACACCCGCTACCTCAACGACAGGGTGGTCGACTACGCCGAGAACCTCCTCGCGACCCTCGACCGGCCGCTCGACAGGATCATCTTCACCAACAGCGGCTCCGAATCGAATGACCTCGCCCTCCGCATCGCCAACCAGCACTCGGGCAGCCGCGGGCTGCTGATCTCCGACTTCAGCTACCACGGCCACACCCAGGCCCTCGCAGTGGCCACGACCGGCCTTGTCGCCCATGAAGGGCTCGGAGCACATGTCCGTCCCATCCGGATCCCCGACATGGACGGACCCGATGCGGGCCGTGAGGAGTCAGAGGTGCTCAAATCGAGCCTGGCCGAGGTCGACGGCGCGATCAGCTCCCTCCAGGAAGCCGGCCACGGGGTCGCCGCGGTCCTGTTCGACTCGCTGTTCTCCACGGAAGGCCTCAACCGAGTGCCCGAGGGATACGTCTCAGGACTGGCCGAGCGCGTGCGTCAAGCCGGCGGGCTCGTGATCGGGGACGAAGTGCAGTCCGGCTTCGGCCGGACAGGACGTTCGTTCTGGGGCCACCAGAACCACGGCATCATCCCGGACCTGGTCACCATGGGCAAGCCCATGGGCAACGGCCACCCCATCGGCGCGGTCGCGCTCTCGGCGCCGCTGCTGGACGAGTTCGGGCCGCGGAACATGTACTTCAACACCTTCGGCGGCAACCCGGTCTCCGCCGCAGCCGGCCAGGCCGTCCTCGACGTCCTTGCCGAAGAGCGCCTGATCGAGGGGGCAGTCGCGGGAGGGGCGGCCATCCAGACCGCCCTCCGGGAACTGCGCCGAGACTACCCCTGGATAGGGCCCGCGAAGGGCGCTGGCCTCTTCTTTGGCTTCGAGGTGCTGGACCGGCCGGCGACAGAAGCCGGGGCGGCTCCCGATCCTGCCCGGACGAAGGAGATCGTCGAGGCCATGCGGGCACGCAACGTGCTCATCAGCAGGATCGGCCGCAACGACAACGTGCTCAAGATGCGCCCGCCCCTGGCGATCCGTCCCGACGAGCTGGCCATGATCATCGACACCCTCGCAGACGTCCTCGCCGCGGCGGACACGCTGGCACGGCGATGAGGGGCCCGGGGCACCAGACCGGGGCGTCGGGGCCGGCAGCCACGGCAAGGGCAGTGCTCATTACCGGCGGCGGCACCGGGATCGGCGCCGCCGTAGCGGAGCGCTTCGCCGCCGACGGCGCCCGGGTCGCCGTCGCCGGCCGACGTCCCGGACCCCTCAAGGAGGTCGCCGCCTCCGTCGGCGGCATCGCCGTCGAACTCGACGCCGCAGACGCCAACTCCGTCCGGGACGGCCTGGCCGCCGTCCTCACGGAATTCGGCAGGCTCGACGTCCTGGTGGCCAATGCCGGCGGCCACGGCTTCGCCTCGGTCACCGAGACCGACGACGCCGCGTGGGACGCAGCCCTGCGCGCCAACCTGACGACCGCCTTCACCACTGCCCGCGAGTGCCTCCCCTCCCTGATCGAGACCAGGGGACAGATCGTGGTGATCTCCTCGCTCGCCGGCCTCCGGGCAGGCCCTTCCGTGGCCGGCTACACAGTGGGCAAGCACGCGCTCATCGGACTCACCCGAACCCTGGCACGGGACTACGGAAAGCACGGGGTGCGCGTCAACGCACTCTGCCCGGGATGGGTGACCACTCCCATGGCGGACGCGGAGATGGACGAATTCGCCCAGCATGCCGGACTGGACGGCCGCGAGGCAGCCTACGCCGCGGTCACCGCCGACGTCCCCCTCGGAAGGCCCGCCCGGCCCTCCGAGATCGCCGCCATCGTCAGCTTCCTCGGCTCGGCCGAATCGTCCTACATGACCGGCGCGGTCCTGGTCGCCGACGGAGGGGCCCACATAGTCGACCTGCCCACCCTCGCCTTCGGCCATGCAGGGATGTGAACCTCCGGCGCGGGCACAGCGGATTCGACGTTGTCGCACCAGACCTGCCCTCGCACCGCCTCAACGCGGGCCTGCTGGAGGACGCCGAGGAAGTGAAGTCGGCGATCCGGGGCTGCGCCGGCCCGGTCGTCGTCGCCGGATGGTCCTACGGCGGTGATGTCATTGGGCTCGCCGCCGCGGGGGAGGAGAACGTGGTCCGGCTCGTGTACGTATCGTCCATCCCCCAGCCCGTCCAGGAAGACCCGCGCGACGGGGACATTTTTGCCGCGTCACTGTCCTGCTCGGGGATCGGGACGAGCTGATTGGTGACGACAGGCGAGCGTGGGCGAAGCGGAACATCAGGGACGTGCGCGACATCGATGATGACCATTTCCTGATCTTCAACAGTCCGGAAACTGTGGCGGACGCCATCATGGAGGTCGAGCTATAGCCCAGTCCACTGGGGCAGGGGGGCCCACAACGGATTCTCTCTGTCGGGACTTATGGCCCTTGGGCCTACGTTGCCCAGCCTGCTACCTTCGCTGCAAGCACGCCTCAGGGGTGGCCAGCGGAAGGATTCCTTCTTCAAGAGCTCGGGGCACTCTCAGCCCCAGAAAACCTTGCCAGATGACAGGACGAGCCTGATCTCTATGGGAAGGAGGCGGGAAGCTCATGCGGCAGTTTCCACGCCTCGTAGCTGCGGCAATCCTCGCCTTGGCCTTGTCCGGCTGCCAGCCCTCGTCTCCGACCACCACCCGTTCCCCGGAGACGGGAACGGGTGGGACTTCGGCCTCACAGGAGACCTCCGCGGGGCCTTACGGCCTAGCCCACGTGTTCGTGATCAACCTCGAGAACAAGAGCTACCTTAGGACCTGGGGTCCCACCTCGGTTGCCACCTACCTGTCCAAGACGCTTCGCGACCAAGGCGTCCTGCTCTCCCAGTTCTACAGCATCGCGCACCACTCCACCCCGAACTACCTCGCCCAGATCTCCGGGCAGGCCCCCAACCCCATCACCTCGAACGACTGCCCCACCTACACCCCGTTCGAGCCGGCGGGGACCGCCGCGCCCGGTCAGCTGCAGGGAGGCGGCTGCGTGTACCCGGCCTCGGTTCCCACGGTCGCAGGCCAGCTCAACGCCGTCGGGAAGACCTGGAAGGCCTACATGGAAGACATGCAGACACCCTGCGAGCACCCGCCGTTGTGGGCGAAGGACGACCACCACGCAGCTGATCTGGGCAACCAGTACGCGACCGACCACAACCCGTTCGTGTACTTCGAGTCGATCACCTCGTCCCCCCAGTGCCAGGCCGACGACGTCCCCTTCACCCAGCTCGCCGAAGACCTCAAGTCGGTCGGCACGACCCCGAACCTGTCCTACATCTCTCCAAACCTGTGCGACGACGGCCACGACAACCCGTGCGTCGACGGCCGCCCCGGCGGACTCGAGAGCGCTGACGCCTGGCTCCGCCAGCAGGTCCCGGCCATCCTCGCCTCCCCGGCCTACCGGCAGGACGGCGTCCTCGTCATCACCTTCGACGAAGCCGACGGCACCAGCGCCGGACCAGCCGGGCTCCTCCCCGGCGGCACGGCAGGCGGAAGGATCGGAGCCCTCGTGCTCTCGCCCTCCGTCAAGGGCGGAACGACCTCGGACACGCCCTACAACCATTACAGCCTGCTGGCCACCATCGAGGATGTCTTCTCACTGCCCCGTCTCGGCTACGCTGGCGCCCCCGGGCTCAGACCCTTCGGAACCGATGTGTTCAACAACGAGCCCTGACCCCTTCCCCTGAGCGCAACGTCTCGCCGGGATCAGGTCGACGGACCGTTCCCCGGGCGGCACCCAGCCTTCACGGCTCACCACACGCTCGGAGGCTCTTGTTCCCCCAACCCCTGGCACCGGTCGGGACTGTAAGAAAAACGGTGTGAACGGCGTGGCCTGACCGAAAGGAAGGGCAATGACCGAGACCACCGACATGATCGATCCCGTGACGGGAGAGATCATCGATCAAAAGGAGCTCGCTGAGTCTTTGCTGGAGCAGGCGCGCGAGCAGGGCGTGAGCCTGGTGGGCCCGGGCGGGCTGCTGGCCGGGTTGACCAAGAGCGTGCTGGAGACCGCGCTCGAAGC
>NZ_JTDL01000030.1 GCF_000802235.1 Sinomonas humi
TTTTTCGTGGCTCCCCGATCCGGCAGGATCGGGGGTGTTGGCCGGTCGGGTTCCGGCATGACGTTCTGCCCCCAGTCGCCCATGGTCCGGGGGGTGTTGTCACCGGGACCTGTCCCGGCGGTCGCGGATCGCTGATAGAGGCACGACCCGCTTCAGCATACTGCCTCCCGTGCCGTGCAAGATGACTGCGGGGGGCTGAGAGGAGGGCGCCCGTGGTGGTGTCTAGCCTGGCCTGGAGGATCCCATGGCTGTCGTGGTGCAGGGCGCCTGACCAGCTGATCCAGCAGGTTCGCTCGATCTAGGCTCGGCCATCGTTGCTCTCTGGCTCAGTAGGCCTGCCAGTCGGGTTTCTGGGCGAGGGTGTACTCGTAGTACTCGCGGTGCTGGAGGCGGGAGGCTGCGGCTTGGTCGACCAGGACGGTCGTGTGGGGGTGGAGCTGGAGGGACGACGCCGGGCAGGCGGCGGCGAGGGGGCCCTCGACGGCGGCGGCGATCGCCTCGGCCTTGGCCTCGCCGAGGCCGATGAGAAGGAGATGGCGGGCGTCGCGGATGGTGGCCAGGCCCTGGGTTAGGACGTGGTGGGGGACGTCCTCGGGGGCCGGGAAGAAGCGGGCGTTGTCGCGCCGGGTCTGCTCGGTGAGGGTCTTGATGCGGGTGCGGGAGGCGAGCGAGGACATCGGCTCGTTGAAGCCGATGTGCCCGTCGGTGCCGATGCCCAGGATCTGGACGTCGATGCCACCGGCGGCGGCGATCGCGGCCTCGTAGCGGGCTGCTTCGGCCACCGGGTCGGGGGCGTGGCCGTCGAGGCTGTGGACGGCGCGGTCGGGGAAGTCGACGCTGTCGGTGAACTCGCGCCGGATCACGGAGCGGTAGGACCCGAGGTGCTCGGGCGGGAGGCCGAGGTACTCGTCGAGCGTGAACGCCTGCGCGCGGGCGAAGGAGAGGCCCTCCTGGCGGTGGCGACGGATCAGCTCACGATAGGCACCCAAGGGGGTCGAGCCGGTCGCGAGGCCGAGCGCGGCATGACCCTGCTCGAGGCGGCCCTGGACGATGTCCGCCGTAGTGCGGGCAACGGCACCGCTATCGGGGTGGATGACGACTTCCACAAGATCCTCCTGTTCTGGCAGGTGCTGACACAGGGCCGCGGCTCCGGCCGTTCAGTCCGGTGCCTGTCGGGTCAGCTCCTGCTGGCCCTGAAAACCGTTTCCTAGCCCTCTTCGACATCCCATACGAGCGCGGCGAATTGGTCGCGGTCGGACGAAGCCCGGGCGTGGAGAGGTGGCGTGCCTCGGTGCTTTCTCCTGTCGGCTCAAAGCAGTCGCAGACCGGACCGAGTTTCGTGCAGACGACTCAGACCTTCCTTTCGACTCCATCGAGCTGGCTGATGAGAACGGCGTGCTGGTCACCTCCGAAGACCGCAAGATACGCGTGGAGGTCGGCGGTGCGGGCATTCTTCAAGCTCTTGGCAGATCTCGACCCGCCACAGAGGAAGCTACGTCGAGAACTCACACACCACCTTCGATGGATGCGCCCTTGGTGATCGTCCGCCCTACCCGCAGAGGCAAGATCACCTTCACCGCCGTTGCCGAAGGGATAGAACCCATCATCCTGACGCTATCTGCCGAAGAACATCAGACCTAACACCCTCTTACTCCCGATGAGAAGGTGGAATGGGCGTCCATGGGGCGAGCCAGAGCCCGGTGATCGCGTCGATGAGCCCGACGGTGAACGTCTCCCAGGTGTGCCGTTCGAGCCCGGGGGAGCGTGCTGCGAGGGCCTGCTCCCTCTCCGCGTACCCGTAGGTGATCAGCTGGCGTGTCATCATGTCGCGCTGCTCGCGTACCGGGGCTGGGAGTTCGGGCCGGCAACGGTCCAGAGCCTCGATGGCTGCCCGAAGGGACTCGGACCGCAGCGTCTCGTCGGCAAGGAGGTGGCGGAACATGGGGTCTGCCACGAGCTGGGCGCTCAGGCGGGCCCACCACGTTGGGAGGCCTAGGGATGCGAGATGCTCCGCCGTCGGGCGTACGAGGCAGTCGACCCACGCCCGCACGTCCTCGCTGCCGGCCGCGGCTGCGACCAGTGACTCGCGGCGCCGCTCGATGTCGTCCTGATGACGCCGCACTATCGCCGTCAGCAGATCGGCTTTCGTCCCGAAGTGGTAGCCGACTGCGGTGTTGTTGCCCTGCCCTGCTGCCTCGCTGATCTGCCGGTTCGATACGGCCACCACCCCCTGCTCGG
>NZ_JTDL01000031.1 GCF_000802235.1 Sinomonas humi
ACCTCGTACTCGGCATCTCCCACGACGACGGCGGTCTCCGTCATCGCGGTGATGCCGCCCGTGTCCGCCGTGTCGATCAGAGTGACGTTGGGCCGGTTGAACGTCTGGAGGTAATGGTCGCTGAATGTGGGCCGCTTGCACATGTACCGGTACCAGGGCTTGAGCAGTTCAGCGGTCGCGGGGTCGTCGAGGGTGGCGTCCACGCGGGCCCGGATCTCGTTCATCTTCCGTGCGTCCGCGATCTCGTCGAGCATCTCGCGCTCGCCCGGATCGAGTGTGTCATCGGTCCGGCCGGAGAGCATCTTCCGCTGCAGCCGAGCGGTGGACGTCCAGCCGTCGGCGACGAGGTCGGTTTCGGTGTCCTCTCCCGCCGTGACGGCGAGGAAGTTCTCCATCCGCTCCCGCTGCCAGCCCTGCGGCAGGTTCGAGGTCCAGTTCCGGGGCAGGTCCCGGTTGTCGCGGACATCGACTGTGGAGGGCGTGCGCTGGAAGACGTACAGGTGCTCGGCGTCGCGTCCCACGTGCGGGATCACCTGGATGCCCGTGGCGCCGGTGCCGACGACGGCGACGCGCTTGTCGGCGAGCCCGGTGAGGCCGCCAGCCTGGTCGCCGCCGGTGTAGCCGTAGTCCCAGCGGCTCGTGTGGAACGTGTGCCTGCGGAACGACTCGACCCCGGGGATCGCGGGCAGCTTCGGCTGCGATAGCGTTCCCGAAGACACGACGACGTAGCGAGCCCGGATGCGATCGCCGCGATCAGTGCAGACCTGCCATTCGGCGTCGTCCTCGTCCCACCGCAACGCGGTGACCCTCGTGTGGAACAGGACGTCGTCGTAGAGGCGGAAGCGCTCCGCAATCGCGGCCGCATGCCTCCTGATCTCCTCACCCGGGGCATAGCGGCGGCTCGGGACAGTGCGGACCTCCTCGAGCAGCGGCATGTACACAGACGACTCGATGTCGCAGTGGATGCCCGGGTAGCGGTTCCAGTACCAAGTTCCCCCGAAGTCGCCGCCCTCCTCGGTCATCCTGATCGAGTCGAATCCTGCCTCGCGGAGCCTGGCGCCGGTGAGCAGGCCACCGAAGCCGCCGCCGACGATGAGGACCTCGACCCGGTCAGACTTCGCTGCCCGCTCCTGCCGGGGGGTGTAGGGG
>NZ_JTDL01000032.1 GCF_000802235.1 Sinomonas humi
TCGCCTCAGCGGCGAGGTCGACGTTGAGGCGATCCTCGCCGCTGAGGCGAAGGCAAAGGCCGACACCCGCAACATCACCTTCCTCGCCTTCACGGCGACGCCGAAGGCGAAGACGATGGAGATGTTCGGCACCCTTGGCGAGGACGGGCTGCCGCACCCATTCCACACATACACGATGGCGCAGGCGATCGAGGAGAAGTTCATCCTCGACGTGCTGCTGAACTACACCACCTACGACACGGCGTTCGAGCTGGCGAAGAAGGTGGAGGGCGGGCAGATGCAGCCGGTCCGAAGGATCGAGGCGGACGGCGAGCTGGTCGACGAGTCGGCTGCGACGAAGGGCCTGATGCGCTGGGTGAAGCTGCATCCGACGAACATCGCTCAGAAGGTCCAGGTGATCATCGAGCACTTCGAGTCGAACGTGAAGCCGCTGCTCGGCGGCCGGGCGAAGGCGATGGTCGTGACGGACTCCCGCAAGGCGGCGGTGAGGTACAAGACGGCGATGGACGCCTACATCGCGAAGATGGGCTACTCCGACTACACGAGCCTCGTTGCGTTCTCAGGAGAGGTCGATGACCCCGAGACCGGGCCGGGCCCCTTCACCGAGCATTCGATGAACCCCGGCGTGAAGGACCTGCGCACTGCCTTCAACACCGACGAGTACCGGGTGATGATCGTCGCGAACAAGTTTCAGACGGGCTTCGACCAGCCGTTGCTGTGCGCCATGTACGTCGACCGTCAGCTCTCCGGGGTCACCGCCGTGCAGACCCTGTCACGCCTCAACCGGTTCGTGCCAAGCAAGAAGACGATGATCCTCGACTTCGTGAACGACGAGGAAGAGATCCTCGCCGCCTTCAAGCCGTACTACGAGGAGGCACAGATCGTCGCGACGACCGACCCGAACCAGATCCACGACCTCCAGACGAAGCTGGACACCTCGGGACGTTACACGCCCGAGGAGCTCGACGCGGTCGTGGAGGCGTTCGTGCTGAACAAGGGCAATAACGCCCTGGCCGGGGCGATCCAGCCGGTCAAGCAGCGCTTCATCGCCGCCTATAACACCGCGGTCGCGAAGGAGGACAAGGGCTCGATCGACGAGCTCGACACCTTCCGCAAGGACGTCGGCACGTACGTGCGCCTCTACGACTTCCTGTCACAGATCATCGACTTCGGCGACACCGACGTAGAGAAGCACGCAATCTTCCTCCGGCTGCTGGCGCCGCACCTGCGCGCGAGCGGCGGCTCAGATCGGGTCGACCTGTCCGACGTCGAGCTTGTCCACATCAAGCAGAAGGAGACGGGCACGCACACGCTCGACCTTGCCGAGGGCGAGGTCGTCCCACTGAAGCCAACCACTGGGGCAGGGTCGAAGGCGAGCCGTGACCCGCGGATGGTACTGCTGGACGAGCTGATCGACCGCCTGAACTCGCAGTTCGCCGGCGAGGACTTCCGGGATGACCAGGTGTCGTCGTGGACGAACGCGCTGGTGGATGCGATGAAGACAGACGAGGACCTGCGCGAGCAGGCCGAGGTGAACAGCGAGGAGCAGTTCCTTGCGTCACCTACCCTGAAAGACGCGCTGTTGCTAGCAGTGGCGGAGACCAACGATGCGCACTCGCGGATGACCGAGCTGTTCAACGAGAAGGGCGCGGTGGAGAAGGCGATGATCGAGCTTCTCGGCAAGCTGCTCTATCTGGACCTGCACGGCGCCCAGGAACCGGCACGCTTGGATGCTCGACAGCCCCGAGCCTAGCGCGCAGCCGCGACGGAGGGGACGGCGCCCACTTCGGCGGACGCCGTCCCCTCTGCGCTTGCTCGCGGCCGAGCCGCGCGCTACATGCCCGGTTGGCCCTGTCAAGGGGCGGTCGGACGGTCGAAGCGCTGCCCCTCTGGCTTCGGGGGCAGGATCGTGAGGATGAGCACGACGAGGCCGCCGAGGTAGGGGATGAGGTTCAGCAGGACTAGCCATCCGCTGAGGTTCGCGTCGTGGAGTCGGCGAACCGTGACGGCGATGTTCGGCACGATCGTGGCGGCGAACCAGATGAAGAGGAGGATGCTGACGACGAGCCCTCCCGGGGACATCGAGGAGGAGTTGCTCCCGGCCCCGCCGAGCGCGGCCGCGAGGATGGCGCCGACCATCCAGACGATGAAGTTGGCCAGCACCCACCACCAGTACTCGCTGCGGCTGGCCCGGCCGTGGAACGTTGCGTACTTGGCGAAGAAGCGCTGCACTGCCTGCTTGGGACCTGCCCCGTAGAACGGTGCCCACAACGGTGGCTCGGACGCCGCCGTTGTCGAATAGGCCTGACCCTGCGGGTATTGCGGATAGCTCATTGCGGTAACCCCCTGTATCGAATGATCCAAACGGGCCCAATCGTAGCCGACTGGTACGGCCGGCAGCCCCAACCCAGCGGCAGACCCCGAACGAACGCGGCTAGGGCCCTTTCCTCCCACACGCCTGATGCAGACGGGCAGAGTGCGTCCACACTGGTGGTGGAGGCTGAAATGTCCGATGATCTCGACGATCTGAGCATGCGCCTGCGCGACGAGCTCCGCGGCACCCAATCAGGACACGACCCCTGGTTCGGTGTCCGCGTGATGCGCACCTTCGAGCAGCACGGAGAAGAGGACGACCAGCCACCTCATCCAGAAGCCGGCAGCGATGACGGCCGGCCGCGCTGATGTTCTCGGTGGGGCCTTCGACCTCGCCCTTGCCAAGGCTGTCCCGGGGATCCCGGACGAGCCCGGGCTGCAATTCGAGCCCAAGTGGGACGGCGTCCGCGGATCAATCGCAGTAGAGAACGAGCGCGTCCGGATCTCGTCCCGCTCGGGGACCGACCTCACAAGGCAGTTCCCCGAGCTCGAGCGCGCCGCGCTCGAGCAGATCCCAGGCCCCGCGGTCGTCGACGGCGAGGTCGTCTCGTGGAGCAACGGGCGCCTGGACTTCGACGCAGTCCTGCACCGCCTCGCCGCAGGCCCGGCGCTTGCCAACAGGCTCGCGGCAGCGCAGCCGGTGAACTTCGTCGCGTTCGACGTCCTCGCTGTGCTCGGCCGCGACGTGCGCGCGCTGCGCCTGTCCGACCGGCGCCGGCTCCTCGAGGAACTCGCCACCGGGTTCGCCCCGCCCCTGCAGATCTCACCAGCGACCCTCGACCGCGAGCTCGCTCTCCAATGGTGGGAAGAGCTCGCCCCCACGGGCGTGGAAGGCATCGTCTCGAAGAGGGACCAGCCCTATCGGACGGGCCGTTCCTGGTTCAAGACCAAGACCTACACCCCATCTGACGCCGTCGTTGGTGCGGTGATTGGGCCGCGTGCGGAGCCGCGGCAGCTCGTCCTCGGCCTGTACGACCGCACGGGCAGGCTGAGGGTCGCCGGGCGCACCGGACCCCTCACTGCCGCGCAGTCGGCCGCGATCGCAACGTTCCTGCACGCCCCGGCCCACGGCCACCCGTGGCCGGAGGAAGTCACGCCGCGCTGGTTCGGCCGCTTCGCACGCGACACCGGCCCGGTGCGCCTGACGCTCGTGGAGCCCGTGGCCGTCGAGGTCTCAGCTGACGCCGCAAGGACCGGGATCGCGTATCGGCATCTCGTCCGCTTCGTCCGGCCGAGGCCGGACACCGACCCCCTGACCCTCCGGGCAGGCTAGTTCCCGTCCGGTCGGCGCCGTCGTCGCTCTCTCGACCGTCGCGCCAGCGAGAAGAATCCCGCGGCTGCGAATACTGCCTCGACGATGATCAGCAGCGCTGGAACAGCATTCACGGACTCGTTCAATCTGCACCCCAAGAGCATCCTGCCTCAACGGTATCGACGCCCAGAGTACGGAGAGCTGGTCGCCAAAAGCGCGGCCCGTGGACGGGCCTTCCCAGGGCTGCGCCCTGGACATGGTCCTCGCTGCGCTCGGGCTGTGACGGCTCGCGCCCCGCCGGCTCCGCTTCGCTGCGCCGCCGAGGCGCGAGCCCGCCTTGTTTTTCCGGCTGTCCTGCGGATTGTACGCACCCGCTCCACCGGCACAAGCCCCTCCTCCGTCGGGGCCGGCACCGGGGGAAATTCTGCTGCGGCGCTCCTTCGTCGCTTATTTCCTCCGCAGATTTTCCCCCGGCACCGCCCTACGGG
>NZ_JTDL01000033.1 GCF_000802235.1 Sinomonas humi
CTTCCCTGACACGGAAGAGGTCACTGGTTCGAACCCAGTATCGCCCACGTATGGACCCCTGGACGCTGTCCGGGGGTCCTTGTGTTTGGTGGCTTGTTTGACGGTGGATCTTCAGTGCGGATCTCTAATGTCGGACCGGTGTGAAAAGGTGCCCCTATGACAGTTCCCGGCCTTGCCGCAGAATCTCCCAACGGCCTCGGCAGGATGTACCGACGCTCCCTTTCAGCCGCTCCGAGCGTTCCCTCCATCACGACCGTCATCGCCCAGCAGCCGCTGGACCTGGACGGATGGCGCAGCTACATGGCAGCGCGTCATCTTGCCGACCACCCCGAGCTACGCACGGCGCTTGACAGCCCTGCCCGGATTCGGCAGCTAGTGCGCACTGCCGTCGACGCCTCGGAGGAGTACGCGCGTGCTGCTGCCCAGCGCGGGGACCGCGTGCACGCGTTCGCCGAGCAGTTGGCACTCCGGAGGCTCGGCCGCCCGCACCAGCTCGCTGAGGCACGCGAACTCCTTCGATCGCACGGGGAGGAGGGCTTCGCGGTCAGTGTCGAGCGATGGTGGGAGGGCTTCGGCGTCGAGCCGATCGCCGCCGAGCAGACGGTCTGGAACACGTCGCTCGGCTACGCAGGAACCTTGGATCTCGTGGCCCGGATCAACGGCAGGATCTGCCTCGTGGATTACAAGACGAAGGGCACGACCAGGGATGGCCGCGTGAAGCCGCCGGACGAGAAGGTCGCCATGCAGCTCGTCGCTGGCATGAAGGCCGAGGAGAGCGTCCTCGACCCGGCCGCGGGCGAGTGGGAGCCGTGGAAGTACGGCGAGGACCCGTTGCTCATCGCGGTCGCGGTGGGCGAGACGGAGTTTGCGGCCGTCCGCGTCAACCCCGAGGTTCGCCGTCACCACTGGGTCACCTTCTGTGGGCTGCAGCGCGTGTGGGAGGCGCGAGTGGAGGTTGCCGGAGCGGGCCGCACGCTCCTGCCGTTGCCGCCCCCGCCCCAGCGGGTTCAGTTGCCCTCGGAGCCAGTGCCCTCGCTAGCGCAGCCGTCTGTCAATGCCGCCGGTACGAACGGCGCGGGCGATTAGACTTTCTCCAGTCCTCCACCCGCGTCGAAAGGCTGCTTCTGCCATGGCCATCCTGCCCATCCGGATCATCGGAGACCCCGTGCTGCGCACGCCTGCGGACCCGGTGACCGAATTCGGGCCTGAGCTCGAGCGCCTCGTCGCGGACATGATGGAAACGATGGAGGACGTCGACGGGGCGGGTCTCGCTGCGCCTCAGGTGGGGGTGGGCCAGAGGGTCTTCACGTATCAGATCGACGGTCAGCGGGGGCACCTTGTCAACCCCGTTCTCACTCTCTCGGACGACTTTCAGGACGACGTCGTCGAGGGATGCCTGAGCATCCCGGGCGTGGCGTACCCTCTTCGCCGTCGCCGTGCCGTTCAGGCCCGCGGCTACGATGTGCACGGCAACCCGGTGGAGATCGAGGCCGAGGGGATGCTGGCCCGCGCGTTCCAGCACGAGACAGATCACCTTGACGGAGTCCTATTTGTCGATCGGCTCGAGGGAGACGACCGGCGGGCGGCTCAGCGGGTCATCCGTAGGCTGGACTACTCGAGCGTCGCGAGCGCAACAGCCACGAAGCGTGCTGGACACGTGGGCTCCGCGTTCGGCACGGGTGCGTCCTTCGGCGGCGGCTCCTTCGGAGGTCCCGCGTCGCCGGGCGCGGGGGCACCCGCGTGAGAGTCCTGTTCGCGGGGACGCCGGCCGTCGCGGTCCCCTCACTCAACCGTCTCGCCCAGGCAGAGGCGGCGGGAGCCGACGGCCTCGAACTCGTCGGAGTCCTGACTCGCCCCGACGCTCGGCTGGGCCGCAAGCGAGTGCTCACGCCGTCGCCGGTGGCCGCCCGGGCTGTGGAGCTCGGTCTGCCTGTCATCAAAGCCGCGAGGATCACGGCAGAAGTCACCTCGGACCTCGCCGCGCTCGCACCAGACGTCGCCGCGATCGTTGCCTACGGTGGCCTCGTTCCTCCTGCGGCTCTCGAGGTGCCGCGTCACGGCTGGGTGAATCTGCATTTTTCCCTGCTCCCCGCCTGGCGCGGTGCCGCGCCAGTGCAGTACTCGGTCCTGCACGGCGACGATGTCGTCGGAGCTTCGACCTTCCGGCTCGAGGAGGGCCTCGACACCGGCCCCGTCTACGGGACGATGGCTGTGACCCCTCGCCCGGACGCGACCGCAGGTGACCTGCTCGCCGAGCTTGCCGAGAGCGGTGCCGGCCTCCTCGCGCGGACGCTCGAGGGGATCGCGGATGGGAGCCTCGTGCCACGGCCGCAAGAGGGCGAGCCTACTTATGCCCCCAAGCTTTCCCTCGACGACGGGCGGCTCGACTGGAGCCAGCCGGCTCGCGCCCTCGATCGCAGGGCACGCGCCGTGACGCCCGAGCCGGGGGCCTGGACCGTGCTCGACGGGCAGCGCTTCAAGCTAGAGCCGCCCAAACTCCGCCCAGATGTCGAGGGCCTCGAGCAGGGGGTCCTCTCGTGGGACGGCAGAGTACTGCTCGTCGGGACCGCGACCCACGCTCTCGAGCTTGTCCGTGTGCAGCCAGCCGGGAAGAAGATGATGGCCGCGGCCGACTGGGCGCGCGGGGCTTGGAACACCGACGGATTGAGGTTCGGATGACCGCGGGGGGTCCTGGTCCGATGAGCGGACGCGACGGCGGCCAGCGTGGCGGCCGCCAGGGCCGCGGCGGTCAAGGCCGCGGGGATCGAGAGCACGGCCAACGCCGGAACGAGCAGGGCCGCGAGAGGAACCGGGGAGGCTCCGCTCCCCGTCGCTTCAGCCAGCAGGCCCCGAGCGAGCGTTCCCGGACGGCCGATCCGAGCCGTCTCGTGGCGTTCGAGGTTCTGCGCGCAGTCTCCCGGGATGACGCGTACGCGAACCTCGTGCTGCCTGCCCGGATCCGCCAGCACCGTCTCGATCGCCGAGACGCGGGGTTCGCTACCGAGCTCGCGTACGGGGCGCTCCGCGGGCAGGGGATGTACGACGCGATTCTCGCCCGCTGTGTAGACCGACCCCTCGACCGCTTGGATCCCGCGGTGCTCGACGTCCTGCGTCTGGGCGCCCACCAACTCCTCGCGATGCGTGTCCCTCCGCATGCGGCACTCAACCAGACGGTCGCCCTCGCCCGCGCCGTCGTCGGCGCCGGGCCCGGGTCCCTCGTCAACGCCGTGCTGCGCCGCGCAAGCGGGCGCAGCCTCGAGGAATGGCTCGATGAGCTGACGGCGACCGCGGACGAGACCGAGGCGGCTGCGATCCGCCACGCCCACCCGCCCTGGATCGTCCGGGCCCTGCGCCAGTCGCTCGTCGCCCACGGGCGCTCGGCCTCCGAGATCGAGGCGTTGCTCGAGGCCGACAACGCGGCGCCTGTGGTCAACCTAGTCGCGCTCCCTGGCATAGGGAGTCTCGACGAGGCACTTGAGCAGGGTTCGACGCTCGGGGAACTCGTCGAGGGTTCGGCGCTCTCGTCAGGAGGGGACTTGGGCCGATGGTCCTCCATACAGAGCGGCACCCTCCGAGTGCAGGACGTGGGTTCGCAATTGGTTGCCCGTGCTGTTGCGGCCGCGCCCTTGGCCCCAGAGGCCGTTGCTGGGAGCGCAGGCGAGCGCTGGTTGGATCTGTGCGCCGGCCCGGGTGGAAAGGCAGCGCTGCTCGGCGCCCTAGCGGCGGAGCGTGGGGCCTTTCTCCTTGCGAACGAGCCAGCCGAGCACCGCGCGGACCTCGTGCGGCAGGCGCTCCGCCCGGTTCCGGCGGAGTCCTGGTCGGTCCGGACGGGCGACGGCCGCACCCTCGCCCCCGAGCTCAAGGAGACCTTCTCCCGGGTCATCGCGGACGTGCCGTGCACCGGACTCGGTGCGCTACGCCGTCGTCCCGAATCCCGTTGGCGGAGAAGTCCGGAGGACGTCGCGGAACTTGCACCCCTTCAGCGGGAGCTCCTCGACGCCGCGATCGACGCCGCTGCACCGGGGGGCGTCGTCGGGTACGTAACGTGCTCCCCGCATGCGGCCGAGACCATTGCGGTCGTCCAAGATGCCTTGCGGCGTCGAGGCGACATCGAGGAGCTCGACGCTGGCGAGGCCATCGACGCCGTCGCCCTCCGTCCGCTCGGAGCGGGCCACGACCGCACCGCGCAGCTCTGGCCCCACGTCCATGGCACCGACGCGATGTTCCTAGCCCTCTTCCGCAAGCGCTCCGCCCCTAGCGGACCGAACGACGCACCCAGCAAGGAGTCCTGAGTGAGCCGCTGCAGCATCCACCCGAGTATCCTCTCCGCCGACTTCGCCAACCTTCAGGCAGAGCTTTCGCGCATCGGCAGCGCGGACGCAGTTCACGTCGACGTCATGGACAACCACTTCGTGCCGAACCTCACGTTGGGGCTGCCTGTCGTCGAGCGGCTCCAAGCCGTCAGTCCGCTTCCCCTCGACGCGCACCTCATGATCGCCGACGCCGACCGGTGGGCCCCGCTGTACGCCGACCTCGGCCTCGCATCGGTGACCTTTCACGCCGAAGCGGCCATCGCGCCGATCAAGCTGGCGCGGGAGCTCCGGGCCCGCGGGTCAAAGGCAGGAATGGCGCTCCGCCCCACGACCGCCGTCGAGCCTTATCTCGAGATGTTGGGTGAGATCGACATGCTGCTCGTTATGACGGTCGAGCCGGGCTTCGGCGGTCAAGCATTCCTCGACGTGACGCTCCCGAAGATTCGGAAGGCCAGGGCGGCCGTCGACGGCAGCGGGGCCAAGGTCGCAATCCAGGTTGACGGTGGAATCTCCTCGTCCACGATTGAGCGCGCAGCCGAGGCGGGCGCGGATGTCTTCGTCGCAGGGTCCGCCGTGTACGGGGCTGAGGACCCTGCCGCGGCCGTCGAGGCGCTCAGGGCAGCGGCCGAGGCCAGCGTCCGCGCCTGATCCCGCCGTTCGCTTCAAGTGAACACTACGCAGATGACGCGCCCGTCACTGATGTACCTGCGTGATGTGCCACAATGTCAATGGCCGCTAGCCGATCTGGCACATAGTCAGGAAGGCGCTCGGCCACAGTAATGAACGTGCTCCGGGGTCGGTGAAAGTCCGAACCGGCGGTGACAGTCCGCGACCCGATGGCCCGCTCCAGCGTGAGTGGGCCCTCGGTTGAACCGGTGGAATTCCGGTACCGACAGTCAGAGTCTGGATGGGAGAAGCACGTGCAGTCTGCGGTGTGCCACGCTGGCGCGCCGCTTCTGTCGCAACCCCGGAGCCGCTGCGGTCCGGAAAGGAAGGTTGCGATGGACATCCAGCAGTGGCTCTTCGCGTGTCGGCCCTCGGTGCTGCCCTCAGGGCGCCTGGAGGCTGCCGGATGAGCGCCCCCGTGTCGACACCGGCTTGGACGGCCGAGGATACCCGGCGCATGGGCGAGGCCCTCCAACTTGCCAGTCAGGGGGTACGCGGCGCCAACCCCCTCGTAGGCGCGATCGCCGTCGGACCAGACGGCAAGGTCCTCGCCACCGGATTCCACCGTGGCGCCGGAACCGCCCATGCGGAAGCGGACGCGATTCGGAACGCCGAGCGCGAAGGCACCGACCTTGCCGGGGCAACCATGTACGTCACGCTCGAACCCTGCAATCACACGGGGCGGACAGGTCCCTGCGCTCAGGCGCTGATCCATGCGGGAGTCGGGCGCGTCGTGTACGCGATCGACGATCCCCACGATGTCGCCTCGGGCGGCGCTCGGACCCTCCGCGACGCAGGGATCGCAGTCGAGTCCGGTCTCCTCGGGGCTGAAGCGAAGCGCCTGAACGAGCGCTGGCTGGTTGCCGTGCGGGACAGGCGCCCCTTCGTGACCCTGCACATCGCCCAGACGCTCGACGCGCGCATCGCTGCCGAAGACGGTACGAGCCAGTGGATCACATGCCCTTCATCCCTGACGGACAACCATGCACTCCGCGCGCGGATCGACGCGATCCTCGTCGGGAGCCAGACCGTCGCCGTCGACGATCCGCGACTCACCGCCCGCGGAGAGGACGGCGGCCTTCTCGAACACCAGCCGCTGCGGGCCGTGATGGGGCTGCGGGAGGTGCCTGGAGCCGCCGCCGTCCGTGGCGACGATGGCCGATTCCACCACCTCCGCACGCAGGACCCCGCCGAGGCGCTCGCTCTGCTTTTCGACCTCGGGGCACGTCACGTGATGGTCGAGGGCGGATCGCGGATCATCGCCGCTTTCCTCTCGGCAGGCCTTGTCGATGAGCTCATCGTCTACCAAGCCCCGATCCTCCTTGGGTCCGGAAAGACGTCGGTGGCAGATCTGGGCATCCGGACGCTTGCCGACGCGCAGCACTGGGACTGGGATGAGAGCGGCGGGGGAGCGGTTCGCCGCCTTGGCACCGACCTCCGGCTCCACCTCCGCCCAGCCAGCGCCTCGGGACCCGCACGCCCCCTTGACCTGACCCGTCCCATATCCGAAGGAAGCAACTGATGTTCACCGGGATCATCGCCGAACGCGGCACCGTCGTCGCTGTCGACTCGACGGGCGAGAGCGCCGTCATCACCCTCTCGGCCCCCACCCTCGCCGCGGATCTGCCCCTCGGAGGCTCGATCGCCGTCGACGGCTGCTGCCTCACAGCGACGCGCAACGACGGGCACACGTTCACAGTGGACGTCATGGGCGAGTCGCTTGCGCGCACGACCATCGGTGGGCTTGAGGCGGGGGACACCGTCAACCTCGAACGGTGCGTCCCCGCAGGGGGGCGGCTCGATGGGCATGTGGTCCAAGGCCACGTGGACGGCGTGGGCGTCCTTGCAGAACGCGAGCCCCTCGAGAACTGGCACCGCCTGCGCTTCTCCGTACCGGACGCGCTCGCGCCCTACATCGCGGAGAAGGGCTCGATCGCGGTCGACGGCGTCTCCCTCACGGTGACGGGCGTGAGCCTGGCAGAGGAGGACGGCCAATGGTTCGAGGTCGGGCTCATCCCCGCGACCCTCGCGGAAACCGGCCTCGGGTCGAAGCCCGTCGGCGCCGCGGTCAACCTCGAGGTCGACGTCCTCGCGAAGTACACAGCAAGGCTGCTCTCGTTCGAGACGCGCGGCCACGGGCTGGGGGACCAGGCCGAGCTCGCGGGGAAGGGAGCGTCCGCATGAGCGCGCAGGTTAAGGTCGTCCGGCTCGAGCCGGTCCAGGCGGCAGTCGACGCGCTCCGGGAGGGCCGCGCCATCGTCGTCGTCGACGATGAAAACCGGGAGAACGAGGGCGACATCATCTTCGCAGCCCAATTCTCGACTCCCGCCCTCATGGGGTGGACGATCCGGCACACGTCCGGCGTCGTCTGCGCTCCGCTCTCCGGTGAGATCGCAGACCGGCTCGCGCTCCCGCCGATGGTGGTCGACAACCAGGACGCCAAGGGCACCGCCTACACGGTGTCGTGCGATCTGCGCAGTGGCATCTCGACGGGGATCAGCGCGACGGATCGCTCAAACACGGTTGTGGCTCTCGCCGACGCCCGTTCGACGGCCGCAGAATTCACCCGTCCGGGGCATATTTTCCCGTTGCGGGCGGTTGACGGTGGTGTGCTGGCGCGCAGGGGACACACCGAGGCGGCAGTTGACCTGTGCCGTCTGGCAGGCTTGGCTCCAGTAGGAGTGATCGCAGAAGTGGTCCACGACGATGGAGAGATGATGCGGCTCGCCGCTCTGCGCGAGTTCGCCGACGAGCATGGATGTCCGCTCATCTCCATCGAGGACCTTGCCGAGTTCGTGGCGGCCCGCCGGGGCGCCGGGGAGGAATGATATGACGACCAGTACGGCCCCGGCCAACGGGGCCAGACGGCCCGGCCACCCCGTGACGAGCGGTCCGGTGGTGAAGCTGCCCACAGCGTTCGGCGAGTTTGTCGCGCAGGCCTGGATCGACGAGGAAACCGGGGCCGAGCATCTTGCGGTTAGTTCCCCGGAGGCGCCAGAGCCGGGAGTAGCACCGCTGGTGCGCCTCCACTCGGAATGCCTGACTGGCGACGTATTCGGCTCCTACCGCTGTGATTGCGGCGAACAGCTCGCGTACGCCCTGGGGCTGATCCGCGAGCAGGGCGGAACTCTCCTCTACCTGCGGGGCCACGAGGGGCGCGGGATCGGCCTCGCGAACAAGATTCGGGCCTATTCGCTTCAGGAGGCCGGTTTCGACACGGTCGAGGCGAACGAGCAGCTGGGCCTCCCGGTCGACGCCCGTTCCTATCACGCGGCCGCGCAGATCCTCTCGGAGATGGGCCTCACCCACATCCGGCTCCTGAGCAACAACCCGGACAAGCAGAATCGGCTCGCCCAAGCGGGCGTTCACGTGGTCGAGATGGTGCGCACCGAGGTTCCCTCACGGGCCGAGAACCTCCGCTACCTGCAGACCAAGAAGGAGCGCATGGCGCACCTTCTGACTCTCGATGTCGAGGCCGCGCTGCCTACGACGCACCCCGACAACGACTGACCAAGCACTTGAGGACGCGCGGATAGCGCGCCCACCAACAGAACAGGATCTCCCCTCGTGAGCGGACACGGCGCCCCTGCCCTTGCCCTTGACGACCCACAGCTGGCCGAACTTCGCCTCGCCATTGTCGCGGCAAGCTGGCACACCCAGATCATGGACGGGCTGCTCGACGGCGCCCTCCGCGCGGCAAAGGAAGCGGGCATCGACAGCCCTACCGTCGTCCGGGTCCCCGGAAGCTTCGAACTTCCGGTCGCTGCAGCGAAACTCGCCGAAACGCACGACGCCGTGGTGGCCCTCGGCGTCGTGATCCGCGGCGGCACGCCGCATTTTGAGTACGTGTGCGAGGCGGCAACGGTCGGGCTGACGGACGTGAGCGTTCGCTCGGGAATTCCCGTGGGCTTCGGTGTCCTCACGTGCGACGACGAGCAGCAGGGCCTCGACCGAGCGGGGCTTCCCGGCTCGCGGGAGGACAAGGGCTACGAGGCGACGACGGCGGCGCTCCTCACGGCCGCGACTCTCCGGGCTTTGTGAGCCGGTCCGCCGGGTTCGGCGATTTGTTGGCTTCGTCACACCGGCCAAGTCACACGCGGGCTACCGTCTCAGGACGCCCGATGAGCTCGGATAGTCTTGACTCCGTGAAAGATTTCGAGTCGCTGTTCGCCGAGCTCAGCGAGAAGGCCACGCGACGCCCGGAGGGGTCGCGCACCGTCGTCGAACTGGACTCGGGGGTCCACGGCATCGGGAAGAAGATCGTGGAGGAGGCCGCCGAAGTCTGGATGGCGGCTGAATACGAGTCGGACGAGGCGGCGGCCGAGGAGATCTCCCAGCTTCTCTACCACGTCCAGGTGCTCATGATCGCGAAGGGTCTCACGCTCAAGGACGTGTACACGCATCTCTAGCCACGGCGCGCGCTCCCATCCCGCAGCCGGGAGGGGCGCCCCGTGGCGAGAAGCCGAGACATCTCCCTTCGAAACCAGAAAGACCACCATGCTCCGTGTAGCAGTCCCCAACAAGGGCTCCCTTTCCGAGGCCGCCTCCTCGATGCTTTCCGAGGCCGGCTACCGCCAACGCCGCGAAGGCCGCGAGCTCGTCATGCTCGATCCTGAGAATGACGTCGAGTTCTTCTTCCTGCGGCCCCGCGACATCGCGGTGTACGTAGGCCAAGGCACCCTCGATGTCGGCATCACCGGGCGCGACCTCCTCATCGATGCCGAGGTGGAGGCCGAAGAGCTCCTGCCGCTCGGCTTCGCGGCCTCGACGTTCCGCTTCGCCGGCCCCGCCGGCGAGTTCGCTTCGGTGGATCAGCTCGAGGGCCGTCGGGTCGCGACGAGCTACGACGGGCTGGTCCGCACGTACCTCGCCGACCAAGGGGTGAAGCCCGCCCGGATCGTGCGCCTCGACGGCGCGGTCGAGTCCTCCGTCCGGCTCGGAGTGGCAGACGCAATCGCGGATGTCGTGGAGACGGGCAACACGCTCAAAGCCGCGGGGATGGAAGTCTTCGGGGATCCGATCCTGCAGTCGGAGGCCGTGCTCATCGGCCGCAAGGGGCATGTCATGCCCGCGATCGAGGTCCTCATCCGCCGCCTCACGGGCGTGCTGGTCGCGCGCAAGTACGTGCTCATGGACTACGACGTCCGCAAGGAACTCGTCGAGCAGGCCTCGGCCCTCACACCGGGCCTTGAATCGCCCACGGTCTCCCCGCTGCGGGACTCCGAATGGGTCGCGGTTCGTTCGATGGTGCCGAAACGAGAGACCAACCGGGTCATGGATGAGCTGTACGACCTAGGTGCGCGAGCGATCCTCGTCAGCAGCATCCACGCCTGCCGGATCTAGGGAGGGGCGAACCATGGGCGTTGCAGTCCGCGTCATCCCGTGCCTCGATGTCGACGCGGGGCGCGTCGTCAAGGGCGTCAATTTCAAGGGCCTCCGAGATGCGGGAGATCCAGTCGAACTGGCCCACCGCTACGACCGGGCCGGCGCGGATGAGCTCACCTTTCTCGACGTCACGGCGTCTTCGTCCGAGCGGGAGACGACGTTCGACGTCGTCCGCCGCACGGCCGAGGAGGTCTTCATCCCCCTCACCGTGGGAGGAGGAGTGCGCGGCGTTGCGGAAGTTGACCGCCTGCTGCGGGAGGGTGCGGACAAGGCATCGATCAACACCGCAGCGATCGCCAGGCCGGACGTGATCGACGAGATCACGCGGCACTTCGGTTCGCAGGTGTTGGTCCTCTCCGTCGACGCGCGCCGGGTCCAGGGCGAGGTGAGCACGCCTTCAGGATTCGAAGTGACGACGCACGGCGGGCGCCGGGGGACCGGCATCGACGCGGTCCAGTGGGCGAAGGAGGCTGCCGACCGTGGCGTCGGTGAAATCCTCCTGAATTCCATAGACGCAGACGGCACAAAAGAAGGATTCGACCTTGAGCTGATCCGGCTGATCCGTGCAGCCGTCGCGGTCCCGCTCATCGCCTCGGGAGGCGCGGGTGCGCCCGAGCACTTCCCGCCTGCGATCGAGGCCGGAGCGGACGCTGTGCTCGCCGCATCGATGTTCCACTTCGGCCCTGACGACATGATCCGTCAGGTGAAAGAGGCTATCCGAGCCGCAGGCCACGAAGTCCGCTGAGAGAGCTGGCTCCGGACAGGGCGGGCACCTACGAGCGGGTGAGGCGCCCGGCCTCGGTCCACCCGGTTCCGAGATAAGACGGTGCCTGGGATGCCTCGACAACGGTGTAGATGACTTCAGCCCCCTCGAGGAAGGCTTCCTCGGCCAGCGCCGAGACCAGGGCCGGGCCCAATACGTCGGGATCCGTTCCCTTCTCGAAATCGAAGTGGCCTACGACGGCGACGCTGTCGCCGAACGCGATGCGTCCTCTCGCCGCGGCTCGCCCGAACAATGTCACCTCGACAGCGTCGTACGGTCCGAGTGGTGCTCCGACGACGTCGCCGCCCTCCGGCAGCTGCGGGGGCTGCTCGACGTCGGCGGTCCTGGCCGCGAAGACGGTAGCCTCGCCGCCGTCGACCGACGGGGCGGGGCCGGATTCGGCCCACTCCGATTCATTGACAGCCGCCCAGAGCGGGCCGATGGAATTCCAGATTTCGTCGAGTGCGGGCATGCCCCCATCCTGCCACTTCAAGAAGCCGACGAGAGATGCGAGGACGCCTGGCAGGGAGCGCCAGCCCAAGCGCTGCTTCCTCCGGGCGCGGCCTCAGGGGCCGACGTCGGCCGTCTTCAGGAGAGCCACCGCGTCGGGTTGGCCCTCGAATGTCACAAGCGCGTGCGAGCCGCGGCCCGTCGCGTGCAGGAGGAGCTCGCCTGGCTCGCCGACAATCGCCACCGAGACGGCTGCCCGTTTGGCTACATGCCGTGGCCCCTGAGGGCTGACGAGCACCACACCGAGGTCCACGCCCCGGTAGAGAATCGCGGCCTGCCGCACAAGGTGCTCCCAGAGCGCGTCCGCATACCCTTCGTCGAGGGCGCGCGGGGCCCAGCGCTCGGTTGCTCGCCGCACGTCCTCGGTGTGGACGAAGAACTCTGCGAGGTTCGCGGCTTCGTCGAGACGGGGGATTCGCAGTGGCGAGGCCTTCGGGGGCCCTGCCCGGAATGATGCCACGAGCTGCGCATAAGCCGCGGGCGTTGCTGTCTTGGCAGCGAGCCGTGCTGTGGCGGAATCGGAGACGCTGCGGAGGCGTCGGACGGCGAGGCCGAAGCCGACGCGGGCGTTCCGCTCGCGAAGGTAGAGATGAGCCGCGAGCTCTTTGGTTGCCCACCCCTCACACAAGGTGGGCGCGTTGGGGCCGGCCGCGAGCAGGGTCTCGGCCAGGACTTCCCGGGACGGCGGAACGAAGTGCATCACTAGCGAAACTAGCACGCGCGGGCGTGCCCGCGCGCACGGTCAGCCCGCGACTTCACGGCCACTAGACTTGAGGGGATGTCCGAGCAGAATGAACCCTCCTCCGAGCCACCCCAGGCCGCCCCGAAAGCCGCGGTGGCCGACGCCGGCTACCCAGCTCTCGCCGCCGATGTCGCCGAGCGTCTCAAGCGGGATCCCGCCGGACTGGTGGCCGCCGTCGTGCAGCAGTACGACAGCCTCGAGGTGCTCATGGTGGGGTGGATGGACGACGAGGCACTGCGACGGACGCTCACGAGCGGCCGCGTAACATTCTGGTCGCGTTCGAGGCGGGAGTACTGGCGCAAGGGCGACACATCGGGCCATGTCCAGTGGGTCAAGTCCGTGTCCCTCGACTGCGACGGCGACGCGCTGCTCGTCCAAGTGGACCAAGTCGGCGCAGCCTGCCACACCGGGACCCGGACCTGCTTCGACGGCAGAGGCATTCCCGCCGTCGTCGGCGAAGCCTGAACAGGCCCGCTCACTCCCGCCCCTCGCCCACTCGCCTACGGAAGGCCCGCCACCCACACCATGCTTGACCTAGGAGTCATCGAACCCACGCTCGGGGAGTTCCGCAAGCTCGCCGCGGACCGACGCGTCATCCCAGTCCGCGTGAAGCTGCTGGCCGACGCCGAAACCCCCATCAGCCTGTACCGCAAGCTCGCTGACGGACACCCCGGGACGTTCCTGTTCGAATCCGCAGCCGTGGGCGGCTCGTGGTCGCGCTATTCCTTCATCGGGGCCGAGTCCCGAGCGACGCTCACGAGCAACAACGGCGAGGCACACTGGACCGGCGAGCCCCCGGTCGGGGTCCCCACGGGCGGGAACCCGCTCGAGGCGCTTCGCGACACCGTCACCGCCCTGCGGACCGAGCGCTTCGACTCCCTGCCCCCGCTCACCTCCGGCATGGTCGGCTTCGTCGGCTGGGAAGCGGTCCGGCGCTGGGAGAAGCTCCTGTCACCGCCCGAGGATGACCTCGACCTTCCTGAGCTCGCTATGAACCTCGTCACGGACCTCGCGGTGCACGACAACGTGGACGGCACGGTGACACTCGTTGCGAATGCGATCAACTTCGACAACAGCAACGAGCGCGTCGACGAGGCATGGCGGGACGCTGTGGAGCGCCTTACCCGGATGGTTGAGCGAGTGCTCAAGCCTTCGGCGGCGGCGGTTTCCGTCCTCGGCCCCGTGGTCGACTACCGGGACAAGGTGATCGAGAACTGGGAGGAGTCCGGCTACCTTGCCGCGATCGCCCGCGGGAAAGAGGCGATTGTCGACGGCGAGGTCTTCCAGGTCGTCATCTCGCGCCGTTTCGAGCTCGATTTCGACGCCCCGCCGCTCGACGTCTACCGGATCCTCCGGGCCATGAACCCGAGCCCCTACATGTACCTCCTGAGCCTCGAGGACGCTGATGGGCGCGAGTACTCGATCGTTGGGTCGTCTCCCGAGGCCTTGGTTACAGTGACGGGAGACCAGGTCGTCACCCATCCCATCGCCGGCTCACGCCCACGCGGCGCGACGGTCGAGGCGGACAGGGCCTTCGCCGAGGAACTCCTCGCAGACGAGAAGGAGCGTGCGGAGCACCTCATGCTCGTCGACCTCGCCCGCAACGACCTCTCGAAGGTGTGCCGCCCCGGGACGGTCGAGGTCAGCGAGTTCATGGCGGTTGAGCGGTTCAGCCACATCATGCATCTTGTCTCCACGGTGGACGGCCGCCTTCGGCCGGACGCGACTGCCTACGACGTCCTCGCCGCAACCTTCCCGGCGGGAACGCTCTCAGGCGCGCCGAAGCCGCGTGCCTTGCGGCTCCTCGATGAAGTCGAGCCGAGGCGCCGCGGCGTGTACGGCGGCGTTGTCGGATACTTCGATTTCGCGGGCGACATGGATATGGCGATCGCGATCCGCACCGCGCTGCTCCGTGAGGGCCGCGCCTACGTCCAGTCCGGGGGCGGGATTGTCGCCGACTCGGACCCGGTGGCTGAGGCCCTCGAGTCGGTCAACAAGGCGGCTGCTCCGCTGCGCGCGGTGCACACCGCGTCCGCCTTGAGATCTGCAGCGACCCTCCCGGGCGTCGGGGAGGTGATCTAGCGTGGGCGGATCCTCCGAAATCGTTCC
Source organism: Sinomonas humi (assembly GCF_000802235.1). Classification (GTDB taxonomy): domain Bacteria; phylum Actinomycetota; class Actinomycetes; order Actinomycetales; family Micrococcaceae; genus Sinomonas; species Sinomonas humi. Next base: position 14,489 of record NZ_JTDL01000033.1, read on the forward strand.
GGCCGCGGGGCACGAGCCGCCGCGCCTGCCCGCTTGGGCTCGGAAGTCGACCGTCGTCGCACTCAGCGTCCTCGTGGCGATCCTCGCTTTCGCTTCGACCACCCAGACTTGGATCGATGCGGACGTCCAGAGCGCCTCCGTGCGGACCGCGCACGTGATGGTCCAAGGCAGCAATGCGGCGACGGCGGTGACCGCCCTCGCGCTCGTCGGCCTTGCCGGGGTCCTCGCGGCCGCAGTCGCGGGCCGCGTCGGGCGCTTGGTGGCGAGCGCCGTCGTCGTCCTCGCGGGCTTTGGTGTCGCCGCGTCCTGCATCGCCGTTGTGCTGAATCCGCGGGCCGCGGCGGACAGCTCGATCGCGAAGGCCACAGGCGTGTCAGGCGGGCCGGCGACGACGGTGCTCACCTGGTTCCCCATAGCCGCCGCAGTGGCGGGAGCGCTGCTAGCGCTGTGCGGCATCCTCGCGATGGTCGCCTCGCGGCGCTGGCCCACGCGAACGAAGTATGACGCTGCCGCGGGCGGCCGCCGCAGGGCGACCGGCTCGGATGGTGAGACGGCCGAAGAGGGCGGAGACGCGCAAGCCGCCCAAGTTGACGAGATCGACGGATGGGACCGCCTGACCCGGGGCGAGGACCCGACCGACTGAAGCGGCGGACCGCATTCGGAAGGCGCCGAGCCCGGCGTCGAAGATGGCAGAATGGCCTAAGACCCCCAATCGAGGAGAAAACGACATGAGCAACGCGAGCGGTTCCCAGGACAGCACCAAGGCGGTCCTTCACGGCGAGGATCTTGGCCACGGGAACAGCCCGGCCGCATGGACCTGCGTCTTCATCATGCTCATCGGCGCGCTCGTCTCCTGCATTGCGTTCGTCATTGCCAACTCCCCGATCTTCTGGGCCGGCATCGTGATCATCGCGATCGGCCTGATCGTCGGCTGGGTCATGCGCCGCGCGGGCTATGGAGTGGGCGGCAGCAAGCTCAACAACACCCACTGATGGCGACTGTCCTCGACGACATCATCGCCGGCGTCCGCGAGGATCTCGAGGCACGCCGGAGCGCGTTCCCGCTCGCTGCCGTCCGTGAGGCGGCGGCTGCCAGGCCGGCCGCCCTCGACGCGTTCGGCGCCCTCGGGGGCAACGAGGAGCCGCGTCGCGAGCTAAAGGTCATTGCCGAGGTCAAGCGACGCAGCCCTTCCAAAGGCGAACTCGCAGACATCGTGGATCCAGCCGCCCTGGCGCAGCAGTACGCAGACGGCGGGGCTGCCGTCATCAGTGTGCTGACCGAGCAGCGCCGCTTCAGTGGCAGCCTCGATGACTTCGATGCTGTTCGCTCGGCCGTAGGCACTCCGCTGCTCCGCAAGGATTTCACGGTCGACGAGTACCAGATCCATGAGGCACGCGCCCACGGCGCCGACCTCGTGCTGCTCATCGTCGCGGCACTCGACGATGCCGAGCTCAAAGGCTTCCTCGACCTCACGCACGAATTGGGCATGAATGCCCTCGTGGAGACGCACACGGAAGAGGAGATCGACCGGGGCATCGCGGCCGGTGCTCGCATCCTCGGCGTCAATGTGCGGAACCTCAAGACGCTCGACGTCGACCGCGCCGTGTTCGGCCGCCTCGCCGACCGGATCCCGGCGGGACCCGTTGTCGTGGCGGAGTCGGGCGTGCGGAGCCCCGAGGACGTCGCGGAGTACGCCGCTCTCGGCGCAAACGCTGTGCTCGTCGGCGAGGCCCTCGTGACCCACGGCTCCCCGCGGGAGCGGATCGCGGCATTCCAGCGCAGCGGCGCGGAGGCGATCGCCGAGCGACTCGGCGCGAACTGAGCCGGAAGGGCGCCCTGTCGCGGACGCCCTTCTCCGGCGGACTTCAACAAGGACGGAGAGACTGGTGGCCCAGAACTCACCAGAAGCAGCCTCTGACGCTGTGATCAAGGAGCGCGAGGCCCACCCGGCCGACGCCTTCCTCTCGGGCAGTCTGCGACACGCGCCCGGCCCCTACTTCGGGGCCTACGGCGGCCGCTGGATGCCGGAATCGCTCATCGCCGCCCTCGACGAGCTTGAGGAGACGTTCGAGAAGGCGAAGCAGGATCCGGACTTCCTCGCCGAGATCGCCGAGCTCAACCGGAACTACTCGGGGCGTCCCTCGCTCCTGACCGAGGCCAAGCGGTTCTCCCAGCACGCCGGGGGGGTCCGCGTGTTCCTCAAGCGCGAGGATCTCAACCACACGGGCTCGCACAAGATCAACAATGTGCTGGGGCAGGCGCTCCTCGCTAAGCGGATGGGGAAGACCCGGGTCATCGCGGAGACGGGCGCCGGCCAGCACGGCGTCGCGAGCGCGACCGCAGCCGCGCTGCTCGGGCTTGAGTGCGTCGTGTACATGGGAGCCGAGGACTGCCGCCGCCAGGCCCTCAACGTGGCGCGCATGCAGCTGCTCGGCGCGACGGTTGTTCCGGTCACGAACGGCTCGCAGACGCTCAAGGACGCGATCAACGACGCCCTCCGCGACTGGGTCGCGAATGTTCGGACGACGCACTACCTTCTCGGCACCGCCGCGGGAGCCCACCCCTTCCCAGCGATGGTCCGGTTCTTCCATGAGGTCATCGGCGAAGAGGCCCGCGAGCAGATCCTGGCCCAGGCGGGCACGCTTCCTGATGCGGTCTGTGCCTGTATTGGAGGCGGCTCGAACGCGATCGGCATCTTCCACGGCTTCTTGGACGACCCCTCCGTGCGGCTCTATGGCTTCGAGGCCGGCGGCGAGGGAGTCGAGACCGGGCATCACGCTGCGACCATCACGCTGGGTCGACCCGGGGTCCTCCACGGCGCCCGCTCGTACCTTATGCAGGACAACGACGGGCAGACGATCGAGTCGCACTCCATCTCGGCGGGGCTCGACTACCCCGGCGTCGGGCCCGAGCACTCATACCTCCACGACATCGGTCGCGTCACCTACGAGCCGATCACCGACACCGAGGCGATGGAGGCTTTCAGCCTCCTGTGCAGGACCGAGGGCATCATCCCTGCCATCGAGTCCGCGCATGCGCTGGCAGGAGGGATCAAGGTTGGTCGGCGCCTAGCGGCTGAAGGGGGCAATCCGGCCGAGCGAATCGTGATCGTGAACCTTTCGGGGCGCGGTGACAAGGACGTCCAGACGGCAGCCGAGTGGTTCGGCATGCTCGATGAGAACGGCCAGGTGAAGGGCACGACGCTCTCGACGCGCCGGCCAAAGGGCTTCGTGCCGGGCGAGGGCACGGGCGCGGTGGAGGAGTTGGCATGAGCGCAATCGAGCAGCAGGCGCAGGAGGCAGGAGCCAAGGGCGTGGGAGGTACGACGACGAGCAAGGCAGCGGCCGCGATCGACCGCGCGAAGGCGGAGGGTCGAGCCGCCCTCGTGGGGTATCTGCCTGCTGGGTTCCCGACCGTCCAGGAGAGCATCGACGCCGCCATCGCGCTTGCTCGCAACGGTGCCGACGTGATCGAGATCGGCATTCCCTACTCTGACCCCGTCATGGACGGCAGCGTCATCCAGGCCGCCACGACCGAGGCACTCGCGAACGGCTTCCACGTCGCGAGCGTCTTCGAGGTCGTCAAGGCAGTGACGGATGCCACCGACGCCGCCGTGCTCGTGATGACCTACTGGAACCCCGTCATGCGCATGGGCGTCGACGAGTTCGCGCGCCGTCTGGCGGAGGCCGGGGGAGCGGGCCTCATCACGCCGGACCTCATCCCCGACGAGGCTGCCGAGTGGTTCGAGGCTTCGGACAAGTACGGGCTTGACCGGGTCTTCCTTGTCGCCCCGTCCACCACCGCTGAACGCATGGCCATGACCGTCGCCGCGACGAGGGGTTTCACGTACGCGGTTTCGCTCATGGGCGTGACTGGCGCGCGCGCGGCCGTGGACGAGAGCGCCCAGCGGGTTGTTGCCGAAGCCCGCGCAGCTGGCGCTGAACGGGTGTGCGTGGGCCTCGGCGTCTCGAACGCCGAGCACGTACGCGAGATAGGTGCCTACGCGGATGGAGTGATTGTCGGAACAGCCATCGTCGGTGCCCTCCGTGACGGCGGCCCCGACGCCGTCGGCCAGCTGGCGGCAGAGCTGAGCGGCGGTCTCAAACGCTCCGCCTCCGCATGACGGCGGCTTTCGCCTCTTCCCTTTCGGAGGTGCGAAAGCCGAAGGGCGTAACACAATGCGCGGGAAAGGCCATGCCCATCCAGCGTGCGGACCTCACCGTCTCGCTATACGGCGACCGTGGTAATCTTGCGACACACCGAGCCGTCTCCAACGAGTCGTGTCCCGCACTCAGGACGCGATCCCTTCAGCGGAGCACGACCGCGAATGGGTCTTCGCCCCGCTCGCCACGCTCCGGGCCACCGCCCGCAAGCGATGCTCACTCCACAAGGACGTGGACCACCGGCCGCGGGAGCACTTCCGCCGGGCCGACGTAGGAGGCACCTGACGCTGTTCGGCGGCGTGGAGCCGCCCCTACAATTTCCAGTAATCAGCGCCGTGCTGGGTCCCCTCGTGGCCAGCTACGCGGGGCCAACGTTGTCCCCTGTCGCGAATCGATCAGGAGGAAGGACGTTTCGTCATGACTCACCCGACACACGGCTCCGCCGTCGAGCACCAGCCCCGAGAGGCAGTCTCGCCGTTCGAGCGGTTCTCGGCCCTTCCGGCATCCACTGGGCTCTACCGCGCGGACCAGGAGAAGGACGCGTGCGGTCTCGCAATCGTCGCAACGCTCCGCGGCGAGGGCGGGCATGACATCGTCGACGCCGCGCTCCACGCCCTCCGCGCGCTCGAGCACCGTGGCGCCGTCGGAGCCGACGAGGGGACGGGTGACGGTGCTGGCATTCTCCTCCAGCTCCCGGACGAGTTCTTCCGGGCCACCGTCGACTTCGAGCTGCCGGCGCTCGGCCAGTACGCCGTAGGCATCGCGTTCCTCCCCGCTGAGGACCGCGAGGATGCCGCGGCGCGCGCTGGCATCGAGGCACTCGCGGAGGCCGAGGGACTCAGGGTCCTCGGCTGGCGTGAGGTTCCCGTGGTTGCGGAGCTCGTCGGGGCCATGGCGCGGGCGTGCATGCCACGCTTCGCCCAGCCGTTCTTCGCCTCGCTCACAGGTGAGGCGCTCGAGCGCAATGATCTCGACGCACGAGTCTGGCGGATCCGCAAGCGGGCGCAGAACAAGCATGGCGTCTACTTCCCATCGCTCTCCTCGCGGACGATCGTCTACAAGGGGATGCTCACGACGGCGCAGCTCGAACCGTTCTACCCGGATCTCTCCGACGATCGGTTCACGACGAAGCTTGCGATCGTCCACTCGCGCTTCTCGACGAACACCTTCCCCTCGTGGCCGCTTGCCCAGCCGTTCCGCACGATCGCGCACAACGGCGAGATCAACACGGTCAAGGGCAACCGCAACTGGATGAGGGCACGTCAGTCTCAGCTCTCGAGCCCCCTCCTGGGTGAGGTCCCCGAGGAGCTCTTCCCGATCTGCACCCCTGGCGCCTCCGATTCCGCCTCGTTCGACGAGGTTGCCGAGCTCCTCTGGCTTTCCGGACGGCCGATCACTCACGCGATCATGATGATGATCCCGGAGGCGTGGGAGAACCACGCCACCATGGATCCCGCGCGTCGGGCGTTCTACGAGTACCACTCCCTCCTCATGGAGCCGTGGGACGGCCCGGCTGCCGTCTCGTTCACGGACGGCTCGCTCGTCGGCGCCACGTTGGACCGCAACGGCCTCCGCCCTTGCCGCTACTGGGTCACCGAGGACGGGCTCGTCGTCTTCGCCTCCGAGGTCGGCGTCGTGGACGTCGAGCCGTCGAAGGTGGTCAAGAAGGGCCGCGTCGCGCCGGGCAAGATGTTCGTCGTCGACACCGAGGCCGGTCGCATCATCGAGGACGCCGAGGTCAAGGCCGAGGTCGCTGGGGCGAACCCTTGGCAGGAGTGGGTGGACCAGAACGTCATCCGCCTCGCCGAGCTGCCCGAGCGTGAGCACGTCATCCACACGCCCCAGTCCGTGAACGTGCGTCAGCGCACGTTCGGCTACACCCAGGAGGAGCTGCGGATCCTCGTCGGGCCGATGGCGCGCACGGGTGCCGAGCCGATCGGGGCGATGGGGTCCGACACCCCGGTCGCGGTCCTCTCGAAGCGGCCGCGGCTGCTCTTCGACTACTTCGTCCAGTCCTTCGCCCAGGTGACGAACCCGCCGCTGGATGCGATCCGCGAGGAGCTCGTCACGAGCCTCAACGGCGCGATCGGGCCCAACGGGAACCTGCTGAGCATGGGGCAGGTCAAGGAGAAGCAGGTCATCCTGCCGTTCCCCGTGGTCAACAACGACCAGTTGGCGAAGATCGCGAACATCGAAAATCAGGACGGCGACCGGATCGCGATCAAGGTCCGCGGGCTCTACCGCCCCGAGGGCGGCGAGGCGGCTCTGCGGGCACGGCTGACCGAGATCTGCGAGCAGGTCTCTGGCGCCATCAACCGGGGCGTGCAGTACGTTGTGCTGTCCGACCGCGACTCGAACGCGCAATGGGCGCCGATCCCGTCGCTGCTGCTGGTCTCGGCGGTCCACCATCACCTCCTGCGCAGCGCGAACCGCACCAAGACTGCGCTCGTCGTCGAGGCCGGCGACGTGCGCGAGGTCCATCATGTTGCGGTGCTCATCGGCTACGGTGCGTCCGCGGTGAACCCGTACCTTGCGATGGAGTCCGTGGAGGAGCTCATCCGTTCGGGCGACCTGCCCGGGGTCACGCCGGAGGACGGGGTTTACAACCTCATCAAAGGCCTCGGCAAGGGCGTGCTGAAGATCATGTCCAAGATGGGCATCTCGACCGTCGCGTCGTACTGCGGGGCGCAGACGTTCGAGGCGCTCGGCCTGTCGCAGGACCTTGTCGACGAGTTCTTCGCGGGCACCCACAGCCAGCTCGGCGGTGTCGGGCTCGACGTCGTCGCAGCCGAGGTCGCAGCGCGCCACGAGATGGCATACCCCGCCTCCGGCATCGAGCAGCCGCATCGGGCGCTGATGAACGGCGGGGAGTACCAGTGGCGTCGCGACGGCGAGCCGCACCTGTTCAACCCCGAGACGGTTTTCCGCCTCCAGCACGCGACGCGGGAGCGCCGGTATGACGTGTTCAAGGCGTACACGACGGGCGTGGACGACCAGTCGAAGAACCTCATGACGCTGCGTGGCCTGCTGGCGTTCCGCGAGGGCCTTCGCCCCGCGATCCCGATCGAGGAGGTCGAGTCGGTCGCGAGCATCGTCAAGCGGTTCTCCACGGGCGCGATGAGCTACGGGTCCATCTCCAAGGAAGCGCACGAGACGCTCGCGATCGCGATGAACCGCTTGGGCGCCCGCTCGAACACGGGCGAGGGCGGAGAGGACACCGACCGCCTGCTCGACCCCGAGCGTCGCTCGGCCATCAAGCAGGTCGCCTCGGGGCGCTTCGGCGTGACCAGCCTGTACCTGACCAACGCCACGGACATCCAGATCAAGATGGCGCAGGGGGCCAAGCCCGGCGAGGGCGGTCAGCTCATGGCCCAGAAGGTCTACCCGTGGGTCGCCCGGACGCGTCACTCGACGCCGGGCGTCACGCTGATCTCGCCGCCCCCGCACCATGACATCTACTCGATCGAGGACCTCGCGCAGCTGATCTACGACTGCAAGCGGTCCAACCCGAGCGCACGCGTCCACGTCAAGCTCGTCTCCGAGGTGGGCATCGGCACGGTCGCCGCCGGCGTGACCAAGGCGAAGGCCGACGTCGTCCTCGTGTCGGGGCACGACGGCGGAACCGGCGCCTCCCCGCTGAACTCGCTCAAGCACGCAGGTGTCCCGTGGGAGCTCGGGCTCGCCGAGACCCAGCAGACGCTCATGCTCAACGGCCTGCGCGACCGCGTGGTGGTTCAGGTCGACGGCCAGCTCAAGACGGGACGTGATGTGGTTATCGCGGCGCTTCTCGGGGCCGAGGAGTACGGCTTCGCGACCGCTCCGCTCGTGGTCTCCGGCTGCATCATGATGCGCGTGTGCCACCTTGACACGTGCCCGGTGGGGGTCGCGACCCAGAACCCCGAGCTCCGTGCCAGGTTCAGCGGGAAGCCGGAGTTCGTCGTGAACTTCTTCGAATTCATCGCCGAGGAGATCCGCGAGATCCTCGCGCAGCTCGGCTTCCGCTCGCTCGAAGAGGCGATCGGACGCTCGGAGTTCCTCGACACGAAGGACGCGATCGACCACTGGAAGGCCGAGGGGCTTGACCTCTCGCCGATCCTCGCCGGAATGGACTTCGACGAGGACGCCCCGCTGCGCAACACGACCGGCCAGAACCACGAGCTCGACAAGCACTTCGACGTCCAGCTGATCGAGATGGCGCAGGAAGCGCTCAAGGACCGCAGCCCGGTCAAGATCAGCCTCCCCGTCGTCAACACCGACCGCTCGGTGGGCACGATGCTCGGGCACGAGGTGACGCGCACGTTCGGGACCGACGCGCTCGCGACCGACACGATCGACGTGACCCTCACGGGCACCGCCGGGCAGTCGCTCGCGGCGTTCCTGCCGGCCGGCATCACGCTGCGCCTGTTCGGGGACTCGAACGACTACGTCGCCAAGGGGCTCTCGGGCGGCCGCGTGATCGTCCGCCCGGATCGCACCAATGTCTTCCCTGCGGAGGACAATGTCATCGCCGGCAACGTCATCGGGTACGGCGCCACGAGCGGCGAGATCTTCCTCCGCGGCATGGTGGGCGAACGGTTCCTCGTGCGCAACTCTGGTGCGACCGCTGTCGTGGAAGGCATCGGCGACCACGGCTGCGAGTACATGACGGGCGGCCAGGCCGTGATCCTCGGCCGGACCGGCCGGAACTTCGGGGCCGGCATGTCCGGGGGCACAGCGTTCGTCCTCGACCTCGAGGTGACGAAGGTCAATACGCAGGCCCTCGACTCGGGGGAGCTCACGCTCCTCGAGCTCGACGACGAGGATCGCGACATCGTGCGGAACCTCATCGCGAAGCATGTGGAGGAGACGGGCTCGCAGCTCGGCCAGCGCCTGCTGGAGAACTTCGACGACACAGCGGCCCGCATGACGAAGGTGCTGCCCCGCGACTACGCGGCGGTGCAGCAGACCCGGTTGGGTGCCCTTGAGGAAGGGCTCGACCCGGACGGGGAAGAAGTTTGGTCTCGCATCCTGGAGGTGACCGGTGGCTGATCCACGCGGATTCCTGAAGGTCCGGCAGCGTGAGACGCAGCCGCGCCGTCCCGTTCCTGTCCGCATCATGGACTGGAAGGAGGTCTACGAGGCCCAGGAGAACGGCGTCCTCAAGCGCCAGGCCGGGCGCTGCATGGACTGCGGCGTCCCGTTCTGCCACCACGGCTGCCCGCTCGGGAACCTCATCCCCGAGTGGAACGACCTCACGTGGCGCGGCAAGGAGCAGGACGCGAGCGAGCGCCTGCATGCGACGAACAACTTCCCGGAGTTCACCGGCCGCCTCTGCCCCGCCCCGTGCGAGTCCGCGTGCGTGCTGGGCATCAACCAGCCAGCGGTCACGATCAAGCAGATCGAGGTCTCGATCGCGGAGCAGGCCTTCGAAGGCGGCTTCGTCGAGCCCCTGCCGCCGGCCCGCCTCACGGGCAAGACGGTAGCTGTGGTCGGCTCCGGCCCGGCGGGGCTCGCCGCCGCGCAGCAGCTCACACGGGTGGGCCACACAGTCGCGGTGTACGAGCGCGACGACCGCATCGGCGGCCTGCTGCGCTACGGAATCCCCGACTTCAAGATGGAGAAGGAGGTCCTGGACCGTCGCCTCGAGCAGATGAAGGCCGAGGGGACGCGCTTCCGCGCTGGCGTCGAGGTCGGCCGAGACGTGAGCTGGGACCAGCTGCGCCGCCGGTATGACGCCGTTGTCGTCGCAACCGGCGCCACCGTCCCGCGGGACCTCAGGATCCCGGGCCGGGAGCTCGACGGCGTCCACTTCGCCATGGAATACCTCGTCCAGTCCAACCACGCTGTTGCCGGCGATGTGGTCGAGAACCAGATCGACGCCCGCGGCAAGCACGTCGTGATCCTCGGCGGCGGCGACACCGGCGCGGACTGCCTCGGCACCGCCCACCGCCAGCAGGCCGCGTCAGTCACGACCCTCGCGATCGGCAAGCAGCCCCCGTCCGAGCGTCCCGGCCACCAGCCGTGGCCGATGTTCCCGACGCTCTTCGAGGTCGCGAGCGCGCACGAGGAAGGCGGCGAGCGCACCTATCTGGCCTCGACGGTGGAGTACATCGGCGAGAACGGCAAGGTCACCGGGCTCAAGGTCGCCGAGACGGAATACGTGGACGGCAAGCGGCTCCCCAAGGCGGGGACGGAGCGGGTCATTCCTGCCGACCTCGTCCTCCTGTCCCTCGGCTTCACGGGGGCCGAGGAATCAGGGCTTCCCGAGCAGATCAACGCCCCGTTCGAAGAGCGCGGGAACGTCGCGCGCGACGGCGAGTACATGACGGCGACGCCGGGCGTCTTCGTGGCCGGCGACGCGGGCCGCGGACAGTCGCTCATCGTGTGGGCGATCGCCGAGGGGCGGGCCTGCGCCGCGGAGGTCGACAAGTTCCTCATGGGCAGCACGATCCTGCCGGCGCCGGTGGCACCGACCGACCGCGCGATCTCTGTCCTCTGACACTTGCCCCGCGCTCCGCGGAATTCCGTGAAGTTCATCCCCCAGACATCCACGTTCACCACACAACCCCTAGGGTGAGGTATATGAGACGAGCGAAAATCGTTGCCACGTTTGGGCCGGCCATCTCGAGCTACGAGAAGACCCTCGCAGTGATCGAGGCCGGCGTCGACGTGGCCCGGCTCAACATGAGCCATGGCGACTACTCGGTGCATGACGCGACCTACGAGAACGTGCGGAAGGCATCGGCGGAACTCCACAAGGCCGTCGGCATCATGGCCGATCTCCAGGGCCCGAAGATCCGCCTCGGCCGCTTCGTCGACGGCCCGTACGAGCTGGCCCCCGGCGATGTCTTCACCATCACGACCGAGGACGTTCCGGGCACGAAGGAGATCTGCTCAACGACCTTGAAGAGCCTGACCGAGGATGTCGCTGTGGGCGACACCCTGCTGATCGACGACGGCAAGGTGGCGCTGCGTGCGACCGCCGTCGACGACGTCAAGGTCGTGGCTGAGGTCGTCGTGGGCGGAATGGTGTCGAACAACAAGGGCATCAACCTTCCCGGTGTTGCCGTGAATGTTCCCGCTCTGAGCGGCAAGGATGAGAGTGACCTCCGCTGGGCGCTCAAGCGTGGGGTGGACTTCGTGGCGCTCTCGTTCGTCCGCGATGCGAAGGACGTCGAGCGAGTCCACGCGATCATGGACGAGGAGGGGCGGCGCGTCCCGGTCATCGCGAAGATCGAGAAGCCGCAGGCAGTCGATCAGCTCCACGAGATCATCGACGCCTTCGACGCGATTATGGTCGCCCGTGGTGACCTCGGCGTCGAGCTTCCGCTTGAAGAGGTTCCGCTCGTTCAGAAGCGGGCAATCGAGCTGGCGCGCCGGTGGGCGAAGCCTGTCATCGTCGCCACTCAGGTGCTCGAGTCGATGATCGAGAACCCCCGCCCGACCCGCGCCGAGGCCTCCGACTGCGCGAATGCGGTGCTCGACGGCGCGGACGCGGTCATGCTCTCGGGCGAGACGAGCGTGGGGGCGTACCCGATCGAGACGGTCAAGACGATGGCCAAGATCATCGAGTCCACTGAGGATCACGGGCTCGAGCGGGTTCCCCCGCTCGGGTCTCAGCCAAAGACTCGTGGCGGTGCGATTACCCGCGCTGCCGTGACCATCGCTGACCAGCTCGACGCGAAGTACATCTGCACGTTCACCCAGTCGGGCGATTCGGCACGCCGCCTCAGCCGCCTCCGCCCCCAGAAGCCGATCTTCGCGTTCACACCCCTCACCTCGACGCTGAACATCCTGAGCCTGTGCTGGGGCATCCAGCCCCGGATGGTGGAGTTCGCCGAGCACACGGACCAGATGATCGCCCAGGTGGACGAGTACCTCCTCCGCGCCGGCATGGCTCAGCCAAATGACCTCGTGGTCGTGGCTGCAGGCTCGCCCCCGGGCGTCGCGGGGTCGACGAACGCTCTGCGCGTGCACAAGGTCGGCGACCTCGCCGATGCCGGCCAGCTGCTCGATGGCGCAGTGAAGCCTGCTCGCGAGCACGTGGGGCCGTGGCCCGAGGTCTGATCCTCTGATAGCCGGCCGACTGAACAAGTCGGCTGAGCAACGAGGGGCGGCACCCGCTGGGTGCCGCCCCTCGTCGTCGTGCTTTGCTTCGGCCCGCGCACCCGCTGGGACGCGGAAGGATTCTCAGCTCACTTGGCTGATGATCGTCTCGGCGACTTCGCGCATGCTCAGGCGCCGATCCATCGACGTCTTCTGGATCCAGCGGAACGCCTCTGGCTCGCTGAGTCCCATCTTGGTCATGAGCAGGCTCTTCGCGCGCTCGACGAGCTTGCGCGTGGCGAACTGCTCCTGGAGATCGGTCACTTCGGCCTCGAGAGCGCGGATCTCCTCATGACGCGAGAGCGCGATCTCAATGGCCGGGACCAGGTCGTTCGGGGTGAACGGCTTGACGACGTAGGCCATGGCACCCGCGTCGCGTGCGCGCTCGACGAGCTCCTTCTGGCTGAAGGCAGTGAGGAGGACCACGGGCGCGATACGCGCCTTCACGATCTTCTCGGCAGCCGTGATGCCGTCCATGATCGGCATCTTGACGTCCATGAGCACGAGGTCGGGGCGCAGTTCCTCTGCCAGTTCGACGGCCTTCTCACCGTTGTCGGCCTCGCCGACCACGTCGAAGCCTTCGCCCCGCAGGATCTCGATGATGTCGAGGCGGATGAGCGTTTCGTCCTCCGCGACTACCACGCGACGCGCGGCACGTGCCTTGTCCGACGGCGCGGCGCTCTTCGGCGACGGCGTGGGCTTGGCTGTCTTCTCCGACGTCTTCTCGGACACTCGGGCTCCTTGCTGCAGATTCAGGGGTGGACTTACCACGATCCTACCGGGGCGCATTGCCTCCGCGCAGTTGCTGGTGCACCTGCACGCGTACTTGTTGGCCGGTGAGGTCGGGTCGAGGACGACGTGGCGGCTGTTGGGCCTGTGGATGTTGCCCTGTAGAGTAGTCCCGCGCGGTTGGCTCAGTCAGGCCGCGCGGCAGGCCCGAGTGGCGGAATCGGCAGACGCGCCGCGCTCAAAATGCGGTATCGAAAGGTGTGAGGGTTCGAGTCCCTCCTCGGGCACCGGCATGGAATCATTCCTCGGCTAGGATGGTTGCTCGGCGCAGGGTAAACCCGCGGCATCCGGGTAGTGAACTCTGGGTGAACGCTTGGGGCGGGGAGTACAGCGCTCCAACAACGTCGATCTCCGATGGGAACCTGGGTGGATATCACCGCCATGATCGCGCTCGTCATCGCGCTGGCGCTCTTCTTCGACTTCACGAACGGCTTCCACGACACAGCCAACGCGATGGCCACGCCCATCGCGACGGGCGCGATCAAGCCTCGGACCGCCGTCGCCCTCGCCGCGGTGCTCAACCTTGTCGGCGCGTTCCTCTCGACGGAGGTGGCCAAGACCATCTCGAGCGGCATCATCCGCGAAGGCGCCCCGGGAGTGCACATCACTCCCGCAATCATCTTCGCGGGCCTCATCGGCGCCATCGTGTGGAACATGTTCACCTGGCTCCGGGGCCTGCCCTCGAGCTCATCCCACGCCCTGTTCGGCGGACTGATCGGGGCAGCGATCGTCGGCATCGGAGTCACGTCGGTGAACTTCCCGAGCATCGTCTCGAAGGTCATCATCCCGGCCATCGCTGCGCCGATCATCGCGGGGCTCTCGGCGTGGGTCTGCACCCGCATCGCCTACCTCGTGACGGCTCGGCGCGACCCGGCTTCCGGCGAGAAGCTTCATCAGGGCCGCGCAGGATTCCGGATTGGGCAGATCTTCACCTCGAGCCTCGTCGCGCTGTCCCACGGCACGAACGACGCCCAGAAGACCATGGGCGTCATCACCCTCGTTCTCATCGCGGCGGGAGCCCAGGCACCCGGAAGCTCGCCGCAGTGGTGGGTCATCCTCGCCTGCGCGACCGCCATCGGCCTGGGAACCTACGCGGGCGGTTGGCGGATCATCCGCACCGTCGGAACCGGACTCACCGAAGTCCGCCCGGCTCAGGGCTTCTCGTCCGAGTCGAGCACGGCAGCGGCCATCCTCGCCTCGTCGCACCTCGGCTTCGCGCTCTCGACGACCCAGGTGACGAGCGGCTCGGTGATCGGCTCAGGGCTGGGGCGCCGAGGCACGTCGATCCGCTGGGGGACTGCCGGCCGGATCGCGCTGGGCTGGGTCCTCACGCTGCCGGCTGCTGCACTGGTCGGCGCCATCGCGGCCCTCGTGGTCGGCACCGGGCCGCTGGGAGTGATCATCATCGCGGTCGTCGGTGCCGCGTCCATCGTGTGGATGTTCGCGATCAGCAGGCGCCAGCGCGTGGGCCACAACGACGTCGTCGAGGTGGAAGAGGCAGGCGAGGCGGTCAGCTTCCCGCCCCGCAAGCGGACCCGGAAGGGGGGCATCAGTTGATCGACTGGGCAGCGTTCGTCGTCGTCGCCATCGCCACCGTGCTCGGCGCTGGGTGCATCGTGCTGTTCTTCGCGCTCGGGATCCGCCTAGGAGCCGAGAGCGAGGACCCACGGCGGTCTGGGCGCGGCGTTCTCGCGGCAGCGAGCCGCGCGTGCTACGTGCTCTCCGGGGCCGCGGTCCTCTTCGGCGTGTACCTCATCGTGCCGTACTTCCACTGAGGGGCCGACCTCCTGCTGGGGGCCCCGTCGGTTTACGCTGAGGCGCATGGCGGAGTTCGTGTACTACGTGGGGGCCAGCCTGGACGGCTACATTGCGCAGGACGGCGGAGGGCTGGCGTGGCTTGAGAAGTTCGACGACGTCGAGGGGCTAGGCGAGTCCTACCGCACCTTCGAGCGCGGCGTGGGCTGCATCGTCATGGGCGGCGAGACCTACGAGTGGATCCGTGAGCATCACCCGGGCGAGTGGTCCTACAAGGCCCCCTGCTGGGTGTTCAGCCATCACGAGCACACAGCGGACGACGGCGCGGACGTCGTCGTCGTGCGGGGGGCCGTGACGGAGTTCGCAAGCGAGCTCGCCCGGGACGCGGGGGAGAAGGCCGTGTACATCGTCGGCGGTGGAAACCTCGCAGGGCAGTTCCTGGCGGCTGGGCTCGTGGATCGCGTCGTTGTGACGCTTGTTCCGGTGGCGCTCGGCGGCGGCGTGCCGCTCTTCGGTTCGCGTGCGCTTGCCACCCCGAAGGATTTCCGGCTCGAAGGAATCACCCAACGGGACGGAACTGTCGAGCTGGACTATCGCGCCGCCTGAACGCCCTCCCGCGGCAGGTCTCGGAGGAGGTTCGTGATCCGCGCCGTGCAGATCCTGCGGCCAGATTCGTCCTCGATGACAATCTCGTGCGAGGTGGTTGTGCGGCCCAGGTGGACTGCGGTGCAGACGCCCCGCACCCAACCGCTGGAGGCGGGCCGGTGATGCGTCGCGTTGAGGTCGACCCCCATCGCGATTCTCCCGGGACCGGCGTGCAGGGTCGCGGAGAACGAACCGAGGGTTTCCGCGAGGGCCGCACTTGCTCCACCGTGCAGGATGCCGGCGATCTGGGTGTTCCCCTCTACAGGCATGGTCGCGACCGAGCGCTCGGCGCCGAGTTCTTCGAACACGATGCCGAGCTTCACAACGAGGGCTCCCACCCCGCTTTCGGCGAGCCAGGAGCGGACGTGCTCTGGGAGGTGGGAGTTCGCCAGCTCCTGCTCGTGGCTGGCCGGGAGTCCGCCGTTCTGGGCGCCCGTCAGGGGCGAGCCGCCACGAGTGTCTTTCGTCTGCATGCCCACTAGGCTGGCACCCGTGAGTCAAACGAGCAAAGCCGAGACCGTCGTCCTCGATCCTCAGGGGGAGCCTCGCCGGCTTCTCGTCGTCGACGGGCATTCCATGGCCTTCCGTGCCTTCTTCGCCCTGCCCGCCGAGAGCTTCCGGAACTCCGAAGGGCAGCACACGAACGCCGTCCACGGCTTCACCTCGATGCTCATCAACCTCATGCGCGACCAGAAGCCGACCCACGTTGCGGTCGCGTTCGACGTGAGTGACGAGACGACTCACCGCAAGGCGGAATACAGCGAGTACAAGGGCGGCCGGAACGAGACGCCGTCGGAGTTCCGAGGGCAGATCGACCTCATCAAGCGCGTCATGCAGGCGCTCGGTATCCGGACGCTCGAACTTCCCGGCTACGAGGCAGACGACATCCTCGCGACTCTTGCGTCCCAAGGCGCGGACGCAGGCATGGACGTCTACCTCGTTTCCGGTGACCGGGACACGTTCCAGCTGGTCAACGACCACGTCTCGGTGCTCTACCCGCGCAAGGGCGTGAGCGACATTCCGTGCATGGACGCTGCCGCGATCGAGGAGAAGTACCTCGTCCCGCCCGCACGCTACCCCGACCTCGCGGCGCTCGTCGGCGAGTCCGCGGACAACCTGCCGGGTGTGCCAGGAGTCGGGCCCAAGACTGCCGCGAAGTGGATCGCCCAATACGACGGTCTCGAGGGGGTTCTTGCGCACGCGAGCGAGATCAAGGGCAAGGCGGGGGAGAGCCTGCGCGAGAACGTCGAGGCCGTCGAGCGGAATCGTCGCCTCAATCGGCTCATCACGGACCTCGAACTTCCCCTGGCGCTCGACGAGCTGGCCTCGCCCGAGCCTGACACCGCTGCGATCGAGTCGCTCTTCGACGAGCTCGAGTTCAAGAACCTTCGGGCCCGCGTGTACGAGATCTTCGCGACCGAGCCCGAGGCAACCGGCACCGAGGTCTTCGAGGTGCCGGAGTACACGCGGCCGGACGAAGCGGAGCTTCCGGCGGCACTCGCGCGACTTGCGAGCGCGGCAGGCGAGGTGCCCGTCGCCGTCGCGATCCGTGCGGAGCAGGCGGGGGAGCGGCAGGAGGCGACCGGCGTCGCCCTCGCCTCGCACGGCGTCGCCGTCTTCGTGGCGGTCGACGGCGTGTTCCCGGCACCGCTTGCCGAATGGCTCGCCGACGCCGAGGTGCCGAAGGCGATCCATGAGTACAAGGAGTCGGCGAAGGCGCTCCGCGCGCTCGGGGTCGAGCTCGAGGGGGTCGTCGACGACGTCTCGATCTCGGGGTACCTCATTGAACCCGACCGGCGGAGCTACGCCCTCGGCGATCTCGCCCAGCACCACCTCGACATCCAGCTGGGTCCGGCTCCTGCGAGCGGCCAGCTCGCGCTGTCCCTCGGAGGCGACGACGAGATAGCGGCCGCCCTCGTGCGCGAGGCCGCCGTCGTGCGTGCCCTCAGTGCGGACTTCGCGCCGCTGCTCGCAGAGGTGGGCGCGGCCTCGCTCCTCGCGGAAATGGAGCTCCCGCTCGCGCGTGTGCTGCTCGACATGGAATGGGCTGGCATCGCCGTCTCGAAGGAGCAGATCGACGCGCTCATGGACGATCTCGGACGGGCGAGCGAAGAGGCGGCCGAGCGCGCGTACGCGGCGATCGGCCACGAGGTGAACCTCGGTTCGCCCAAGCAGCTCCAGACGGTCCTGTTCGACGAGCTCGAGCTGCCGAAGACGAAGAAGATCAAGACCGGCTACACGACGGACGCGGCCTCGCTCAAAGATCTGCTCGACAAGACAGGGCACCCGTTCCTCGAGGGGCTCATGGCGCACCGTGAGTCGAGCAAGCTCCGGCAGATGGTCGAGACGCTCAAGAAGTCGGTCACCTCGGATGCCCGCATCCACACGACCTACGCACAGAACATCGCCGCGACTGGCCGGTTGTCCTCGAACAACCCCAATCTCCAGAACATCCCGATCCGGTCTGAGGAGGGCCGGCGGGTCCGCGACGTGTTCGTCGTCGGCGAGGGCTACGAGTCGCTCCTCTCGGCCGACTACTCGCAGATCGAGATGCGCATCATGGCGCATCTGTCGAACGATGCGGGCCTCATCCAGGCCTACCGGGAAGGCGAGGACCTCCACCGCTTCGTGGGTTCGAGGATCTTCCACGTCGCACCGGCGGACGTCACGCCCGAGATGCGCGCGAAGGTCAAGGCGATGTCCTACGGCCTCGCCTACGGGCTCACCTCGTTCGGGCTCTCGAAGCAGCTCGACATCTCGGTCGACGAGGCTCGAACGCTCATGAAGGACTACTTCGACCGGTTCGGTGGGGTGCGCGACTACCTCCGGGGCGTCGTCGAGCAGGCCCGCAAGGACGGCTACACGTCGACGATCTTCGGCCGTCGCCGGTACCTCCCGGACCTCAACAGCACCGACCGGGCGCGTCGCGAGGTTGCCGAGCGGGTAGCGCTCAACTCGCCGATCCAGGGCTCGGCGGCCGACATCATCAAACTCGCCATGCTGGGCGTCGAGCACGAGCTCGAGGCGCGCGGGCTGGCATCGCGGCTGCTGCTCCAGATCCATGACGAGCTCGTGGTTGAGGTCGCGCCGGGTGAAGAGGCCGCTGTCCGCGATGTGGTGGTGGAACGCATGGGTTCGGCGGCAGAGCTGTCCGTTCCGCTCGACGTGCAGGTCGGCGTGGGCCGGACATGGAACGAAGCCGGCCACTGATGGCGATCGCAGGGGACTACGAGCTGAGGCGGTTCCGACCGTCCCGCGTCGGCGAGGAAGGCTACGAGCGGACCCGCGAATGGATCAAGGCGGTCGGAGCGGGCTTCTACGACAAGCGCCGTTCCGAGGACTTGATTGCCAAGACCGCAGCTGCGTTTGTCGCCGACGGACGAGAGCTGACCGGCGTCTACCAGCCGGGTCCGGTGCCCACCGGGACGTTTGGCCCCGAGGTGCCCGTCGCAACCTTCGCGACTTTCCGCAAGACACTCAATGCCGGCTACGGGGCGCTCGTTCCAGCGCACCTCGTCACAGCGGTGACCGTCCGTACGAGCCATCGGCGACGGGGAATCCTGCGGCGGCTCATGACAGAGGATCTCGCCCGCGCCAAGGCCGACGGCGTCCCCATCGCCGCCCTTACGGCATCCGAGGCCTCCATCTACCGTCGCTTCGGCTTCGGGGTCGCCACGACAGAACGTCGGGTCGCACTTGCGACAGGACCGCGCTTCAGGCTCTCCGTTCCCACCGACGGCCGGGTCGAGGCCGCGGACCCCAGCGTCCTCATGGAGCTCGCGCCGGCCGTGTTCGAGCGCGCGCACCGAGCCACACCGGGATCGATCGAGCGCCAAGAGCGCTACCGCCACGCTGCCGCGGGGCAATGGGACCGAGACGGCGGTGGGGAGGACCGTGCTCTCAGGGCCGCGCTGCACTTCGACGTGGACGGCGTGCCGGACGGCTATGTCACATACGCATTCCAGGGCTGGGAACACGAACCGCACACGATGGAGGTACGGGACCTCGTCGCTGCCACACCGGAGGCGTACCTCGCACTGTGGGACTTCCTGGGCTCGCTCGACCTCGTGCGCCGGATCGTCTGGAGCGAGGCGCCAGCCGACGATCCCCTCGCCTGGGCGCTCGACGACTCCCGGGCCATTCGCGCGGAGGCGGCGCAGGACATGCTGTGGCTTCGCATACTCGATGTGCCAGCTGCCCTTGAGGCGCGACGCTACGGTGTGGACGGGTCGCTCGTTCTCGAAGTCGTCGACGGACTCGGCATGGCGGCCGGCCGGTACCGCCTCGCGGTCGACGGCGGAACCGCGAAGGTCTCGCGTGCGGACGGCGAGCTTCCCGACCTCGTGCTCGACGCCGCGGAGCTCGCGTCGTTGTACGTAGGCGGCGTCAGGGCGACTATTCTGAGGGAGGCAGGGCGCATCAGCGAGGAGAATCCCGGGGCCGCCCTCGCGGCGGAGCGGCTGTTCGCCGTCGAACGTCCTGCGCACTGTCTCACCCATTTCTGAGCCGACCGCTCACCGGACCTTGGAGCGCCTATGCTCTCCTCGATGCCGCACGCCTCGCGGCGCACTCTGCTGTCCACTCTGGGCTCGGCGTCAGTCGGCGTGCTCCTGACGGCGTGCGGGGCTTCTCAATCCGCGGCGACGACGATGACCGAGCCGGCACGGGCAACGCCCAGTGCATCGGAAGCGCCACCATCGGCTCCGGCGACTTCGCCGGTCTCGGCCCCGCCGCGGCCGCACGTGCTCAGCGGGGCCGAACGGCTCGCGATCGAGGAACGGTTCCGTGGACGAAGGCCGACGCAATGGGGACTCGCGGTCTCCGGCGTCGTCACGCGCACGGCGACGACGGCGGTCGCGCTCACGTTCGATGCGTGCGGCGGCCCCGGCGGCTCGCGGTACGACGCAGCCCTCATTCAGACGCTCCGACGTTTGAAGGTCCCCGCGACCCTCTTCCTCAACGCGCGTTGGATCGAGGCGAACCCAACGCTCAGCACGGAGCTGGCGGCAGACCCCCTGTTCGAGATCGGCAACCACGGAACAGCCCACGTCCCGCTCTCGGTGTCCGGGCGGAGCGCCTACGGGATACCCGGTACGGCGTCGCTCGCAGCGGCTCTCGACGAGGTCCTGGGCAACGAGGGACGCGTTTCCGCCTTGGCGGGGGCTGCTGTTCCCTGGTTCCGCCCCGGGACTGCCTTCTACGACGACGTCACCGCGGCCGCGACCTCCGCCGCAGGGCTCGTTCCGCTCAACTTCTCCGTGAACGCCGACGCGGGCGCCACCTTCCCAGCTTGGAAGGTGGAGGCGCAGTTGCGGACGGTCCGGCCCGGCGACATCGTGATCAGCCATATGAACCAGCCCGGGTCGGGCACCGCGGCGGGGTATGCCGGGGGTCTCCCGGCCCTTCTCGGCCGAGGAATCCGCTTCACGACGCTTTCCCAATCGGGCCTTGCAGTGCCCGGCCACGGGGTGTAGCGGGATGCTGCGCGCAGGTGCTGGAATGTTGCCTGCTCGCCTTCCTCTCGCTTTGACCCGGCTTGCGAGCGGCGACTAAACTGGACGGGCGCGTAGTGCGCAGCTGTTCCATTCCAATTTTCAGGATGTCTGCCTGTGCTGTGTGGCACGGGACCTGACTGCCTGACCGACTAACGATCCACATCGGAGCCCCTACTACATGACCATCACCTCCACCGAGAAGTCCGGCACCCCGCAGGTCGCGATCAACGACATTGGCTCTGCCGATGACTTCCTCGCCGCCGTCGATGCCACCATCAAGTACTTCAACGACGGCGACCTCGTCGAGGGCACTGTCGTCAAGGTCGACCGTGACGAGGTCCTCCTCGACATCGGGTACAAGACCGAGGGTGTCATTCCCTCCCGTGAGCTTTCCATCAAGCACGACGTCGACCCCGGTGAGGTCGTGGCGGTCGGCGATCAGGTGGAGGCCCTCGTCCTCACGAAGGAGGACAAGGAAGGCCGCCTGATCCTGTCGAAGAAGCGTGCGCAGTACGAGCGCGCGTGGGGCGACATCGAGAAGATCAAGGAAGAGGACGGCGTCGTCACCGGCACCGTCATCGAGGTGGTCAAGGGCGGCCTCATCCTCGACATCGGCCTTCGCGGCTTCCTGCCGGCCTCGCTCGTCGAGATGCGCCGCGTGCGCGACCTCGCGCCGTACATCGGCCAGAAGCTCGAGGCGAAGATCATCGAGCTCGACAAGAACCGCAACAACGTGGTCCTTTCCCGCCGCGCGTGGCTCGAGCAGACCCAGTCCGAGGTTCGCTCGACGTTCCTCAACAAGCTCGAGAAGGGCCAGGTCCGCACGGGCGTCGTCTCCTCGATCGTCAACTTCGGTGCGTTCGTGGACCTCGGCGGCGTCGACGGCCTTGTGCACGTCTCTGAGCTCTCGTGGAAGCACATCGACCACCCGTCCGAGGTTGTCGAGGTCGGCCAGGAGGTCACGGTCGAGGTTCTCGAGGTGGACCTCGAGCGCGAGCGCGTTTCGCTCTCCCTCAAGGCGACGCAGGAAGACCCGTGGCAGACCTTCGCGCGGACCCACGCGCTCGGCCAGGTCGTTCCGGGCAAGGTCACGAAGCTCGTTCCGTTCGGCGCGTTCGTCCGCGTCGAGGACGGCATCGAGGGCCTCGTCCACATCTCCGAGCTCGCCGAGCGTCACGTCGACCTTGCCGAGCAGGTTGTCTCGGTGGGCGACGAGATCTTCGTCAAGGTCATCGACATCGACCTCGAGCGTCGCCGCATCTCGCTCTCACTCAAGCAGGCCAACGAGGGCGTGGACCCGGACTCGACCGAGTTCGACCCGGCGCTCTACGGCATGGCCGCAGAGTACGACGAAGAGGGCAACTACAAGTACCCCGAGGGCTTCGACCCGATCTCGAACGAGTGGCTCGAGGGCTACGAGACGCAGCGCGCCGCGTGGGAGCAGCAGTACGCCGACGCTCAGGCCCGCTGGGAGGCCCACAAGAAGCAGGTCGCTCAGCACCTCGCCGACGACGCTGCCGCGGCATCCGGCCGCGAGTCGATCCCGACGAGCTACTCCTCCGAGGCTCCGGCCCCGGAGAGCGGCACGCTCGCCTCGGACGAGGCTCTTGCCGCGCTCCGCGAGAAGCTGACCGGAAACTGATCCGTCGCGGCTGAATCCAGCCGCTCGGAAAGGCTCCGCACGAAGGGCGGGCTCTGCACACGCAGGGCCCGCCCTTTGCCGTCAGGTCAGGCCGTCAGGCGAGGTCCACCCAGGACGTTCCGAGTTCGACGGCGGCGCAGGAGCCGCCCGTGAGCGTAGCGAGACGCTCCTTGAAGTCTGCACCTGCCCTTTCGGTGTCCTCGACCGCGAGTCGGAGGGTCGCTGCCGTCGGGCCATAGTCGGTCCCCAGGACGGAGACCCCGAAGCTTCGGAGATCATTTTCCAGACGCCCGGCAGAGCCGTGCGGGGCCTCGACCGACATGAGCCGCAGCCGCTCGCGCCGGACGAGCGGCGCGCGGGCCAGGGCCCGCGAGACCGACTCGGAGTAGGCCCGGACGAGGCCGCCGGCACCGAGCAGGATCCCGCCGAAGTACCTCACGACGACGGCGGCGACATCGCTCAGGTCCGCTTCGCCGTCGACCGCGCTGCCTTTGAGAAGGGCTTCGAGCATCGGCACGCCCGCCGTCCCCGACGGCTCTCCGTCGTCGTTGCTCCGTTGGGCCATGCGCTCGGGACCCAGGACGAAGGCGCTGCAGTGGTGCCGCGCGTCGTGGAACTCGCGGCGCAGCTCGGCGACAAGGGATCGTGCCTCTTCTTCGGTCTCGGCTCTGCGCAAGACCGTGATGAACCGCGAGCGCTTGATTTCGAGCTCGTGGCGATGCTCGCCGTCGACCGTGCTGTAGCGGTGAGCCTGGCGCTCGCTCGAAGTCAGCCTCTCGCTCGAAGTCACCGCACAAGTGTAGGGCTAGGCTTGTCGGGTGCTGAGAGTAGGGTTGACGGGCGGGATCGCCTCGGGGAAGTCGGAGGCCGCGCGGCGCCTTGTCGAGTTGGGCGCCGTCCTCGTCGATGCGGACCTGCTCGCGCGAGAGGTCGTCGAGCCGGGTAGTGACGGCCTCGCGGAGATCGTGGAGGCGTTCGGCCCGGAGATGCTGACGGACGACGGCGCACTGGACCGGGCGGCGCTCGGGGCCTTGGTCTTCGCGGACCCTGCGCGGCGCGAGCGCCTCAATTCGATCGTGCACCCCCGGGTCCGGGCCCGAGCGGCGGAGATCGTCGCTCAGGCGCCCACGGACGCCGTCGTCGTCCAGGACATCCCCCTGCTCGTGGAGACGGGGCAGGCGGCGAATTTCGATACCGTCATAGTCGTCGACGCACCCGACGAGGTGCGAATCCGTAGGCTCGGTGAGCGCAACGGGCTCACCGAAGAGCAGTCGCGCGCACGCATGTCGGCGCAGGCCTCGAGGGCGGAGCGCCTTGCTGCTGCTGACTATGTCATCGAGAACACGGGATCCCTCGCGGAGCTTCGTGCTGCCGTGGACCGGCTGTGGCACGAGGTCCTTGTCCCTGCCGCCGGTAGCGGAACTGTGCCTGCGAACTGAGACGGCCTGCAGGCTGAGCCGGCCTGCAGGCTGAGCCGCCTGACGCCTGGGCCAGCCCGTCAGCCCGCGGCGAATGCGGACATTCCCTGTCCTCAGCCCGGCGTAGATTTGATGCATGAGCCTTGCCCAGGAGATCAACCGGGTCGTCGCGCCCTTCGAGGTCGTCAGCGAATACCAGCCAGCGGGTGACCAGCCGACTGCAATCGCCGAGATCGCCGAACGGATTCAGAACGGCGAGAAGGACGTCGTTCTGCTCGGCGCAACAGGTACGGGCAAGAGCGCCACGACGGCCTGGGTGATCGAGAAGCTCCAGCGCCCAGCTCTCGTGATGGTGCAGAACAAGACTCTGGCTGCTCAGCTGGCCAACGAGTTCCGTGAGCTCCTGCCGAACAACGCCGTCGAGTATTTCGTCTCGTACTACGACTACTACCAGCCCGAGGCGTACGTCCCCCAGACTGACACGTACATCGAGAAGGATTCCTCGGTCAACGAAGAGGTTGAGCGACTTCGGCACTCGGCGACGAATTCGCTGCTCACCCGGCGCGACGTCATCGTGGTCGCGACGGTCTCCTGCATCTACGGCCTCGGCACGCCCGAAGAGTACGTGGCGGGGATGGTGACCCTGCGGCAGGGCATGGAACTCGACCGCGACGCGCTGCTGCGGAAGTTCGTCTCGATGCAGTACGTGCGCAATGACATCGATTTCCATCGGGGCACGTTCCGGGTTCGGGGGGACACCGTGGAGATCATCCCGATGTACGAGGAACTCGCTCTCCGCATCGAGTTCTTCGGCGACGAGGTCGAGAGCATCCACACGCTCCACCCCGTCACGGGCGAGGTGATCCGCGAGGAACAGGAGATGTACGTCTTCCCCGCCTCGCACTATGTGGCTGGCCCAGAGCGAATGAACCGGGCCGTCACCGCGATAGAGGACGAGCTCGCAGAGCGTCTCAAGACACTCGAGTCGCAGAACAAGCTCGTAGAGGCGCAGCGACTCCGGATGCGGACGACGTATGACCTCGAGATGATGCAGCAGATGGGCTTCTGTTCGGGAATCGAGAACTACTCACGCCACATCGACGGGCGCGAGGCGGGCTCGGCCCCGCACTGCCTCCTCGATTACTTCCCCGAAGACTTCCTGTTGGTGATCGACGAGTCCCACGTGACAGTGCCGCAGATCGGCTCGATGTACGAAGGGGACATGTCGCGGAAGCGGACTCTCGTGGACCACGGCTTCCGGCTGCCCTCGGCCATGGACAACCGGCCCCTCAAGTGGGACGAGTTCCTCGAGCGCATCGGCCAGACTGTCTACCTCTCGGCAACTCCGGGCAAGTACGAGCTCGGCAAGTCCGACGGCGTGGTGCAGCAGATCATCCGCCCGACTGGCCTCGTCGACCCCGAGGTGATCGTCAAGCCGACCAAGGGACAGATCGACGATCTCCTGGGCGAGATCCGGGACCGCGTGGAGCGCGACGAGCGTGTTCTCGTCACGACCCTCACGAAGCGCATGGCGGAGGACCTCACGGACTACCTCATGGGTCATGGCGTCAAGGTCCAGTACCTGCACTCCGACGTCGACACGCTGCGCCGCGTCGAACTGCTGCGCGAGCTGCGCCTCGGCGTCTTCGACGTCCTCGTCGGCATCAACCTCCTGCGCGAGGGCCTCGACCTTCCTGAGGTCTCGCTCGTGAGCATCCTCGACGCGGACAAGGAGGGCTTCCTCCGCTCGTCCACGTCCCTCATCCAGACGATCGGGCGCGCGGCCCGCAACGTGTCGGGGCAGGTTCACATGTACGCGGACAAGATCACCGACTCTATGGCTCAGGCCATCGACGAGACGAATCGGCGGCGTGATATCCAGCTCGCATTCAATCGCGACCACGGGATCGACCCCCAGCCCCTGCGCAAGCGGATTGCAGACATCACGGACCAGCTCCTCCGCGAGGACCAGGACACGCGGGCCCTGCTGGAGAGCCAGCGCACAGGTAAGGGCGGCAAGCGAAAGGGGACGCCCGCTGTCGCGGAGAAGGCCGAGGCGGAGTTGCGGCGCGACGGCGTGGCTGCGGCGCCGGCGGAGGATCTTGTGGGGCTCATCGAGCAGCTCACCGAGCAGATGCACGGTGCCGCCGCCGAGCTGCAGTTCGAGCTGGCGGCGCGGCTCCGAGACGAGGTCGCCGATCTCAAGAAGGAGCTCCGGCAGATGCAAGCGGCCGGGCATGCGTAGGCCCGCTGTGCGCGGGCTAGGCCAGATCAGCCTTCCCGAACGAGGCCGAGGAGCCGTGCGAAGATGCCTTCGCCGTCGTCCGCGATGCCGTCGTGATGGAAGTCGGCCGTCTCCCAGACCCTGAGACCTCGGATTCTGCGGGCCGTCTCGAGGGACAGCGAACGATCCACGTAGATGTCGTCGCGGTAGACGGCGGCTGCAACCGGGACCTCGTTCTCGGCGAGCCGGGACGCGTCATAGAGGGCACCCCAGTCCGACTTCTCGGCGAGGAGGGCGGCCGTCTCGGCGAGCGGGACGAGGGCGGGATCCTGCTCGAAGAGCCAAGGGCAGACCATTTCCCCGAGGAGGAGAGGCTCGTCCCGGTCCGGCTGGAACTCGGGATACTCGGACTGGACGCGCCACGCCGCCCAGTCGGTGGGCTCGCCTTGCGCGTAGATCGATTCGTGCATCACGGCGTAGAGCGGGTTGGGTGCGCGCGTCACGAGGGCGTGAACCTGGTGGAGGAACGCGTCGGCCAGACGTCGGCCGTCCATGGACTGTGTGAAGGCGTCTTCAAGAAGGTAGTGGAGCGTATCGACGCGCGTATTCCCGCCGAGAAGGTTGCCCACGAGCTGAAAGCGTTCGGGAGTGAGGCGGCTGCCGTCGGGGAGTCGCTCGCCCACGCGGCGCAGGTGCTCAGCGATCTCTGCCACGCGCTGGCGGTCAGCTGGATACCACGAGAAGTACTCGGCGTTCCGCTCGGCAAGACGGGCGTACGTGGCGCGGTAGATCCGCTCGGCTGGGCCGTCCAAGGGCGCTAGGCCGCCCGTGACAAGGGCCTCACGGATCCCCTGGGGAGCAATCGAGAGGTAGGTGAGGGTGCAGAACCCGCCGTAGCTCTGGCCGTAGACGGTCCAGGGACCCGAACCCAAGGCACGCCGGATCGACTCGCAGTCCAAGACGATTGAGTCTGCACGGAAATGAGCCAGGTATTCAGCCTGCTCTCTCGGCTTGCCGCGCCGGGGGAGCGTGAGCCGATCCGCTGGGGTCGAGAGGCCCGTCCCGCGCTGGTCGAGCATGAGGATGCGGAAGTCCTTCGCCGCCTCCTTCATCCAGCCGGACAGCGACGTGACACGGACCCCGCGTCCCCCGGGGCCACCCTGGAGGAACACGAGCCACGGGAGGCCGTCGATCGATTCCGTGGGATGCGCCGCCGAGACGTATTCGCGGGCGAAGACCTCGATGTGCTCGCCGTCGGGATCGCCGTGGTCGAGCGGCACGTCGAAGGCGTGCTCGGTCGTCCGCAGGCCTCGGAACGCATGCCTCCCGAGGACCCTATGCCGTGCGGTGCCCTCTCGGGTCACTGGGATGACCCGAAGGCGGCGAGGCTGGAGCCGGTCAGCCTGAACGTGTCCCATTCGTCCATCGGCCGCGCGCCGATGCTTCGATAGAACCCGATCGAGGGTTCGTTCCACTTGAGGACGCTCCACTCGACTCGTGCGTAGCCCCGCTCGACCGCTGTGCGGGCCAGCTCGCGGAGCAAAGCCTTCCCGTAGCCGCGCCCGCGTGCCTCGGGCCGCACGTACAGGTCCTCCAGATAGATCCCGTGAGTGCCTTCCCACGTCGAATAGTTGAGGAACCAGAGCGCAAAGCCCAGCACCTCACCGCCCTCGTCGACCACGTGCGCGAAGATGGCGGGGCTCTCCCCGAAGAGCTGCTCGGTCAGCACCGCCACGGTGTTCTTCACGGCGTCCGGCTCGCGCTCGTACACGGCAAGGTCGCGAATCAGCCCGAGAATCGCAGGGACATCGTCGGGGGTAGCGCGCCTCAAGGTGGTCACGGGGGAAAGACTCATGCCCTTTAACCTATCCGCCGAGGCGCCCGATCTGCGTCACGTGGATGACAGCGGAACCCGCCTCGTCGCTCGCCGCAAGGTCGACGTCTGCCGAGAAGCCCCAGTCGTGGTTCCCAGCCGGATCATCGAAGATCTGCCGGACGTGCCACACGCGAGGCTGCTCGTCGATGACGAGGAGCTGCGGACCGCGGGCGTCGGGCCCGGTTCCGATGTCCTCGTGTTCGTCGAAGTAGGCGTCGAGCGCGTCCTCCCACGCGTCGATGCCGAAGCCGGTTCCCGCATCGGCGGCCGAGCTCCTGTCCAGTTCAGCGAGCCCCGCCGAGTCCTCATCGGCGAAGAGCTCGACTCTGCGGAAGAGCTCATTCCGGACCATGACCCGGAAGGCTCGCCGGTTCGAGGTCAGCGCAGGCGGCGGGGGCGGCGGGGCATCGTGCGGGTGCAGCTCATGCCCGCTCGTGAGTTCCTCCCATTCGTCGAGCAGGCTCGAGTCCACCTGCCGCACGAGCTCGCCAAGCCACTCAATGAGATCCTCGAGGTCGTCCCGAAGGGAATCCTGTGGCACCGTCTGGTTGAGTGCCTTGTAGGCATCCGTCAGGTACCGGAGGACGATGCCCTCACTTCGGGCGAGCGAATAGAACTGCACGAATTCGCCGAAGTCCATCGCCCGCTCGTACATGTCGCGCACGACGGACTTCGGCGCGAGTTCGAAATCGCCGACCCAGGGAGCGTGCTTCCGGTACTCCTCGAACGCAGCCTCGAGGAGCTCCTTGAGCGGTTCGGCGTAGGTGACCGTGTCGAGGATGGCCATGCGCTCGCTGTACTCGAGCCCTTCGGCCTTCATCGCGGCCACGGCGTCCGCGCGGGCCCGCTTGAGCTGCGCCGAGAGGATCTGCCGCGGCTTCTCGAGCGTCGCCTCGATGACGGAGACGACGTCAAGGGCGTACGACGGCGACTCCGGGTCGAGGAGGTCGAGCGCGGCGAGGGCGAACGGGGAGAGCGGCTGGTTGAGGGCGAAGTTCTCCTGGAGATCGACGGTGAGGCGCAGGGTGCGTCCCGTCGCGAGATCATCGGCGCTCAGCTCGTCTTCTGGTATCCGCTCGACGACGCCGGCCGCGAGGAGCTCGCGGAGGATTCCGAGGGCACGCCGCATGAGCCGGAGCTGGACCGCCCGCGGTTCGTGATTCTCCTCGAGGAGGCGGCGTGCCGCGGCCACGGGATTTCCGGGGCGCGCAACCAGGTTGAGGAGCATCGCATGCGTCACCGTGAAGCTCGAGCTGAGAGGATCGGGGGAGGCCTCGACCAGCCGCTCGTAGGTGGGCCGTCCCCACGAGACGAAGCCTTCCGGTGGCTTCTTCTTGACGACTTGGCGCAGCTTGCGCGCATCGTCGCCGAACTTGGCGCGCGCCTTCTCGAGGGCCCGGTTGTTCTCGACAACGTGCTCGGGGGCTTGGACGACGACGGTCCCGGCCGTGTCGAATCCGGCCCGGCCCGCGCGTCCCGCGATCTGGTGGAATTCACGCGCGTTGAGGTGGCGCGTGCGCTGACCGTCGAACTTGCTGAGCGCAGTGAGCAGCACCGTGCGGATCGGGACGTTGATCCCGACCCCGAGCGTGTCGGTCCCGCAGATCACCTTGAGCAGACCGGCTTGCGCGAGCTGCTCGACCAAGCGACGGTACTTCGGCAGCATGCCGGCGTGATGGACTCCGATGCCGTGCCGCACCAGCCGGTTGAGGGTCTTCCCGAACCCTGCGGCGAAGCGGAACCGCGCGATGAGCTCGGCGATGCGCTCCTTCTCCTCGCGCGTGCAGACGTTGACGCTCATGAGCTGCTGCGCGCGTTCGATGGCCTCGAGCTGGCTGAAGTGCACGACGTAGACGGGTGCCTGCTTCGTCGCGAGCAGCTCCTCAAGCGTCTCGTGGACGGGCTTCTCCTCGTAGTAGTAGTGCAGGGGGATGGGGCGTTCCGCCCCGGCGACCGTCGTCGTCGTCCGCCCCGTCCGCTCGGTGAGCTCGCGCTCGAAGCGGCTCACATCGCCGAGGGTCGCGCTCATGAGGAGGAACTGCGCCTGGGGGAGTTCGAGGAGGGGAACCTGCCAAGCCCAGCCGCGCTGTGGGTCCGAGTAGAAGTGGAACTCGTCCATGACGACTGGCCCGAGCTCCGCAGCCGCGCCCTCACGCAGCGCGTGGTTCGCGAGGATCTCCGCCGTGCAGCAGATGATCGGCGCCTGGCCGTTGACCGACGAGTCGCCTGTCACCATCCCGACATTCTCAGCGCCGAAGATCTCGCACAGGGCGAAGAACTTCTCGGAGACGAGCGCCTTGATCGGGGCCGTGTAGTAGCTGCGCTGGCCGGTGGCGAGGCCGTAGAAGTGCGCTGCGATCGCAACAAGCGACTTGCCGGACCCAGTTGGGGTCGCGAGGATCACATTGTTCCCTTGGACGAGCTCCATGACGGCCTCGTCCTGCGCCGGATACAGGGAGAGGCCCCGGCCCTCCGCCCACTCGACAAATCGCTCGTACACGGCATCGGCCAAGCCGTCGTGGACAATGGCGGCTTCACCGGGGAGGCCGGCGTCTGGGAGGAGCTTGTCAAGTCTCATGGCGCCTCCAGCCTATCCGCACTAGCGTGGAGCCATGAGTGCTTCGCCCACGTGGGATCCGGCCCTCTATGTCCGTTTCGGCGACCACCGCGGCCGGCCGTTCTTCGACCTGACCTCACGCATCGGCGCGGAGGCGCCGCGGCACGTCGTCGATCTCGGCTGCGGCGCCGGCACATTGACAGCGGCGCTCGCCGACCGCTGGCCGGACGCCGTCGTCGAGGGGATCGACAGCTCGCCCGAGATGATCGACGCCGCGCAGCGGACTACGCCGGGGAGGCCCGGCTTGAGCTTCCGGCTCGGGGACCTCGTCGCTTGGGCCCCCGAGGACGACGTCGACGTCGTCGTCTCGAACGCCGTCCTCCAGTGGGTGCCGGGGCATCAGGCGCTCATAGGACGATGGCTCGAACAGCTCGCTCCGGATGCCTGGCTTGCGGTCCAGGTCCCCGGGAACTTCGGAGCGCCATCGCATACGCTCCTGCGCGAACTCGCCGAATCGTCCCAGTGGGAGCGCCGGCTCCGTGGCGTCCTCCGCCACACTGACGCCGTCGGGGAACCAGCCGACTACCTGGACCTCATGCGGTCCGCGGGCTGGGAGGCGGATGTGTGGGAGACGACATACTGCCAGGTCCTCACGGGGGAGGATCCCGTGCTCAACTGGGTCCGGGGCACGGCCCTGCGCCCAGTCGTCGATGCACTGAGCCCGGAGGAGAGCGCGCAGTTCGAGGAGCAGTACAACCAGCTTCTCCTCGACGCCTACCCGGCACGCGAGTACGGCACCGTCTTCCCGTTCCGGCGGCTCTTCTGCGTAGGCCGGAAGCCGGCTCCGGCCAATGGGACGGACGTCTTCTAGCTGCGAGCTTCCAGCCGCTACCAGCCCCGCGCCCGCCACTCGCCGAGCTGCGGGCGTTCGGTTCCAAGCGTCGTCGGGCGCCCGTGGCCGGGAAGCACGATCGCGTCGTCCGGGTAGGTCTCGAAGAGCCGCTCGACGACATCGGCGAACAGGAGGGCGAAGCGATCCGGGTCCTTCTGGGTGTTCCCCACGCCACCCGGGAACAAGGAGTCGCCCGAGAAGATGAGGTGCGGGGCATCACCGTCCTTGAGGACGTACGCGATGGAGCCGGGCGTGTGGCCCCGGAGATGCACGGCCATCAGGTCGAAGCCGTCGAAGTTGCCGACGTCGCCGTGATCTAGGACGACGTCGACGGGCACGGGGATGCCGGAAACGTCTTGCCGGCCCGCTGCGGTCCGGGCGCCGGTCTCCGCGATAAGTCCTTCGAGCGCCCGCACGTGGTCCCAGTGCTGATGGGTCGTCGCGACGAGCTCAAGGTGAGCGGGCTGTGCAGCGTCCCGCGCCCCCTCGTCGAGGAGGCGCCGGATCGCGGGGAGATCGTCGGCGGCGTCGATGAGCACCTGCTGCCCCGATTTCTTGGCCGTGATGAGGTACACATTGTTGTCCATGTCGCCGACTGAGACGCGCCGGACGGTGACGTGGTCAAGGTCATGGATGAGGCTCGTCATGGCGCCAGTCTAGGCGCGCTCGGGATCGTGTGGACGGGGCGTGTTGCGCCTTACTCTGGTGGTCATGGAAGAAGCGGACTTCCCGGGGGCGTGGCGCCCGGATCAGGACCATGCGACACCCCTCTTCGAACAGCTCCGGCGCCGGGTCGCCGACCTCGTCGCGGAGGGTTCGCTGCCCGCGGGGCGCCGCCTTCCTCCCGTCCGCTCCCTCGCCGCCGATCTGGGCCTCGCCCCTCACACGGTTGCACGGGCCTATCGCGAGCTCGAGGAGGCCAAGGTTGTCGTGACCCGCGGGCGTGCGGGCACCGTCGTCGCGCCCCGGGACGAACGTGAGGAGGAACTCACGACGGCGGCGGCGGCCTTCGCGTCTGCCGCGAGCATCCGGGGCTGCACCTTCGAAGAGGCCGTCAGGCTGCTCGAGCAGGCCTACTCGCGGCTCTGAGGGTGCCTTTGGGGGCGGGAGGCGAGCGCTCTTGGCGAGGCTGTCAGCCCTGAGCGGAGCAGTTGGAAGTTCGAAGACGTCTTCGACTACCATGATCGGGTGCAAACTCCCCCTTCTTTGTCCCCGGTTTCGGAGGACGTCTCGGCCGCGCTGTCTCACGGCGCTCCCGAGGACGTGACTGACACCCCCATCAGCTCGCTCCGAGCTGACCTGTCGCGTCTCGTGGTGAAGGGGGCGCGGGAGCACAACCTGCGCAACATCGACCTCGACCTTCCCCGCGACGCGATGATCGTCTTCACCGGCCTCTCCGGTTCGGGAAAGTCGTCGCTCGCGTTCGACACGATCTTTGCCGAGGGGCAGCGGCGTTATGTCGAGTCGCTCTCGGCCTACGCCCGCCAGTTCCTCGGCCAAGTGGACAAGCCCGACGTCGACTTCATCGAGGGCCTCTCGCCTGCTGTGTCGATTGACCAGAAGTCGACGAGCAAGAACCCCCGGTCGACCGTCGGCACGATCACCGAGATCTACGACTACATGCGCCTTCTCTGGGCACGCGTCGGCCGTCCACACTGTCCGATCTGCCACGAGCCCGTCACGCGCCAGACTCCCCAGCAGATCGTCGACCAGCTTCTCGACCTTGCCGAGGGCACGCGGTTCCAAGTGCTCGCGCCAGTCGTCCGCGGGCGCAAGGGCGAGTTCGTGGACCTCTTCAAGGATCTCGCGGCGAAGGGCTACGCGCGTGCTCGCGTCGACGACGAGCTCATCCAGCTCGCCGAGGCCCCCAAGCTCGGCAAGCAGTTCAAGCACACGATCGAGGTCGTCGTCGACCGCCTCGTTGTCAAGGAAGGCATCCGGCAGCGCCTCGCCGACTCCGTCGAGACAGCGCTCGGGCTTGCTGAAGGAAGAGTCCTCGCCGACTTCGTCGACCTGGCGCCCGACGACGATCACCGGGTCCGCGCCTTCTCCGAACACCTCGCATGCCCCAACGAGCATCCGCTCGCGATCGATGAGATCGAGCCGCGATCATTCTCGTTCAACAACCCCTTCGGCGCGTGCCCCGCGTGCACAGGGATCGGCACCAAACTCGAAGTTGACGAGGACCTCGTGGTCCCCGACCCCGAGCTGAGCCTTTCGGAGGGCGCGATTGCGCCCTGGTCACTGGGCCAGGCCACGCAGGAGTATTGGACGCGCCTGCTCGAGGGCCTCTCGGATGAGCTGGGCTTCTCGATGAGCACCCCATGGCACAGCCTTCCCCAGTACGCTCGCGATGCGGTGCTGCATGGCAAGGACCACAAGGTCGTCGTGCAGTACCGAAACCGTTTCGGCCGGGAGCGCAAGTACAGCACGGGCTTCGAGGGCGCGGTCTCGTACATCCAGCGCAAGCACGCCGAGACGGAGTCCGATTCTGCCCGCGACAGGTATGCCGAGTACATGCGGGAGATCCCGTGCCCGGAATGTGGCGGAGCGCGGCTCAATCCGGCGTCCCTGTCCGTCCTCGTGGGCGGCAAGTCGATCGCGGCTGTGTGTGCCTTGCCGCTCCGGGAGGCCAGCGAGTTCCTCGGCGGGCTCGAGCTGAGCAATCGCGAACGCCAGATTGCGCACCAGGTCCTCAAGGAGATCGACGCGCGCCTGACGTTCCTCCTCGACGTGGGCCTCGAATATCTCAACCTCGAGCGCGCCGCGGGAACGCTGTCCGGGGGCGAGGCGCAGCGTATCCGCCTCGCGACCCAGATCGGCTCGGGTCTCGTGGGGGTGCTCTATGTCCTCGATGAGCCGAGCATCGGTCTTCACCAGCGGGACAACCGCCGGCTCATCGAAACGCTCACCCGTCTGCGCGACCTCGGGAACACGCTCATCGTCGTCGAGCATGACGAGGACACCATCCATGAGGCCGATTGGATCGTCGACATCGGGCCCGGGGCAGGCGAGCACGGCGGTAACGTGGTCCACTCCGGCCCGCTTGCGGGCCTCCTCGAGAACCACGAGTCGCTCACGGGCGACTACCTGTCGGGGCGCCGGGCCATCGAGGTGCCCAAGAAGCGCCGCCCCATTGACCGGAAGCGCCAGCTCAAGGTCATCGGTGCGCGGGAGCACAACCTCCAGAACGTGGACGTGACGTTCCCGCTCGGGGTTCTCACTGCCGTGACGGGGGTGAGCGGCTCTGGGAAGTCGACGCTCGTCAACGAGATCCTCTACAAGGTGCTCGCCAATCGCCTGAACGGTGCCAAACAGGTGGCCGGGCGGCACACGCGCATCGAGGGACTCGAACACCTCGACAAGGTCATTCACGTGGATCAGAGCCCCATCGGGCGGACCCCTCGATCGAACCCAGCCACCTACACGGGCGTCTTCGACCACATCCGCAGGCTCTTCGCCGAGACGACTGAGGCGAAGGTGCGGGGCTATCAGCCCGGGAGGTTCTCGTTCAACGTCAAGGGCGGCCGTTGTGAAGCCTGCTCGGGCGACGGCACGATCAAGATCGAAATGAACTTCCTCCCGGACGTCTACGTCCCCTGCGAAGTGTGCCACGGAGCTCGGTACAACCGAGAGACCCTCGAAGTGCACTACAAGGGAAAGACGATCGCGGACGTTCTCGATATGCCGATTGACGAGGCCGCAGAGTTCTTCTCGGCGTTCGCCCCGATCGCGCGCCACCTGAACACGCTCGTCGATGTCGGCCTCGGCTATGTGCGCTTGGGCCAGCCTGCCACGACGCTTTCGGGCGGCGAGGCGCAGAGGGTCAAGCTCGCCTCCGAGTTGCAGCGCAGGTCCAACGGGCGCAGCGTCTACGTGCTCGACGAGCCGACCACCGGACTCCACTTCGAAGACATCCGAAAGCTTCTGCTCGTGCTTCAGGGCCTCGTCGAGAAGGGGAACACGGTGATCACGATCGAGCACAATCTCGACGTCATCAAGAGCGCGGACTGGATCATCGATCTCGGACCCGACGGCGGCTCGGGGGGCGGCCAGGTGATCGCAACGGGAACTCCGGAGGACGTGGCAAAGGCCGAGCGGAGCCACACCGGGCAGTTCCTTGCAGAGATCTTCGACCGGAGACCCGCCTGATCCGGGAACGAGCGCGGCCATGAACCTCTCGGAATAGGGGTAGCAGACGCACCGGCAAGCTCGTATTCCGTTAGGTGCATACGAGTTTCGGCTACTGACCCCCGTATGGGAGACTGTCCCGGTGACAGTCAGCCCGGCCCTCGTGATCTTCGATCTGGACGGAACCCTCGTAGACCCTGCC
Source organism: Sinomonas humi (assembly GCF_000802235.1). Lineage (GTDB taxonomy): Bacteria > Actinomycetota > Actinomycetes > Actinomycetales > Micrococcaceae > Sinomonas > Sinomonas humi. The sequence continues at coordinate 50,363 of NZ_JTDL01000033.1, forward strand.
GGGAGCATCACGGGCGGCATCGCTGCTGCGCTCGAGGTTCATGGCCTGCCGGTTCCGGATCAGTCTTCGCTCGATGCGATGGTCGGGCCGCCGCTCATTGAGTCGCTGCGCCGCTTCGCCTCCGTCCCCGAGGGGGCCATGACGTTGGTCGTCCAGTCGTATCGAGAGCGATACATCTCGGAGGGCATGGCGAACAGCCGCCCCTATCCCGGAATACCCGAGCTGCTGAGCCGACTCCGTTCGAGCGGATACCACCTCGCGGTCGCGACGCAGAAGCCAGAGGGCCTCGCAAAGAAGCTTCTGAGGCTTCAAGGCCTCGACGCCTACTTCCACAGCATCCACGGGGCACCGGACGACGAGACTCTTCCGCCGCTCCCTGACGGCAAGGTGAGCATCGTGGCGGCGGCGCTCGAGGTCAACCACGCGTCCCGAAGCCGAGCGGTGATGATCGGCGACCGTCGGCATGACGCCGTCGGTGCCGCGGCCAACGGCATTGCCTGCATCGGCGTGACGTGGGGCTTTGCCGAGCCGGGCGAACTCGAGGCGCAGAACCTTGCCGCCTACGCATCCAACGCACTCGAGGCGGGCGACGCCGTCGAACGCCTCGTCCCGCTCCGCGCGCAAACCGCGCCCTCCGCCCGTATCGAATCGACCGAAGCGGAGGCCAGCCGGTGCCGCTGATGTATCAGGCTACGCGCACGAGCATCCGCGGCCTCATCGCTACCCTTTGCAGGCCCACCCTGACGGGATTCGAGAACGTGCCGGTCGACGGGCCGTTCATCGTGGCCTCGAACCATCTTTCGTTCTTGGATTCGGTCATCATCCAGGCCCTCATGCCTCGGAGGGTCGGCTTCTTCGCGAAGGCGGAGTACTTCACGGGCCGAGGCGTCAAGGGCAAGATCATGAAGTCGTTCTTCGAGGGTGTCGGTTCCATTCCGGTGGAGCGGGGGGAGCAGGCCGCGAGCGTCGCGGCGCTCAAGACGCTCCTCGATGTCCTCGAACGGGGTGAAGGGGTCGGGATCTACCCTGAGGGGACCCGCTCCCGCGATGGCCTCCTCTACCGAGGCCGCACCGGTGTCGGCTGGCTCACCCTTACTACGGGGGCCCCCGTAGTCCCGGTCGGCTTGGCCGATACAGACCGGCTCCAGCCTGCCGGAACGAGTGCCGTTCGGCCACAGCATTTCAGCATGCGAGTCGGCGAACCGCTCTATTTCGACAAGCTCGGACCGGACCACTCACTCCCGGTTCGGCGCGAGGCGACCGACCGCATCATGGATGCCATCGCCGCGTTGAGCGGCCAAGGGCGGGCAAGCGGCTACAACAAGCCGCCCACCCAGGAGTAGCGCCCGCTCCTGGTCCCGGAACCACCCGTGCACCCTCACTAGACTGGAGCAGTGGCAGATCCAGCGAGCTACAGGCCGAAGACAGGTGAGATCCCGAACGATCCGGGCGTCTACCGCTTCCGCGATCCCCACGGCAGGGTCATCTACGTCGGGAAGGCAAAGAATCTCCGCCAGCGCCTGACCTCGTATTTCGCGAACCCCGCAACCCTCCTGCCCAAGACGTATGCGATGGTCCACGCGGCGGCAAGCGTCGAGTGGACGGTCGTCGGAAGCGAGCTCGAGGCGCTCCAGCTCGAGTACACGTGGATCAAGGAATTCGCTCCGCGCTACAACCTGGCGTTCCGCGACGACAAGACGTATCCCTACCTTGCCGTGACGCTGGGGGAGAAGTTCCCCCGTGTCCAAGTCATGCGAGGCGATCGCCGGAAAGGCACCCGCTACTTCGGGCCGTACACGGCGGGCGCGATCCGGGAGACCATGGACACCCTGCTCAAGGTCTTCCCTGTCCGGAGCTGCAGCGCCGGCGTCTTCAAGCGCGCCGAGCAGAGCGGCCGTCCCTGCCTCCTCGGCTATATCGACAAGTGCTCGGCCCCGTGCGTGGGCAGGGTGAGCGTCGAGGAGCATCGGGCGCTCGCGGAAGACTTCTGCGCCTTCATGGGCGGGGAAGCCAAGCGATTCATCTCCCAGCTGGAGAAGAGGATGGCGGCTGCCGTGGAGGAGCTCGACTACGAGACCGCGGCGTCGCTCCGGGACGACATCATCGCGATGCGGAAGGTGTTCGAGCGCAACGCCGTCGTGCTCTCGGAAGATACCGACGCGGACGTCTTCGCCGTCGAGGAGGACGAGCTTGAGGCGGCGGTCCAGGTCTTCCACGTGCGCGGGGGCCGAATCCGCGGCCAGCGGGGCTGGGTCGTGGAGAAGGTCGAGGAGACGACCGGGGCAGCCCTCATCGAGCATCTCCTGCAGCAGGTGTACGGCGCCCAGGCGGAGACCGACACGAGGATTCCGCGGGAGGTGCTCGTGCCCGTCCTGCCCGACGACGCCGAGCAGCTCACCGTCTGGCTCACCGGCCTCCGCGGAGCCAAGGTGGATCTCCGTGTGCCCCGGCGCGGAGACAAGGCCGCGCTTGCCAAGACCGTGCACGAGAACGCGGTGCAGGCGCTCAAGCTCCACAAGGTCCGCCGGGCGGGCGACATCACGACCCGCTCCCTTGCCCTCCAAGAGCTGCAAGAGGCCCTCGAGCTCCCCGAGCCACCGCTGCGGATCGAGAGCTTCGACATCTCGCACGTCCAGGGTACGAACGTGGTCGGCTCGATGGTTGTCGTCGAGGATGGCCTCGTCAAGAAGTCCGAATACCGCAAGTTCTCAGTCACGGGCGATGCGGCCCGGGACGACACGACAGCGATGCACGATGTGCTCACGCGGCGCTTCCGGAGCTATCTTGCCGACAAGGAACTGCCGGTTGCCGAGCGAGACCAGCACAGCAAGTTCGCCTATCCGCCCAACCTCGTCGTGGTGGACGGCGGCCAGCCGCAGGTCGCTGCGGCCATGAAGGCGCTCGCCGAGCTCGGGATCGGCGAGCACGAGATCCGCGTCGTCGGCCTGGCCAAGCGGCTTGAGGAGGTGTGGCTCCCCGAAGGGGACTTCCCGGTGATCCTGCCGCGCGCCTCACAGGGCCTGTACCTCCTGCAGCGGATCCGGGACGAGGCGCACCGTTTCGCGATCACCTTCCATCGGCAGAAGCGCGGCAAGGCGATGACGGCGTCGCTGCTCGACGACGTTCCCGGCCTCGGCCCAGCGCGCAGGAAGGCACTCCTGGCCCACTTCGGATCGGTCAAGAAGCTTCGGGCCGCGACGCCCGAAGAGCTCGCGGGCGTGGCCGGTGTCGGTCCGTCGCTCGCGGCGTCGGTATACGCGGCGTTCCACGGATCTGGCGCGGAACAGCCCGCTCCCGCTGTGAACTACGCGACCGGCGAAATCCTGGAGTCTTAGCTAGGCTGGGCCTCATGACCCAGACCAGCGCGGCGGACCCGCATGAGCCCACTGAGCTGACCCCCGTGAAGCCTCAAGGTGCCGAGCTGCTCATCGTGACCGGTATGTCGGGTGCCGGCCGCAGCACGGCCGCGAATGCGCTGGAGGACCACGGCTGGTACGTCGTGGAGAACCTTCCGCCCCAGCTGCTCGGGACCTTGTCGGAACTCGTCGCGCATGCGTCGGACCGCATCCCGAAGCTCGCCGTTGTGATGGACGTCCGCAGCAAGGCCCTGTTCGCGGACATTCGCGAAGCACTGCATGCCCTCGATTCCCGAGGGGTCGAGTATCGAGTGCTCTTCCTCGACGCGACCGATGACGTCCTGATCCGACGCTTCGAGCAGGGCAGGCGCCCCCACCCGCTCCAAGGCGGCGGCCGTATCCTCGACGGCATCACAGCTGAGCGCCAGATCCTCGCTGAGCTGCGCGAGCAGTCCACCCTTGTGCTGGACACTTCCGAGTACAACGTGCACGGGCTCGCCACGGCGATCACCGAGCTGTTCTCGGAGAAGGGGCCGGTCACGCTGCGGATCAACGTCATGAGCTTCGGCTTCAAATACGGCCTCCCGGCCGATGCGAACTACGTTGCCGACGTCCGGTTCCTTCCGAATCCGCACTGGATCCCGCAGCTGCGCCCGCACACCGGGCTCGACCCGGATGTCCGGGACTATGTCCTCGTCGCCAACGGCGCAGAGGAGTTCGTCACGCGGTACGTCCACGCGCTCGAGCCCGTCCTGAGGGGATACCGCAAGGAGAACAAGCACTACGCGACCATCGCCGTGGGCTGCACAGGGGGAAAGCACCGGTCGGTCGCGATCGTCGAGGAGCTCGCCAAGCGTCTCTCGCAGCAGCCGCGCGTCACGGTGACGACCTCGCACCGCGACCTCGGGCGCGAGTAATGAGCATGTTCACCGGCCAGCTTCCCCTCATCCCGCCCGGATCTGGCACGTCGGGCGGCGTCCCCAAGGGGCCCTCCGTCGTCGCCCTGGGCGGTGGGCACGGCCTCTCGGCTTCGCTGTCCGCGCTGCGCCTCCTCACAGCGGACCTCACCGCCGTCGTCACCGTTGCGGACGACGGCGGCTCCTCCGGCCGTCTGCGCCGCGACTTCGGCGTCATCCCCCCGGGCGACCTGCGGATGGCCCTTGCGGCGCTCTGCGACGACACAGACTGGGGTCGCACGTGGCGAGACGTCATGCAGCACCGCTTCCAGTCGCCGGCGGGCACAAGCGGACTCGAGAACCACGCGATGGGAAATCTGCTCATCATGACGCTCTGCGAGCTGCTCGGCGACGTCGTGGACGGCCTCCGCTGGGCTGGGGCGCTTCTCGGCGCGCGTGGCCAGGTCCTGCCCATGTCGCAGGTGCCGCTCATGATCGAGGGGACGCTCGCCTCATCCGACGGCAGCCCCGGCGAGCTCATCCGCGGTCAGGCCGCGTGCGCTATCGCCGGCCGGCTCGAGGGCGTTCGGCTGCTGCCCGAGGACGCCCCCGCCTGCCCCGAGGCGCTGAGCGCGATCGAATTCGCCGACTGGGTGGTTCTGGGGCCAGGTTCGTGGTACACCTCGGTGCTGCCGCACCTCCTGCTGCCGGAGCTACGGCAGGCTCTCTCGGATACGCCCGCACGGCGATGCCTCGCAATGAACCTCACAACAGACACGAAGGAGACGAGCGGAATGTCCGGGGCAGACCATCTGCGCGTCATCCAGCGCGCCGCCCCGGAGTTCACCATCGATGCCGTCATCGCGCAGGCGGGATCGGTCGGTGACGCAGCAGAGTTCGAAAGGGCTGCCGCGGAGCTGGGTGCAGAGGTCCACTTCGGTAGAGTGGGTGCTTCGGGCCACCGGGCGGTGCATGATCCGCTCCGACTTGCGGCGGCCTATCACGAGGTGTTCTCCGGCGGCACGGCATGACGCGCGGAGGCGAAACGAGGAGTGTGGCGATGGCATCGCAATCTGCGGCGGGGCGGCGCGGGAAGGCGGCGGCATGGCTCTGACCCAGAGCGTCAAGGAAGAGCTCTCGCACCTGGCTGTGAAGAAGTCATCGGAGCGCAAGGCCGAGGTCTCGGCGATGCTCCGGTTCGCCGGAGGCCTGCACATCATCTCCGGGCGCATCGTGATCGAGGCTGAGGTGGATCTCGCTTCGACGGCCCGCCGTTTGAAGACCGCGATTGCCGAGGTCTACGGTCACGCCGCAGAGATCATCGTCGTCTCTGGCGGCGGTCTGCGGCGGGGGAGCCGCTACGTGATCCGCGTCGTCCGCGAGGGCGAGGCTCTCGCGAGGCAGACAGGCCTGCTCGACAACCGCGGCCGCCCTGTACGCGGGCTGCCCTCCGCCGTCGTCAACGGCTCGGCCGCGGACGCGGAGGCGGTCTGGCGCGGTGCATTCCTTGCCCACGGATCGCTGACCGAGCCCGGCAGGTCCTCATCGCTCGAGGTCACGTGCCCCGGCCCTGAGGCCGCTCTCGCGCTTGTCGGCGCGGCCCGCCGTCTGGGGATCGCGGCAAAGGCGCGCGAAGTGCGCGGCGTTGATCGCGTCGTCGTCCGCGACGGCGATACGATCGCTGCTCTTCTGACCCGGATGGGCGCGCACGATGCGCTCATGGCGTGGGAGGAGCGGCGGATGCGGAAGGAGGTCCGCGCCACTGCGAACCGACTCGCCAACTTCGACGATGCCAACCTTCGCCGGTCGGCACAGGCCGCGGTCGCGGCGGGCGCCCGTGTCGAACGAGCACTGGAGATCCTCGGCGAGGACGTCCCCGAGCATCTCCGCTACGCGGGCGAGCTTCGAGTGGCCCACAAGCAGGCCAGCCTCGATGAGCTCGGACGGCTGGCCGACCCGCCCCTGACGAAGGATGCGATCGCAGGCCGAATCCGCCGCCTCCTCGCCATGGCGGACAAGAAAGCGGTGGAAACCGGGATTCCGGGTACAGAGGCTAACGTTACGCCGGACATGCTCGACGGCTGACTGCCGGAGGACGTTCCGCAATGTGAGCCGGCGATCTGCAGACGATCGGGCCATCTGCATAGGATGGAGCCGTCACCAGCCCGTCACGCGCCACACGGCGCGGCGGGAAACCGACAGATGGAGGATGTTGTGACCTACGTACTGCCTGATCTTCCGTACGACTACGCGGCCCTCGAGCCACATATCTCGGCACGGATCATGGAGCTCCACCACGACAAGCACCACGCGAGCTACGTGGCCGGCGCGAACACCGCGCTCGAGAAGCTCGCCGAGGCCCGCGAGGCCGGAAACTTCACGGACATCCCGCGCCTCAGCAAGGATCTGGCGTTCCACCTCGGCGGCCACACCAACCACTCGATCTTCTGGAAGAACCTCTCTCCCGAAGGTGGCGGCAAGCCTGAGGGCGAGCTCGCGGCTGCGATCGATGAGGCGTTCGGTTCCTTCGACAAGTTCGTCGCGCACTTCAGCGCCGCAGCGACGAGCCTCCAGGGCTCAGGCTGGGCGATCCTCGCGTACGAGCCCCTCGGTGGGAATCTCGTCATCGAGCAGCTCTACGATCAGCAGGGCAACATCCCGGTTGGGACCATCCCGCTGCTCATGCTGGACATGTGGGAGCACGCGTTCTACCTCGACTACGTGAACGTGAAGGCGGACTACGTCAAGGCGTTCTGGAACATCGTCAACTGGGCCGATGTGGCGCAGCGCTTCGAGGCGGCCCGCTCTGGCGCCAAGGGCCTCGTCACGCCCGTCTGACAGTGAAGCAACTGTGTGCGCAGAGGACTCAGTGAGCTGAGATTTCTGTCACATTGCGGAGAATTCACCCGTCATCCCCGGAAAGAGGGCTCGTCTGTTCACGGACGGGCCCTTTTTCCGTAGGATGGGGTGCGGAAAGGCCACCAGCCTTTCAGCCATGACAATGGAGACTCGGGCTGCAGGCCTTTCCTTGTGCAAATTCTCTGCCCAACGATGTGCGAGACCGTTCAGACAGTCCGAGCAGTCACCTAGGTGGGGTGCTCGGCTGAGCATCAAGGAGAGCAACCAGAGTGACTACCCGCATTGGCATCAACGGCTTCGGCCGGATCGGCCGCAACTTCTTCCGCGCGGCACTCGCCCAGGGAGCCGATCTCGAGATCGTCGCCGTCAATGACCTCACGAGCCCAGAGACTCTGGCCCACCTGCTTAAGTACGACTCGATCACGGGCCGCCTCGCCGAGAAGGTCGAGGCCCGAGACGGCAACATCGTCGTCGGCGGCAAGGAGATCAAGGTCCTCGCGGAGCGCGACCCCGCGAACCTCCCGTGGAGCGATCTCGGGGTGGATATCGTCATCGAGTCCACGGGCTTCTTCACGAAGGCCGCGGACGCCAAGAAGCACCTCGCTGCCGGCGCCCGCAAGGTCATCATCTCGGCCCCGGCGACCGATGAGGACGTCACGATCGTCATGGGCGTCAACGACGAGGTCTACGACCCGGAGAAGGACAACATCATCTCCAACGCGTCGTGCACCACGAACTGCCTCGGCCCGCTGGCCAAGGCGATCAACGACGCGTTCGGGATCGAGCGCGGGCTCATGACGACGATCCACGCCTACACCGCTGACCAGAACCTGCAGGACGGCCCCCACCGCGACCTCCGGCGTGCACGCGCCGCTGCGATCAACATGGTCCCCACCTCGACGGGCGCGGCGAAGGCGATCGGCCTCGTGCTCCCCGAGCTCAAGGGCAAGCTTGATGGCTACGCGATCCGCGTCCCCGTCCCGACCGGCTCGGCCACTGACCTCACGGTCACGCTGTCCCGCGAGGTCACGAAGGACGAGGTCAACGCCGCGGTCAAGGCTGCGTCCGAGTCGGGCCCGCTCGCCGGCTACCTCTCCTACACAGAGGACCCGATCGTGTCCTCTGACATCGTGACGGATCCCGCCTCGTCGATCTTCGACGCGGGCCTCACCAAGGTCATCGGGAACCAGGTCAAGGTGGTCTCCTGGTACGACAACGAGTGGGGCTACTCGAACCGCCTCGTCGACCTCACGGAGCTCGTCGCGTCCAAGCTCTGAGAACGCCGTAACGTTCTCGGAACTCGGATAGCCTGAGTCCATGACTGCACACACTCTCGACGAGCTGCTCGCCGATGGTGTCCGTGGGCGGCACGTTCTGGTCCGGTCGGACCTGAACGTGCCGCTCGACGGTTCCACCGTGACCGACGACGGCCGGGTCCGCGCGTCCCTTCCCGTCATCTCGAAGCTGGCTGAGGCCGGCGCCCGGGTCATCGTCTTGGCCCACCTCGGCCGCCCCAAGGGGATGCCGGAAGAGAAGTACTCGCTGCGGCCCGCAGCTGACCGTCTCGCCGAGCTTGCCTCGTTCCCCGTGCGCCTCGCCGGGGACGTGGTCGGCCCGAGCGCCCAGGAGCTCGCTGCTGGCCTCGGCGACGGCGAAGTCCTCGTGCTGGAGAACGTTCGCTTCGACGCGCACGAGACGAGCAAGATCGACGCCGAACGCGAGGAGTTTGCGCGCGAGCTTGCGGCGCTCACCGGTGAAAACGGGGCCTACGTCGACGACGCTTTCGGTGCGGTTCACCGCAAGCATGCGAGCGTCTACGACATCGCCTCGGTTCTGCCCGCCTACCTGGGCGAGCTTGTCCGAGCCGAGGTCGAGGTGCTCAAGCGCCTCACCGAGGGCGCCGAGCGCCCGTACGTCGTGGTCCTCGGCGGCTCGAAGGTCTCCGACAAGCTCGCGGTGATCGACAACCTCATCGGAAAGGCCGACAGGCTTCTGGTCGGCGGTGGGATGCTGTTCACGTTCCTCGCCGCGCAGGGGCACAAGGTCGGATCGAGCCTCCTCGAGCGGGACCAGATCCCAACGGTCCAGGCGTACCTCGAGCGGGCGACGGCGGCGGGCACCGAGTTCGTGCTGCCCACCGACGTCGTGGTCGCCTCGAAGTTCGCTGCCGACGCTGACCACGAGGTCGCGGCGGCCGACGCCATCGAGGAGACCACCTTCGGCGAGGCGGGGATCGGCCTCGACATCGGCCCTGACACGGCGAAGGCCTTCGCGAACGAGATCGAAGGTGCCAAGACCGTGTTCTGGAACGGGCCGATGGGCGTCTTCGAGTTCCCTGCCTTCGCGGCGGGCACGAAGGCCGTCGCCCAAGCCCTCGCCGACGCGACCGCGGCGGGTGCCCTCACGGTCGTCGGCGGCGGCGATTCGGCCGCGGCCGTGCGGACGCTCGGCTTCGCCGATTCCCAGTTCGGGCATATCTCGACTGGGGGCGGGGCGAGCCTCGAATATCTCGAGGGCAAGGAGCTGCCGGGCTTGACCGCCCTCGGCGCCTAGCCTTCTCAATGACGCCGGGTGCGCTCACCCTCGAGGGAGCGCACCTGGCGTTCTCTTCGCTTGCAGGAACATCCCACAGGAGACAGCGTGACCACTTCCTCGAACGGCTCGTTCGACCGCATCCCGCTCATCGCCGGCAACTGGAAGATGAACATGGACCACGTCCAGGCCATCACCCTCCTCCAGAAGCTGGCCTGGACCCTCGAGGACAAGCGCCACGACTTCGGCCGGGTCGAGGTGGCCATCTTCCCGCCGTTCACCGACCTCCGTGGGGTGCAGACCCTCGTGCAAGGCGACGACCTCAAGATCGTCTACGGGGGCCAAGACCTCTCGCCCTTCGATTCGGGCGCGTACACCGGGGATATCAGCGGGGCGTTCCTCGCGAAGCTCGGGTGCACCTACGCCCTCGTTGGCCACAGCGAGCGGCGCACAGTGCACGGCGAGTCTGACGAGGAGCTCAACGCCAAGACGAAGGCGGCGTACAAGCACGGGCTCGTACCCGTCCTCTGCGTTGGCGAGGGCCTCGAAGTCCGTCAAGCGGGCAAGCACGTCGAGCATACTCTTGCGCAGCTCCGCGCCGACGTGGACGGGCTCACCCCTGAGCAGGCTTCATCCCTCGTCGTGGCGTACGAGCCCGTGTGGGCCATCGGAACCGGCGAGGTTGCTGGCCCTGAGGACGCGCAGGAGATGTGCGCAGCCATCCGGGCGGAGCTCTCCTCGATCTTCGGCGACGAGGCCGCACGCGGCACCCGGCTCCTGTACGGCGGCTCCGTCAAGGCGGCGAACGCGGCGGCGATCCTCAGCCAGCCTGATGTCGACGGCGTGCTCGTCGGCGGCGCGAGCTTGGACCCAGCCGAGTTTGCTAGCATTGTCAGGTTCGAGAGCCACGCCGGCGCGTAGCGTTCTCCGTCATCGCTCGACCCGTCGTACTGTTCGACCCGCATTACCACTCGAGGAAGGCCACGAGGCACCAGCGTGCAAGTACTCCAGATCATCCTGCAGATCCTGCTCGGCATCACGAGCCTGCTGCTGACCCTGCTCATCCTCATGCACAAGGGTCGTGGCGGGGGCCTCTCGGACATGTTCGGCGGCGGAATGTCCTCTGGCCTTGCGTCTTCCGGCGTCGCGGAGCGGAACCTCAACCGCTTCACGATCATCCTCGGCATCACGTGGGGCGTGGTGATCGTCGCTCTCGGCCTCATCATGCGTTTCTCCGGAACCAGCAGTTCCTGAGAGGAGAGGGGGCTGAAGCCCCAATAACCTTTCAAGGGTCTCAACCTTCAAGGGTCAGGTCCCGCGGGTGTTCCACCCGCGGGACCTGACCCTTGAAGTGTCTGGGCTCCCTTTTCCGCTTGTCCTCCGCTCAGGCGGAAGTCCTCCGCTCAGGCGGAAGCCGGCTCCTTGCGGAGGAGGTTCTCGGGCACCTGCGCGGCGGCGTCGGCGTCGATGAGCCACAGGGTGCGGTTGCGCCCTCGCGCTCCGGCCGCAGGAACCTGCACGGGCCCAGCTCCCGCAAGGGCGAGACCGACTGCGCCGGCCTTGTCTTCACCCGCCACGAGCATCCAGACCTCGTCGGCCGACTTGAGCGCGGGGAGCGTGAGGGAGATCCGCTCCGGAGGCGGCTTCGGTGAGTTCGTGACGCCGACGACGGTCGGCTTCGTCTCGCGGATCCCCGCCATCTCGGGGAAGAGCGACGCCACGTGCGCGTCTGGGCCCACGCCAAGCAGGAGGACGTCGAAGCGGGGGAGAGGGCCCGGCTCGTCGGGCCGACTATCCGAAAAGTCGGCCTCGTGTTCCCGCGCCGCAGCTTCCTGAAGCTGCTGCGCGTAGTCCGCCGCGGCGTCGTCCGGGCTCTTGAACTTGTCTGAGTCGCCGGGGACGTGCACACGGGCAGGGTCGAGCGGGAGCTGGTCCAAGAGCGCTGCGCGCGCCTGGACCACGTTCCGGTCCGGTGAGTCGGCCGCCACGAAGCGCTCGTCGCCCCACCACACGTTGACCTTCGACCAGTCAACGGCGCGGCAGGCCGGGGACTCCGCGACTGCTCGGAGCGTCCCGATCCCCATCGTGCCGCCCGTGAGGACGATGGTGGCGTCCCCGTAGCGGTCCTGCGTGTCAACGAGCTTCGTGATGAGGCGCGCCGCTATGGCCGCCAGCAGCACTGACGAATCGGGATGGATGCTGACGCGTGGATCAGCGCTCACTGGGCGTCACACTCCTCAGGTTGGTCCGGGGGAGGCCCTCGGCGAGGACCTCGCCGAACACCTGGTCGGGATCGAGCCTTCGGAGCTCCTCCGCGAGGCAGTCCTCGAGAGTGCGGCGTGGGAGGGCGATGCGCTGCGACGGCTGGCCCGGCTGGGTCAGCTCGGCGACGGTGAGGCCCGGCCGGTAGAGCTGGATGTCGCCCGAGGGGCGGTTCAGCCGGACCCGCCGGATGCCGGTACCTGCCGGGTCCGCGACGATGGTCACTGGCACATCGAGCTCGAGCGTGAGCCACGCGGCAAGCAGGACGGTGCTGGGCGAGTCCGAGGCACCTTCGACGGTCACTCCTGTGATGGGGGAGTCGTCGGCCTGATCGAGGGCCGCCGCGAGCTGGATCCGCCAGTTCGTCACGCGGGTCCACGCGAGGTCCGTATCGCCTGCGCGGTAGGTATCACGGATCCGATAGAGCGCCTCGGTCGGGTCCGGCTCGTTGCCGGAGTCGGTGATCCGTCGATGGGCGATGCAGCCGACGGAGGTCGCGGCGGCGTCGGTCGGAGCACCGTGCGGCCACCACGCAACGATGGGGGCATCAGGGAGGAGCAGCGCCGCGACGAGTGACTCGCTCTCCTCCGCGAGGCGGCCATAGCCGCGAAGGACGACGACCTCCGAGGCACCGGCGTCTCCGCCGACGCGGATCTGGCCGTCAATCCTGTCGGCCGCATCGCGGCCTGAATCGACGAGCACGATGATCCGGCAGGGGTGCTCGCGGCTCGCCTGATTGGCTGCCTCGATGGCCTCCTCCTCGAAGCCGTGCTTCGTAATGACGACGAGCGTCAGGACTCGGCCGAGGGCTACGACTCCGCCCTGATGGCGGAGGTTCATGAGCTCCTTGGAGATCTTCGAAGTCGTCGTGTGGGGTAGATCGATGATCAAGGCCGCCTCCAAGAGCGTCCGTCGCGGGCCATGAGCGCGTCAGCCGACGCGGGCCCCCAGCTGCCGGGTGCGTAGGGCTCGGGCTTGTCTCCCGTGTTTGCCCAGTACTCTTCGAATGGGTCGAGGATCTTCCACGAGAGCTCGACTTCCTCGTGCCGAGGGAAGAGCGGCGGCTCCCCGAGCAGGACATCGAGGATGAGCCGTTCGTAGGCCTCGGGAGAGGACTCTGTGAAGGAGTTCCCGTAGCCGAAGTCCATGCTCACGTCGCGCACTTCCATCTGCGTACCCGGCACCTTGGAGCCGAACCGGATGGTGGCACCCTCGTCCGGCTGCACGCGGATCACGACCGCGTTCTGGCCGAACTCGGCGGTGCCCTGGTCGCGGAAGAGGAGGTTGGGGGCCTTCTTGAAGACGACGGCGATCTCCGTCACCCGGCGCCCGAGGCGCTTTCCGGCGCGGAGGTAGAACGGCACGCTTGCCCAGCGGCGCGTGTTGATGTCCACCCGGATCGCGGCGTAGGTCTCCGTCGTCGAATCGGCCGGGATGCCTTCTTCCTCGAGGTAGCCCTTGACGAGCTCGCCACCCTGCCAGCCACCCGTGAACTGCCCGCGGGCAGAGTGCTGCGAAAGGTCCTCGGGAAGCCGCACGGCGGCGAGAACCTTCTCCTTCTCGGCACGCAGATCCTCGGCGTCGAAGGAGATGGGCTCCTCCATCGCGGTGAGGGCAAGGAGCTGGAGCAGGTGGTTCTGGATGACGTCACGCGCTGCGCCCACGCCGTCGTAATAGCCGGCGCGGCCGCCTGTTCCGATGTCCTCGGCCATCGTGATCTGGACGTGGTCGACGTAGTTGCCGTTCCAGATGGGTTCGAAGAGCTGATTGGCGAAGCGGAGGGCCAGGATGTTCTGAACCGTCTCCTTGCCGAGATAGTGGTCGATCCGGAACACGGCATCGGGCGGGAAGACGGACTCGACGATGTCGTTGAGCTGGCGTGCGGATTCGAGATTGTGGCCGAACGGCTTCTCGATGACCACACGGCGCCACTTGCCTTCTTCCGCTTGAGCGAGCCCATGGGCAGAGAGCTGGCGGCAGACCTGCTCGAAGGCCTTCGGCGGGATCGAGAGGTAGAACGCGTGGTTGCCCCGCGTACCTCGCTGCTCGTCCAGTTCCTCGAGCGTCGCCTTGAGGCGTTCGAACGCCTCGTCGTCGTCGAACGAGCCTTGGACGAAGCGCACGCCCTCGTTGAGCTGAGCCCACACCGCCTCGTCGAAGGGGGTACGCGCGTACTTCTTGACAGAGGCCTTGACCTCTTCGGCGAAGTCCTCCTTCTCCCACTCGCGGCGGGCGAACCCGACGAGCGCGAAGCTGGGCGGCAGAAGGCCTCGGTTCGCGAGGTCGTACACGGCCGGCATGAGCTTCTTGCGAGCGAGGTCACCCGTGACTCCGAAGAGCACGAGCGACGACGGCCCTGCGATCCGGTTCAAGCGCCGGTCTCTCGGGTCACGGAGCGGATTCCCGCGCCGCTTCGACCCGGCCGCGCCGTTGTCGTTCTCTGGCATGATGCCTTTCTATTCCTTCCATGCGGTCCGGCAAAGCGGAACCGAGCAAAAGCCGCCGGCCCGGCCGGGAAGGCCGGGCCGGCGGCTCGCAGCCTCAGCGCGCCAGACCAGAGACCAGGTCGGTCAGTTGCTGAACACCGGCGTCGCGGTCCGTGAGGTGCAGCCGGAGTACCGGCCGGCCGTGCTCGGCGAGCACTTGGGCGTCTCCAGCAGCCTGGGCCTCGATGAGCTGAGCGAACGTGAAGGGCCGGCCGGGAATCTCTACGTCGTTCGATGCCGACGCCGTCACTTGGAGGAAGACCCCAACAGCCGGACCGCCCTTGTGGTACTGCCCGGTCGAGTGGAGGAATCGGGGTCCCCAGCCGAACGTCGTCGGGCGCCCCGTTGCCTTCGCAAAGAGGTCGCGGACGCCCTCAAGCTGCGGGTAGGCCAGCCGATCGAGGTACGCCTGGACGCTCAGGTAGCCCTTGGGGCTCAGCTGGGCAAGCAGTGCCTTGACGGCCTCCTCGACAGTGGACGCACCCCCCAGCCAATCGCCCCCGCGAACCTCGATTGCGCCTTCTGTGAAGTTGGCCGGAGTCGGCTCGGGACGGGCATCGAGCAGGCCGCGAGCGGCGGCCTTGGCGGCCTCCACGTCGGGCTGGTCGAACGGGTTGATGCCCAGAAGGCGCCCGGCGACGGCGGTCGCGAACTCCCACACGAGCATCTGCGTTGCGAGGGTGCCGCCCACCGCGGCTTGGTTCGGCCCGAGGACGGGCTCGGCGTCAGCCGAGACAAGCCGGACGACCAGGACGTCGTCGGCGTCCTCCGTCACCTCAGGCGAGGTGACCGACGCGACGACGGGGAGGATCCCCTTGCCGATTTTGCCGGTCGATTCAGCGATGAGCTGCTCGGCCCAATCGGCGAAGCCGTTGATGCCCGAACCGTCCTCGACGATCACGATCTTGTCGCGCAGCGGGGACGTGCCGCCGAGAGCCGCGCCGAGCTGGAGGCCGATGTTGTCTTCCGAGTCGTCGCGCAGAAGTTCGGCTGCTTCCTCGGCCTCGTCGAGCAGGGCCTGGATGTCAACGCCCGCGAGGCCCGAGGGCACGAGCCCGAAGGCCGTGAGCGCCGAGTAGCGCCCGCCCACATTCGGGTCCGCGTTGAACACTGCTCGGTATCCGGCCTCTCGACTGGCGGCTTCAAGCGGCGAGCCCGGGTCGGTGACGACGACGATGCGCCGCTTCGCGTCAATGCCAGCCGCTTCGAAGGCACCCTCGAACGCCCGCCGCTGCGAGTCGGTCTCGACGGTCGAACCGGACTTGGACGAGACGACGATCGCGGTGGCCTCGAGGCGCTCGGAGAGCGCTGCGGAGACCTGCTCGGGATCGGTCGAGTCAAGGACGACGAGCGGGACGCCCGCGGTTGCGGTGATGACCTCCGGGGCCAGCGAGGAACCGCCCATGCCGCACAGCACGATGCGGTCGACGCCCTCTGCTCGGAGCTCGTCTCGCAGCCTGACGATGTCCGCCACGAGCGGCTGCGAGACACTGGATGCTTCGATCCAGCCGAGACGCTTGGCCGATTCCTCTTCAGCATCCTTGCCCCACAGCGTGTGGTCCTTGGCGAAGATGCGGCTCGCGACGCTGTCAGCAGCAAGCTCCGGCACGCGAGACTCGACAGCCTCGCGTGCGGCGCCGGTCGCGTCGAACGTCAGGGCGCTCACGCGCGGGCCCCCTGGGCCGTCTCCGAGAGAGTGCGCTCGACGTCGGCGAGGAGGTCGTTCCACGATGCGACGAACTTGTCCAGGCCTTCGGATTCGAGGACGGCGACGACGTCGTTGTAGGAGACCCCGATCTTCTCGAGCGCATCCAGATGGGCGTTGGACTCCTCGTAGCTGCCGTGGATTGTGTCGCCGACGACCTCGGCGTGGTCGAAGGTGGCCTCGAGGGTCTTCTCGGGCATCGTGTTCACTACGCCAGGGGCAACAAGCCCGGTCACGTAGAGCGTGTCCGGAAGGTTGGGGTCCTTGACACCGGTCGAGGCCCAGAGCGGGCGCTGCGGCAGGGCGCCGGCATCCGCGAGCAGCTTCCAACGCTCGGTCGTGAACTCTTCCTCGAACACCTGGTAGGCCAGGCGGGCGTTGGCCAGGCCGGCCTTGCCCTTGAGGGCTTTGGCCTCGTCGGTGCCGATGGCCTCGAGGCGCTTGTCGACCTCGCTGTCCACGCGGGAGACGAAGAACGAGGCGACCGAGTGGATCTTCGAGAGGTCGTGGCCGTTCTCCTTGGCCTTCTCGAGCCCGGTCAGGAACGCGTTGATCACTGCGCGGTAGCGCTCGAGGGAGAAGATCAGGGTCACGTTGACGCTGATCCCGTTCGCGAGGGTCTCGGCGATCGCCTCGAGACCTTCGAGCGTGGCAGGAATCTTGATGTAGACGTTGCCCTTGTTGACCTTGTCCCGCAGTTTCTTGGCCTCGGCGATCGTGCCCGCGGTGTCCCATGCGAGGCGCGGGTCGACCTCGATCGAGACGCGACCGTCCACGCCCTTGGTCGCCTCGGCGACCGGGGCGAAGAGGTCGCACGCGTCGGCGACATCGCGCGTCGTGAGCTCGAACACCGTGCGCTCGACGTCCGCGCCGTCCGCGACGAGCTCGCGCAGCTGCGCGTCGTAGCCGTGGCCCTTCGTGATCGCGCCCTGGAAGATCGTCGGGTTCGTGGTCACGCCGACGACGTTCTTCTCGTCGATCAGCGCCTTGAGGGAGCCGTCCTGGAGGCGCTGGCGGGAGAGGTCGTCGAGCCAGATCGACACGCCTGCGTCGGAGAGGGCTTGAGTGGGGGTAGTCATTTCGGTTCCTCCTCTTGAGGGGATGGTCAGTGCCCCGAATGGCGGGGTAGCCGCACTCTCTCTTTTGTTAACGCTGAGCGGCTGCGATTGAATCCTTGGCGGCGAGGGTCACTGCCTCGGAGGTGATGCCGAACTCGGTGAAGAGGGTCTTGTAGTCGGCCGAGGCGCCGTAGTGCTCGAGGCTGATGCTGCGGCCGGCGTCCCCGACGAACTCGGCCCAGCCGAGCGCGAGGCCGGCCTCGACTGAGACTCGCGCCTTCACCGACGCGGGCAGGACGGAGTCGCGGTACTCGGGGTCCTGGGCCCTGAACCACTCCACGCAGGGCATCGAGACGACGCGTGCCGCGATTCCCTCGGCGGCAAGGGCCTCCCGTGCGGCGACGGCGAGCTGGACCTCGGAGCCGGTGCCGATGAGGATCACGTCCGGGGTCACGTCCTGGCCGTCGCGCTGGGCCTCGGCGAGGATGTAGCCGCCCTTCGCCACGCCAGAGGCGGAGCCGAAGCCGCCCTCGCCGCGATCCCAGGTCGGCAGGTTCTGCCGGGTCAGCACGATGCCCGCGGGGTTCGAGGTCCGCTCGAGGATGGTCTTCCAGGCCACGGCGACCTCGTTCGCGTCGGCCGGGCGGACGACGTCGAGGTTCGGGATCGCGCGCAGAGAGGCGAGCTGCTCGACGGGCTGGTGGGTCGGGCCGTCCTCCCCGAGGCCGATCGAGTCGTGCGTCCAGACGTACGTCGAGGGGATCCCCATGAGCGCGGAGAGACGGATGGCCGGGCGCTGGTAGTCGGAGAAGATCAGGAACGTGCCCGAGAACGCGCGGGTCTTCCCGCCCAGGGTGATGCCGTTGACGATCGAGGCTGCGGCGTGCTCGCGGATGCCGAAGTGCAGCACCCGGCCGTAGGGATTGCCCTTCCAGGCGGCGGTCGAGCGCGAGGCAGGGATGAACGACGGCGAGCCCTCGATCGTGGTGTTGTTCGACTCCGCGAGGTCCGCCGAACCGCCCCACAGCTCCGGCAGGACCGGGCCGATCGCGTTGAGGACCTTGCCCGAGGCGGCCCGGGTCGAGACGTCCTTGCCCGCGGGGAACTCGGGGAGGGATTCCTCCCAGCCTTCAGGCAGGCGGCGGGCCTCGATGCGCTCGTGCAGCTTCGCGGCCTCGGGGTTCGCCGCGGCCCATGCGTCGAAGGACTCCTGCCACGCGGCATGCTCCTCGCGGCCGCGCTCGAGCGCGCCCCGGGTGTGCTCGAGGACCTCCGGGTCGACGTCGAACGACTTCTCCGGGTCGAAGCCCAGGACCTGCTTGAGGGCCGCGACCTCGTCGGCGCCGAGGGCCGAGCCGTGGATCTTGCCCGTGTTCTGCTTGGTCGGGGCGGGCCAGCCGATGATGGTCCGCAGCGAGATGATCGACGGGCGCCCAGTCTCGGCCTTCGCGGCCAGCAGTGCCCGGTAGAGGCCCTGGACGTCCTCGGCGTACTCGCCGCCGGCGGTCCAGTCCACGCGCTGGGTGTGCCAGCCGTACGCCTCGTAGCGCTTGAGGACGTCCTCGGTGAAGGCGACGTCCGTGTCGTCCTCGATCGAGATGTGGTTCTCGTCGTAGATCACCACGAGGTTGCCCAGTTCCTGGTGGCCCGCGAGCGAGGACGCCTCCGAGGTCACGCCCTCCTGCATGTCGCCGTCGGAGGCGATGACCCACACGGTGTGGTCGAACGGCGACTCGCCCTCGGGTGCCTTGGGATCGTACAGGCCCCGCTCCCGGCGCTGGGAGTAGGCGAAGCCGACCGAGGAGGCCAGGCCCTGGCCGAGCGGCCCCGTCGTGATTTCGACACCCTTCGTGTGCCCGTACTCCGGGTGCCCCGGGGTCAGCGAGCCCCACGTGCGCAGCGCCTCGAGATCCTTCAGCTCGAGCCCGTACCCGGCCAGGAACAGCTGGATGTAGAGGGTGAGGGAGGAGTGGCCCGGCGAAAGGATGAACCGGTCGCGGCCGATCCACTGCGGGTCAGCCGGATCGTGGCGCATGAGCTTCTGGAACAGCAGGTACGCTGCGGGAGCCAGGCTCATCGCCGTGCCCGGGTGTCCGTTGCCGACCTTCTGCACCGCATCGGCCGCCAGCACACGGATCGTGTCCACCGCTTTGCGGTCAACGTCAGTCCACGTCAGTTCTTCAACATCCACAGCAGGCACGTAAACGAGCCCCTCTCGATCGCTGACGGCGGACCGCTGCCTCAGAAACCCGTCATGGTGGGCCCTCGGCAGCCAGCCGGCCGTTCACCATTGAAACGTCTTTTCGTCTATCCCGGCATGCATTCCGCACATTGCGGTATCGGGACAACCAGCTCACATACTACGCACGCGGCTCCTCGGTGGTCAGCGGTTTGCCCCAAATTGCGCGGATTGTGAATCACGCAGGTGACGTCCCGGCGGTGATCCGACCGAAATGCCGGTGATACGCGCGCGGGTATGATGGAGGTTCCGAGAGAAGAAGAAAAGAGTCGCGCACCCGTGAGTACCGATGCCCATGCACCCGCACGCCCCCAAGGCTCGAGGGTAGCCCGCAAGCTCAAGGCCTACGTTGCCCTCACGAAGCCTCGCGTCATCGAACTGCTCCTGGTCAGCACGCTCCCGACGATGATGTACGCCCAGCGCGGATTCCCGTCGATCGGCCTCATCGCCGCGACCCTCATCGGCGGTGCGTTTGCTGCGGGCAGCGCGGGTGCCTTCAACTGCTACATAGACAGGGACATCGACCGTCTCATGCGGCGCACGGTCAACCGCCCCCTCGTCACCGGCGAGGTGACGCCGCGCGAAGCGCTCGCATTTGCGTGGATCCTCGGCATCGCTTCGCTCGCGATCCTGTGGTTCGGTGCGAACCCGCTCTCTTCCGTGCTGGGCGCCGGCGCCATCTTCTTCTATGTCGTCGTCTACACGCTCGTTCTCAAGCGGCGCACCGCGCAGAACATCGTGTGGGGCGGCGCCGCTGGCTGCTTCCCCGTCCTCATCGCTTGGGCGGCCGTGACCGGCACGGTGAGCTGGCCCGCCGTCGTCCTCTTCATGGTGATCTTCCTCTGGACGCCGCCCCACTATTGGCCGCTCTCCATGCGCTACGGCGAGGACTACCGCAACGCGCACGTGCCGATGCTCGGCGCGGTCGCGGGGGCGAAGGTCGTGTCGGTGCAGGTCGTCCTCTACGCGTGGGCCATGGTGATCTGCTCGCTGCTGCTCGTCCCGCTCGGCCACGCCGGTTGGGTCTACACCCTCGCAGCCGTCGCCGCGGGGGGCTGGTTCCTCTGGGAATCACACGCCCTGTACTCCCGAGCCCAGCGCGAAGAGATCGAGGACAAGAAGGCCATGAAGGTCTTCCACGGGTCCATCAGCTACCTGACGATCCTCTTCCTCGCCCTCGCGGTAGATCCGTTCGTCGGGTTGCCGCTCGTGCGCTGAATGCGCTGCCAGGAATAGCGCTTCCGGAAGCGAACTGAAAAGAGGGCGGCGGTGTCGTGGTGATTCACGACGCCGCCGCCCTTCTCGTTAACGGGCTCCTCTTTGCCCGGCTAGGTTCTGCCTCGCCCGACTAGGTTCCCGACTGAGTTACGGGGCCAGTCACGCGCGCGGGCTCCAGCGGGCGAGGTCCGCAGCATTGGTTGCCTCCGCCATGAGCAGTGCTCCCACAAGCATGTGGAGCCCGACGAGCAGGGCGGGGATACCCGTGTAGTACTGGGTGATGCCGATAGCGGCCTGCAGCACCGTGAGGCCGAGGAGGCCGAGGACGGCCGGGCGGAACGGGCCCCCAACGCGTCGGGCCAGCACGATGACGACGGCGAACAGGGCGCCGAACGTGACGAGATAGGCCGGGACGGCGTGGAGATGCGCGACGAAGTCCCAGTCGAGGCCATTGCGGGGAGCGTTGGCATCGCCCGCGTGGGGCCCTGCGCCCGTCACGACGACGCCGAGGAGGACGGCGAGGGCTACCGCGCCCGCTGTTGCGGCCGTAACCGGGCGCATCGAGCTGGGGAGTGCAGGCAGCGAACGGGACATGAACCTGCCGGAACGCCCGTACGCACGGTTCACGAGGAGCGTCGCGAAGACGACGAGCGCCATCGACACCAGGAAGTGCAGGGCGACGACCCACGGGTTCAGCTCGGTCAGCACGGAGATGCCGCCGATGACGGCCTGTGCTGGGATGCTGGCCAGAAGGGCGACGGAGAGCCAGAAGAGGTCCTTCCGCTCCTTGCGGAGGTTCCACACCGCGACGAGCATCGCGACCGCGACGGCGCTGAGCGCAAACGTGAGCAGCCGGTTCCCGAATTCGATGACCCCGTGGTAACCCATTTCCGGCGTCGTGGTGAGTGAGCTCGCGGTACAGCGGGGCCACGTCGGGCAGCCGAGCCCGGAGGATGAGAGGCGTACGGCGCCGCCTGTCACGATGAGAACAATCTGCCCGACGAGCGAAGCGACGGCGAGCACGCGAACGCGCACGTCGACGGCGGTGGGCAGCCAGCCGACGAAGCGGCGGACGGCGGTCTGGGACATGGTCTTTTTCTCTCCGGGATCGGGGGTGGGCTGAGGGACGGCCGTTAGTTCCACTTGAACCAGCGGATGGCGGCGAGGCCAGCCGCGGCGCCCCAGACGATCAGAACGATTGCCGCTTGAATGTCGAGCGCGCCGTGCAGGAACGCCGCGCGCGAGGCGTCACCGAGGGCGCCTGAAGGCAGGAAGCCGACAATGCCCGAAATCTGGGACGGCAGCTTGCTGCTTGGCATCACGATTCCGCCGAAGACTCCGAACAGGATCCAGACGAGGTTCGTCACGGCGAGCGTCGCCTCGGGCCGCGCGGTTCCTGCGACGAGGAGCCCGAGCGCGGTGAAGACGGCAGCGCCGACGGCGAGCAGCACGAGACCCAGGATGACCCCCGGGAACGCTGGGCGCCATCCGAGGAGCCATGCGACGCCGCCGATCACGACGACCTGGATCGCGAGGACGACGAGCACGGCGACAGTCTTCCCGGCGATGAGTCCGGCCCGGCCGAGCGGGGTCGTCGAGAGGAAGCGAAGCACGCCGTAGCGTCGGTCGAAGCCTGTCGCGATCCCTTGGCCGGTAAACCCGGTCGACATCGTGCAGAGAGCCAGGACCCCGGGGGCGGCTACGTCGACCCGGTTCGGGCCGAGCCCGTCGAGGAACGGCGTGACTGTGAGGCCGATGAGGGCCATGAGGGGCAGGACGACCATCAGGACGAGCTGTTCGCCGTTGCGCAGCATAGTGAGCGTCTCGTAGCGGCCCTGCTGCCAGACGCGTCCCGACAGGGAGGTGGCGGTGCTCATGCTGTCTCGACTTTCCGGCCTTCGGCCTCATGCGCTCTGGTGGCTGCCAGGGAGTCCTGCGCGGCCGAGGCCTCGGCGATGCCAAGGAACACGTCCTCGAGACTCCGGCTTCCCAGCTCGAGGGAACTTGGCATGATTCCTCTGGCATCGAGCCATTGGGCCAGGGCGGCGAGGTGCGTCGTGGCCAACTCGCCCTCGATCGTGTAGTGCCCGGCGGGGGATTCGCGGACGTCGATCCCGGGGGCGGTCGCGGCGAAGGCCGCCGCGAGGTCGAGGCCCGAGGGCGCTCGGACTGTCATGCGGCGGGCGGCTTGGGCGGCGCCTCCGAGGAGTTCAGCGACGGTGCCCTCCGCGACGATGTGCCCTCGGTCAAGGATCGCGACCCAATCTGCGAGCCGTTCCGCGTCGTCGAGGAGGTGGGTCGTGAGGATGATGCCGAGCCCTTGGGTCCGCAGCTCATGGATGAGGTCGAAGACGACCTGCCGGGACTGCGGATCGAGGCCGGCGCTCGGCTCGTCGAGGAAGACGACTTCAGGGCGCCCGACGAGGGCCGCGGCGAGGGCAACGCGCTGCTTCTGTCCACCGGAGAGTCGGCGGATATTCGTGCCGGCGAACTGATTGAGCCCGAGGCGCTCGGCGAGTTCGTCCACCGGGAGCGGGTTCCGGTACATGCCCGCCACGTGCTTGAGCAGCGCGATGGGCCGCGCGGACGGCGGGAGGCCGCCGTCCTGAAGCATGACGCCGACGCGCGCCCGCAGGTCGGCGCCCGCGGTCTGGGGGTCGTCGCCGAGGAGGCGTATGACGCCGCCTGTGCGGCGCCGGAGGCCCTGAGCGCATTCGAGCGTCGTCGTCTTGCCCGCGCCGTTGACGCCGAGAAGTACGGTGACCTGCCCGGCATAGGCTGTGAGGTCGACGCCGGCGAGCACCCGCTTCATACGACCGCCCTCGGCGGCGATGGGCCCGACGTCGTGGATCAGCCCCTCGATCTCGAGGCAGGGGGAACCGGTTCTGAGCACCATTCCATTCTACGCAACGTAGTAGCGGCGCCGGACGAGTGCTGGGCGGCCGGGGCAACAGTGGTCGCGACGTGCCCGAACTGGGTCTCGACGGTACCCGCGCGAGCCGGAGGAACGGTGGATGTGACGCACCTATCGCCTAACTAAGCCCCTCCTTACTGGAGGTGGGGAAGAGATTAGGTGAAGATTGTGTTGTGTATTCCATGACGATGACACCTGCGCCGGCACAGCCGCGCGGCCGGGGAGTGCCCCGCGACGTCGAGGACCGCACCCGTGATCGCGTCCTCAGCGCCGTGCTCGAGCATGGCCCCGTGAGCGCCGCCGAGCTCGGCGAGCTGCTCAATGTCACGCCGGCAGCGGTCCGCCGCCACCTTGACGCCCTCACCAAGTCAGGCGTTGTGGAGGTCAAGCGAGTCGCTACCTCCGGCACCGGCGCCGGTCGTCCCGCCCGCCGCTACGTCCTGACCTCACGGGGCCAGTCGTCCATAGGGGACGACTACCTCGACATCGCCCGAACAGCTCTCCACAGGCTCTCCGACGTTGCCGGTCCCGGCGCCGTCGAAGACTTCGCCGAGGAGCGCTTCGCAGCGATGGAACAGCGGTATCAGCCGCTCGTCGACGCGGCCGGCGATGATGTTGCTGCGCGTTCGCGTGCCCTCGCCGAAGCCCTTACGGACGACGGATTCGTGGCTTCGGCCGCGGAAGTAGCGAGCCGCGCAGGAAAGCGGATCCCCGATCACCTCGCGAGTGTCCAGCTCTGCCAGGGCCACTGCCCAGTGCAGGAGCTTGCCGCCGAGTTCCCGGTCTTCTGCGACACGGAGACCGCCGTGTTCTCGCGGCTGCTCGGAGTCGATGTACGCCGTCTCTCGACGCTCGCCTCCGGCGGCCACGTCTGCACGACGCACATCCCTACAGGGCGGGGAGCCAGACTGACCGACTCTGGTTCCCGGAGCCCCCACGCTGACGTAATCCCCGTCCCTACCAACGAGAGGCCGTGATGACGGATCAATTGGCCGAGAAGCACAACGTGGACGTCGAGCCCACCGTGATCTCGGAGATTCTGGAGAAGAACCCTGAGCTCCACGGGATCGGCACGTACGAGTACGGCTGGGCCGACACGGACGTTGCAGGCGCCAACGCTCGCCGCGGACTCAACGAGGACGTCGTCCGCGACATCTCCGCGAAGAAGGGCGAGCCCGAGTGGATGCTCGACCTGCGGCTCAAGGGCCTCAAGTACTTCGACCGCAAGCCCATGCCGCTGTGGGGCGCAGACCTCTCCGGCATCGACTTCGACAACATCAAGTACTTCGTGCGCTCGACCGAGAAGCAGGCGGCGTCCTGGGAGGACCTCCCCGAGGACATCCGGAACACGTACGAGAAGCTCGGCATCCCGGAGGCCGAGCGCAGCCGACTCGTCGCCGGTGTCGCCGCCCAGTACGAGTCCGAGGTGGTCTACCACCAGATCCGCGAGGACCTCGAGAAGCAGGGCGTGGTCTTCCTCGACACGGATACGGCGCTCAAGGAGCACCCGGAGTTCTTCAAGGAGTACTTCGGCACGGTCATCCCGGTCGGCGACAACAAGTTCGCGTCCCTCAACACCGCAGTGTGGTCCGGCGGCTCGTTCGTCTATGTCCCCAAGGGCGTCCACGTCGAGATCCCGCTTCAGGCCTACTTCCGTATCAACACGGAGAACATGGGCCAGTTCGAGCGGACGCTCATCATCGCGGACGAGGATTCCTACGTCCACTACATCGAGGGCTGCACGGCCCCGATCTACACCTCGGACTCGCTGCACTCGGCAGTTGTCGAGATCGTCGTGAAGAAGGGCGCGCGCGTCCGCTACACGACCATCCAGAACTGGTCGAACAACGTGTACAACCTCGTGACCAAGCGTGCGATCTGCCACGAGGGCGGCACGATGGAGTGGATCGACGGCAACATCGGCTCGAAGGTCACCATGAAGTATCCAGCGGTGTACCTCGTGGGCGAGCACGCCAAGGGCGAGACCCTCTCGATCGCGTTCGCGGGCGAGGGCCAGCATCAGGACACGGGCTCGAAGATGGTCCACATCGCGCCGAACACGAAGTCTTCGATCGTCTCGAAGTCGGTCGCGCGGGGCGGCGGTCGCGCTGCCTACCGAGGCCTCGTCCAGGTGCGTGAAGGCGCAAAGCACTCGGCAAACACCGTTCGCTGCGACGCCCTCCTCGTGGACACGATCTCCCGCTCCGACACGTATCCGTACATCGACATCCGTGAAGACGACGTGGTGCTCGGCCACGAGGCCACCGTGTCGCGCGTGAGCGAGGAGCAGCTTTTCTACCTCATGTCCCGCGGCCTCCCCGAGGACGAGGCCATGGCGATGATTGTGCGCGGCTTCATCGAGCCGATTGCGCGCGAACTTCCCATGGAGTACGCCCTCGAGCTGAACCGCCTCATTGAACTGCAGATGGAAGGGTCCGTCGGTTAATGACTGAAACAACTGAGAAAGCGCGCATCGGGGCGCCTTCGATCGCCGGTTTCACAGAGGAGGGCGAGAGCCTCTCGCCGACTCCAGTGGCCACCGGTCCCCTCGGTGGAGACGCAGCCAAGAGCCACTCCCACGGAGGCGGCTACGGCATCCCGGACAGCTCGCGCGCCGGCCGGCTCACTTCCTATCGCCTCGCGGACTTCCCTGAGCTCAAGGGAACCGAAGAGGAGTGGCGGTTCACCCCGCTGCGTCGCCTCGGCGGACTTCACAAGGACGCGCTCGACGGCGCTGCGCCGGCCGTTGCGGTTGAGGCACCCGAGCAGGTGCGCGTCGAGACCGTTGGCCGCGAGGATCCGCGTATCGGCTCCGCCGGCGTCCCCGAGGACCGCGTGTCCGCGAACGCCTGGGAGCACTTCTCCGAGGCCACCATCATCACCGTCCCCTCCGGCGTCCAGCTCGAGGACCGCGTCCTCGTCACGCTCACCGGTGCTGGCTTGGCGGCAGCCGCCCAGCACATAGTGATCGTCGCAGAGGAAGGCGCGCGCGCCGTCGTCGTGCTGAACCACAACGGCCAGGCGATCGTCGCCGAGAACGTGGAGGTCGTCGTCGGCGACCGCGCCGAGCTCACCCTGGTCTCGCTCCAGGAATGGCAGGACGACTCGGTCCACGCGTCGTCGCAGCAGGTCAAGGTGGGCCAGGACGCCAAGGTGAAGCACGTGGCGGTCTCGCTCGGCGGTTCGCTTGTGCGCCTCACCCCGACGGTGCGCTTCGCGCAGCCGGGCGGCGAGGCAGAGCTCTTCGGTCTGTACTTCGCTGACGCGGGCCAGCACCTCGAGCACCGGACGTTCGTAGACCATGCCCAGCCCAACTGCGTCTCCAACGTCCTCTACAAGGGGGCGCTCCAGGGCAAGGACGCGCACACTGTGTGGGTCGGCGATGTGCTGATCCAGAAGCAGGCCGAGGGCACGGACAGCTATGAGAAGAACCAGAACCTTGTGCTCACCGACGGTGGTCGCGCTGACTCGGTGCCGAACCTCGAGATCGAGACTGGCCTGATCAAGGGCGCCGGGCACGCGAGCGCAACCGGGCGCTTCGACGACGAGCACCTGTTCTACCTCATGGCCCGGGGGATTCCCGAGGATGTCGCGCGGCGTCTCGTAGTGCGCGGCTTCCTGCACGAGATCATCCAGAAGATCGGCGTGCCTTCCATCGAAGAGCACCTCACCGAGGCCGTCGAGCGCGAGCTCGAAGCCGGAGACAACTGACCCACAGGATTGGTCCCGGCGGCGCCGGGGACCGTTAGAGCACAGCCCGGTGTTCCCGGGTGCAAGGAGAAACTACATGTCGACTCTGGAGATCAAGGACCTGCACGTCTCGATCGAGACCGAGCAGGGTGTCAAGGAGATCCTCAAGGGCGTCACGCTCACCGTCAAGACGGGCGAGACGCACGCCATCATGGGCCCCAACGGCTCGGGCAAGTCCACGCTCGCCTCGACGATCGCGGGCCACCCGCGTTACACCGTCACCTCGGGCTCCATCACGCTCGACGGCGAGGACGTCCTCGCGATGAGCGTGGACGAGCGCGCCCGCGCTGGCCTGTTCCTCGCAATGCAGTACCCCGTCGAGGTGCCGGGCGTCACGATGACGAACTTCCTCCGCACTGCCAAGACCGCGATCGACGGCAACGCCCCGGCGATCCGTTCGTGGACCAAGGAAGTCAAGGAGGCGATGGCCCAGCTGCGGATCGATGCCGACTTCGCCCAGCGCAACGTCAACGAAGGCTTCTCAGGCGGCGAGAAGAAGCGCGTGGAGATCCTCCAGCTCGAGCTTTTCAAGCCGAAGTTCGCCATCCTCGACGAGACGGACTCGGGCCTCGACGTCGATGCGCTCAAGGTTGTCTCCGAGGGCGTGAACCGCGCCCACGCGGCCGGCAACATGGGCACGCTGCTCATCACGCACTACACGCGGATCCTGCGCTACATCAAGCCCGAGTTCGTCCACGTCTTCGTGGACGGCAAGATCGCGGAGCAAGGCGGCCCCGAGCTCGCCGACCGCCTCGAGGAAGAGGGCTACGACCGCTACCTCGCCGGCGCTGGCACCGCGGTGCAGGCCTAGTCCGAACAAAGGAGAGCCATGTCTGATCCCCAAGCTGCTGGGCTCCAGCCAGCACAGACCGCCCTCGAGGACGTCGAGGAGCGGCTTAAGGACGTGATCGACCCCGAACTGGGGGTCAACGTCGTGGATCTGGGACTGGTCTACGGGCTCGAATACGGTGAGGACGGGACCCTGCTCATCAGCATGACCCTGACCACCGCAGCCTGCCCGCTCACCGACATGCTCGAGGAGCAGGTGGGCCAGGTCCTCGACGGCGTCGTCGACGAGTGGCGCCTCAACTGGGTGTGGATGCCTCCGTGGGGTCCCGAACGCATCACCGAGGACGGTCGCGACCAGATGAGAGCCCTCGGCTTCAACATCTGAGAACAGCATCTGCTGTCCGTCCTCGCGCGGGTCCTAGTACGCCGGCCGGCGGTCCCTCTTCCCAGAGGCCGCCGGCCGTCGTCGTGCTTGGCTCGGCGGGGGCGGCGGAGTGTCCGCCGTCGTCAACCGCCGTCATCGAGCGGCCCGTCGGGCGCGGGCCCGGATAAAATCGTGAGATGCCCTTCCTCGACCGTCTCGCCGCGTGGGCGGCCGAGAAGCCGGACGAGCCCGCCGTCGTCTGCGGGCGCGAGCACCTTTCGTGGGCCGAGCTCGCGGCTCAAGCGGGCCGCCTGGCCGGCTCCGGTGAGGACGCACGGGTTCTCCAGGCACCTAACGGCGTGGGCTTCGCAGTCCGGTGGGCGGCGGGGGTGGCCGCGGAGCGAGAGTGCGCCGTGCTCGACCCTGCGTGGCCCGCCGCCCTCACAGAGCGAGTCGGCGGGCTGCTCGACACGCGCTGGGGCAGCCAGGCCGTCGAACCGGCACCACTCGAGGACGGCGACGACGGCGCGAGCTTCCTCGTGGGACTGACCTCCGGCACGACGTCGGTGCCGAAGGCCTTCTCACGGACCAGGTCCTCGTGGCGGCAGTCGTTCGACGCGTCGGTTCGTCTGTTCGGGCTGACTCCTGAAGATCACGTTCTCGCCCCAGGCCCCCTATCGGCCAGCCTCAACCTCTACACGCTCTCCGAGTGCCTCTACGCGGGCGCGACCTTCCACACCCTCCCGCACTTCGATGTTGCGGACTCGCACGCGGAAATCCTGGCCCGTGGGATCACGAGGTTGGTCCTGGTACCGACGATGCTGCGCGTGATCGCCGAGCGCGGGCTCGCGGGAGACGTCGACGCAAGCGGGATCACCGGCGTGGTGTGCTCAGGCCAGAAGCTTGACCGGCGCACGCTGGAGGCGACCCGGCGATGGGCGCCACAGGCGGTCGTCTGGGAGTACTACGGTGCCTCGGAACTGAGCTTCGTGGCCGCCACGGCTCATCGCCCAGGGGAGGCGCCCGCGGAGGTGGGGACCGCCGTCGGGCGTGCGTTCCCCGGCGTCGAACTCGGGATCCTCGATGACGAGGGAGTGCCTGTCGCGCCCGAGGAGACTGGAAATATCGCAGTTCGAAGCGCCATGGTGAGCGACGGATATGTCTGGGGCGACGACGGGCGCGCCTTCACTCGATTGGGCGAGTGGTGCACGGTGCGCGATCAGGGGTTCCTGCGCGACGGCGAGCTGCACGTGCTGGGACGCACACAGGACATGATCAACACCGGCGGGCACAACGTGTACCCGCACGAGGTGGAGGCCGCGCTGGCGATGCTTCCCGGCGTCGCGGAGGTCGTCGTCGCCGGCGTGGCCGACGACATCCGCGGGCAGCGCGTGGTGGCCGGGATCGTCCCGGCCCACGCCGGACTCTGCCAGCTGCAACTGAGGGCGGGGCTCGAGGGGCGGCTTCCCCCGGCCAAGAGGCCGCTCCAGTACCTCGAACTCGACGAGCTCCCCGTTACCGAGCGTGGAAAGCTCAGCCGCGCGGAGTTCCAGCGGTGGATCCTCGAAGGCGATAGCCGTGCCCGCCAACTCGTCTGAGCGAGGCAACGCGCCCCTCGTCGTCGCGGGCTTGCGGACTCCGCTTGCCCGCGCCGGCACCTCGCTCGCGGAGGTCGAGGTCCAGCACCTGCTTGCACCGGTCCTGCGGGGGCTCGTCGAGCGGACGGGGGTTTCGGCAGGGGCTATCGATGAGGTCGTCGTCGGCAACGCCGCCGGCGGCGGGGGAAACCTCGCGCGCCTCGCCGCGCTAGAGGCGGGCCTGCCCGAGTCGGTACCGGGGCTCACGGTCGATCGCCAGTGCGGTTCGGGTCTCGATGCGATCGTCCTCGCGTGCCGGCTCGCCCAGGCCGGCGCGGGTCAAGTGCTTCTGGCTGGCGGCGCCGAGTCGATCAGCACCGCTCCTGTGCGGGGGCGCCGCAAGGCCGACGGCGCGATCGAGTTCTTCTCGCGGGCCCAGCATGCTCCGCGCGGGGAGGGCGGCGATGGGGACCCGGAGATGGGAGTCGCGGCCGAGGCGGTGGCCCGCGAAGCCGGCGTCTCGCGGGATCGGCAGGACTGGTTCGCCCTTCGGAGCCACCGCCGTGCACTCGCCGCGGCCTCGGCAGGCTCGTACGACGCTGAGCTGGTACCAGTGCGGGCAGGCGCAACGTCCGTGATTGCCGACAATGGGCCGCGGCCGCGCCTTGACGCGCCGCTGCTTGCGCGCTTCCCCGCGGCGTTCGTGCCCGGGGGAGCGGTGACGGCCGGGAACTCCTGCGGCGACGCCGACGGCGCGGCGGCGGTCCTCGTCGTCGCCCCCGGACACGCTGGCGCGCTCGATCAGTCGAGGGCAACAGCGCTCGCGTTCGTCGATGCAGCAACGGCCGGCGTCGATCCTCGAAGGCTGGGACTCGGCGGGGCCGCCGCCGTCGAAATCCTGCTCGAGCGCCACGGCCTAGCTCCGACCGAGATCGCGGCCATCGAGTTCAACGAGGCCTTCGCGGGCCAGGTGCTCGCGTGCATGGACAGGCTTGGTCTCGATGACGGACACCTCGATCGGATCCTGAACACCGAGGGCGGCTCGCTTGCCCTCGGCCACGCCTACGCGGCTTCCGGAGCCGTCTCGGTGGTGCGCCTCCTTGCCCGGGCACAGTCGTTGCCCGAGGGCTCCATGTGCCTCGCGATGATCAGCTCGGCTGGCGGCCTCGGCACAGCCGCGCTGTTCGAAAGCCGTCGCCTCCCCTGAGACGTGTGGGCACTTCTCGCCAAGGGAGCGGGAAGATGCGAATAAGTGCCCACGGCTCGGGTGGGAGGTGGCCGCGGGTCGGGGTCAGAGGGAGGAGTCCTCGTCGGGGTCGCCGAGGCCTCGGGCTGCTAGGGCATCGCCGGTCCGCCGGGCGTAGGCGACTGTCGAGAGCACCACTGGCAGCGTGCGCGCCCGGACACTGCGCTCAAGGCCTCGCGCTCGCGCTGCGTCTCCGACCTCATAGAAGGCACCCGCAAGGACGGGGACGCTGCGGACCATGATCGCGATCGCGAGTGCGAAGCGCTCGGGATCGGCGCCGAATCGCCGGAACGGCGAGGCGAGGCGCGCCACGGCGTCGAGCAGGTCCTGCAAAGGGACTGTCGCGGTGAGCACGCCTGCGGCGACGAAGCACAGCAGCAGGTTCAGGACGATTCGCGCTGCTGTGGCTGGCCCCTGCTGCCACCACTGGAAAGCGAAGAGGACAGCCAGGAGCGGCACGACGACGCGTGTGGAGCCTGCGAGCCGCCGAAGGCCAAGCCCGGCCGAGAGCCATGCAAGGAGCACGGCCGCGAGGGAGACGGCGGAGACTCGCCAGTCAAGCAGGAGGAAGCTCGCCGCGCCCGCGATCAGGACGGCGAGGAACTTCACCCACAGAGGTGTCCGATGCAGCCACGAATTGCCCGGCACGTAGCCGCCGAGAATCCCCCCGGGCCTCCCTCCGGACATCAGAGCGGCCCCAACCCTGCGCCGCACAGGTCGCGATAGAACCGAACTGCCTCCGTGGGGTCGCCGTCGAACGCAATGCGGCCAGCCTCGACGACGAGCACGCGTTCGGCGTCGAGGGCGAGTTCGAGATCGTGCGTCGAGAAGATCACCTGTTGGGGGAGGGTCGCGAGGGTCCGTCGCAGGAGCTCTCGGTTGCGGAGGTCGAGCAGGGTTGACGGCTCGTCGAGGACAAGGATCGAGGGGTCGACCGCGAGCACAGCTGCGAGCGCCATGAGCTGCCGTTCACCGCCCGAGAGCTCGTAGACGCTCTGGTCGGCGAGCCGTTGAAGCCCGAAGCGACCCAGGACCTCCTGCGCGGCTGCCGCTCTTTCCCCTCGATTCGGATGGCGTCGCCGCAGGGAGAGCTCGACGTCCTCTCGCCCGGTCGGCATGACGAGTTGGGATAAGGGGTCCGTGAAGACGAATCCGACGCGCTGGCGGACTGCACGCGTCTCCCGCGAGGTGTCCAGGCCGTCGATGCGTACGGTCCCCGAGCTTGGTTCGACCAGGCCGTTGAGGAGCCGGAGGAGCGTCGACTTCCCCGAACCATTGGCGCCGATGACGGCGACACGGCTCTCAGTGAGCACCACGTCGACGCCGTCGAGCACCACTTTCTCGCGTGGGCCGGAGTCCGCCTCCACGGGGACCGTGACGCGGGCTCCCGCGAGCTCGATACGGCTCACGAGCGCCGGACCCTGCGGACCAGCACGTCGGGGAAGGCTCGGTGGACGGCTGCCGCAGCGACCGCGGCGATCACGTTCTTGAGGATGTCGCCTGGGTAGTAGACGAGGTCAGCGGCGAAGGCGGCCGGCCACGAGAGTTTGAGGTTGACCATCATGCCGAGCACGCCCAGCCCATGGACGACGACGATCGACACGCCCGTTGCGGCCAAGAAGAACCAGAGGGTGCGCCGACGTGCACTGGCCCGCTGCACGATGAGCTGCGCGAGCGCCCCCAGAACGAAAGCCCCGACGAAGAACGCGACGATGTACCCGGCCGAACCTCCGGCGAGAATCTGCAGGCCCGCGCGGCCGCCTGAGAAGATCGGCAGCCCGGCGAAACCGAGCAGTAGGTAGAGTCCGACGGCGGCCGCGGCCCTGGACGCCCCGAGGACGAGCGCGGTGAGCGCCACCGCGAGCGTCTGGACCGTGATCGGGACGCCGAAGCTCCCCACCGGGATCGCGGGGGCCAGCGCCGATGCCGCGACCAGAGCCGCGAATACCGCGACGAGAGCGAGGGACTGTGCGTCCCAAGTCCGACGTTCCCGGCGTGTTCCCGGCGCCGTGGGCTCGGTCTTCTGGCTCATGGATCCTCCTTGGGCGGGCCGGCACCTCGCCGGAACTCTGATTCAGAAGGCTACGCACCGCAGTCAGGCCCCATTTTGTGAGAAGCCCACTATGCCCTCCGGCCCACCCTTGGCGGTGGGCTACAAGGGAGGCGCTCTTCGCTCCTGTCGCTGCGTTTTCTGCCGCGCGGCGCGGGTAATCCGAGGTTGGCCCTGACCAAAAGGATCGGGACTTCACCACCGCCATTGAACTGCGCCGACATTGGAGTGCGCCACCGCAGTTGAAACGGCCCGGGCCGCGGTATGGCGGCCCATCAATCCATAGGAGGAATCGGATGACTACCGCGCGCGAAATTATGACTCCAGGAGCCGAATGCGTCGGCGAGAACGAAACCCTCGAGGTCGCAGCCCAGAAGATGCGGGACCTTGACGTGGGCGTGCTCCCCATCTGCGGGGACGACAACCGGCTCAAGGGTGTCATCACCGACCGCGACATCGTGGTCAAATGCCTCGCAGAAGGAGGCGACCCGCGGAACACGAAGGCCGGAAGCCTCGCTGAGGGCAAGCCTGTGACGATCGGCGCCGACGACAGCGTGGAGGAAGCGATTCAGACCATGCAGGCACACAAGGTCCGCCGCCTCCCCGTGGTCGACGGCCATGACCTCGTGGGTATGGTCGCTCAGGCCGACATCGCCAGAAGTCTGCCCGAGGACCAGGTCGGCGAACTCGTCAAGCTGATCTCCTTCTGAGACCGGCTTTCCTGGATGACAACTACTCGGCAGCATAAGCAGGTCAATTCTCGGTGGGCAGAGACACTTGGACGCATAGCCACTGAGCAGTTCGGGATCGACGCGTGGCGTGAAGGCCAGTTCGAGGCGTTGGTCGCAGCTGCGGAGGGACGCGACGTTCTCGCCGTCATGCCCACCGGTCACGGGAAGTCCCTGATCTACCAGATCCCGGGCGCAGCGCTCTCTGGTGTGACCTTGGTCGTGAGCCCCCTCATCGCTCTCCAACGAGACCAGGCCGAGGCGATCAACGAGCGCCTTGGCGAGGGCCGCGCCGTCGTCCTCAATTCCGTCGTCGGCGCACGTGCGGTCCGGCAGGCATGGGCCGCGCTCGACGACGGCCACGCGCGCTTCGTGTTCTTGGCCCCCGAGCAGCTGGCGCGTGAGGAGACCATCGAGCGCCTCGCGGCGCTCGACATCGCGCTCTTCGTCGTGGACGAGGCACACTGCATTTCCTCGTGGGGCCACGATTTCCGCCCCGACTACCTCCTCCTCGGGGACGTCGCCCAGCGCCTCGGTGCCCCGCCCGTGATCGCGCTCACCGCAACAGCCTCGCCGCACACACGCACCGAGATCGTCGAACGACTCCGGCTGAGGGATCCCCTTGAGCTCGTCCAGAGCTTCGATCGGCCCAACATCGAACTGCGGGTGACCCGGCATTCGGGCGACCTCGACAAGCGAAAGGCGGTCCTCGACGAAGTTGCCGAGCTGCCGGGCCCAGGCCTCCTGTATGTCGCGACGCGCCGAGTCGCAGAGGAGTACGCGGACGAACTCTCCCAGCGGGGCCTGCGCGCCGAGGCCTATCACGCAGGCCTCCGGACGGCTGACCGGAGGGCAACGCACGAACGCTTTCTCGACAACCAACTCGACGTCGTCGTCGCGACGACCGCGTTCGGGATGGGCATCGACAAGCCAGATGTCCGTTTCGTCGTCCACGCAGACATCCCCGACTCGCTCGACAGCTACTATCAGGAGATTGGCCGGGCCGGCCGCGACGGCGAACAGGCGCTCGCCGTCCTCCACTACCGGTCCGAGGACCTCGGGCTGCAGCGCTTCTTCGCAGGGCGTTCCTTCAACGAGGAGGATGCGGAAACGGTGTTCGAGGCAGTGCGCGACAGGGGGCCGATTCGCGCTGCTGCGCTCAGACGCGAGACCGAGGTGGGTCCGCGGGCACTATCCCGTGCCCTCAACCTCCTCGAACACAGCGGCGCAGTTCTGGGGGGAAGCCGGGGCTACCGCGCTGCGCCAGGCATGTCTTCAGAGCATGCAGTGGAACTCGCCCAAGCCGAAGACGAGTCCCGCCAGCGAATCGACGAGTCCCGCGTGGAAATGGCCCGAGGCTATGCAGAGACAGATGCGTGCCGGCGCCATTGGCTCCTGAACTACTTCGGCGAGGAGGCGGATGCCTGGTGCGGCAACTGCGACAACTGCCTCAAAGAGGGAAGCGCCGAGGAGGCCGAGGAGCGCGAGGCAGCGACGACGGACGAATGGCCCCTACAGACGCCAGTCCGCCACAGGGAGTGGGGGCCCGGACTTGTGATGTCCGTGGAGCCGGACCGGATCACGGTCCTCTTCGAATCCGTCGGCTACAAGGAGCTCGCGCTCGCGGTGATCGACGAGAGCAAGGGACTGTTAGTAAGGGAGAGTGGGTCTGAATGAACGGGACCGGGTTGCGCCCGCCTGATTGACTTCAGGGCTGGCGGGGCACCAAGACGGCAGGGCTAGTATGGCTCCCGTGCGCTGTGTGATGAATGTCACGCGGTCGCGGTCCGAGGCGGGAAGGAGTGTCCCATGGCAAGTCCGCTGCAGTGGCCGGTTCTGCGGCAGTTTCTCGAGCATGATCCGTCAGGCCGACACCACGCGGCGAAATCGCGCGCGACGGAGGAACACAAAGCGCGCACTGAAACGGCAGACCGAGTAGTTGACTCGGTCTGCCCCTTCTGTGCGGTGGGATGCGCGCAGAAGGTCTACGTGAAGGACGAGAAGGTCGTCCAGATCGAAGGCAATCCCGATTCGCCGATCAGCAGGGGAAGGCTCTGCCCCAAGGGATCGGCGTCGCTCCAGCTCACAACGGGGGACTCGCGCGAGAAGTACGTCCTCTATCGCCGCCCGCACGGCACCGAGTGGGAGCGACTCGACCTCGAAACCGCGATGGACATGGTCGCCCGTCGCGTCGTTGACACCCGCCGCGACACGTGGGAATGGGACGTCGAGGGAATCCGCACCCGCCGCACGCTGGGCATCGCGAGCCTCGGCGGTGCAACTCTGGACAACGAAGAGAACTACCTCATCAAGAAGCTCTTCACCGCACTCGGCGTAGTCCAAGTCGAGAACCAGGCCCGCGTTTGCCACAGTTCGACCGTCTCGGGCCTCGGCACGAGCTTCGGCCGCGGCGGCTCCACGACCTATCTTCAGGACCTCCAGCGCGCCGACTGCATCCTCATCCAGGGCTCGAACTTCGCCGAAGCCCACCCGGTTGGCTTCCAATGGGTGATGGAGGCCAAGGAACGCGGAGCGAAGATCATCCACGTCGACCCCCGCTTCTCCCGCACAAGCGCGCTCGCCGACACCTTCGTGCCGATTCGCGCTGGGACGGACATCGCGTTCCTCGGGGGCCTCATCAACTGGGTCATCAATCACGACGCGTACTTCCGGGAGTACGTGGTCAAGTACACGAATGCAGCGACCATCCTGCGAGAAGACTTCCAGGACACCGAGGACCTTGACGGACTCTTCTCGGGATTCGATCCGGAGCAGCAGGCGTACGACAGCGAGACATGGCAGTACGAAGGCGGGTACGCGGCGGCCTCGTCGGGGGAGCGGGACTCCCACCTGCAAGAATCTGGAAGCACGCTCGGCGGCTCGTCCCACGCTCAGTCGCACGGCTCTGGGGGCCCCGGCGTCCATGGGCAGTGGGAGCGAGACGAGACGCTGCAGAATCCTCGCTGCGTGTTCCAGGTCCTGAAGCGCCATTACGCCCGGTACACGCCCGAGATGGTCGAGCAGATCTGCGGAGTCCCGCAGGAGCTG
Organism: Sinomonas humi; assembly: GCF_000802235.1. Taxonomy (GTDB): domain Bacteria; phylum Actinomycetota; class Actinomycetes; order Actinomycetales; family Micrococcaceae; genus Sinomonas; species Sinomonas humi. The sequence goes on from NZ_JTDL01000033.1 coordinate 87,440, forward strand.
TTCGCCGAGGTCGCCGACGCCCTCACATCCAACTCGGGCCGCGAGCGCACCACGGCGTTCGCCTATGCGGTCGGCTGGACGCAGCACACCACGGGCACCCAGTACATCCGGGCGGCCTCGGTGCTCCAGCTTCTGCTCGGCAATATCGGGCGGCCGGGCGGCGGGATCATGGCCCTACGCGGGCACGCAAGCATCCAAGGCTCGAGCGACATCCCCACGCTCTACGATTTGCTCCCCGGCTACCTTCCCAGCCCCCATGCCGAGCATCATCTGGACCTTGACGGTTACATCGAGGCCGACTCTGCGCAGGGCGGATTCTGGGCCAACATGCGGGCCTACACCGTGAGCCTGCTCAAGGCCTGGTGGGGTGACGCTGCGACCGCGGAAAATGACTTCTGCTTCGACTACCTTCCCCGCATCACGGGCAGCCACAGTACCTACGACACGGTGAACGCGCAGTTGGAGGGAACGTGCAAGGGCTACTTCCTCATGGGGGAGAACCCTGCCGTCGGCTCTGCGAACGCCCACCTTCAGCGTGCAGGGATGGCGAACCTTGACTGGCTCGTCGTCCGAGACTTCTCACTCATCGAGAGTGCCACGTGGTGGAAGGACGGGCCCGAGATCGCGACGGGCCAGATGCGCACCGAGGACATCGCCACCGAGGTCTTCTTCTTCCCGGCTGCCGCTCACACGGAGAAGGCCGGCAGCTTCACCAACACCAACCGACTGCTCCAATGGCGCGATCAGGCGGTGGAGCCAGAAGCCGACCGCCGGAGCGACCTCTGGTTCATCTGGCACCTTGGCAACCGGATCCGCGAGCTGCTCGCCGAGTCACAGAATCTCGCCGACAGGCCCGTCCTCGACCTGACCTGGGATTACCCCACGATCGGGGGGCAGGACGAACCCGACGCGGAGTCGGTCTTCGCAGAGATCAACGGCAGGGCTGCCGATGGCTCTCCGCTCTCCGCGTACACCCAACTCAAGGATGACGGGTCGACGTCGTGCGGATGCTGGATCTACTGCGGATGCTGGGCTGACGGCGTAAACCAGGCGGCTCGCCGCAAGCCCCACACGGAACAGACGGTCTCCAGCCGCGAATGGGGCTGGGCATGGCCGGCCAATCGGCGCGCGCTCTACAACCGCGCGTCGGCGGACCCGGAAGGACGGCCGTGGAGCGAGCGCAAGAAGCTCGTGTGGTGGGACGAGGCGGAGGGCAAATGGACGGGCGACGACGTCCCGGACTTCGAGCCGACCAAGCCGCCGTCGTATCGCCCTGGCGACGACGCGAGGGGTCCCGACGCCATCTCCGGAACCGATCCCTTCATCATGCAGGCCGACGGGAAGGGCTGGCTCTACGCTCCTGCGGGCCTCGTCGACGGCCCGATGCCCACTCACTACGAGCCGCAGGAGTCGCCTTTCGAGAATGCGCTCTATGGCCAGGACCGGAATCCGATGCGGAAGCTCTTGCCGCGCAAGGGCAACCGGTACCACCCGAGCGGGAAGCAACGCGGCGCCGAGGTCTACCCCTACGTCCTCACGACGTACCGCCTCACTGAGCACTTCACCGCGGGAGCGATGACCCGCTGGCTCCCGTACCTCGCGGAGCTCCAGCCGGAGTCATTCTGCGAGATCTCACCCCAGCTCGCTGCCGAACGCGGCCTCACGCACCGTGGATGGGCCACGCTCGTTTCAGCCCGCGGCGCCATTGAGGCGCGCGTCATCGTGACGGACCGGATGAAGCCGCTCAGCGCGCACGGCCGCACGGTGCACCAGATAGGCATGCCCTACCACTGGGGTCCCAACGGGCTCAGCCGTGGAGACGCGATGAACGAGCTTTCATCGATTTCCATGGATCCGAACGTCCACATCCAGGAGGTCAAGGCGCTGACGGTCGACATCCGCCCGGGGCGGCGGCCGAGGGGCGCAGACCTCGTCTCCTTCGTTGACGAGTACCGCCGGCGCGCCGGCATCGACGAGCACACCGGCATGGAGGGAATCAAGGCATGAGCGTCACCCAACTCGGTATGCCCAGCCTGGGCGTCCCGCGCAAGGGATTCTTCACGGACACGAGTCTCTGCATCGGCTGCAAAGCCTGCGAAGTGGCGTGCAAGGAGTGGAACTCGGTTCCTGCCGACACTGCGCTCGAGCTGACGGGCGAATCGTTCGACAACACCTCGGCCCTTGGTGCCAGCACGTGGCGCCACGTGGCGTTCATCGAGAAGAAGGTTCCAGCGGAGGATCCCTCGGCCCACGACGGGGTCAAGTGGCTCATGTCCTCGGATGTCTGCAAGCACTGCACCAATGCGGCGTGCCTCGACGTTTGCCCCACGGGAGCCCTGTTCCGCACGGAGCATGGGACGGTTGTGGTCCAGCAGGACATCTGCAACGGCTGTGGCTACTGCGTCTCGGCCTGCCCCTACGGCGTCATCGACCAGCGCAAGGACGATGGCCGGGCCTTCAAGTGCACAATGTGCTACGACCGGCTCGAAGCCGGCGAGGAGCCCGCTTGCGCCAAAGCCTGCCCGACGAAGTCGATCCAGTACGGCGAGCTCGACGAGCTCCGCGAGCGCGCTGATGCTCGGCTCGCGGAGCTCCATGAGCGCGGCGAGGAGGGTGCGCAGCTCTACGGGCGCGATCCCGAGAACGGCGTCGGTGGCGACGGCGCCTTCTTCCTCCTGCTGGACGAGCCCGAGACGTACGGGCTTCCGCCGGACCCCGTCGTGACCACGCGTGACCTCCCTGCGATGTGGAAGCGTGCGGCTGGCGCCGCGGCGGGCCTCCTCGCCGGGGCGGCTCTCGTCTTCTGGGGGGCCAAGAAGTGAGCCCGCGGCGCGAACGCCGGGAAGAGTTCACCTCCTACTACGGAAGGCCCATTCTCAAGGAGCCGACGTGGGAGGCGCTCGACATCGCCGGCTACATCTTCGCGGGCGGCCTCGCGGGCGCCTCGTCGATCCTTGCGGTCGGCGCCCAGCACAGCGGGCGTCCCGGACTCGAGCGGACTGCCAAGCTGACGTCGCTGGCCGCAATCTCTGCTTCGGTCGTCGCCCTCGTCCATGACTTGGGCCGCCCCGAGAGGTTCGTGAACATGCTTCGCGTCGCGAAGCCGACGTCCCCCATGAGCGTGGGTTCGTGGATCCTTTCCGCATACGGTCCGCTCGCGGGGGCGAGTGCGGCCGCCAACGTGCTCGGCATCTTCCCCCGCGCGGGCAAGGCCGCTGGAATCGGCGCAGGGATCACCGGTTCGGCGGTCGCGACGTACACCGCAGTCCTGATCGCGGACACAGCTGTCCCGACATGGCATGACGCTCACGGCCGGCTCCCGTTCGTCTTCGCGAGCTCGGCCGCCGCATCCGCAGGCGGTGTCGCGGCGGCCCTGGCTCCGCTCGCCGAGAGCGGGCCGGCACGGCGCATGGCGGTCGCCGGCGCCGCCGTCGAGACGGCCATGAGCCTGGCCATGGAGCGCAGCGGCCACCTCTCGGCCGAGACGTTCCATCAAGGACGGGCCGGGAAGCTCCTGCGGCTCTCGAAGGCGTGCACAGTCGGGGGAGCGGTTGGGCTCGCGCTGGGCGGCCGATCTTCCCGCCTCGTGAGCACGCTCAGCGGCCTCTCCGTCGCGACAGGCTCCGCGCTCCTTCGCTTCGGGGTATTCGAGGCCGGGCGCGCATCGACGAGGGACCCGAAGTACGTCGTCGTGCCGCAGCGCGAGCGGCTCGACGCCGGTCGGCCGGCGGGTGACCGGACAGGGACGGGAACCGGCAAGGAGGCTGCCGCAGTCGAGGCAGCAAACGCCAGGACGGCGGGAACGACGACGGCGACGAGCCCGGCGGGTGACTCCCAGCCAGCTTGAGCGGGGGCGATGACAGCGACGATCCCGGGCGGATGTGTCTCAGCCGCCCGGGATCACTAGCATGGGACGTGGCTCAATTCGGGCCTACCATGCGAAAGGCCTCTCCCACGTGATCACTGTCCAAGACCTCGAACTCCGCGCCGGCGCGCGCCTGCTCATGGACGGAGTGACGTTCCGGATCGACAAGGGAGACAAGATCGGCCTCGTCGGGCGGAACGGAGCGGGCAAGACCACGCTCACGCGCGTCCTTGCGGGCGATGGACTCCCCGCGGCCGGCACGGTCACGCGCAGCGGTGAGATCGGCTACCTCCCGCAGGACCCACGGACCCCGGATATGGAGCAGCTCGCGCGCGACCGTATCCTCTCAGCGCGCGGTCTCGACGTCGTCGTCCGCAAGCTCCGCGAGACGCAGACGGCGATGGCGAGCGGAGACGCCGAGGTCCAACGGAAGGCGATGGCGCGCTATGACAGGCTCGAGGCGGAGTTCCTGGCCGGGGGCGGGTACGCGGCCGAGGCGGAGGCGGCAGCGATCTCGGCGAATCTGGCGCTGCCGGACCGCATCCTGAACCAGCCGCTCCGCACGCTCTCGGGTGGACAGCGACGGCGCGTTGAACTCGCGCGGATCCTGTACTCGGCGGCCGACACGCTGCTCCTCGACGAGCCCACCAACCACCTCGACGCTGACTCCATCGCATGGCTCCGGGACTTCCTCAAGGCGCATCAGGGCGGTCTCATCGTAATCTCGCACGACGTCGATCTGCTCGAGGCAACGGTCAACAAGGTCTTCCACCTCGACGCGAACCGGGCCGCGATCGACATCTACAACATGGGCTGGAAGCGGTACCTCACCCAGCGCGAGACCGATGAGCGCGCACGACGGCGCGAGCGGGCCAACGCCGAAAAGAAGGCTCAGGTGCTCCTCGACCAGGCGAACAAGATGCGCGCGAAGGCGACGAAGGCCGTCGCCGCCCAGAACATGGCCAAGCGCGCCGAGCGCCTGCTCGCGGGGGTCGCTGAGGAGCGCGTCGCGGATCGCGTGGCCGCGCTCCGCTTCCCCGAGCCGGCACCGTGCGGCAAGACTCCGCTGCAGGCGGAGGGGCTCTCGAAGTCCTACGGTTCCCTCGAGATCTTCACAGACGTCGACCTCGCGGTGGACCGCGGCTCGCGCGTTGTCATCCTCGGCCTGAACGGGGCAGGAAAGACCACACTCCTGCGGATGCTCGCGGGGGTCGACTCCCCGGACACGGGGGAAATCCGCGAGGGCCACGGACTCAAGGTCGGGTACTACGCCCAGGAGCACGAGACGCTGGACCCGGACCGCACAGTGCTCGAGAACATGCGCCGCGCCGCCCCCGACCACCTCGGCGATGCCGACGTCCGCAGCATCCTCGGCTCATTCCTCTTCACGGGCGACGACGTCGACAAGCCAGCTGGCGTGCTCTCCGGCGGCGAGAAGACCCGCCTCGCCCTCGCGACGATCGTCGCCTCGAGTGCCAACGTCCTGCTCCTCGACGAGCCCACCAACAACCTCGACCCGGCCAGCCGGCGCGAGATCCTCGGTGCCCTCAAGACCTACAAGGGCGCCGTCGTGATGGTCAGCCACGATGAGGGGGCAGTCGAGGCCCTCAATCCCGAGCGGGTGGTGCTCCTTCCCGACGGCGTGGAGGACCTCTGGAACGCGGACTATCTCGACCTCATCACGCTCGCCTGAGCGATTCGCCAAGGACATTGAGTGCGCGCTCGAGTTCGGAATCGGTGGGTCCGCCGAACCCAATGACGAGTCCTGACACTTGGCTTGTCCTTGCATAGGCGCTCAGCAGGTTGATCTCGAAAGCGGCAGCTCGCGCCGCGTCTCGGGCCTGCACAGCCCGGGCCTCGGGCAGGAGCCACGCCGAATACATGCCGGCGATGGGGGCAGCGAGTTCGGCGTGGGGTGAGAGCGCGGCGACGACTCGGGCCGCGCGCTCTGCGTAGACGCGCCGCGCAGCCCTGACTGTGCGGTCGATCCAGCCGTCCCGCAGGAGCGTGAGCAGCGCCCGCTGGGACGGCCAGGCCGCGCCGCTGTGGGTGACCTCCCGCCGTCGTACGACGGCGTCGATCAGGCCGGGCGGGGGAACGAGCCATCCGATGCGCAGGGTAGGGACAACTGATTTCGCTGCTGTCCCGATGTAGGCAACGCGCTCCCTGTCGAGACTCGCAAGGGCCGGCACGGGGGCGACGTCGTAGCGGAACTCGGAGTCGTAGTCGTCCTCGACGATCACGGCGTCCTCTCGGCGCGCGGTGCCGAGCAGTATCAGCCGATCGGTCGCGGGCATGACGTGGCCGAGCGGGTGCTGGTGGGCTGGCGTCACGTAGGCGGCGACAGCCCCGTTCAGGGACGTGATCGGGCGCGACGCGGGCAGGTCCAGGACGTCTCGACCCGAGGAACGCACGGTCTCGACGGCTGCGCGGTAGCCGGGGTCCTCGATCCCCACCGAACCGGGCGGGAGTTCCGGAAGGAGTTGGCGTAGCGCGTCCGTCGTGCCCGCGGTCACGATGATCTCGTCGGGACCTACGCTCAGTCCGCGCGTGCGGCCAAGGCGCTCGGCGAGGGCTTCCCGCAATTCGAGGAGGCCTCGCGGATCGTCATAGCCGCGCGGCGGCTCGGTCGCGGATACTTCACGCCACGCGCGGCGCCACCCTGCGTCCTGTCGTCGGAAGCCCCACGGCGTCCCGGCGTCGAGCCGGACGAGCGGGGCGTCTGGCTGCCTCGGTCGCCGCGTCCTGCCGCCTTCCGACGGTTGCTGCCGTGCAGCCGCAACGAAGGTGCCCGCTCCGTGGCGTGTCTCGGTCCAGCCTTCGGCCATGAGCTGCTCATAAGCTCTGTCTGCCACCGATCGGGAGAGGCCGAGCTCGGAGGCCAGCGATCGGGTGGAGGGGAGCCGGTCTCCCCGCTGGAGCGTTCCGGCAAGGATGAGGGCGCGGACCTGCCCGGCGATCTGTGAGGGAAGAGGGCTCTGGGCTGCCCGGTCGAGGCTGATGGGTAGGGCCCGCATGAAGCATCCTCTCGAAATGGCCTGCCGGAATCCCGGGAAAGTGGCCCGTGTTCTCAGGCCACTGTTGTTCGAGGATAGAGCCATGGATTCACTTTCACCGACCCCGCGAACCGCCATCAGCCGGGGACGCAACCGAGCCGTCGGGGACAGGGCCCTCCTCCACGCGTTCCTCGAGGAGGCTCTGCTAGCCCATCTCGGCGTCATCGCCGGCGACCACCCGGTGGTTCTTCCGACGGCCTTCGGTGTTGACTTCGATGGCCCCGACAGCGGAGGAACGCTCTATCTGCATGGATCGGTCGCTGCCGGCTGGCTTGCCAAGGCCCTTGGCCGTGATGTCTGCGTCACGATCACTGAACTGGACGGCCTCGTCGCCGGCCGGAGCTCGTTCCACCACTCCATGAACTACCGAAGCGCCGTCGTCATCGGGGCCGCCCGCCTCGTTGATGATCCAGTTGAACGAGAGCGCGCCCTCGCCGCGATCGTCGATCACATGATCCCTGGCCGGTGGGCCACGCTGCGGCCGAGCACGCGCAAGGAGCTCGCGGCGACAGCTGTGCTGGCAGTTCCGCTGGCCGAAGCATCCATGAAGCAGCGGTCTGGCGGGCCGGTAGACGAACCCGAGGACATCGCTGCCGGTGTGTGGGGCGGGCACATCCCGCTCAGCCGACGAGCGGCCGCTCCCGTGCCCGATGGCGACTGTGTGGGCCAGGCGCCGGCGGACGTGGCGGACCGGGCCGCAACGCTAGGCTCGGCTAGCGGACTTCTAGAGGTTCAGCGTCCGTGATCCTTGAGAGGTCGGCGTAGGCGATCGACAGCATCGAACGGTGGTCGCCGGCACCAGCCCAGAGGACGGGATATCCGCTGAGATGCACGTCGATCAGCGTCCGAAGGTGCTGGGGATGCCCGATCGGCGCGACGCCGCCCACGCGCTGGCCCGTGTGGGCGAGCACGAAGGGCGGCGAAGCTCGGCGGATCTTCCCGACGCCGAGGCGCCGTGCGACGAGCTTCGTGTCGACCCGCGCCGCTCCGCTCGCAAGGATGAGCAGGGGATGCCCATCGGCTTCGAAGACAAGGCTGTTGGCGATCGCTCCGAGGGTGCATCCCAAGGCCTGGGCGGCCGCGGCGGCGGTCGGGACGTCGTCGTCGAACGTCCGGACGCTGTCCGGGAGCCCCGCCGCCAGCAGAGCGCGGCGCACGCGCTCGACGGCGGCCGGGTCGCCTTGATCCCCGTGCGTCACCGGTAGCCTTGGGCGTCGAGGATCGCGTCCTCTTCCTCCTCGGCGGTGGGACGCCTGCGCTTCCTCGGGGTGAAGCGCGCTGCTCGCGCCGCGGCCGCGTCCGCGGCGCGCTGGGCTTCGACGTGGTCCAAGCCTTCCTCGCGCGCCGTCGCAGCCGCCTCGGCGGCTTCGGCAGCAGCATCGATCGCCTTGTTCCGTGCGTGCTGGCGTGCGGCGTAGCCAAACCCGATGAACATCAGTACGCCGAAAGCGAGCCACTGGAGTGCGTAGGAGAGGTGCGTTCCGTCGTCGGGCTGGGGCATGGGGAGCGCGGTCGGGGTAACAGCAGCCGCCGGCGACTCACTCGCCATGAGGCCGTACGCCCCCGTCAGGATCGGGTAGTGGAGCTGCGCCGCGTAGTTCGGGAGGTTGATCTCTGCGAGCTGGCCGGCGGGCGCTCCCCGGTTGAGGCTCGCCTCGCTCGGCAGAAGGCGTACGACGACGGTCACCTCGCCTGACGCCGGCGCAGGCACTGAATCCGGCTTGCCCTGCTCCTTGTTGCCGATCGGCAGCCAGCCCCGGTCCACGATGACGGCCTGGCCTGAATCGAGGCGCAGCGGGACGACGACCTCGTACCCTGGCTGTCCGTTGAGCGGCCTGTTCCGGACCACTCGCGTATCTGCGACGTCATATGTGCCGTGCAGGCTGACCTGCTGCCATTCGTGGTCCGAGGAGAGCTGCTTGAACTGGTCCGCCACCTGATCGAACGGAACCGGTGACGCGTTGTAGTTCCGGTTGACGAGGTCGATGACGGCCTGCGTCTCGGCGAGCCGCGACATCTGCCAGCGGCTCAGGAAGACGCACGCGACGGCGAACAGGATTGCAAGGCCGAGATAGGTGAGCCACTGGCGGGAGAAGAGGAATCGGTACACGTCAGCGGTCCCCGTCCTGGCTCGTCACGGTGGGTTCCGAGTGCGGCACCGTCTCAATCCAGAGCGATCGAGTCTGCAGGTAGTCCTCGAGCCAGTCCCGATGCTCGCCGCACGCGAGCCACACCTTCCGCCGATCCGGGGTGTGGATGCGGGGATTGTTCCAGAGCAGCTCCCACCCGGCGGGCGCGCGGCAGCCCTTGCGCGAGCAGACCGCGAATTCCTGCTCACCGTCTGGCAGCATTCCCAGCAGGTTCACCCGTTCTTCTCCTCCTTGCGAACGCTCTCGTTCTGATCACCCGGCGCCTCGTCGGCCCTTCCGCCACCGTCCGTTCGGGCGTCGTCGTCCGTTCCGTTCACCACTTCGCCCGAGAGGACGACGTCGTCCTCGGCCACCCTGCCGTAGCCACCTTCGAGTTGGGCCGGGGGAGGGGCGTCGAGGAGGCCATCGCTCGTTGTTTCCGCCTTGTCCTGCGCGTTCGCGATGACGACCGCGACCCATGGGAGGAAGACCGCGCCTGCAATCGCGATGAGCTTGAGCCACCCGTCGAGGAAGAAGAGCGCCACGATGCAGACCACACGGATAGCCATGGCGGTGGCGTAGCGGACCATGCGTTTATGCATGTCAACGCTGTGGGCCTCGGCCGCCGTCGTGATGCTGTGGACCTCTGGATCCTCCGAGGACCGCTCGTCCTCGGGGCCGTCACCGGTCCCGTCAGTCAATCGCTTCATCACTCTCCCAGTCGATCTATTCTCCCACTGGGCAACCGAGCGGGCTAATCCGCGCGTGCCTGCCGCACCGTTTGGCGCTCGCCGAGCGGCGCGGCGGCCGTGTGGCGGCTAGGATCCTAGACAGACAACGGCAGTCGGACGCCGGCGCGCCCGCCGCTCCCGTCCCACACGCTGCCGGATCACCGACCCCTCGAAGGAGCACTGTGAGCACGGAAGCCCACACCCCGCGCAGCGTCCTCGTCACCGGAGGAAACCGCGGCATCGGACTCGCCATCGCGAAGGCGTTCGCCGCAATCGGCGACAAGGTCGCGGTCACCTACCGTACGCCGACCGAACTCCCCGAGGGCATCCTCGGCGTCCAAGCCGACGTGACGGATGAGGCATCGATAGACAGGGCGTTCACCGAAGTCGAGGCTGCGCACGGACCCGTCGAGGTGCTTGTGGCGAACGCCGGGATCACGAAGGACACCCTTCTCCTGCGGATGAGCGAGGACGATTTCACCTCGGTCCTCGACACCAACCTCACGGGCGCGTTCCGGGTCGTCAAGCGGGCTTCGAAGGGCATGATCCGGCTGCGCCGCGGTCGGGTGATCCTCATCTCATCCGTCTCCGGCCTGTACGGCGCCCCGGGACAGATCAACTACTCGGCTTCGAAGGCTGGCCTTGTGGGCCTAGCGCGCTCGTTCACGCGCGAGCTCGGCTCGCGGGGCATCACGGCGAACGTCGTGGCGCCCGGCTTCATCAACACCGACATGACGGCTGAGCTCCCAGACGAGACGCAGAAGGAATACCTTTCGCGCGTCCCCGCAGGTAGGTTCGCGGACGCGGACGAGGTCGCAAACGTGGTCCGTTGGATCGCGAGCAGCGAGGCTGCCTACATTTCGGGGGCCGTGATCCCGGTCGACGGCGGCCTGGGCATGGGCCATTGATCAGCTGATTGAGAACTTGACCCAAGGAAGGAACGACATGACAGAGCAGGGCACGGCGCAGGCAGCGCCGCTCGCGGGCAAGACGGCGATCGTCACCGGATCGTCGCGGGGCATCGGCGCGTCGACGGCGAAGATCCTCGCCGGCGAGGGAGCCGCCGTCGTCATCAACTACCGGCAGAAGGCGCCCCGGGCGAACAAGATCGTCGCAGAGATCGAGGCCGCCGGGGGGCGCGCGGTTGCCGTGGGCGGGGATCTCACCAACGCGGACGACGTCGAGAAGCTCGCCCAAGCTGCGATCGACGGGTTCGGATCGCTCGACATCCTCGTTCTGAACGCGTCCGGGGGCATGGAGAGCGGACTTGGCGAGGACTACGCCCTGCGGCTCAACCGCGACGCGCAGGTCGCGATGCTCAAAGCGGCCGTGCAGCGCATGAAGCCCGGTTCGCGCGTGGTCTTCGTCACGAGCCATCAGGCCCACTTCATCGACTCTGTCCCCACGATGGACGCCTATGAGCCGGTCGCACGCTCAAAGCATGCAGGGGAACTTGCGCTGCGGGAGCTTCTCCCGTGGCTCGAGGAGAAGGGCATCACGTTCGTCGTGGTCTCGGGCGACATGATCGAGGGCACCATCACGGCCACGCTCCTCGAGCGCGCGGCGCCCGGTGCCATTGAGTCCCGACGTGAGGCGGCGGGCAAGCTGTACTCCGTCGACGAGTTTGCCGCCGAGGTTGCCAAGATGGTTACAGCGGAGGTCCCGAGCGGTCACACGGAGTTGGTCGGCGGCGCGGAGCACTTCACCGGCTGACTTCGGCCCCTTGGGCGGCGTGCGGAAGTGGCCACTCGTCGCCCGAGATCTGGCCACTCGTCAGGGAGTCAAATCCTCCTCGACGAGTGGCCACTTCTTTCCCGACGCGTGGCCACTTCTCGCGCGATCCATGGCCACTTCTCGTCACACTCCGGCGAAGTGCCTCACCACATCGAGGTAGGGGAGGTCGACGGCGGCATCGGCCGCCGCGCGGACAGCTGGCTTGGCGTGGAATGCCACCCCCAAGCCCGCAGCCCCGAGCATGTCGAGGTCGTTCGCGCCGTCGCCCACGGCAATGCACGCCTCGAGCGGCACGCCGCGCTCGGCAGCCCAGGCACGGAGGCTGTGCTCCTTCACGGCCCGGTCCACGACCTCGCCGACAACCCTTCCCGTGAGGCGGCCGTCTACGATCTCGAGTTCGTTCGCTCGCCAGAAGTCGAGTGAAAGCCGGTCGGCGAGCGGAGCGAGGATCTGGTTGAAGCCGCCGGAGACGACCGCCACCGCATGCCCCGCGGAATGGAAGGCTGAAACAAGTTCGGCCGCGCCGGGCGTCAGCAGGACCGCCTCCCGGACCCTATCGATGACCTCGACCGGAAGACCCTCAAGCGTTCGCACCCGCGCGTGCAGGCTCTGCGCGAAGTCGAGTTCGCCGCGCATCGCGGCCTCCGTCACGGCTGCCACCTCGGCGCGCTTGCCCGCATGTTCGGCGAGGAGCTCGATGACTTCCTGCTGGATGAGGGTGGAGTCGACGTCCATGATGAGAAATTTGCTCGCGGCTTCCTGGACTCGGGCCGGGACGAGCGCAGCCTCCGCCTCGCCGAGTGCGGCGAGTGCGCCGCGCGCCTCGGTGAGGCGGGCGTCGTCGAGCTCGACGGCGGCGGTCAGGACCTCGTAGCGGCTATCGCCCGAGGGCACGAATTCCCCCACTGACGCCCCGAATGGGGCAAGGAGCTCGGCGGCCGTGGCTCCCGCCTTCGGCAACAGCGTGCGGGCAGACAGGACCAAGGCGAAGCGGGATGGCATAGGCCAGATTCTATCGACCGACCCGGCGGTTCGCCCACGGCGGAAGTCTGCAATAGTGTCTACTTCCATGAACGATGTACTCCGGCTATCCGGCGTGAGCGTGGTCCGCGGCGCCAAAACGCTTCTCGACGGCGTCGACTGGAAGGTCCGCGAGGGGGAGCGCTGGGTAGTTCTGGGGCCGAACGGTGCTGGCAAGACGACCCTTCTCCAGCTCGCTGCCGCACGTATGCACCCCACGCGGGGCACGGTCCAGATCCTCGACGAGACGCTCGGCAGGGTGGACGTGTTCGATCTGCGCCCGCGGATCGGCCTCGCCTCCGCCGCCCTTGCGAACCAGATCCCCGAGCATGAGAAGGTGCTCAACGTCGTCGTAACTGCTGCCTACGGCGTGACGGGCCGGTGGCGGGAGGCGTATGAGAAGGACGACGAGCGCCGGGCCTTCGGGCTCCTCAACGAGTGGGGCATGGGCCCCCTTCTGGGCAGAGTCTTCTCCACCTTGAGCGAGGGCGAGCGCAAGCGCGTCCAGATCGCCCGGGCCCTCATGACAGATCCCGAACTGCTCTTACTGGACGAGCCCGGCGCGGGTTTGGATCTCGGCGGTCGTGAGGAGCTTGTGTACAAGCTCAGTGAGCTTGCGCAGGACGAGTTCGCTCCCGCGCTAGTGCTCGTAACCCACCACCTCGAAGAGGTCCCGCCCGGGTTCACCCACGCCTTGCTTCTCCGCGACGGGCACGTAGTTGCCGAAGGGGAGATCGACGGCGTCTTGACCGAGAAGAACCTGAGCGAGACATTCGGGTTGCCGCTTGACGTCGCGGCGAACGCCGGTCGTTACACCGCTGTCCGCCGGGCGACCGCCGGCGCGGCCGTCTGATCGTGAACATCTGGGGCGACCTGCTCGTCTTCGTAGCTGGTCTCTGGGCTGGAACGATCAACACGATTGTCGGCTCAGGTTCACTCGTGACGTTCCCCGTCCTTGTCGCGCTGGGCTACCCACCCGTCAACGCGATCATCTCGAATGCGATGGGCCTCGTGGCTGGCGGCTTCTCCGGCGCCTGGGGCTACCGGCGCGAGGCCGCGAGCTCGTGGCGGACTCTGCTGCGGCTCCTGCCGGTCTCCTTCGTCGGCGGCCTTCTTGGCGCGATCCTCCTGCTCCATCTGCCGGAGAGCGTCTTCGGCTTCGTAGCGCCCGTGCTGGTTGTCGTTGCGATCCTGCTCGTCATTTTCCAGCCGCGACTTGCTGCGTGGGCGAAGCGGCGTCAGGCGCTCACCAATGTCACGCCCGAAGAGGCCGACCACCAGAAGCTGCCGCTGATTCTGTACGTGCTGGTGTTCATCATCGGCGTGTACGGAGGGTACTTCACGGCCGCCCAGGGAGTCCTGCTGATGGCGGTGCTCGGGATCTTCTTCCACGGAACTCTCCAGCAGGCGAACGCAGTGAAGGTGATCCTGAGCCTCGTCGTGAACCTCATCGCAGCGGTTTCGTACCTGCTGCTGGCATTCGACAGGATCAACTGGCTTGTCGTGCTGCTGATTGCGGTCGGCTCGCTTCTCGGCGGGTTCCTTGGGGCCGGCATCGGGCGTCGGATGTCTCCGAACGTCCTCCGTGTTGTCATCGTGGTCCTCGGCATTGTCGCGCTCATCAACCTCCTCGGGAAGCTTGTGGCGTGAGCGTCGTCCGCATTGAGGGCGCGGATGATCCGCGGGTAGCCGACTACACGAGCCTGACCGACGTGCACCTCCGGAAGGTCCGTGAGCCAGCCGAGGGCCTGTACATCGCTGAATCGTCGCGCGTGCTGCGGCGAGCATTGGCGGCTGGCCACCAGCCGCGTTCGTTCTTTCTCGCTGCGAAGTGGCTTGACGGCCTCGCAGATGTTCTGGATGCATTTCCGGAAGTGCCGGCCTTCGTGGGGCCGCCAGAACTGCTGGAGGAGATCACCGGCTTCCATCTCCACCGGGGTGCGATGGCAGCGATGCACCGTCCCCCGCCGGTTCCGGTCGAGGATCTGCTTGCCGAAGCCCACAGCGTCGCCGTTCTCGAAGACACCGTGGACCACACGAACGTCGGTGGTCACAAAGTACAAGAGCCTGATCGCCGTCGCCGGCCGGGGCGTTCGAGGATCGGAGTGCTCGAGGACTTGACCGATCATACAAACGTCGGGGCCGTCTTCAGATCAGCTGCGGCGATCGGAGTCGATGCCATGCTGGTGACGCCGCAGTGTGCCGACCCGCTGTACCGCCGCTCCATCCGGGTCTCGATGGGCACAGTCTTCCAAGTGCCGTGGACGCGGATCGACCCGTGGCCGCAGGGGATCCAGCAGCTGAAGGAAGCGGGCTATTTCGTGGCAGGCATGTCCCTGGGGGCGGGGGCCATCACTCTTGATGAGCTGGTGGCCCAGGATCATCAGAACCTGGTGCTGGTCTTCGGGACCGAGGGAGACGGGCTCAAGCCCGAGACCGATCGGCTGCTCGACGCGAGGGTGACCATTCCGATGATGAACGGCGTGGACTCGCTCAACGTCGCTGCCGCGTCTGCTGTTGCCTTCTACGCGGCGAGGTAGCTGGTGACGGACGACAGCAAGCGGATGCTGCCACCGGTGCGGCTCGCGCTCCGACGGCTTGCCGAGGACCGGCAGTTCATGGAACTGGTGGCATCGCTCCGTGCCGAACGGGGGAGGACTGGCACTAAGTCGGCATTGCGGCCGTCAGGGTCCGCGGGGTGAAGTTCGGCCGCAAGGGCCAAACCCGAGGACGAGGCTCAGGACGCGCAGCGCAAGCACCGTCGCCGCGGCCTCATCTCAGAGACCCGGAGCAGCCGGAGCGTGCTCTCCTCGAGCACCTGCCGGTCCTGCGCGAGGCATACAAAGCGGAGCCCTTGGCCACTTAGGAGGGCAGCCCCTCATGCGGCATGAGCATGCCGCTTCGAAGGAGCCCCCGGAGGAACCGGCACGGCCACTGCTCACCGCACTGTACGCAGGTGTCCCCGACGGCCTCTCCGGATGGGCGGTGCTTCTCGACCGCGGGCCCCCACGTCTCGGCTCCGATCTTCTGGGGCGGGGAGCCTTGGTCCATTGTGCGCTGGACCTGCTCCACGATCCGGCGATACACCGGCCTCGAAGGTTCACGTTCCATGCACACCCCTACCCATCGATCACTCAAACGGCCCATATATGGGATATAGCATGAGCCAGCGGAGCGGCGCTTGAGGGCGCAGAGGCGGAAGAGGATGGCCAAGGCGCTCAGCGGCTGGCACTGGCGTGGCACGCCCGAGCCGGCGCTCACTGATCTCGTGATTCCCTTAGGCGCGGTACTCCCCGCAAGGGCCTTCACCCCCGGCCCGCACCGCTCAGAAGCCGAATGCAAGGCCAGGGGAAGCCGAATCTCAAGGAACTACGGGCATCGCAAGGTTCGCATTGGGTTGCCGCAAGAGTGCCCAAGAAGGGCCAAGCCGGGCGCGGTGGACCCCTAGCGTGAAGTTGTCGGCGCTTCCCGCCGCACTATCCGCTCCAGCAGCAGGGCGGCCGGGCTCGGCCGCGAGGTTCGGGGAACCTCCTCTTCTCTCTCAGCAGCCGCAGGCCCACCTTCGAAATCCGACGCGAGCCAGGAATTCCTGGCTGCCATCCCGGGCATACCTGTGCCCGGACGACGAAAGAGAACCAGCATCATGCGCAAGTCCCACAAGATCATGCTCGCCGCCGGCCTCGGCGTGGCCGCCCTCGCCGGCGGCACCGCTTTCACCGGCACGGGTGTGACCGACAACGCCGGCGCCACCCAGTTCCTCGGCGGTACCGTCTCCCAGTCCGTCACCGGCGCAACCCTCGCCTCGGTGGCCTACGGCTTCGCCGATGCACCCGCGAACACCGAGGTCAACTCCATCACCCTGACCTTCGGCGACGCCACGGGCGCGAAGACCCCGACGATCTCGCTGAACAACGGCTCCGGCACGGCGTTCACCTGCACCGCCATCGACGGCACGTACTTCAAGTCCACCTGCACGCCCGCCACGTCCGGCACCTACCAGACGGGCCTCGAGAGCGTCGCCGTCACCGTCAGCTGACCCTGACCTCACGGTCGGCCTGCCCCAGCAGCTAGGGGGCCGGCCGACCGAGGCGCCGCACCACGCCACACCTGTCCTCGCCGAACTCCTGAAAGGCGCACGTGAAGCACCTGCTGATGCGCATCCTGCCAGTCTGCGCCACCGTCGCGGCAGTGGTGGGTGCCGTCCTGTGCCTGCTTCTGGTCTCAGGACAGGCCCGCGTCGTGGTGACGCACGGCGTGAGCATGAACCCCGTCTACTACCAAGGCGACCTCGTCGTCGTCGCCCGCGCCGAGACCTACAAGGTGGGGGACATCGTCGCCTACCACGTCCACGGCGGCTCGGTAGTCGCCCTGCACAGGATCATCGGCGGGAACGCCGACGGTTTCACCATCAAAGGCGACAACAACCAGTCCACCGACATCGACCACCCCACCTCCGCTCAGATCATCGGCAAGGCCATCCTGCACGTCCCCCAGGCCGGGACCGCCCTGAAGGCCCTCGCCAGCCCGCCCGTGCTGTCTCTGGCAGCCTTCGCCCTCCTCGGCGGGAGCACCAGAGCCCTGACCCGACGCCGGCGCCGACGCGCCCGAAGGAAGACCGCCATGTCCCGGCACCTCGACACCGCCGCCCCTGAACGCCCCCGCGCCCTCGCGGGCCTCCTGCGCCAGCCCTTCCGGCCATGGGCCGGGGCGGCAGCCGCAGCCGCCGTGCTCTCCGCGGCGCTGGGCGCCTGGGCCTGGACGGGCCCAGCAGGACCCGCAGCGCCCGGCACCACGGCCCAGGGGCAGAGCATGAGCTTCTCCTACACCGCCCCCGTCCACCAGAGCCCCGCCTACGACGGCACGACAGTCTCCTCGCCGGACCCCGTGTTCCGTCGCGTCCTCGCCGGGGCCATCACGGTCGCCTACACCTACCACGGCCCCTCCGGCACGATCGGAGTCGACGCCCAGCTCTCCAACGCCGGAGGCTGGCACACCACCATCCCCTTGACCGCACCTGCCCCCTTCGCCGGCACCGCCCACTCCGGCACGGTCCAGCTGGACCTGTCCGTCCTTGAGGCAAGGGCCGAGGCGGCGGCCGTGGCCAGCGGGACCCAGGCTTCCCCGGTGACTGTCGCAGTCGTCCCCACCGTGCACGCAGCCGGCACGGACTACAGCCCGGCGCTCAGGCTCACCCTCACCCCGCTCCAGCTCAGCCTCGCGGACGCCGCATCGCTCACGTCCCAGGCGCCAGCTGCCGCTGCCTCGCCTGCGTCCCAACGGAAGCTGACCCTCGGGGCCTGGTCCCTGACTGCGGTTGCCGCCCGGCCGCTCTCGGGCGGGGTCTTCGCCGCCGCGCTCCTGGCCTTGGCAGCCCTCGCCGTCGCCGGCCGACGCCGCGGACCCGTGGGCGAGGCGGAGGAGATCCGGGGCCGGTGGGGGAGCCTGCTGGTGCCCGTGCACCCCATGCCCACCCCGCTTGGGCGTGCCGTGGTCGACGTCGCCGACTTCGCCACCCTGGCCCGGCTCGCCGAACGCTACGGCCTGCTGGTCCTGCACTGGTCCCGCAGCGGGGTGGAGACCTTCCTCGTCAACGACGAGAGCACCGCCTACCGCTACCGCACCGGGAACACCACGGCACAGGCGTCCGACGTGGCCGAAGCCACCGAGGCGGAAGAGTCGGTCAGGTCATTAGGGGGAGCCTGAATGGACCGTGGCCGCCTCCGCCGCACCCTGAGGAGAAGACGCTGCGGGACCAGGTGTGCGGAATCCTTCGCGAAGCCCTTGAGGGCCACGGACTGCCCGAGGAGAGCAAGGACCGCCTCCGTGCCCTCATCTCGGAGCATCGGGAGCAGCCGGAGCGTGCCCTCATCGAGCACCTGGGTTCTCTGCGCGGCGACGACGGAGCGGAGCTCTTGGCCAGCTAGTAGAGATCAGGATGGCCCGTCTGGTTCAGGGCAGCGGAGACGGCGGCCCATGGATTGCGCCATTGAGCAGGGCTGTTGGTCCCAAGCGTTCCGCACAGGAAAGGCGGCCAACCAGGGCGATTGAAGGACGGATCCTCCTCGCTGCCTCTTGTGGGCGCGCGGTCGAGACGCTGGCAGCACGGACCGCAGGCCCTCGCACCGGAGTTGGTTCCTCCGCCGCAGGACGTCGAACCCAAGGGGTTTGGCTGGAGCGGCCCGGGGCAATTCATGGTTGATAGCAACATTTGCATTGGGGCACGGATTGGGAGCGGCACGCGGGGCAGCCCGTCCCCGTTGCTCCGGCTCACCCCAGCGCTCCCGGTCCCGTTCGGAAGGACGAGAAGATGCAGTACCAGACGGAACAGAAGAAGCAAGTGAAACAAGCCCGGCAGGGCACCTCCCATCTGGTTCTCTCCGAGTACCAGCGGAAGCAGGTAAATGAATTCGAGGACATGTCGCACGAGTTCAGGCGCCTGTTCAGCGAGTTCCTCGGGACTTTCTTCCTGGTCCTTACAGCGTGCGGGGCGCCAGCGGTGGCGGGCTTCGGCGGTTCGGTCAGCCGCGCCGCAGAGGTCACCGCTCCCGGTCTGATGGTCGCCGCCATCATCCTCTTCATGGGGACCAACTCCGGGGCCCACCTCAATCCGGTGGTCACCCTCGCGTTCTCGCTCAGGGGAGATTTCCACTGGAAGAGGGTGCCCGGATATGTCGTCGCCCAGGTCCTCGGTGCTGTGGCCGCCCCTGCGGTCCTCCGCATGGTCTTCGGTCCTTCGGCGGACCTGGGGCTGACCGTCGTCGGGCCCCACTTCTCCCCAGTGCAGGGGTTCGCAGTCGAAGCGCTGCTGACGTTCGGGCTCATCAGCGTCGTCCTGGGGGCGGCATCAGGTGCGCAGAACATCGGTCCACTGGCAGCGCTGGCAGCAGGAAGCTACATAGTCCTGGCCGGACTGTGGGGATCTCCCGTCTCGGGCGCGTCGATGAACCGACCCGTTCCTTCGGACCGGCGCTGGTAGCGGGAAACTTCGCCGACTTCTGGATCTACCTCGCAGGGCCTGGCCTCGGCGCTGTTGCGGCAGTCCTTGCCGCCTACGTGCTTCGGGGCCGCGGCGGCGGCAAAGTTGCGTCCAAGGCAGCCCAAGGGATCATCACGTGACCGGGGCCCGTGACGGGGACTCAAGCGTGGGCAGCGAAGATGGCGGAGGGAAGCCCTCATGGAATATCGCCTGATGTGCCTTTCATCTTCTGGCAAGCCGTGCAGGATGCCGGAGGTCAGCCTCGTGGCGCAGAACCTCGATGCCGCCAAAGTCATGGCCGAGCGCAGCATCGAGCGCTTCGGCGGCCCGTTCAGCCTTGCGCCGGAAGTGGTCCTCTCGGATCCCTCGGAGCCATGGGTGGTGCGATCCCGATGGATCCGCGGACATGGCTGGGTGGACGGTCCCCGGCAAAGGGCCTGAATGGGGTTCGGGAAGCCAATTCCCACGTCGGTGAATCGTGTAGTTCCAGGACGCCCGGCTCATGGGCAGAGCGAGCTCCAGCTTGGCCCAGGAAGCGGAGCGCAAGTCCGTGGAGCGGGGAGCGGCAACAGAGGAACGCGACCGGAAACGGGAGAAACAAGTAGCTCGGCCCCATACCTCCCCGTCCCCAGGCCAGGCGCGGCGTCAGGAGCCTTCAGCTGGAACGCGGCGCCGAAGGAACCCGGGCCGGCGATCCAATGCGCGCCGGCCCGAGTCGCTTCCCTCAGGAAACCTTCTCCATACTGTGGCCGCAGCAGCACTTGGGGGCCTGATCGCCCCCGTCTCCGTCCTTCGCTCCTTTGGTGACTTGGATCTCGCATCCGCAGTCTTGATCAGGGCAGCGATATGTCTCGCCCGTCTGCAGTGCCATTTGTCCTCCTTCAGTGTTGGTGGATTCAGCCGTTCTCACGCAGCGTCTGCTGTGCATCCCGACATGCCGGTCTTACCCTCTTCCGATGCCCGCTACGCGAGAGGGCGGCGGGTGCATGCACCGGCTTCCAAGCCCCGAGTAGGTCACCTTCACAGGCCAAGAAGCGGCCGAAGGCAGAGCGGACGCTGCGATGCCCCATTTATGCCTTCGAGCGTGGTGCCTCGCCGCCCTCGGCAGCTGTCGTTTCCGTTCCCGCCTTCGCGGGCATTTCTAGTGCGAGGGCGCAAGGGGCGCGAGCACCGTCAGCCGGACGGCGGCCAGCAGCGGGCCCTTGGGCCGAGTGGCAGGGGATGGCGGCGGGAGACCAGAGGGGAATCTGCATGATCGAATCGGACATCGACTACTACTTCGACCCGGTGTGCCCATTCGCTTGGCTGACGAGCAAATGGGTGCGCAGCGTAGCGCGGCAGCGCGGCTACCGGGTGAACTGGCGGTTCATCTCGCTGCGGATGCTCAATGCCCACATCGACTACGACCGGCATTTTCCGCCCGGCTACGAGGCCGGCCACACCTCGGGCCTGCGCCTGCTGCGGGTAGCCGCCCGGGCCCGTGCCGAGCACGGACCCGCCGTCGTCGGGCCCCTGTACGAGGCCATCGGGGCCCAGGTGTTCGATGCCGACTCCTCGGGCGATCTGGACCCGGCGGTACGTGGGAGCCGGGATTTCGTTGAGCCGCTGCTGGCTGAAGCCGGCCTTCCGACTCATCTGGCCGAGGCCCTGGAGGACACCGGTTGGGACGCGGAGCTGCGCGACGAGACCGATCGGGCGCTCTCCCTGACGGGCAGGGATGTCGGCACCCCGATCGTCCATTTCCGGCCGCCTGAGGGCACCGCGTTTTTCGGACCCGTGATCAGCCGCATACCCACGGAGGAGGACGCGGTGCCCCTGTGGGACCACGTCGTCGGGCTCGCGTCGTTCCCGGGCTTCGCCGAGCTCAAGCGGAGCCTGCGGGAGCGGCCCCAGCTGCGCAGCTTCGGGGTCGCGCCGGGGGAAGCGGGCCAGGAGGAGGACTGGCACGGCGGTAGCCGGCGGCTCAAGGGGTGAGAGCAGTGGGCGGGGTCGCTGACTACGTTCTTCTAGTCCTCAGGCTTCACGCCCACGGGCGCCGGGGTGTAGCCCTGCCCGCCGCCGTGACGACCGGGCTTCGAGGGTCATTGTTCTGGTCTTCCTTCTCGTCCTGCTTGTCCTGATCTTGATCGCTCATCGCGATTCCTCCTGATGCTCATGGCCAGATTCGGACTGCGGGCGGGGTCTTCGACGAGGGGAGGCCGCTCCTTCCCAGAACCTCCGGCGCTCATCGGTTGTCTCTCGAGGGGTTGTTGCTTCGGCTTTCGAGGGTTACGGTCGGGGGGCCGGGCTCAAAAACCTCAAGGAGGCCGTTCCAGCACGCTGTCTGGAAGGCTCTTCTGCTTCTCAAGGGGGCTGCATGGCCATCGATCGAGCGACAGCAGGGGCCGCAACGCAGGGCGTGGGGGAAGCGCCCCGCTCGATGGGCCGGGTGGTCGTCTCGTGGCTCACCACCACAGACCATAAGACGATCGGCTACCTGTACCTGATCACCTCGTTCATCTTCTTCTGCCTCGGTGGGGTGATGGCCCTCCTGATGCGGGCGGAGCTCTTCGAGCCGGGTATGCAGATCCTCCAGTCGAAGGACCAGTACAACCAGCTCTTCACAGCCCACGGAACCGTCATGCTCCTGCTGTTCGCCACTCCGCTCTTCGCGGGGTTCACGAACGTTGTCATGCCACTGCAGATCGGGGCCCCTGATGTCGCCTTCCCCAGGCTCAATGCGCTCTCCTACTGGTTCTATCTCTTCGGAGCGGTCATCGTCGTCGCCGGATTCCTGACTCCCCAAGGCGCGGCCCCCTTCGGCTGGTTCGCCTATGCCCCGCTGAACAACACGACCTTCACCCCGGGGGTGGGCGGGGACATGTGGGTGTTCGGGCTGGCACTGGCCGGCTTTGGCACGATCCTCGGCGGAGTCAACTTCATCACGACGATCATCTGCATGCGTGCCCCGGGCATGACCATGTGGCGCATGCCGATCTTCACGTGGAACGCCCTCATCACCTCGATCCTGGTGCTCATGGCGTTCCCGCCGCTCGCCGCAGCGCTCTTCGGCCTCGGCGCCGACCGCCGCTTCGGCGCCCACATCTTCGACCCACAGAACGGGGGAGCCATCCTGTGGCAGCACCTGTTCTGGTTCTTCGGCCACCCAGAGGTGTACATCATCGCCCTGCCGTTCTTCGGCATCGTCTCGGAGATCTTCCCGGTCTTCAGCCGCAAGCCGGTCTTCGGCTACAAGGGCCTCGTGTTCGCGACCATCAGCATTGCGGCGCTGTCAGTGACCGTGTGGGCTCACCACATGTATGTCACCGGGGCGGTCCTGCTGCCGTTCTTCTCCTTCATGACGATGCTCATCGCGGTCCCGACAGGGGTGAAGTACTTCAACTGGATCGGCACGATGTGGCGAGGCTCGCTCACGTTCGAGACGCCGATGCTGTGGAGCCTGGGCTTCCTCATCACGTTCCTCTTCGGTGGGCTCACCGGCATCATCCTGTCCTCGCCGCCGCTGGACTTCCACGTCTCCGACACGTACTTCGTGGTCGCCCACTTCCACTACGTCGTCTTCGGCACCGTCGTGTTCGCGATGTTCGCCGGGTTCTACTTCTGGTGGC
>NZ_JTDL01000034.1 GCF_000802235.1 Sinomonas humi
CCCGTAGAAGAAGGCGATGCTCTTGGTCAGCCCCGCCACCGCGTGCTTCGAGGCCGTGTAGGCGACGCCGGCCGCCGAGGCGCGCAGCGCGGCCTCGGAGGCGACGTTCACGATCGCGCCGCTGCCGGCGTCGAGCATCGCGGGGAGGACGGCCCGTGTCAGTCGCATCGGGGCAGTGAGGTTCACACTCATCACTCGGTCCCAGGTCGTGTCGTCCACTTCCGCGGGCGGAAGGAACCCGTCCATGATGCCTGCAATGTTCGCGAGGCCGTCGATGCGTTCTCCAGCGGCGTTCAGGATGGCGTCGATCTTCGCGGGCTCGGCGACGTCGCCGGTGACCGTGACAAGCGCGTCGCTGTCGAATTCGTCGCTGAGCTCATCGAGGCGCGCGGCAATGAGGTCAGTGGCGATGACCCGCGCTCCTTCCCGCAGGAGCCTGCCGGCGGTGGCGCGGCCGATTCCGGAGCCCGCGCCGGTGACGATGATGGTGCGGCCCTCGAAGCGGCCAGGGACTGTCTGGGACATCGGGTTCTTCTTCCTTCTATTCGTTGACGAGGACGGGCGCGGGGACGATGACGTCGTCCATCGAGGTGGCGCGCCATTCCCGCAGGATCTCGTGGAAGCGGACGGGGCCTGGGCTGAATCCCCCTCCCCCGCGCCTCCGGGTGCCTTCACCGTTGTAGTAGCCGGGTGTGCACTCGACGAGGAAGTCTCCGTTGTCGATCTGGACTCGGCGGATCGTGGCGAGCCAGTCGGCTTCGGCCTCAGCGGTGGGCTCGACGTATCGTGCTTGTTCGCTGCCTGCACGTTCGAGGATCGCCGCGATGTGGGTGGCCTGTTCCTGGAGGATGTGGACGAAATTCACCGAGTTGGCGTTCTGCAGGGAACCGAGGTGGAAGAGGTTGGGGAATCCGTGCGACATGAACCCGTGCAGTGTCCGCGGCCCGGCTGACCACGCCTCCAGGAGCTGGACACCGCCCCGGCCGTGCACGGGGAGGGTGCCGGAGACGACTCCTGAGACACCCGTCTCGAAGCCGGTCGCGAAGATGACGCAGTCGACCTCGTACTCGGAATCTCCCACGACGACGGCGGTCTCCGTCATCGCGGTGATGCCGCCCGTGTCCGCCGTGTCGACCAGAGTGACGTTGGGCCGGTTGAACGTCTGGAGGTAATGGTCGCTGAATGTGGGCCGCTTGCACATGTACCGGTACCAGGGCTTGAGCAGTTCAGCGGTCGCAGGGTCGTCGAGGGTGGCGTCCACGCGGGCCCGGATCTCGTTCATCTTCCGCGCGTCCGCGATCTCGTCGAGCATCTCGCGCTCGCCCGGATCGAGTGTGTCATCGGTCCGGCCGGAGAGCATCTTCCGCTGCAGCCGAGCAGTGGAGGTCCAGCCGTCGGCGACGAGGTCGGTTTCGGTGTCCTCTCCCGCGATCACTGCGAGGAAGTTCTCCATCCGCTCCCGCTGCCAGCCCTGCGGCAGGTTCGAGGTCCAGTTCCGGGGCAGATCCCGGTTGTCGCGGACATCGACCGTGGAGGGCGTGCGCTGGAAGACGTACAGGTGCTCGGCGTCGCGTCCCACGTGCGGGATCACCTGGATGCCCGTGGCGCCGGTGCCGACGACGGCGACGCGCTTGTCGGCCAGCCCGGTGAGGCCGCCAGCCTGGTCGCCGCCGGTGTAGCCGTAGTCCCAGCGGCTCGTGTGGAACGTGTGCCCGCGGAACGACTCGACCCCGGGGATCGCGGGCAGCTTCGGCTGCGAGAGCGTTCCCGAAGACACGACGACATAGCGAGCCCGGATGCGATCGCCGCGATCAGTGCAGACCTGCCATTCGGCGTCGTCCTCGTCCCACCGCAACGCGGTGACCCTCGTGTGGAACAGGACGTCGTCGTAGAGGCGGAAGCGCTCCGCAATCGCGACCGCATGCCTCCTGATCTCCTCACCTGGGGCATAGCGGCGGCTCGGGACAGTGCCGACCTCCTCGAGCAGCGGCATGTACACAGACGACTCGATGTCGCAGTGGATGCCCGGGTAGCGGTTCCAGTACCAGGTTCCCCCGAAGTCGCCGCCCTCCTCGGTCATCCTGATCGAGTCGAATCCTGCCTCGCGGAGCCTGGCGCCGGTGAGCAGGCCACCGAAGCCGCCGCCGACGATGAGGACCTCGACCCGGTCAGACTTCGCTGCCCGCTCCTGCCGGGGGGTGTAGGGGTCCTCGGCCCAGTAGCCGAAGTTGTGCCGGCTGCCCAGGTACTGCCGGAGCCCGTCGGGCCGGATGCGGCGGTCTCGTTCGTGACGGTATCTCTCCCTCAGAGCCGCGAGGTCGAACTCGAGAGTGCGGGTGTCTGCGTCGGTCATGGTCCTCCAATGCTTCAAAGTGTTCGGCCTAGCGTGCGGCGCGGCGGGGCAGGAAGGCGGCAACCGCGAAGGCGACGACGGCGGCCCCGGCGGCGATGCCCATCACCGTGCGGAAGGCATCCTGGGTCGGCAGCGCAACACTGCCGAGCCTGACGACCATCTGGGCCAGGATCACCCCGGCCACGGCGCTCGAGACTGAGGTGCCAATGGAGCGCATGAGCGTGTTGAGGCTGTTCGCCGCCGCCGTCTCCGAGAGCGGCACCGCGCCCATGACCAAGGCAGGCATGGCCCCGTAGGCGATCCCGATGCCGGCTCCGATGATCACCGAGACGAGGACCAGCTGCCAGACCTGGGACATGAGGAAGATGTTCACGCAGTAGCCGGCCGCCACTACCGCCGCGCCGACCATGAGGGATGCCTTCGGGCCGAAGGCTGCCGAAATCCGGGCCGAAACGGGTGCGACTGCCATCATCACCAGGCCCGATGGCGCCATGACGACGCCGACGACGAGCATCGACTGGCCCAGACCGTAGCCCGTGGCCCTCGGCGCCTGCAGCAGCTGCGGCAGGACCAGGGACATGGCGAACATCGCGAATCCGAAGATCATCGACGCGGTGTTCGTCAGCAGTACCTGCCGGCGCGCGGTGACCCGAAGATCCACGAGCGGCGCCTCCGTGCGGAGCTCCCACCAGCCCCAGAGCAGGAGCACCACAGCCGACGCGGCAAGCAGCCCGACCGTGCCGGGAGATCCCCAGCCCCAGTCCGAGCCCTTCGAAATGCCCAGCAGAAGGCATACGAGGGCAGCCGAGATCCCGAGGGCTCCCGGCAGGTCGAACCTGCCCCCGGTGCGCATCTTCGATTCCGGCACGA
>NZ_JTDL01000035.1 GCF_000802235.1 Sinomonas humi
GTCCATGACGTTCATCGACGGGTACCTCCACCCCGGGGACAAGCCCGGCCTGGGCGTCGAGTTCAACGAGGAGGCCGCGGCGTCGTTCCCGTACCAGCAGGCCTACCTGCCGTACAACCGCCTCATCGACGGCACCGTCCACGACTGGTGAGCGCGACCCATGCACCAATCACAACGAAGGAACAGCTAGATGCTCAGAGTAGGAATCATCGGCGCGGGCGGGATCTCCGAGGCCCACATCAGGGCCTACCAGGCCTTCCAGGAGGAGTGCGAGATCGTCGCTGTGGCCGACATCGTGCCGGGGAAGGCCGCCTCCAAGCTGGCCACGTTCGAGTTGCACGGCGCGAGGGCATACGACGACCCGGACCAGATGCTGGCAGAGGAGCGGCTGGACCTGGTGAGCATCACCACGCCGCCGTCCAGCCACGCCCCCCTCACCGTCGCCTTCCTGCGCGGCGGGGTGAACGTGATCGTCGAGAAGCCCATGGCACCTTCGTTGGAAGAATGCGACGCCATGGTCTCCGCTCAGCGCGAATCGGGCAAGGTCCTCTCCGTGGTAGCGCAGAACCGGTTCCGCGATGACATGGCCACCCTCAAGGAAGCCGTTGATTCTGGCCTGATCGGCTCGGTCTCGCACCTGCGCGTCGACTCGGCATGGTGGCGCGGGCTGCCCTACTACGACCTCTGGTGGCGCGGCACCTGGGAGTCGGAAGGCGGGGGGTGCACCCTCAACCACGCCATCCACCACATCGACCTCACCCTGTGGCTCATGGGACGGCCTTCGCAGGTGACCGCCATGCTTGCCAACGCCCAGCACGACAACGCCGAGGTCGAGGACCTCTCGGTTGCGGTCCTGCGCTACGGCCGCGGCCTCGCCCAGCTCACGAGCTCGGTCGTGCACCACGGCGAGGAGCAGGAGATCGTCGTCCAGGGCGAGTTCGCCAGGATCTCCCAGCCCTGGCGAGTAACGGCAGAACTCGCCCGGCCCAACGGCTTCCCCCTCCCGGGAGGCAACACTGCGCTGGTCGATGAGCTGAACGCCCTCGCCGAAGCACACGCCCCCCTGCCGCACCAGGGTCACGCCGGCCAGATCTACGACATCATCGCGGCGATCCGCGACCACCGCGAACCGGCGATCGACGGCGAGGACGGCCGCAACGCCGTCGAGGTCGTGACAGCCATCTACAAGGCCGGCATCGAGCGCGAGGTCGTCGAGCTGCCACTCAGCCCCGAGGACCCGTACTACCGGTCAGGAACGCTCGTCCAGCGCGCCCCGCACTTCTACGAGAAGCGGGCCTCCGTCGCCGACCAGTCCGGCGAGATCATCGTCGGCGCCTCCACCGGAACCCCCAACGACTGAAACCTCTGAAAGGACAGCTGATGCCCGCATCAGAAGGCGCGAACTACGCACCCGCCCCCATGCCGGAGCCGGTCGTCGGCCCCGGCGAATTCGTCTTCGCCGCAGCACACCTCGACCACGGCCACATCTACGGAATGAGCGAGGGACTCATCGGGACCGGCGCCACCCTCAAGTGGGTCTACGACCCCGACCCCGCCAAAGCCGAAGCCTTCCGCGCGAAGTTCCCCCAAGCTCAGGCAGCAAGCAGCGAAGCAGAAATCCTCGCCGACCCGGAGGTGCGCCTGGTCGCGGGGGCGGCAGTGACCTCAGAGCGCGCCGACCTCGGTCTGCGGGTCATCTCCGCCGGAAAGGACTACTTCACCGACAAGGCCCCCCTGACAACCCTCGAGCAGCTGGAGGCAGTCAGGGAGGCGACCTCCCGCACCGGGCTCAAGTACGCCGTCTACTACTCCGAGCGCATCCACGTCGAAGCCGCCGTGCTCGCCGGCCAGCTCATCGAGCGCGGCGCGATCGGCAAGGTCCTCCAAGTCATCGGCCTCGGACCCCACCGCATCGGCGACCCGGACACGCGCCCCGACTGGTTCTTCGACCGGGACCAGTTCGGCGGCATCCTCTGCGACATCGGCAGCCACAACTTCGAGCAGATACTCCACTTCGCCGGCGCCACAGACGCGGAAGTGGTCAGCGCGTCAGTCGCCAACTACGCCCACCCCGAGCACCCCAAGTTCGAGGACTTCGGCGACGCGCACATCGTAATGGACAACGGCGCCACCGGTTTCACGCGGGTCGACTGGTTCACGCCTGCCGGACTGAGCACCTGGGGCGACGGACGCACCATCGTCCTCGGCACCGAGGGCTACATCGAACTGCGCAAGTACGTGAACATCGCGACCGGCGACGGAGGCGGCCACGTATTCCTGGTGAACGAGGACGGCGAGCAGCACATCGATGCGACCGGACGAGTCGGCTACCCCTTCTTCGGAGCACTCATCCGCGACTGCCTCGACCGCACGGAAAACGCCATGACCCAAGAGCACGCCCTCAAGGCGGCCGAACTCAGCGTCAAGGCTCAACTGGCCGCGCGCGTCCTGACCTCCGCACCCCAATGACAGCCGAGGCCCAAGCGGACTCCGAAACCTGCCCCGCGACACCGGTACGGCTGGGATAACGACCCACCATGACGGCTTTCGGTTCGGGGCGGCTCCAATGCTTCCAGCATCAGGCATGCTCGGGGATTCGGCTCCAAGAGCGGCAGTGACTCCGATCTCTGGTGAGTCGGTACCCGAAGGATTTCGGACGGAACACCCTGCAGACTCAGACAACGCAATCCTAGGGGGACCCAGAACGATTCAGCAGGCCCGCTCGCTGCCAACAGCAATCCATGCCGGCGCCCCAGAGTTCGGACCGAGCATTGTTGGGCCGGGGAAGACAAGAGGACGATACTGTTTCATGGCCGGTCCGCGAGCACCGCCACCGAGCCGGCAAACCAATTGCCCGAAAGAGGTCACGGAGGGCCAGCAAGTTGAGCTATCCCAGCAGTCCCACCCCCGCACAGGCACCCAAGCCGTCCACGATCTACGAAGTCGCACGGCTCGCCGGCGTCTCCCACCAGACCGTGTCTCGGTACCTGAAGGGGAACGGGGGGCTGAAGCCCCAGACGGTCGTCAAGGTCGAAGAGGCCATGACCCGTCTCGACTACACGCCCAACCTGGCAGCGCGGGCGCTCCGGAGCAAGCAGTCCTACCGGCTCATCATCGTTGCCCCCGAAGATGTCCACTTCGCTGCATCCCGCATCTTGCGAAGCGCAGTGAGCGCCGCTGACGACGCAGGCTACGTGACCGACATCATCTCCGTCGACACCCGGGGTTCCAAGCGTTCGGCCCGCCTCCTCACCCTCGTGTCGAACGAGCGGATCGCCGGCGTCTTCTCGCTGATCCCGCTCGGCCCCTTGGTAGAGCAAATCACCGCGAAGCATCCTGACCTACCTCTCGTCGTCGCTGGAAGCTACGACGAGAGGATGCATGCACGCGGCTCCCTTGCCGACGCCACCCCAGCAGCAGAAATGATCGAGCATCTGGCGTCCCTCGGCCACCGATCCTTCTACCACGTGGCAGGCCCAAAACTGTGGACATCAGCTGTGAACAGGCGCAAGACCTACGAGGCCACAATCGCCAGACTCGGTCTCCACTCGGCCGGATCGGAGACGGGGGACTGGTCGATGGCCTCCGGCTATCGGATCGGACTCGAGATCCCCCTTCAGGATGGCCCCGTTACGGCCGTGTTCGCTGCAAACGACCAAATGGCCTTCGGCGTCATGCGCGCCCTGCACGAACGTGGCAAGAGGGTGCCCGAGGACATCAGCGTCTTCGGATGGGACAACGCGGAAGAAGGCAGATACTTCATACCCTCGCTCTCCACGGTGAGCATGGACCTGGAAGCGACCGGCCGGAACAGCATGAGGGAACTAATATCACGCATACGGAACGAGCCTCAGGACTCCTCCGGATACGAGCTCACCCCCATGCAGCTCATCTTCAGGGAGTCCACCGCTCCGGCTCCGAATCAGCCAGCCTGATACCCAGGGGGCCTTACCCAGGCTGAGGCCGCTCACAGAGGCTCCTTGACGCTTAGGCGCATCCCAGATCCCAGACTTCAGCCACTCAGCAGGTCGGCCAGCAATCAAAGGAGACCGGTGTGACCGCCTGCGGGGCGCCTGGACTACATCCAGATCAGCAACTAGACACCCGCTCATTCTGCTCTAGCGCGATCAGCGCGCACGGCTGATGAAGACCTCCGACGCCGGGATACCGATGGTTCCAAAGGGGGTCGGGCTGCAGGCACAACGTATCCTGCAGCCCGAGCCCCTTCCACGGGTCTGCCCGCACACGAGGTACCCGTTTGCAGCGACGACCCAGGGCGAGCACGGCCCGCAGTTGCCTGCCAAACGCGCCCCTGTGGATGAGCCGGAGGGCCTTGAGGCCGGTGATGAACCGTTTGAGTCGTTCCCGAGGAGACGGGGCGTGGGTGAGGGCGGATTCTCGGAAGACTTTGACCAGGACCTCGGCGATGGCGAGCATGGATCCTCAGGTTGCGTCGCGGACGCCGCCGACGAACAGTTCGATTTCGCCGGAGGGCAGGCGGGCTGGGGTCCAGAAAAAACGAGGGTCCCCGCAGTTCGATGGTCTCCCAGGGGCCGGCGTGCCGGAGGAGCAGAGCCACGTCGGCCAGCTCCGATCCGTGCGACTCCACACCCCCACGATCCCCCATCGAACGATAACTCCCGTCTCATGAACACCCGCGCGTGCCAGTTCAGAACCGGGGCGGGGGGAGAGGCCTCGGGGAGGGATCCCGGACTATAGCTCGAGGGCGTCGGGCTCGGCCCTTTCGAGGCGTGCGACGAGGCGGCCCTCGTTGGGTAGCGTCTGCTGCTCCGCGGCGGGAGCCTGGCGTAGGAGTAGGCAGCGAAGGCCATGATGGGCGAGGTCGAGCGGCCCAGGCTGTAGAGGACGCTGCCCGTCTTCCAAGCCTTCGGACGGTGATGCCTTAGTAGTCGAGGCACCCGGTCTCGATCGACTGTTGCACCTCTTCACAGTCACCCTTGACTGATCAACGACCAGTCAACGAAAGAGGTCCTCTCGAGCATCGTGCCCGAGAGGACCTCTTTCGCCGCGCTTGAGATCAGTCGCCCGCCTCGTGGCGGCTCGCGCGGCGGCACTTTCCGAACTGGCGCAGGACGGGCCACGGTTCACCGACGGCGCGACTGTTGCGGCGGTTCTTGTCGGGCTTGGACCGGCAGCCCGGTGCTGTCTGTGCGGGGCGAGTAGCCTGCCCCCTCCATCAGGCGATTTGGATTCTCTCATTCCCTAGCTCAACTTCGACGAGGAGCTTCCCGCCGATAGCGTCTATGTACTTGCGCAGCGTATCGATCCGGGCGGAGTCGAGATCTCCGCGCTCGAACTTTGAAATGCTCGCCTGCGTGATGTGCAGGCGCTCGGCTAGGGCGACCTGCGTCATTGCCTGGTCTTCACGGAGTTCGCGGAGGCGGTGGGCGCGGGTCTCCTCGAGCATCCGCTTCTTGTGTTCGTTGACGGCGTCCCGGTTCGGTTCGCGCTTGGCCCAGATCTGTTCGAGTGACTTGGCCATCTTTGGTCCCTGCTCTTTGTCGTTTATTACGGTTTGTCGTTTGGGTCTGTTTTGTCTTTTTTGCGTCTGTGCCTGTTTGTCGTTTGTGTCGGTGGGTCGGCTTACAGATTCTTCAAGTGCTCTTCGTACAGTTTCTCAGCAATTGGGATGTTCTCGTCGTACCACTTGTTCCAGTTCCCCGCCTTGTCGCCTGCGACGAGGAAGATCGCGTTCCGGTTGGGGTCAAAAACGAAGAGCATACGGACCTCGGACTTGCCTGACGACCCGGGCCGAAGTTCCTTCATGTTCTTGTACGTCGATCCCTTGACGGTATCGACGATCGGTCGGCCAAGGTGCGGGCCCTCCTCGGAGAGGAGTTCGAGCGCGGCTGAGACGAGATCGTAGGTCTTATCGTCGAGTCCCAGCATCCAGTCCTCGACGAGTTCGAGCTCCACGTACCATCCCATGCACCAAGAATACAACCCACAGGCTGTATTCACAAGAGGTTGTATCGCCACCCAAAGGTGAGCCCCCTCCCAGACAGGAGGGGCAGCCTTAGGGGCCGCCGGCCGGTCCTGTCCTCTGGGACTCCGATCTAGACTCGGGGAATGAACTCCGATCTCGAGGGGACGATAGACTTTCTCGCCCACGCGGATCTCGCCACAGGACTCAACCTGAGGGGGCTCGGGTACCTGCCTGGGTCCGAGGAGCTCGACGAGCGCGAGCTGGACGAAGAGACCCGCGAGTGGCTGCTCTCCGTTGGCGACGAGGAACGCGAGAGACGACGTCGGCAGGCGCGTCTCCTCGCCGGAGCGCTTTGGCACGCCTCCATCGTTCTCATCGACCAGCTGTTCGAGGACATCGGTACGCTCAGGGCGCTGCCAGAGGTCACAGCCAGCGACATCGCCGGGACCTTGGTCCTCTCGGGCCTTCCGCCGTTCTACGCCGGAAGGTACGGGGTCGGCTTCGCGCAGGCCTTCCTCGCTGCGACCGTCGAGCAGTTGAAAGGGCTGGCCAGCGGATGGGAGCCTCCGGCCTGCATCGCGCAGGAACTCGTCGTCAACTGCCTGATCGATCAGGTCGAGGTCAGCGAAGACCTCTACGACCTCGACCTGGAGCCCGGCTGGCAGGGCACCGTGCGTGACGCGCTCCTGGAGGACACCGACGCTGATGTTCTCTTCGACCCAGGCGCGGACGGGATCGAGCAGAGCCGCCCGTCCTCGTCCGTCCGGGGGCCCCTGGCTCCGAAAGACACCACTCATCCAACAGGGCCACGAGCCCCTTCACGCCCTACGGCACGAGCCCGTTTCCCGACGAAACGCGAAGCGCCTATTAGGCCGTGTTGATTTCTAGGCCGTGCCGAGCACGAGGGTCGCGTGGTGGTCCGGGGTCCCGCTATTGCCCGAGACCGGGACCCAGTCGGGTTGGGGAAACCTGTCGTTCCCAAGCCCGTCCTCGGGTCTGGATCACGGATGCAGGCTCAGTCACCACCGACCAGGAGCTGCTTGAGGCCGCCAACATGCTGCCGGAGACCTTGTGCCGTCGTCGACGTCACTAATGGCAGGTGGTCCTCGACGCAAGACTGCGTTCGATCAAGCCCTTCTTTTCGAGACGCTTTTGGAGGCCGCGCAGCACGGCTGAGGGATGGTTCAGGTCAAGTTGTACGCACGCACGGCGTTATCGGCGGCAATTCGGCGGAATGTCTCCCGTGAGGTCGTCCTCCAAGTTACAGAGAGAAGTTCACGGCCGATGCACTTGCCAGCCAGTCCGCCGAGGGACGCCATGGCCGTCTGCATTGCGGCGGCGGTAGATGCGATCCAGACGCCCTGATCTTTAGGCGCCGGGGCGAGGGGCGCCGTCGGCCTTTGTGCCCCTTCTGCCAGACCCCCTCGTCCGTCTGTACAGCCGCAGTCGCTGCCGAACATTAGCTTCTCACGGTGCCGCTCCAGGAAGTCTGCGGTGAAATCGAGATCCCGGGTGAGCTGGAGGAGTGCTGACGGAGCTCCAAGATCGCCGTACATGTTCGGATAATCGCGCAGCAGTCGATCGGAGAGGCCACCCCGCGCCACAGGCCCGCTGAGATAGGCACCGCCGTCGTGGTAACGGGAGTCGATATTCCCCCAGAAGTCTGGGGCGTGGCATACGAACTTGGTGGCTGGGAACTTCTCCAGCATCGCCCCGATCCTGCTGAAGCCTTTGATGCCGTAGACGGGCTGCCCGGGCACTTCTGCCTCCTGAAAATGCATCATGACCGGAACATCGAGTTCAGCCGAAATGGCATAGACGCACTGCAATTCAGGGCTATCGACGGCTACGCGGCCAGTTGTCTCAGCAAATCCCTTCCAGCCGTCGGCCTTCAGAGCGGCCAAGGTCGAGAGTGCTTCGCCTCGAGCAGCGCGGCGATGCGTCTCGGTCATATCGAACGCTTCTCGGTGCGGATCATCCGAGTAGACATCTTCCTTTGAGAAGTGAGGTGCCCTCGCCCACCCGACTATTCGTCCCGCTTCCTTCTCCCGCAGCCGGCCGTACGTCTCCCGAAAATCGCCGAAGGCTAGAACGAGGGCGCTCGTGATGCCCGCACCATCGAGATGGGCGATCGTAGCCTCATCATTCGTGCGTTCATGAAAATGGCAGTCAATCACTCTTTCCGAGGACCATGGTGTTTCTTCCTGCATGTGGCCAGTCTCCCGGGTCAACAATTCCTGTTCCAGCTCGGGCGATCCTTTCGGTTGCATTCCTGACTCTTCCGTGGAAGCCGGCACTGGTAGCCGTTCATATATCGGTGGAATTCGGCCGGCAAGCTTCCCGCGCAGCTGATGTCAGGCGCAGGAAGCCCAAAGCGGTCACAAGGTGGACCATCCGCCGTCGCTGGGGAGCACGACGCCGTTGACGTTTGCGGCGTCGTCGCTGAGCAGCCAGGCGATGGCGGCGGCAAGCTGGTCGGACGTTGCAGGGGCGGGGATTGTGGTCTGCATGATTGGGCCGAGCCGGCGCGCCGCAAAATCGGATTTCATCGGTGCTTCGATGTTCGTCAGGACCGCCCCTGGTGCGACGGCGTTCGCGCGGATGCCCGAGGGCCCGTAGAAGAAGGCGATGCTCTTGGTCAGCCCCGCCACCGCGTGCTTCGAGGCCGTGTAGGCGACGCCGGCCGCCGAGGCGCGCAGCGCGGCCTCGGAGGCGACGTTCACGATCGCGCCGCTGCCGGCGTCGAGCATCGCGGGGAGGACGGCCCGTGTCAGTC
>NZ_JTDL01000036.1 GCF_000802235.1 Sinomonas humi
CCGTCACCGACCCCGACCAGCTCCCCACCGCCTGGGAGAACGCCCTCCACGCCGACCGGCCCACCCTCCTGGACATCCGCACCGACCCCGACATCCCACCCATCCCCCCACACGCAACCCTCGAACAGGCACTCAACAGCGCCAAAGCCATGCTCAAAGGCGACGACAGCGTCTGGGGCGTCCTCCGCGAAGGCATCAAGACCAAAGCCCAAGAATTCCTCCCCCACGGAAAGGACAGCTGATCGAGGGCCCTTCCCCTGAGCTGAGAACGCTTGCCATGGATCCGACGAATTCCCGCGTCGGGCAAAGGAGGCCGTGAGTTGGAGGACGTGGGGACGTTCGGGCTGGTGGTCCTTGTCGTCGCCGTCGCCGCTCTGGCTGCGGTGCTCTCGAATCGGATCAGCTCGAGGCTGCGGATACCGGCTCCGGTGGTCTTTCTCGTCTGCGCGGCCGTGGCATCCGACCTGTTCCCGGGGCTGGGCCAGATTTCTCCCCGGGCAGTTCAGCGGATCGTGACGGTCGCGCTGGCGATCGTCCTGTTCGACGGCGGGATGCAGGTCGGGTGGAGGCGGTTCCGAACGGCGGCGCTGCCGGTCCTGTGGATCGGGGTGGCTGGGACCCTGGCAACGGCCGCCGGGGTGGCCGCCGCTGCCCATTGGCTGTTCCATCTGGATTGGCCTGCCGCCCTGGTGCTCGGCACTGCGCTGTCGCCCACTGACCCCGCCGTCGTCTTCTCCGTGCTGGGCCGCCGCGAGGTGAAAGGCCGGTCGGGGGTAATCCTCGAAGGAGAGTCCGGGGCCAACGACCCGGTTGGGATCGCCTTGATGGTGGCCCTGCTCTCCGCCAGCGGCGCGGGCGGGACCGGCTTCGTGAGTGCGGCAGGAACCTTCTTCCTCCAGTTGGCCGTGGGAGGGGCGGTGGGAATCGGGGGCGGCCTCCTGCTCGGGGTATTCATGCGCCGGGTCCACCTGCCCGGCGAAGGGCTCTATGCGCTCCGTGTCCTCGCAGGGGCCTTGGTGCTCTACGGTGCTGCCACCGTCGCACACGGGTCTGGGTTCCTCGCGGTGTTCGTCGCAGGGATCGTCATCGGGGATCAGCGCGCCCCGTACAAGGGCGAGATCGCGCGCTTCCACACGGCGCTATCGAGCATCGCCGAGATCGTCGTATTCGTGGTCCTCGGTCTCACCGTGAACCTGCGCACCCTCGCCGACGGCGCCGCCTGGCTGATCGGCCTCGGGCTTGCGGTCCTGCTCGCGCTGATCATACGGCCCGTCCTCGTCGGCCTGGTCCTCCTCCCGGTGAAGCTCTCCCTCGGGGAGCGCATCTTCGTGCTGTGGTCGGGGCTCAAGGGAGCCGTGCCGATCCTCCTTGGAACCTTCGTTTTCAGCTCGGGGCAGTCGGGAGCCACTCGCATCTACGACATCATCTTCGTCGCGGTGGCGTTCTCCGTCCTGGTCCAGGGAGGCCTCGTCCCCTGGGTGGCCTCCCGCTGCCGGGTCCCGATGCGCGCTGTGGAGCCCACCCCTTGGGGACTGGGCCTTCGGTTCGCGGAGCCCCCTCGAGGACTGCACCGCTACCGGGTATCTGCGGGATCGAAAGCCGACGGGAGCGCGGTAGGAGACCTCGGCCTCGGGAAGGACATGTGGATCAGCTTCGTCCTTCGTCACGGCAGGCCCGTCCAAGTGCGCTCGTCGACGGTCCTCGAACCCGAGGACGAAGTCCTGGTCCAGTTGGACGCCGAGGGTTCGGCCAACCCCGGAGGGATGTTCGGGAGACCCGAGGCCGGCTGAAGCCGAACCCTTACCGCGCTCCTGGTCTCAGGCTTCTTCCAACGCGTCTCCGAAGGCCCTGAAGGCGCTGTGGCTCGAGCTCTTCGAGAGGATGTGGCCGGCGGCGAGAATCCCCGCGAGGGGCCATTCTAGGATGCCGGCTGCTGCCAGCACGCCCAGACCGCCGAGGAAGCCGAGGTCCTCGACGGGCGGAAGCGTGATGGACCCGAGCCCCTCGAACTTGATGGTGACGCTGTGGTGCTTGGTCGCCTTCTCCGCAGCTTTCGAGTAGGTCCCCTCAGCGCGGGCCTGAGTGGTTGTGGTCATGGTCTCTCCCGTGACGAGAAATAGGTTGATACGGAGGATCAAGGGTTCTTCTTCTGTCAGCACTCATGCAGCCGCCCGAGGATCTGTAGTCTCTGCTGGGGTCTCCACTGCCCTGTGCGCCGACTCCTGAGCCTGAGCCCGGGCCCGGACCACTCCGAAGAGGACAACCGCGAGACTCGCGGCACCGGCGATCCCCCATCCGAGCGGTCCGAGCGGCACCGAACCGAAGAAGGCGCTCAGTACGGGGGTCTGGATCACGGCGGCCAGGGCGGCCAGGGAGGCTGCCCCACTGGCCGCCACGCCCGGGGCGCGGCCCCCGGTCGTGAAGGTCTGTCCGAGCTGAGTGGCGACGAGGGACACCAGGGCGACGGTGGGCGCCGCTGGCCCCAGCCCGATCATCCTGGCTGCTGCCCACCCCGCTCCTGCTCCAGCCGTTGTCAGCACCGCCCTCAGCCCCACCTCCCTCGTGAGGGCTGAACCCAGGGAGGCTTCTGGTCCTTCTGCCAGCATGTCGGCGGTCGAGTCCGCGTGCGGCGGACGCAGAGCGACTGCCAGGGCAGGCGCAAGGTCGGTGAGGAGGTTCACCAGCAGCAGCTGGCGGGCCTTCAGTGGCGACAGGCCGGTGAGCAGCGCCCCTAGGAGGGTGAACGCGATCTCCCCGAGATTGCCTCCGACGAGGATG
This sequence comes from Sinomonas humi, assembly GCF_000802235.1. Lineage (GTDB taxonomy): Bacteria > Actinomycetota > Actinomycetes > Actinomycetales > Micrococcaceae > Sinomonas > Sinomonas humi. Next base: position 2,779 of record NZ_JTDL01000036.1, read on the forward strand.
CCGAGGGCCTCTCGGACGGAGCCCCACATCGCCCTCCCTTCGATGAGCGAGGCGATGATCGTCTCGAGTCTGTCGTCGGTGACCACGAGGTCCCCGGCCGCACGGGCGGCCGGTGTCCCGCGCCGCCCGAGGGCGATCCCGACGTCTGCGAGCCGGATGGCGGGCGCGTCATTCGCGCCGTCGCCTGTCATGGCCACCGTCCGGCCCAAGGCTTGGAGCGACTGGACGACGCGCACCTTGTGGGCCGGGGTGCTGCGTGCGACCACCGCGACCTCTGGGAGGATTCGGGCAAGCTCGCTGTCGCTCAGAGAGTCGACCTCGTTTCCGGTGATCACCCGGCCGCCGTCATTCAAGAGGTCGAGGCGACGTGCGACCGCGGTAGCAGTTCCCGGGTGGTCGCCCGTAATCATCAGGATCTGCACCCCGGCGGCGCGGAGGGCATCGACGGAGGCCGCGGCCGCGGGGCGGACCGGGTCCGTGAGGGCCAGGAAGCCAAGGAAGGCCAGCTCCCGGACATGTCCCTCCTCGAGGCGGCGGGGGCTCTTGTCGAAGTGCCGTTCGGCCACGGCCAGCAGCCTGTACCCCTGCGAGGCGAGCTCTTCGACGCGACGCAGGAGTTTAGCGCGGCCGGCCTCGTCCAATTCCCGCTGCCGCTTGCCCGCCATCGTCAGCGTGCAGTGGGCCAGAATCGTCTCCGGCGCCCCCTTCACGCTGAGCAGGCCGCCGTCTTGACAGGAGCCGAGCGTGGCGTGGTAGGCCCGTGAGGGTTCGAACGGAAGGGCGCTGGTCCTCTTCCAGCCTTCGGCTCCCAGACGGCGGGTCACGTCGACGGCGTGGGCTGCGGAGGCGATCGCCCGGTCGGTCATATGGGCAAGCGGGCGTCGGCCTTGGGCCTGCGGGGTGGCGCGCAAGGCCGCGGCCAGGACCCGCAGTGTCATCGGCTGCGGGTCATTCAGTGGGACCAGCTTCCCGGCCGGCCCGCTGGCAGCGTCCAATGCAATGCGGCCTTCGGTGAGGGTGCCAGTCTTGTCAAAGCCGAGGACGTCGACGCGTCCGAGGGCTTCGATCGTGCGGGGGTTGCGCACTAGCGTCCCCCGGTTCGAGAGCCTCCGGGCGGAAGCGAGCTGTGCGGCGGTGACCAGGAAGGGCAGTCCCTCGGGCACCGCTGCGACCGCCAGGCTGATCCCGGCGCCGACAGTGCTTCTGAAGGGCCGCCCCCGCAATAGCCCGGCGAGGACCACGCCGACGGCTGATGCGAGCGTGATGGGCAGGGTCACGTCTGTGATGCGGGCGAGCCTGGCCTCGACACCGCCCGTGGCCGAGCCGGGCCGAGTCGCCGCCATGCTGCGGCCAGCCTCGGTCGAGGAACCCGTCGCGACGACCACCGCGGCGCAACGCCCTGCGGCGACCGTCGTCCCCTCATAGAGCATCGAGGACCTCTCTGCGACGACGTCCGCAACGACGGGAGCCGCGGACTTGCGCACCGGGAAGGGTTCGCCTGTCAGCGAGGATTCGTCGGCCTGGAGGTCCATGGCATCGAGGATGCGGCAGTCGGCAGGCACCACTTCGCCCGGGCCGGTCAGGACGACATCGCCTGGCACGAGCTGCTCCGCGGGCACGTGGATTTCCTCTCCGTCGCGCAGCACCCGGGCGGTGAGGGCGCTCTTGGCCAGGAGTTCTCCGAGGGCGCGGTCTGTGCGGGAGCGCTGGACGCCGCCAATCACGGCGCTGAGGACAGTGACGCCCGCGACGAGGCCAGCGTCGACTATGGCTCCGATCGCAGCGGAGAGGGCCGCACCCGCACCCAGGATGGGGGTCAGAGGGTTGTTCAGCTCTTCGACCACTGCAGCTGGGAGGCCCATGACTGACGGGGTTCCCGGCTCCCAGCCCTGCCGCCTTCGCCTTGCTTCCTCCCGAGCCAGGCCATGGCGGGACGCCGAGAGCGCCTCGAGGACGGCGTCTGCGGGCATCGCGTGCCACGGAACCCGGGAGACAGGGGGGCTGAGCGGGGCGCGGACGAGCCGTGACGCCGACCAGGCCCCTGATGCGAGCGAGATGGCCGCCGCTATGTTCACAGCGAGGAGCGACCGTGGTGCGGCAGCGGAACCAGCTGCCGCCGAGGTGGCCGAGATGCCGCCGATGGCGGTGGCGGCCTCTGCGAGCATCACGCTGCGCCTGCTCACCTCGGCCGCTGCCGCACATGCTTCGATCAGGAGGGCCGCCGAGGCGTAATCCTTTCCCACGAGGATGTGAGCGCCCCAAGGCGGGGCATCATCTCCCGCGCGGCTCACCCCGACGCCCACGTCGGCTGCAGCCAGGGCGTCCCGGCGATGGGAGACCAGCAGGACGGCGCGGCCCTCGCCCTGAAGGCTCCTGACAGTCGCCGGGAGGCGAGGTCCACCTGGGAGGATCTGGTCGGCTGTGAGGGACAGGCTCGGGGCGCCTCGTCCCGCGAGGACGAGCCGAGCGCCTGACCTGTGTCCGGCGACTGTCAGCGCCTCGAGCGATTCGTGGGGCTCCTCGACTACGGCCGCGACGGCCATGAGACGCCGGCCCTGTGCGAGGCCGAGCACGGCCGACGCCGCCCCCTCGAGTTTCGCGCGCTCCCTCGCACCCCGTCGCCCCTCCAACTCGAGGTCGTCGAGCGGAGCGAGGTTCCAGTCCCCGTCGGAGCGAACGGAGAATGCGGCGTCGGGCCGGAACAGGGAGTGCAGCTTCTCGGCGACGATCGCGGGATCGGAACCCGGCAGGGTGAGGATCCGTCCCAGGAGGTGAGGGCCAGTGACGAGGACATCGGCGTCCAAGACTATGGCATCGATCCGGTCCAGCCGCCTCAGTGCGCCTGGGTCGAGGACGAGGGAGCCCTTGGACGCAAGGTGCCTGCCAAGACAGGACGAGAATGCCTCACGGCCCGTTCGGGCCGCTTTGGGAAGCGAGGCGAGGGCGAAACCGACGGCTTGCCTCGGTTGGCCCGTCGCGGCCATTGCGAGACCGAAGCCCGCCGCCCCGAGGGCTGCGGCGCGGTCGGCCCATTGTTCCACCGGACCGGCGGGAAGCTTCTGCGGGCGCTCCACGACCGATGGGGGCGCGGCGGCCCTCTCGGGGGATGCGAGAAGCCCGCCGGCCTGCTGCCTCCACGCGGCGGACTCGGCTCTGGCCTCGGCCAAGGCAAGAGTTCGCTGTGCCGCGTCCACGACCAGGCCGACGACTCCGCGGGCCATGGCCTGAGCAGCGGAATTCGTGAGGGCGAGCACGAGGTCGGCGTTCCCCTGCCCCAGCTGCGCCTCGAGAACCTTCCTGAGCCGGGGGGTGCTGTCCACGACGGAGGCAGCGGCCGCGATCTCCTGAGGGAGAACAGGGGCGCCGAGGGCTCGTACCGCGACCGCTCCGGCAAGCCCGACGACGTCGGCCCCCAGCTCGACTGCCGCCCTCTCGGCCGAGACCGCGTCCGTGGGGGCGTCGGCTGTTTCCCGCCCCCCGTCGTCGGCGGTTTCAGCGAACTCCGCCTCCACCCGCTCGACAATTGGGACGAGCTCGCCCAGCAGTGAGCGGGCCCGGGGATCGTCTCCCGCCGCATCCTGAGGAAAGGAGACGACCACGCGGCCCAGAGGGGAATTGACCCTCGCCCACTGGACCGCGGGATGCTCCTCCAAGGCCGACTGAAGCGCTTCGATGTACCGTCCGCTGCCGGGGCGGTTGACACCTCTTGCTTCAATGGCAGCCTTGCCGTCAATGGCCCAAGCCCGTCGGCCTGCTACCCGGTCGGGCACGACCGCGTCGAGCAGCCGCTGCGGAAGCGAGGGGACCCCCAGCTGCCGGGCGGGCTCGACGAGTGCCTGCAGTAGCGACGGGAAGAACGGCATCTAGGTGCTACTGCCCGCTCCGGCGCCGGTTGGATTCGGCGAACCGCTCCGCGACGTAGCTTCCGATGCCCACCGCGGCCACGACGGGCCACTCCAGCGCTCCGACTACCCCGGCCGCGGCGAGGCCCCCGAACCACAGCAGCCGCTTCGGTTCCATGAGCTCGTTCAGTGCCGGGATCTGCGGGACCGTGAAGGAGATCTCCTGGCCCCCCATTCCCCGGTTGTCACCCGTGGTTGCAGGGCTAGTCGTCGTTTCCTTCTCGTTGCCCGTGTTGCCCGTGTTGCCGGTGTTCGCTGTGTTCGCCGCCATGACGTCCTCCTGGTCAAGCAGGTGTTCTTGTTCTTTTTTGAGCCCTCGGGGGGCCCCTTGTACATATCGGACTTTGTACATATCGGATCGGAAGCTGTGGGGGGCACGGATACTCCCAGCAGTTCGCGCTCCTTGCAGCCTCGCACTAGAAATGCCCGCGAAGGCGGGAAGGGAAACGACAACTGCGGAGGGCTGCGAGGCAGCACGGTCGAAGGCATAGACGGGGTCAGTGGCTGTGGCTGCCGCGGCTGTACTCGAACACCCAGCCGATGAGAGCGATGAAGGCGAACCCTGCCCCGATCGGCATGAGCCAGTAGGCGATGGCCAGCCCGAGGACCGATACGGCGCACCCGGCGCCCAGCGCAATCGGCCACCAGCTCCAGGGGCTGAAGAAGCCCTGCTCCCCCGCTCCCTCGTGGATCTCAGCGTCCTCCCGGTCCTCCGGTCTCGTGCCAACGCGCCGCCCCGTGATCCAGAGATAGGTCGCGATCATGATGCACATCCCTGCGACCAGACCCAGCGGTATGCCCCCCGCGAATTCGGACCAGTTGGTCATGAAGCCGTAGACGATGTTTGCAAGAACGAGGAAGACGAACAGCGCTCCGAATAGCAAAGACTCAATCTTCATGGCCTTCTCCCGATGGCGTTCATTGTGCTGATTGGTAGACCAGGTTCACACCGGGGCCAGGGCGGTTGTCCTCAGGTGCATTCCCCTCGTCCTCTCTGACGACAGCTGCACTTCTGCAAATGTTGCGCTGCTCATGTTTTGCCCTCTCTCGGCGAGAGGAAACGAACTGCCTTGCGGGGCACCGAGGGCCCTTCTATGCGGCCATCCGAGTTCGACGACGGTCGGGGGCCTCGGCGGGAGCGGAGCCTTCCATCTGGCTCGCGCCGAGGCGCGTGACGATTCCCTGCTGGCCCAGTTCCTTCCGGAAGCGCAGGCGCAGGATCTCCCGATTCTCCTCCGTCACGATCTCGAGGGGAAGGGATCCGACGCCGAGCCGGCCGCGGGGCTGTAGAATCAAGATATGTGCAGAATGCACATATCTCTGAGAGGGCACATATCTCTAAGAGGATTGTCTAAGAAGGTTGCAGGGAAGGAGGCCCCAATGGCACCCATGGACCGCCAGGCGCAGGGCAGCGGGGCCTACGACGAGGTCGAATCGGTCCTGCGCGCCTCACGCGCGCTGCTCGGCGTCGTCGCCCGCTCCGTCGCGGAAGCCCTCGAATCGGTGACGCTCCCCCAGTTCCGAGTCCTAGTCGTCTTGGCAAGCTCCGGACCCGTCCCGATCGGGATCCTCGCCGCAAAGCTCGGCAGCGTCCCCTCCACCTTCAGCCGCTTCCTGGACCGGATGGAGGAATCAGGACTCGTGGCCCGGCAACCGAGCCCCGACAGCCGGCGGGAAGTCCTCATCGCCCTGCAGCCCAAAGGCGCAGCAATCGTCGAGGAAGCCACCGAAAGGCGCCGCCAAGCCTTCGCCGAGATCCTTCACCGCCTCGGCGAGCCCCAACGGGCAGCGCTCCTCGCCGCCATGGACGACTTCTCCGCCGCAGCCGGCGAGCCCGCACCCGAGACGCTCCTGATCCTCGGCCTCTGAAGTCGGCGCGGGCGCCCAGATCGGGCAGAGGACGTACTCTGGTCGCACATGCCCGCGAACAGGAGGCCCTCATGGGGACGACGAATTCTGATGTCAAGGCGACCGCATCGGCGGCGGAAGCAGCCATCCGTCATTCGATCACGCGGATCGAGTCGAGCCTGGACCGGGTGACGCCTCGCGTCCGGGGCGGGCTCGACGAAGTCCTCGACGGGCTCCGCCACCGGCTCGACGCCCTTCCCCCGGTGGCCGGAAGGGTAAGCCTGGCTGCCACGAAGGGGTCCCAGAAGGCCGAGGCTGCAGCAAGGGCAGCGACCGCCCGGCTGGCCGAGGCAGCAGAGAACTTGGCCGATGCGGTGTCCGAAGCCCCGGTGCCAGCGGGCAGGGGGGCTGTTCGGGCCGGGCAGAACGCGATCGCCGACGCCGTCAAATCGGCCTCCGGGGAACTCCGGCACGTCTCGCGGAGCGGGCGCCCGGCGGCCACAACGATCATCCTCTTCGCCGCGGTCCTTGCAGCCGTGCTGCTCCGACGCGCGGTCGAGCGCGCCGACTAGGACAGCTCGGGGCGCGCGGTCGCCTTCTGGTCAGCGCACCACCTGACGGTGACCGGCGTCCAACCGCTGGGTCCATCCGCGCGAGTCGAGATGCTCAAGCAGCGGAACCGCGATCCGGCGCGTGGTGCCGAGCGCCTGACGCGCTTGGCTCGTGGTGAACGGTTGTTCCAGACGGGCCAGGGTTCGCATTGCCAGCGCAGGCGCGGAGGGCAGAAGCACCACGCCGTCGCGCAGCCGCAGCACACGTCCGGCGCGCTCTGCCGCAGCCAGCTCCCGAGCTCCGAGCCCCAGTGCGGCCAGCTCGTCGGCCTCGGGAGCCTGGAAGGGGTTCGCGGCGAGCCTTCGCTCCACTTCGGCGACGGCCGTCCCGACGGCGCCGAGCTCGCCATCGCTTCCCGGCAGCCGGACGTGGCCGCCGTCCTGTTCGAGGCCCGCACCGCGGACGACGGGTGCGAGAAGCCTCTCGTCGGGCAACTCGAGCAGGTTCCGCGCAGCGCCCATGGACAGGCCCGGGGCCAGAGGATCGCGCTCGTGCAGGTCCTGGACTGCAGCGCGCAGCCGATGCTGCCACGCCTCGACGACGGGAGCGTGAACCCACCAATCGCCGAGAACCCTCACTCCTGAGGGCGCCTTCGCGTCCTGCTCGGAAAGCAGCCCGAGCCGGCGCAGATGCTGCACCTGCACCGCGCCGCGTGCCGAGACGTGACCCAGCACGTCTCCAGTGGGATCCATGGCCGCAAGCCGCTCCGCCCACTGGACGCCCTCGCCTCGCCGACGCAGGGACGGCGGATCGGCGTCGAGGATGCGAGCGCCGCCCAGCACGGAGCGGCTGCTCGGGTCACGTAGCACCAGGCGGTCCGCGAGGGCGAGCGGCAGGTGTCTGCGGAGGACGAGCCGCGCGTAGTCTGCTCCGAAGGGACGCAGCCGGGCAGGCACAGACGCAGTGCCAACGTGAACCATCAGTTGCTCCGGCACGTCCGTGTAGGGCGTGCCGGTCGTCCGCTGGATGCCCACTACACCCGTGGTGTGCCACGCGTCCGGGGTGACGAGCGCGTCTCCGCGTCGGACCTCCGAGGCGGCGACGTCGCGCAGGTTCAACGCCACTCGGCTGACCGGCCCGACGGATGTGTAGGCCGTGTCGCGGCTCTGCAGGCCACGGACCACGACAGGGCGCGAGCCGGATTGGCCGAGCAGTTGCAGGCGGTCGCCTTGAGCCACACTTCCTGCCCCCAGTGTTCCGGTCACTACGGTCCCGGAACCGGTGATAGTGAAGGAGCGGTCCACCCACAACCGGACGCGCCCAAGGGTGGTGGGGGAAGGCACTCGGGTTAGAACGCCGTCGAGCGCGGCCCGCAAGTCGTCCAGTCCGGTGCCGTCGACGGCGGAGACAGCGACTGCGGGCGCGTCCCGCAGCCCGGTCCGCGCCAGCTCGCTCCGGGCCTGCGAGAGCACGTCCGCCACCTGCTGTCCGGACGCCCGGTCAGCTCGGCTGAGGACCAGGACTCCGTGCTCGATGCCCAGGGCAGCGACGGCGTCCCGGTGATCGCTTGACTGCGCCTGCCAGCCCTCGTCGGCGGCGACGACGAAGCAGACTACGGGGGCGGGCCCGATGCCGGCGAGCATGTTGCCGAGGAAGCGTTCATGGCCGGGCACGTCCACGAACGCGACCTCCTGCCCCGACGGCAGCCGGGTCCAGGCATAGCCCAAGTCAATGGTCAGCCCGCGGCGCCGTTCTTCCTCCCAGCGGTCCGGCTCCATGCCGGTGAGCGCACGCACCAGAGTGCTCTTCCCGGAATCGACGTGACCGGCTGTGGCAACGACCTGCACCTTTCAGCCGGCCCTGCCCGCACTCGCCGTCCCGAGGGCTGCCAGCGCATGCCGTACAGCCTCGAGGATTCGGTCGTCGTCCCTTTCGGGCACACAGCGCAGATCGATCAGACAAGAGCCGGCGTGGACGCGCGGGACCACGGCCGGGTCTCCGGTTCGGAGAAGGCCGGCAAGCCCCTCCGGAAGCCGGATCGCCCAGCCCGGCAGAGCAAAGCCGGGGGCGCCGCCGCCGCCGACCCGGCCTTCATGTTCCACGACAGGTGCACCCAGAGCTTGGGCGAGCCTGTCGGTCCGGCGCCGAAGCTGCTCCACGTCGGCATGCAGCGCTTCGACAACCGGTGGCGCCGCGCCGGCGAGCGTGGCCTCCAAAGCGGCGAGCGCGAGCTTGTCAGCCCGGACGGCACGGGCGAGCGGATGGCGGGACAGCCGCTCGATGGCCTCCTTGCGGCCCAGCAGCAGACCCGCCTGAGGGCCGCCCAGCAGCTTGTCGCCGCTGGCGATGACGACGTCGGCCCCGCTCGCCAAGGCGGTGGCAGCGTCGGGCTCGTGCGGTAGGTGCGGGTCGGGCTCCAGCAGCCCGCTGCCGAGGTCTGCAACCAGTGGCACGCCGTTAGCGTCCGCGAGAGACCTCAGCTCATCAAGTGGAACCGCGGAGGTGAAGCCGCCGACCCAGAAGTTGCTCGGATGGACCTTCAGGATGCATCCCGTGGCCGGTCCGAGGGCACCGGCATAGTCGCGCAGGTGCGTCCGGTTGGTGGTCCCAACCTCGTGGAGCGTCGCGCCCGTCGATTCGATCAAGTCGGGCAGCCGGAAGCCTGCACCGATCTCAACGAGTTCTCCGCGGCTTACCACCACCTCCCGGCCTGCGGCGAGGGCCGTTGTGGCCAAGACCAGAGCAGCGGCACCGTTGTTGACCACCAAAGCGTCCTCGGCGGCAGGACAGGCGGAGAGCAGTGCAGCTCGGGCACCGGCACCGCGTCGGGAGCGGCGCCCGTCTGCCAAGTCCAGCTCCACATCGACGTAGCCGCTTGCGGCGACGAGGGCCTCGACCGCACCGGCTGAGAGCGGAGCACGGCCGAGGTTGGTGTGGACGATGACACCGGTGGCGTTCAGCACCGGGCGGAGCGTCGTCGCCCTGCGCGCGGCAACCGCCGCCAGCAGCGCCGATTCCACCTGTCCGGGAGGGATGTCACCGCGTCGTGCCCGGGCCTGGACCTCCCGGACGAGTTCGCGGATGACGCGCTCGCTCAGCCGGGTGCGGGCCTCGTGGACCGCCGGCAGCGCCAGCAGGTCGTTCGTGCGAGGGATCTGGCGACGCGGATCGACCTTGTCCACATCCCCTCCTCGTCGCGGCATCGCCTGGGCGTTGATTGGCGGTGGCGGACGGGAATCGAACCCGCCAGGCCGAGATGCTCGGCCTCACCGGTTTTGAAGACCGGGGAGCCCACCAGGAACCCGGACGCCACCGGAGCCCAATCTAGCAGTTGGTTGCAGGGGTAGGCTGAGCGGGTGAATGAGGCCCCGACGTCACCCTCGCAGCTCGTCGACAGTGCGCTCGGCGCGCCCCGGCTGACCGGCTATGCCCACGGTGGCGGCTGCGCCTGCAAGATTCCTCCCGGCGAACTCGAAGATGTGGTCCGCGGTCTCGTCGGCCAGCCCGGTGCGGACGTGCTGGTAGGCCTTGACAGCGGCGACGACGCTGCAGCGGTCTTGGTGCGCGAGGACTTGGCAGTGCTCTCCACCGCGGACTTCTTCACCCCCGTCGTCGACGATGCCTTCGACTGGGGCCGAATTGCCGCCGCCAACGCCCTCTCGGACATCTACGCGATGGGGGGCCGCCCGATCATGGCGGTCAACCTGGTCGGCTGGCCCCGGGGTGAGCTGTCACCGGAACTGATGGCCGAAGTCCTCCGGGGCGGCCTGAGCGTTGCGTCCGAAGCTGGTTGCCCCGTCATCGGAGGCCACTCCATTGACGATCCCGAGCCGAAGTACGGCATGGCGGTAACCGGCGTCGCCCATCCCGACCGGCTGCTGCGCAACGATGCCGCCAAGCCAGGGCTGCCGATCACCTTGACCAAGCCGATCGGCGTCGGGCTGCTCAACAACCGGCACAAGCAGACGGGCGAGGTCTTCCCCGAAGCGGTCGCGACGATGGCGAGCCTCAACCGCGATGCGTCGCAGGACGCCGTCGTGGCCGGCCTGCGGGCGGTCACGGACGTGACGGGTTTCGGGCTGCTGGGACACCTTTACAAGATGTGCCGTGCCTCTGGCGTGGGCGCAGTGATCGATCTGAAGGCGGTGCCCCTCCTGGAAGGGGCTCGGCAGGCGCTGCGGGATGGCTTTGTCTCCGGCGGGACGCGGCGCAACCTCGACTGGGTGCGGCCCCACGTGCGGGCCGCTTCCGGCGTCTCGGAGGACGATCTGCTCCTCCTTGCCGACGCTCAGACCTCCGGCGGCCTGCTCGTCGTCGGCGAATTGCCCGGTCACCCCGTCGTCGGCCACACCACGGTGGGCGAGGGCATAGAGGTCCGCTAGCCCGCGGCCGCCCAGTCAGCCCGCCGTCGTAATCGAATCGTCAGTGATGCCAGCCGCGCGGCGCCGCGCGAGCCGGGTCTTCTGCGGTTCGATCGTGTAGCGCGGATCCCTGGCTGAGGAGAGGCCCGCCTCGAACACGCCGAATCGGGTAAGGGCCGAGGCCGCTAGCAGCGACAGCCCCGAGGCCACGGCTACTGCGCGGCTGCGTCCGGCCAGCAGGGTCCCCGCGCCACCGGCGGCCACCAACCGCTCGCTCCATTTCAGCATGGCACCGGCCTTGCCCTGGCGCAGGGGCTCCGCTGCGACCGGATCCATCCGATGCTCCATCACGCGCATCGCAATCAGCTCACCCACCACGCCGAGCGCGCCGAGGGTGCGGGCGGGACCGGCCTCGCGCACCGGAGTGGTGATCATGGCTAACCCGGCGGAGGCGAGAGTCGCCGAGCTCACGAAGACGAACGGCAACTCCTCGTGACCAGCGTTCCACGTCGGCGTGGCCGTATCCCCGAGCAGGACCGCCGTGTATGCCGCGAGCGGTCCGGCGAAGAGCGCGGCCTCGAAGCCGGCCGGCCCCTCGACAGCCCGCAGCACGCTACGCAACGGCCCCAGAGGCAGACGATCGTTGCTGAGGCGATCGATCTCCGCCACCGCCGAAACAGCCGTGCCCGTGCTGAAGGCGCTGAGAATCCACGAGCCGACACTCATCGGTGAGGTGACCTTGAAGGTCCGCAGCATATTGAGGAAGCGCTCGGGCCTGCCCAGATCCTTGACCAGGGCAACAGCACCGACGCTCACTGCCGCGAGGGCACTCAACCGGGCATTCCGTCGCAGCGTCGGCCGTCCGGTCAGTTGGCCGCCGAGGCCGAGCAGGGCCGAACCCCCAGCGACGCCGCCCAGGAACAGGTAGACGGCAACGTCGTCGCCCCAGGGCGCAGGCTTGACCACTGGACGGCCGTAGTACGAGGTGAACTCCGGCTCCGGAACCATGGGCATCTCCCTGGATCCGTCACCGCCGTCTCGACGCCGGCCGCCGCGCTTGCCGTCCGGCCGACGGCGTCGGGCAGGCTCAGGCGGTCGAAAGCTGTCGAAATCCGAATGGGTCACGCCCGTCCTCTCAGGAAAGCCAACGCGGCTGCGGCAACCATGCCGACGACGGCCACTCCGGCCCGCCGGTACATCGTCGGCAGATCGGCCGTGGGCACCCTCGGGTCCGGTGGGAGCCCGTAGACCTCCGGCTCATCAAGCAGCAGGAAGACCGATCCGGTTCCGCCCACGCCGTCGAGCTCGTTCGCGCCATAGAGCCTCGCTTCTGTGAGGCCCTGCGCGTGCAGGTCGGCGACCCGTTCCTTCGCCGTCTCCACCATGTCGTCGTGGTCGCCGAACTTGATCGAGGTCGTCGGGCAGGCCTTGGCACAGGCAGGGGTCTCGTCGGCAACCAGCCGGTCGTAGCACAGCGTGCACTTCTGGGCGATGCCAACGTTGGGGACAGCAGGATGCTGGGCGTGCTGGTCCTCCCGCTCGGCGGCGACCGCGACCGTCCCGTCGCGGCGGCGCTCAATCACTCCGAAGGGGCACCCAGCGACGCAGGTCCCGCAGCCGTTGCACACATCGTCCTGCACCACCACTGTGCCGAACTCTGTGCGGAAGAGCGCCCCGGTCGGACAGACATCGAGGCAGCCGGCGTGCGTGCAATGCTTGCAGACGTCAGAGGACATGAGCCATCGGAAGTCGGCTGTGTCCGGCGGTGTCGTGTCCACCTCGGCAAGATCAGGAGCAATGGCCGGAGCCGCCGAAGGAGGACCGATCGGGGGCATGCCCAGGTTGACGAGGGCACGCCCGGACTCCCGTGCCTCGGCGATGCGTTCCCGGCCCTGTTCTACAAAGGCAACGTGCCGCCAGGTACTGGCACCCAGCGCTCCCGTGTTGTCGTAGGAGGACTCGAGCAGCTCCAGATTCCCGTCCTGGGGATTGTGGTTCCACTCCTTGCAGGCGACTTCGCAGGCCTTGCAGCCGATGCAGATGGAAGTGTCAGTAAAGAACCCCTTCCTCGGATGGCTGTGCTCCCAGTGGGCGTCGGCGGCGGGATCGGTCGGTCCGGACAGCTGGCCCATCTAGTCCTCCATCGTCGAGTCGGTGCCGGGATCGATGCCTTCGGCGGCTGGATCGGTGACCGCGCGGTTGCCGGTCTCGATGGTCGTTCCGGCGCGGGCCTGGTACTCCGCAACCAAGGCCAGCAGGTCCGCCCCGCGCGGCCGGCGGCCGGGACGGATGTCACAGGAGGCGACCTTGGACTCCTGGATCTGGACGTTGGGATCCAACGTCACGCCCAGCAGATCGTTGGCCGCGTCCCCGCTGACGACGGCGTTCTTCCCGACGCCCCAGTGGTAGGGCAGCCCGATCTGGTGCACGGTGTGGCCACCGACCGCCAGCGGTGTCATCCGTTCAGTGACGATGACCTTCGCCTCGATGGCGGAGCGGGGCGAGATGATCGTTGCCCACCCATAGGGCTCCAATCCTCGCTCGGCGGCGAGCTCCGGGGAGACTTCGCAGAACATCTCCGGCTGCAGCTCTGAGAGGTACGGCAGCCACCGGCTCATCCCGCCCGCCGTATGGTGCTCCGTGAGCCGGTAGGTGGTGAAGACGTAGGGATAGACGTCCGCACCACTGGAGCCCGCGCTCGGCGCACTCAGGTTGTCCGGGCGGGGGAACACCAACCGGGCCGGGCTCTGCTGCTGCGTGTACAGCGCGTTGGCCACCGGGGACTCCTGAGCCTCGTAGTGGGTAGGGAGGGGACCGTCGACCAGTCCGGTGGGCGCGAACAACCAGCCCTTGCCATCGGCCTGCATGATGAAGGGGTCGTCTCCGCTGAGCGCCGCCGGACCGCCGAGGGCAGGGTCGGGCTGGCTGCCCGGGGCGCGGTCAACCGGGAAGTCGGGCACGTCGTCGCCCACCCATCGCCTCTGGTCCTCGTCCCACCAGATGTACTTCTTCCGCTCGCTCCAGGGTTTCCCTTGGGGGTCGGCCGATGCGCGGTTGTAGAGGATGCGCCGGTTCGCAGGCCACGCCCATCCCCACTCCGGGGCCGCAGGTCCCTGCTCGCGGCCGGGCTTGCGATTCGCCGCGTGGTTGGTGCCATCGGCGTATACGCCGGTGTAGATCCAACAGCCGGCCGACGTCGAACCGTCGGGGCGAAGCTCCGTGTACGCCGATAGGGGCTTGCCCGCGTCCGGCCCGTCCAGGTGCCGTCCGTTGATTTCGGCGAGCACTGCCTCTGGCTCCGGGTCGCCGTGCTCATCCGTGGGGTAATCCCAGGTGAGATCGAGCAGCGGGCGGTCGCGTTCGTCGTCGGAGCCCGCCAGCTTCTCGCGGATCCGCTGGCCCAGCTCGAAGAAGAACTGCAGTTCGCTCTGGCACTCCCCCGGCGGTGCGACCGCTTGGTGCCGCCACTGCAGCAGCCGCTGCGTCTGGGTGAACGATCCCGCCTTCTCCACGTGGCTTGCTGCAGGGAGGAAGAACACCTCGGTCTCGATGTCCTCGGTGCGCAGCTCCCCGGATTCGATCTCCGGGCCGTCCTTCCACCACGTGGCAGACTCGATGAGGTTCAAGTCGCGGACGACGAGCCACTTCAGGTGCGACATGCCCAGCCGCTGCATCCGCCCATGGGCCGAGCCGACGGCCGGATTCTGTCCGAGGAGGAAATAGCCTTCCACTTCGTCGGCGAGCATGCCCATCACGGTCTCGTAGGTGCCGTGCGCTCCGGTCAGCCTGGGAAGGTAGTCGTAGGCCCAGTCGTTCTCCTCCCGCGCGGCCTCGCCCCACCAAGCCTTCAGGAGGCTGATCGTGTAGGCATCGGCGTCCGCCCAGTATCCCTTCTGCTTCTTCGAGGCGATTGCTCCGAGATAGTCGCCAAGGGTGTCGTGGCGGCCGGCGCTGGGCATGGGGAGGTACCCGGGCAGCAGGTTGAAGAGGGTCGGGATGTCCGTGGAGCCCTGGATGCTCGCATGGCCTCGCAGGGCCATGATCCCGCTGCCGGGACGGCCCACGTTTCCGAGCAGAAGCTGCAGGATGGCGGCGGCACGGATGAACTGCGTTCCAAGGGAGTGCTGGGTCCAGCCGACGGCGTAGGCAAAGCAGGTGGTCCTGTCACGCCCTGAGTTTTCCGAGATGGTGCGGGCCAGATACTCGAAGTCTGCGACTTCGATGCCGCACATGTCCTGGACCATCTCCGGGGTGTACCGGGCGTAATGCCGCTTGACGATCTGGAAGACGGTCCTCGGGTCCTGCAGCGTGTCGTCACGTTGCACTTGGGCATGCTCGAGGGCCGGGCCTCCGCTGCCGAACGTGTGGCCAGCGGCGCGGGCCGAAGCATCGGCGCCATGTTCCGAGCCAGCTCCAGGCTCGTCGATCGTGCCGCCCTCTCCTTCGGCGTAGGCCCACGAAGCCTTGTCGTACGCGCCCGTCTCCGGGTCGAAGCCGGAGAACAGGCCGCCGAGATCCTCGGCGTCGCGATAGTCGTCATGGACCAGCGTGGCCGCGTTCGTGTACGCGCTCACATACTCCTTGAACCAGAGGTCGTTGGTGATGACGTAGTTGATGAGGGCGCCCAGAAGGACAACGTCAGAGCCGGCCCGGATGGGGATGTGCTTGTCAGCAACCGCTGAGGTGCGCGTGAACCGAGGATCGACGTGGATGACCTTCGCTCCCCGGGCTTTCGCTTCCGCAACCCACTGGAAGCCCACAGGATGGCACTCGGCCATGTTGGAGCCCTGGATGACGATGCAGTCGGCGTTGGCCATGTCCTGCAGGGATTGCGTTGCACCACCGCGCCCAAACGAGGCTCCCAAACTGGGAACCGTTGCGGAGTGTCAAATGCGGGCCTGGTTCTCGGTCTGCACCGCCCCGGCGGCTGTGAAGAGCTTCTTGATCAGGTAGTTCTCTTCGTTGTCGAGCGTCGCCCCGCCCAGCGAAGCGATGCCCATCGTGCGACGCACGAGCCGGCCTGCTTCGTCTTCCTGCTGCCAAGTCCTGCGGCGCGTCTCGATGAACCGGTCCGCGATCATATCGACGGCGGTGGCCAGATCCAGATGTTCCCATTCAGTCGAGCGCGGCGCACGGTAGAGCACGCGCGTCTGCCGGCCTGGCGAATTGACCAGCTGCTCACTCGCCGAGCCCTTGGGGCACAGCCGGCCGCGCGAAATCGGCGAATCCGGATCGCCCTCGATCTGGACAACCTTCTCGTCCTTGACGTACACGCGCTGCCCGCACCCAACGGCGCAGTACGGGCACACACTCTGCACGACGCGATCCGCGGTGGCTGTCCTCGGGCCGATTGCCTTCGTCCGGGGCGAGGTCACCGAGGGCCCACGGCCCAGCAGATCGCCCGTGCGCACCTGCCGGACGACAGGCCATTGAAGGAAACTCCTCGGTGCCATGTTCCGGAGCATATCCCACCCGGCGTCGCGAGTGACAGAGCAGCGGGGCGGCGGGCCCGAACTCGCTCCTACGACGGCGTGATCCCCCCAGCTAGCCCGAGCCCTCTTCCTTCGGGCTCTCGACCTCGACCACGTCGTCGTCTGTCCTCTGCCGCCCGAAGGCCGTCTCGAACTGCCGGTCGAACTCGCCCCAATCCCGCGCGAAGAACACCGCAGTCCTTCCGTCCGGCACCGCGCCCCTCACAGTGAACTGCGAGGCGTCAGGACTGTCCGCCGATTCTGCGAACCCTGCCTCCTCGATCCCGATGCCCACGTCCTCGAGCGCCCCACGCATCCTCGCCAGCAGTTCCCGCCGGGCCGACACGGACATTTCGTCCTCCAGCACCTGCACCTCGGCGGTGATCGTCGCCCCCTCTGCTTCGCGAGGAGTGCCCGGGCCGCCGCTTGCCTCGATCCCATGGTCTGAGAGGCCGGAAAGAGCCTTTTCGAGGTCGTCTGAGGAGATTCGTACGCTGGCGAAGAGACGCTTCATGGTTTCATCCTTCCCCCGGGCCGGGCGTCCAACCGGATGCTGCCTCGTCCGCCCGGGCGGCCTCCCGCACCGAGCCCGGCGGCGCCGCCGCTGCATCCTGCCCAACCTCGAGTTCCGGCCCGACGTCGTTGGTAGGGGGTCAGACGCCCTTGTTGTACACATCGAGCCCGAACCGGTTCAGGCCGGGCGTACCTGCATAGCCGAGGTAGGGCAAGCCCTTGAGGTCCTCGATGCTCGCGAGCAGGCTGTAGTGGTTGTACGGGGTCGTCGACCACGTCCCGCCCGCAGTGAAGGGCGATAGCACGAGCGCCCCGACCCTGCCGCCGCCCATCCCCGTGATCCCAGGGAGGGCCGCGTTGGGGCCGGGCCCCTCGCCGCAGCACGCACTCGCATCCTGCTGCGGACCGTCCGATTCGTCGAACGTGATGACCAAGACGCCGTCCTTCTTGAACGCGGGCGAGTTGGTGATGACGGGAACCCATTGCTTCAGCCACGCATCGGCCGAGACGAGCCCGCCCGGTTCGCCGTCCACACACGGCGAGTCGTGGCCGTCGTGGCACAGATTCGGGGTGATGAAGGAGAGGTCCGGGGTGCTCGACGCAGACGCCAAGTCCCCGCTCAGGGCGGACAGGTCGACGTCCTTGGCCGCGCAGTCTGGGGATCCTGTGATGCCCGCGAAGTATACGAACGGGTTGTGGCGGGCGGCGTATTGGTCGCCGACCCGGGCCTTCTGGGTGTCGTCCACCGCGCCGAGCTGCGGATGGCGGCAGGCGGTTCCCATGTCCTCCATGTAGCCCTTCCACGTTTTGCCTGCGGCGGTGAGCTGGTCGGCGATTGTCTGCACGCCGGACGGGTAGACGCACCCGCTGCCGACGGCCTGGCCCTGGTCCGCCGTGCCGCTCTGGACGAACGGGGAGTAGGTCTGGCAGTCAGCCTGGGTCTGGCTGTTCGGGCCCTGCCCCGAGACCTCGGATATGTAGTTGTCGAGCGAGTTGTGGCCGGTGCCGTAGTAGCTGTTGAGCAAGACGCCCTGCGAGCGCAGCGTCTGCGAAAGGTAGGGGGCCTGCGAGGACGATCCCCAGGTCTCGTCGTAGCCCTTGTTCTCGAGGTTGATGACGAACACGTGGGAGCTCGCGGGCAAGTACTGGGAGGTCGGGCCGGCGGCGTGTGCCTGCTGACCGGCTCCGCCGCGCACGAGCGCCACGGCGGCGAGCACCAGCACGGCCGCGGCCGCGAGGACGACGGCGAGCGGCCGCCGCTGCGTGGCGGCGGCGAGGTCTGAGCGGATCATGAGAGCTTCCATCCTTCCGAGACAGCTCGGTCCCTGAGCGGCTTCCATTCGTCCTCGGGGTCCCCTCCCGGCAGCGGTGTGCAGGCCGCACCCGCCGCGAACGGCGGGACGGCGTACGCCGGTGCGCTGAGGTCGGGCGCTGACGTGAAATCGAGGACCTCGGCAATGTTGGCGGCGTTCGCATCTCGCGGAGTGAGGGGCTGCAGGTTCCAGCGCCACTCGATGGCCTTGAGGACTGAGGTGTGGTCGTACGTGCCAGAGGCCACCGCGCCTCGGCGGGCGAGCGGCGAGACCAGGAGGGCCGGGACGCGGAAGCCGCGCAGCGCCGTCGTCGGGCTTACATCTGGAGCGGTGGTCGGGGCGACATGGTCGTAGAAGCCGCCCCACTCATCGAAGTTGACCACGAGGAGTGTCCGGGACCACTGCGGCGACGCCGTCACGGCTTGGTAGACCTCGTTGAGGAAGAGCTCACCCGAGCGGACATCGGCGTGCGGATGATCGTCGCCTGAGGTCCCGGAGCTCTCGTCCGTGAACCGGGGGTCCACAAAGCTCACAGACGGGAGGGTGCCGGCCGCGCAGTCGCTGAGGAACCCCGAATACGGTGCCGAGATGGGCAGGTACTTGGTGCCCCACAGGGCCAGGAACGGCACGTCGGAGTAGTAGTACTTCCCGCTCACCCCGGCTGCGGCGAGGCGGTCCCAGATGGTGGGGATGGTCGCGGTGGCAGTCGAGTTATGGAGACGGTCGGTCTGAGCTGCGTGCTGGTAGAAGCGGTTGGGGTAGGTCTCGGCCATGACGGCGGCGAAGTAGTTCTCGCACACCGTCCAGCCGGGGGCGGCCTGGGCGAAGAACTTCAGGTCGGCATCGGTGTAATAGCCGACGGCGAAGTCGTCGTTCTCGCCTGCGCGCAGCCAGCCGTCGCACTTCCCGTTGTTGTATTCGATGAGCCCGCCCTCCTGAGAGTGGTCGGGATCTGGGTGGCCGCACCCTTGGAAGTCTGTGAGGTGGTGCGTCCCGTGCGGGACCCCGTAGCGGTCGACGTAGGTGAGCCCGCCTTGCTTCCCGTTGGCGCCGGGGAGCCAGCCGAGGAAGTGGTCGAACGAGCGGTTCTCCATCATCACCACGACGATGTGGTCGATTCCGGCGGTGCCGGGGTCGACAGGCAGGGAGGCAGGCGCGACGCTCCGCGCGGACGACGGGGCATGCCCAGCCAGGGCGACGGCGCCGAGGGCCCCGAAGGACGCTGCCGAGAGGAAACTGCGGCGGGTAGTAGTCACGGCCCACTAAGCTACCGGCTGGTAACTGCCCTCTGGGGGCACTTCACCGATAGTTCACCTTCTGTTCGAGAACTCCTCGCCCGTGGGCTGGCGGTGGCGCGTTGAGGTCGCCGATGCTGAATTTCCTGCCCCAACGGCGTTCGGTCTCCGGGGCACCGCCCAGCAGGGTTCTGGTGGCTGCCTTCCTGCTGGGCGCCGTCGTGGCGTACCCGCTTAGGTCAGGGTGAGACCTGAAGTTGGGCGTTCCCGATCCCACCGGGGAGGAATCCGGGGAGTGTCAGGAAGCTCTCGTCGGTGCCGGTGTAGTGGCCGAAGGTGGCGGGGATCGTCACGGTCGACTCGTACCCGCCGAGCCCGTTGAGCACCGTCCCGTGGATGATGATCTGGGTCCCGTCCGTGGAGTAGTTCCACGTGACATCGCCCTTGTCTGAGGCAGCTCCGCCCCCGCCGTGACCGCAGTCCGAGCCGCTGTAGTCTCCGGTGCCGTCGCTGTTGAGCGCCCACCAGATCCACACGCCGCCGCCCTGCTTGCCGCTGATGTTGTCGGAGAGGGCGATCTGGTAGGCGGCCTTGCCGCCGTAACTGGCCGAAGCAGGCGCTGCAGTGGCGAATGCGGCTGCCGCGAGGGCCGCGACGGCGACACCGGCCATGGCCGTCCTGGGTGCCTTCATGATTCTTTCTCCTGATCTCGTGCGAGGAGCACGCCCCCGTCTTTCTAGCGTGGGACGGGCGGCAGGCCGCCGGACTCAGGTCCGGTCGGCGGTGGGGCCGGAGGTGTTGAGTGCCTCTGGCCTCGGCGTGAGACCTCGCCGACTCAGGGTGCTTTCCGACGAACATGTTCCACCCCATGGATCGACTCGGGTAGGGGTCTTTAGGCCCTACCCGACGTCGGAAAGGTCTCATGCCTGCCTCCCAGACCAGCGCACCGCGCCCGCAACCGTCCTCTGTTCCGCCACTCGACCTTCGGCGCAAGCGCTCAGGGCATTTACTGCGCGCGCCACGACGCCTTGCAGGCTTCGTCAAGGAACCGATCGGCCCAAACGTCTCGACTTCGCCCAGAGCGCGACGTAGCTTGGAGGCGCAATTGCGGGCGGCTGACGCGATGGTGCTCCGAGCCGCGGTTGAAGAGCTGACAAGGGGCGGATCTCCTGCGGGGACAGGGGCACCGCCGAAGGGGGCCTCTGCTGGCTTGGGGGAGAGTCTCACCGGTCCAAGGTTCCACGGGGCTCGCGTCACGCGCTGAACCGAACCACCATCTGGTCCTTCCGAGACGGGGCCGAAGGACCCGCACCAAAGGTCACAGCAATGAGAATCCACCTCCGTCGCATCCTCGCGCTCTTGGGCGGCGTCCTGCTCCTGTTCTTCGGAGCCGGCATGACCGCAGCCCAAGCTTCCAGCCCGCACTTCAAGCCCGGCGGCTCGCCCGTCTGCACCGTTACATACTCCTCGGGCGGCACCAGCGCCACGACGACCTGTACGGGGACCATGGCAGGATTGGGCAACGCCGACGTCCAAGTCGACCTCAGCACGTCCGGTACGGCCGTCTATCAGTGCCAGAACGGAGGCGGGAACATCGCGCCCGGCCAGAACAGGGTGCTTGTCGGTCCTGCCCCGTCGCAGCCTCTGGTCATCCCCGCCGGTGAGATCAAGAACGGCAACCTGACGTTCACCAGCAATCCGTCGGTCCTGACCGCTCCCGCGACCGTCACAGGAGCCCAAGCGGGCTGCCCGAACAACAACTGGACTGGAGTCAACCCGGTTGTCTCGGTCACGTCCATCACGCTCACGATCGAGCAGCCTCCGGGCACGACGATCTTCATGTGCACCGCATCAGGCACCAGGCTCTCCGGTAGCGTCCCGCTGACCTGCTGATCGCCGCTCCCTTCTAGAAGCACCGAGGCTCCGGAACACTCGTTCCGGAGCCTCAGTTCCTTCCGGGGACCCGCGGCGTGCCGATCTCAGGCCCTGCGCTTGTCATGCACACCGGGGATCCTGCTGGTCTCCTTCGGGCCTTCGTGGCCCTGGCGCTCTGACCCCGGTGCTCCCCTGCCTGCCGACTCGCCGGCGTCCTGGGGCTGCTCGGATTCGCCTCTCGCGAGCCCGACAGACTCGCCGCTCCCTGACCCGTAGGCCGAGCCTCCCTCATCAAAGACGGAGCCAGTGTCACCTTTGATGGGGTCGATGTTCTCGTTTGCGGTCATGAGCCTGAGCCGCGCTGCACGCGGCCGCCCGTAGTGCTGGAACAGCTGATCCTCCTGACCGGGTTCGAGGTGTCCCCCGGAGTCGATGCGCGGGGCATCCTTGACCTGCTCCTTCGTGTACTGGACCACGAGGCCGTCACCGCGCACCTCCACCCCTTCGAGGGGAACAAGAGACTCCTTCAGGCCGAAGAGCCCGGTCTTGACGCTCACCCATGTGGGCTCACTCGTATCGTCGTCGACATAGAACTCGCCGACCCGGCCGATCCTTTCTCCGTCCCCGCCGAAGATGCTCCCTCCGGCACCCCGCACCCTCTCAAAGTCTTCGCGCCCGACCATCATGATTCCTCCTTCGGACCAGCGGACTTTGCACTAGTACTTACCCGCATACCGCGCCCGCAACGCGTCCTGATTGAAGGGCGCCGGCTCCTCAGTGCATGCCGGAGCCGGCGCCTCCCCGTGCCACTCCTATTGGGGCAGGCCGTGCCTGTGTGCTGCAGAGTCCAGGTCTGCGTATTCGATCTCGCCCAGGTGGGCCTCCTCGGCCGAGTTCACCTTGCGGGTCAGCAGCCAGTACAGGACCGCTGAGACAGGCAGCCCGACGAAGAGGGAGATGTCCGCTCCGTCCATGGCCTGGGCGATCGGGCCGACGAACAGGGTGCCCGCGGAGAAGAAGGGGACCATCACCACGAAGCCGACGAGGTAGGCGATGATCCCAGGCCATCCCCAGCGCTTGTAGATCCCGTTGGGCTTGAAGATCTCGGCGATCGCGTAATGGCCCTTGCGTACGATGAAGTAGTCGGTGAGATTCACCGCGGTCCACGGGATGAAGAAGTAGAGGACCAGCAGCAGGAAGTCGTTGAAGTTCGCGAGGAAGTCTGCCGAGGCGACGTTGGCGAGGATGACGGAGATCGCAGCGGTGATGCCGATCGTGACGATCCGCAGGGTGAGCGTGGGCTTGATCTTCCGCAGGCTGTCGATCGAGGAGATGAGGGTCAGCGATCCGCCGTACATGTTCAGTGCGGTCACGGACACAAGGCCGAGGGCCGCGACGAAGAGCGCGATCGAGCCGAAGCCTGGAAAGAGCCTTTCGGCCGTGGCCTGGATGGATGGGATGGTGTCGAAGTCCTTCCCCGCGGCGGCGGCGATGAAGGCGCCGAGGAACATGACCCAGATCCCGCCGAGCGCGCTTCCCCAGAAGGTGTACCGGAAGGTCCGCCCGGCGGAGTTGGGCGGAAGGTAGCGGGAGTAATCCGAGACGTAGATCGCCCAGGAGATCTGGTAGCCGGCTGCGACTCCGAGCTGGGCGAGGAACGGCACGAGCTGGAAGCCGCCGAGGTCGAACATCCCCGCAGGGAGGTCCAGGTGGGTAAGGACAGCGATCGTCAGGAGCGCGAGCATCGCGACCGTCAGGTAGGTCAGGTAGCGCTCGAAGCGGTGGATGAGGTCATACCCGAAGAGCGCGACGGCGACCGCGACGATGGTCACGACCCAGAACCACAGGCTGTCGGACCCGCCGTGCACGGACGCCCCGATAGCCTGCCCGGCGAGCACGGTGTTGAAGATATTGAAGCCTGCGTACTGGAGGTAGGCGAACAGCCAGACCAGGAGGGCGCCGACGTACCCGAACTGCGGGCGGGACTGGATCATCTGCGGCAGCCCGAGCTGCGGGCCCTGGGATGAGTGCGCCGCCATGAACAGCGTGCCGACGAGTACCCCGACCGCGATGGCGATCATCGACCAGATCAGGTTCCCGCCTGAGGTGATGCTGATGAGCCCGACTGCCAGAGTGGCGATCTGGGCGTTGCTCATGAACCAGAGCGGGCCTATGCTCGAGACCTTTCCGTGGCGCTCGTCCAAGGGCACATAGTCGATTGAGCGGACTTCGAGCCCTCGGCTCTGGGATTGACCGGTGGAGCTGGTCATGGGTTCTCCTCTTGATTCTGTTGCGGCGCCGGCTCTGCCGTGGAGTGTGACGGGCCTAACACCGACAGGACAAGCTATTCGGGAAAGCGCGCCAACATACATGTGCAAAGCACCAGAATCTGGTGGTCGCTGGCTGGGCGAATGCACATGGCAGGCAGGCGCACTTCTTTCCCGGCTTCTTGAGGAGCTGATCCCGCTATCCGTAGCCGCGCTTGAGCAGCATGAGTGCGGACTTGTCGAACTCGGCGGCGGTCGGGATGGCGAAGCCCAACGCGTCGGCGTATCTGGTGATGATGTTGAACAAGGCTGCGACGGCTGCCGCGTCCACGAGCTGTGCACGGGTCACCCCAGCCGCCATGGCGGCGCGCGCGTCGGACGGCAGAAGCTCCTCTGGACGCAGGGTCATCGTCTCCAAGAAGGCGAGGGCCGCGCGGAGTGGCTCTGCGATAGGGGCCGTACGGTAGTCCGCCAGGCATGCGTCCACTGTCGCGGCCCCGATGCCGTGCACCGCCGTGGCACGGTGGGCGCCGATGCAGAATGCCGACGAGTTCCAAGTGGCCACCATCGCGGCCATGAGCTCTCGCTCTCCCACCGTCCAGCCGCTGGGACCGCGCATCGCGGCTTGGGTCCAGGCTCCCAAGGCCGGGCCCACGAAGTCCTTGTGGTAGAAGGCGACACGTGCCGCATCCGGGAGCCGCATGCCCGAAATCGCTGATATGAGCCGGATCAGAGACCTGCTGCGCAGGTCATCGCCGCGCTCTACCTCAGGCAGTCGCATCGCTGGCCTGCGCGATCGCGCGGATGGCCGCGTCCCATCGTGCCAATCCCGCCCCGATGCTGGCGGACATGATGATCTCGAACGCCTCCTTGTCGCTGCCGGTGGCCCCCCTCCCCTCGGCCGACTCCCATCGGGCACGAAGCGCGGGATCAAGACGAGCAGCAGCCATGGTCCAGGGAAGCTCGGGGCCCCGACCGCCCCAGGTGGGACATGAGTGCGCCCGCGTGCTTCAACCACACGCTCGACGGCGGCCGATCCGGGAGTGAACACCCGTGCCCGGGTCCGCAGGACTTCAATTCAGCCAAGCTCGTCCCTCCCCCCGCGCCAGTCCATCCCCCGACCACCGAAAGCCTGAACGAAGGCTGGTCGCCAGCCTAGCGCTGGAGCGGCAAGTAGCAGAGCGTTCCCTGTGTCCGTTTCCGACGCCAGGGCGTTACCGAGAAGAGCGCCGCTAGCTGGCCAGGAGTTCCGCTCGGTCGACCTCGCGCAGGACTCGCAGGTGCTCGAGGAGGGCGCGCTCCGGCTGCTCCGGATGCTTCGAGATGAGGCCGCGCAGGCGTTCCTTGTCTTCTTCGCGCAGGCCAGGGCCGTCGAGGGCTTCGCGGAGGATGCCCCGCGCCTGGTCCCGCAGGGTCTTCTCTTCTGGGTGGAGCCGAGGCATCCAGAGACTGCTTCCGGTATGCGTCATGGGCCGGCCCTGCTTTCGGTCTCGTCGGATGCCGGGGGCAGGCACCGACTGTGCCTCAAACCTACGACTGTACGCAGCCGGCAGCAGCTGTCCTTGCCGAATCCTGCGGAAACCCTCGGGAACCAGTGCCCGACTGCCGAAGCGGCAGCGTTTCGACAGAGGCGCACTTGGATGCGGACCCGGATCGGATGGAGGCGGCCGCCGGCGCTCAGTGCGTCCCCGGTCCTTCAGGCCGGGCTGACTCGTTAGCCGGCGACGGGGTTTGCCTGGGTTTGCAACGGGGAGGTATCCGCCATGGCTGAACTGAATGTGTACCAGCGCCCCGACCACAACTGGGGCTGGCGGCTCATCTCCGACAACGGCAACGTCATTGCCACTGATGGCGGGCAGGGCTACGAGCACGAGGCGATGGCCGAGCAGATGGGCGAACAGGTCATCACGGGCCACTATGCCGAGGCCAAGCGGACGAAGAAGAGCCTCCGCGACTGAGGCGAAGGCGCCCCACCGGAGGGGCCGGGAGTCACCGGTGGCGAAGCGCGCGCCGTAGACCTACCTCCGCCCGAACGACTTCGAGCTCCGCGCGATGGGGGCTTGAGCGGGGGCTGACAACCCCTATCCGACCGCGTCCGCCCTTCATCCGCTCCGCCCGGCGGCGTACGCTGGGAGCCCGTCTCCCGCACCCAGCCACACAGAGCACGGTCAGGAGAACAGCATGCCCAGAATCGCCAGGGCACCCCAGTCGCTCGCCCTCGCAGCAGCCATCGCCAGCTGCGTGGGCTTGGCGGGCTGCAGCGTGATGAACCCGCAGGAGACGCAGAGCATCACCGCCGCCGTACCCGGGGTGCAGTCCACCGTCGGCCCACTGGAGGTCAACGACCTCGCCATCGTCTCTGCCGGTGGTGCAGGAACGGGCAGCACGCCCAGCGCGGACGCCCCCGGCCGTTTCACCGGCAGCTTCTACAACACCTCCTCTTCCCCGGTCACCGCGACCCTCTCCACCCAGTCGTCCAACAGCGTCGACGTCACGGTCCCGCCCAACGCTCAGGTCCTGCTCGGCGACGACCGCAGTGTCTCCGACCTGACCAGCTCGGGCGCCGTACCGGGCGCCATGACGACGGTGAAGATCCAGAGCGGCTCCTCCAGCCAGGATGTCCTGGTCCCCGTGCTGGACGGAACGCTTGCCCAATACCGGCAGTACGTTCCCACCCCGTCAGCCACAGCCAGCCCCGTGAAGCCGACGGGCAGCGCCTCCCCTGGCACAGCGACCCTCACGCCGACGGCGACACCGTCGGCAAGCGCGACTCGC
The DNA here is from genome assembly GCF_000802235.1 of Sinomonas humi. Lineage (GTDB taxonomy): Bacteria > Actinomycetota > Actinomycetes > Actinomycetales > Micrococcaceae > Sinomonas > Sinomonas humi. The sequence goes on from NZ_JTDL01000036.1 coordinate 28,891, forward strand.
TGAGCCTTCCCCAACGCTTGGGGGGGCCGGGGCAAGACCGGTGGGGACTGTCCGAATAACGGTGGGTTCGGTTTGGCCCATGGTTAGTTGATGCGGCCTTCGAAGGCGATCGCGAAGGCGTTCAGTGCCGGCTTCCAGCGTGTGGCCCAGCGTGCCCTGCCGCGCCCAGTGGGGTCAAGGGACCGGGTGACGAGGTACAGGCACTTCAGGGCCGCCGCGTCGTTGGGGAAGTGGCCTCGGGCCCTGACTGCGCGCCGGTAGCGTGCGTTGAGGGA
>NZ_JTDL01000037.1 GCF_000802235.1 Sinomonas humi
CCCCTACACCGGCTACCTCACCCTGGCCTTCCTCGCCGCCGTCCTCATCATGATCCTCGCCGACTCCCCCTGGACCCTCCTGGCCACCGCCATCGCCATCATCCTCATGGTCGCCGGCTGGTACGCCTGCCGCGACCGCATCCACCAAATCGCCGCCACCCGCAACGGCCACACCGGAACAGCACCCGTCATCGCCAACCGACCCCTGCCTGGCAGGAAGTAGCCAGACGGGAAACCTGAGCGGACATCGCCTTGTCTTGGCCACGCATCGCCGCGACACAGCATGGGCACAGAAGTTGATGGCAAGCTGAAGCAATGACGTCGACACCGCCCACGATGACGGACGGCCCCCGGCCGAACGCCCTCACCGCTTCGCCGCGGTGGGGGCGTGTCCGGGGTGCCGTCCGTCGTCCTGTCGTTCGGCAGCTCGTCCGGTTCACGGGCGTTGGCATCATCTGCACGGCGGCGTCCATGGGCCTCTATGCGGGCCTTCGGTTCCCGATCGGGCCGACGGCTGCGAACGCCACGGCACTCATCGTGACGTCGCTGCTGAATACTGAACTGAATCGCCGGTTCACGTTCCGCATCCATGAGCGCCGGCGTCGCCTCCACGATCACCTCCATGGTCTCGTAGCACTCGTAATCGCCCTCGTCCTCACGAGCGGGAGCCTCTGGGCCCTTCTCTGGGCAGAGCCGAACGCAGGCGTCGTCGAGGAACTATGGACCACCACCCTTGCGGGCTGGGTCGCGACCGCAGCCCGCTTCGTCCTTTTGCGTTACTGGGTCTTCCGCCGCGCGAGGAATGCCTGAGCCAAGAATGTCGGACCCATCCCAGAGACTTGGGACATGGAGATCGGGAGGCGGAGCCAGCGGACGGCGTGGCCGGGCGATCCGGTGGGGCCGGGCGATCCGGTGGGGCCGCGGGGGCCGGGCAATCCGGTGGGGCCGCCGGGTCCGTTGGGCGATGCGGCGGCCGGCCCGGCCGCCGATCCGGTGGCCGATCCCCTGGGGGAAGACGTCTGGGACTTCAGCGCGGACCCGCTCGCCCGCCTTCTAGAGCCGCCCCGCCTCGATCCAGACCTCTTCCGCGGGCCCGAGGACAATGCCGAGTTCGATGCGCTGTGGGAGGCGTCCCTTTCTCCCACCGCCATCATGGCCCGCGCCCGAGCGGAACGTGCTGACGTCCTTGTCGCGGAACTGCAGGAGATCGATGCGGAGGAGGCACGACTTGAGGCCCGCAAAGCCATTGTCCTCGCGGCGCTGACCGCTGCCCTCGGGGGTTCCTCGGAGGACCCGGTCCAGAGACTCGAGGCACCGAGCGTGGCAGCGTCCGAGATGGCAGCTGCGCTGCGGATCTCCCAACGCACGGCGAAAGCCGCTGTGCTCGAAGCCCAAACCATCACAACCCCCTCTTGGGCACCCCTCCTCGACCGCATGGCCGCTGGGGATCTGCCGCGCCGTCGCGCAAACGCCATCCTTGAGGCAGCGGCGCCCGTCCCGCCAGAGGCCCTCGCGGCCTTCGCCGCTCAGGCTGTCGCGATCGCGTGTCCGACGGTGCCGGATGAACTCCCCAGCCAAGGCACTATGCGGCGCCGACTTCGCCGATTGGCTGAAGACTATGCGGGCGAACCTTTGCCGGCCAGAAAGGAAAGAGTGAGGGCTCATCGTCGAGTTGACCTCGAACCAGCCCAGGATGGGATGTGCTGGCTCTCGGCCTACCTCCCTCTTGAAACGGGTGCGGCAATCGATACTCGACTGGAGGCCATTGCCCGATCGCTGCAGAATCCTGGGGAGGGGCGAACGATCAACCAGCTCCGGGCCGATGCGTTCGCGGATCTCCTCAACGATCCCGCCTGTGACCGTACCGTCGGTCGCGCCTCCGATTCGGACCGGAGGAGGGAGAGCCCGCGACCGCATGGACCAGCGGGTGGCGTGCGTACTGAACTCATCGTCACCATTCCGGTAGGTACGCTGTGCGGAAACTCCGATACGCCGGGCGAGATCGTCGGCTACGGGGCGGTCGATCGCGAGGCCGCGCGGCTTCTGGCTTCCGAGGCCGCAACCTGGACGCGACTTTACGTCGACCAAGACACCGGCGCCCCACTAGCGATCGGACGACGGCGCTACACCCCCTCGCTCGCGATGCGGCGCTTCCTTGGCGCGCGTGACCGGACGTGCCGATTCCCGGGGTGCGACAAGCCAGCCGCCGCCACCGAGGCCGACCACACTCAAGAATGGTCCGAGGGCGGAGCCACGGACATACACAACCTCGCACTGCTCTGCCCCGAGCATCACCGGCTCAAGACCTTGGGGCATTGGAAAGTCGCTCAGCTGGGTGGCGACGTGCGCCGAGACGACGGCCGGCGCGACCACGGGCGCGACGACGGGCGGTCTCCTAGGTCTTCCCGAGCAGCGTCGCCTCCACCCGGAACACTGGAATGGACCGCGCCATCCGGTCACCGGTACATCACGTACCCGGAAGGAGACGCACCGCCTCCGTTCTGATCTGGGTTTTCCCTTACCGGTGTGCGATCCCAGTCACCGCAGCGTACGAGTCGCTGAGAGCAAGGGCCGCCGTCTCGAGCTCTTCCGCGGTGATCGTGACTGGGAGCGTGAAGCGGACCGCGGTCTGGGCGGTCTCGGCATCGATACCTAGCGCGAGAAGCACCTGGGAGGGCTCGCTCGAACCGGCTGCGCACGCCGAGCCCGACGAGCAGAGCACTCCTCGACGCTCGAGCTCGAGCAGGACCGACTCGCCGCTGACCCGAGGGAAGCAGAAGGAGGCGCTTCCGGGGAGGCGCCGTTCGGTGTCGCCCGTGACGAGGGCGTCGGGTACGAGCTCGGTGACGCGCTCGACGAACGATCGCCGGAGCCCTGCAAGGCGAGGCGCCGCCGTCGGCCGCTCAGCCTCGGCGAGCCGGAGGGCCGTGGCGAGCGCGACGGCGCCCGCGACGTTCTCCGTGCCCGAGCGCAGCCCGCGTTCCTGCCCACCGCCGTGGACGAGCGGCTCGACAGTCAGCCGGCCTGCGGCGTACAGCACCCCGACGCCCTTGGGCGCGCCGAGTTTGTGGCCGGAGATGCTGAGGGAGTCCACGCCGAGCTCGCGCACGTCGAGCGGGAGCATGCCCGCTGCCTGGACCGCGTCGGTATGGAACGGGACGCGCGCCGCGCGCGCCACGGCGGCCAGCTCGGCGATCGGCTGGACTGTGCCCACCTCGTTGTTCGCATACATGACCGAAACCACGGCAGTCTCCGGGCCTACGACGCCAGCCAGCGCATCCGGCGAGACGCGTCCCACCTCGTCGACAGGCACGACGTCAACCGTGAAGCCATGCAAGCGGGCGAGACTCCGCGCGGACTCAAGAACGGCGGGGTGCTCGATTGCGCTCACGACGATCCGAGTGCGGTTCGGATCAGCCGCGCGTCGTGCGAGGGCGATCCCCTTCACGGCAAGGTTGTCCGCCTCCGTGCCCCCAGAGGTGAAAGTCACCTCGCCCGGGCGGCACCCGAGCACGCGGGCGACGTCGGCGCGCGCCGCCTCGACCGCGGCCCGTGCCCGCTCCCCGAGTTCGTGGTGGCTCGAAGCGTTCCCGAAGTCGCCGGTGAGATAGGGCCACATGGCCTCGAGGACCTCGCGGCGCACGGGAGTCGTGCCAGCGGCGTCGAGGTAGATCACGAAGGGTCTCCCTCCATGGGCGGGGCCGCGTCAAGCACCACGTCAAGACCCAAGTCGAGGTTGACCACCGAATGCGTGAGCGCACCGACCGAGATCACGTCCACTCCTGACGCCGCGATCGCTTCGACCGTCTCGAGGTTCACGCCACCACTCGCCTCCACGATCGCCCGGCCTGCCACGAGCGCGACGCCCTCGCGAAGCTGCTCGGGAGTGAAGTTGTCGAGCATGATGGTGTCCACGCCCGCTGCGAGCACGGACTCGATCTGTTCGATCGCGTCCACCTCAACCTCGAAGTGCGTTGTGTGCCCCAGCCGGTCCCGGGCGGCGCTCAGCACCTCAGTCAGCTTCGCAGGGTCTCCCCCGGTCAGAACAGCCAGGTGGTTGTCCTTGGCCATGACCGCGTCCGAGAGGCTGAAGCGGTGATTCCGGCCGCCGCCGCAGCGCACCGCATAGCGTTCGAGCTCACGGAGGCCGGGGGTCGTCTTGCGCGTATCCACAATCCGAGCCTTCGTCCCCGCCGTCAGCGCCACATAACGGGCGGTGAGGGTAGCGATAGCGCTCATCCGCTGGACGAGGTTCAGCACGACCCGTTCCGCGGTGAGAAGCTCGCGCGCCCGCCCCGAAACGCGGGCGAGGACCGCGCCCGCCTCGAACGCCTCGCCTTCGGCGACGGGCAGCTCGACCCGCACCTGCGAGTCGTGGAGCCGGAAGCCCGCTTCGATGACTGGGCCGCCCGAAAAGACCCCCGGCACTCTGGCTCGGAGTTCGGCGCTGGCGGCCAGCCCTTCCGGGATGAGGACGAGCGAGGTGATGTCGCCATGTGGCGCATCCTCGGCATAGGCGGAGTCGAGGACACGCCGGAGCGCCGTAGGCGAAAGGGGCATCGGCAGTGTCGAGACGAACGGCCGAGCGGCTTGTACGGCGTGCGCTGTCATGAGGCGTTCCTTCCTGCCAGGACAGGCTGGCGTACGACGTCGATCGAGACTTCCACGGCCCCGTCGCGAGAGCGGCGGACGGGGAAGTCGAGCCGGAAATGAGCTCCGACAGACTCCTCGCGTGCAGCTGCCGCCGCAACGAGGAGCTTGCCGGCAAGGATGAGGTTCTCGGTCTCGGGGTCTTCGGAGGAGAGGTTCGCGAGCGCGGCTCTCGCCCGGCCAAGGCCTTCGGCGTCCCGGAGGACCCCCGCATCCCGCTCCATGAGCGCCGCGAGTTCAGGGCGGCTGGTCGCGTGTGAGCGCGGCGCAGCCTCGGCCCCGACCTCGATGGTGAGTGCAGCGCCGGCATTCTGGGCGGGACCCGCCCAGTGACTTGGCTCGGCGCGGAAGTGCTCCACGGCGCGGGCCGCGAACACGACGCCTTCGAGAAGGGAGTTCGAGGCGAGCCGATTCGCGCCGTGGACACCGGTGCACGCGACCTCCCCCGCTGCGTAGAGGCCCGGGATGCTTGTCGCACCGTCAAGGTCGGTGGCCACCCCGCCCATCCAGTAGTGGGCTGCGGGGCCGATCGGAAGGAGATCTCGGCGCCAGTCGTAGCCTGCTGCACGGGTCATCGCGTCAAGGCTCGGGAAGCGCCGCGAGAGGAATCCATTCCCGCGTTCTGCCTCCAGGCCTGTGGCATCCAGATAGGCCTGACCACCTCCGGCCCGGCGGTGGAGGGCGAGCGCCCGGGAAACTGCGTCGCGGGGAGCGAGTTCGCCGAGGGGGTGGTACTCCTCGACGAAACGACTTCCGGAGGCGTCACGGATCACGGCACCCTCGCCGCGAACGGCTTCCGAGATGAGGGACGATCGGAGCGTCCCGTCGTCGGCTCGAAGTTGGAGCGCCGTCGGGTGGAACTGATAGAACTCGAGGTCACGCAGCAGTGCGCCCGCGCGGAAGGCGAGCGCCACGCCGTCGCCCGTCGCCACGCTGGGATTCGTGGTCTGGGCGAAGAGCTGCCCGGCGCCTCCCGTGGCGAGCAGAACCGCGTTGGCGCCCACCCGGCGTCGTGCGCCGGTCCCGCAGACGTACTCGACGCCGGCGACGGCCCCTGAGTCGAGCAGGATCTCGGTCGCCAGCGCGCCTTCGAGGATCTCGACGCGGCCCTCGGACTCGAGCCCACGCACCCGCGAGATAAGCGCGCGCGTAATGCCGGCGCCGCTCGCGTCCCCGCCAGCGTGGAGGATGCGCGGGAACGAGTGGGCGGCCTCGAGGCCGAGGAGCAGCCGGCCGTCAGGGCCGCGGTCGAATGCGACGCCGTGGGCAAGAAGGCTCTCCACCACACTCGCGGCGCGCCGGCACATGACCTCCACGGCAGCCCGCGTCCCCAGCTGGGCTCCAGCTGACATCGTGTCCGCCACATGGCGTTCGATGCTGTCTCCCGGCGCGTGCTGGCCTCCGGGCAGGACGGCGGAAAAGCCGCCCTGGGCGAGCATGCTGTTGCTATCCGCAAGCGTGGCCTTCGTGAGAAGAACGACGTCGGCCCCCGCCTCCGCCGCGGAGATCGCGGCGAAGAGCCCTGCGGCGCCGCTGCCGACGACTGCCAGCCGGCGTCCACTCGGCCGGCCGAGGCTCACTGCGGGCATGCTCACGGCCGCGCCGCCAGCATCCGCTCGAGCGCCACCCGTGCCGGCCCCGCGACGTCCTCCGAAACCTCGATGCGGTTGCGGACCTCGCCCTCGACGAGCCCCTCGAGGACCCACGCGAGATAGCCGGGGTGGATGCGGTACATCGTCGAGCACGGGCAGATGACCGGGTCGAGGCAGAAGATGGTGTGCTGCGGATATTCGGCGGCGAGTCGGTTCACGAGGTTGACCTCGGTGCCGATCGCGAAGACGGTCGGCTCCGTAGCGGCCGCGATCGCCTTGCGGATGTAGTCGGTGGAACCGTACTCGTCGGCCGCATCGACGACCTCCATCGGGCACTCGGGGTGGACTATGACGCGAACCCCCGGGTAGTCGGCGCGAGCCTTCTCGATCTGCGCCACGTTGAAGCGCCGGTGGACCGAGCAGAAGCCGTGCCACAGGATGACCCGCGAGTCGCGCAGCGTCTCCGGGCTCGTGCCGCCCCACGGCTTGCGCGGGCTCCACATCGGCATCTGCTCGAGCGGGACGCCCATGGCCTTGGCCGTGTTGCGCCCGAGGTGCTGGTCCGGGAAGAAGAGGACGCGCTGGCCACGCTCGAATGCCCACTCGAGAACGGTCGCAGCATTCGAGGACGTGCAAACGATGCCACCGTGCTCGCCGCAGAAGCCCTTGAGCGCGGCGGAGGAGTTCATGTAGGTCACGGGAATGACGGGCACGCGGCCGTCCGCGTCGGGCTCCGTGCCGAACAGGTCTTCAAGCTGGTCCCAGCATTCCTGGACCGAGTCGATGTCTGCCATGTCCGCCATCGAGCAGCCCGCAGCGAGGTTGGGCAGGATCACGGCCTGGTCATCGCGCGAGAGGATGTCCGCGGTCTCGGCCATGAAGTGGACGCCGCAGAACACGATGGCCTCGGCGTCGGGGCGCGTGAGGGCGGCGTTTGCGAGCTGGAAGGAATCGCCCACGAAGTCCGCGTGCTCCACGACTTCGTCCCGCTGATAGAAGTGGCCGAGCACGACGACGCGCTCGCCGAGGGTCTTCTTCGCCGCGCGAATGCGGGCGTGCAGCTCGTCCTTGCTCGCGTCCTTGTACTCCTGCGGGAGCTGGCCCTGGCGCGGGGTCGACGCCGGAGCGACGTCCCCGCTCGACGCTCCCGGCCCGTAGGCGGGCATCCCGCGCAGGGCCTCGGCGGCGTCGAACTCCCACGGGCCCTTGGAGAGGTCGGCGCTGCAGGTGCCCGTCGCCGGCGCCTCCTTGGACAGCCGCTCCGCTTCCGCGCGGGTGATGAGGTCGATGGCGGTTGCGACGGACGTCATGTCGTGCTCCTTTGGGCAGGGCCGGTGTAGCGGTAGAGGCGGGGAGGGCGGTGTTTCCCACCCTCGAGGAACTGGTCTGTCGGCTCGATCTGTGGGACGGATTTGAGCTGCCGGCGGAAGTTCGCCGGATCGAGGGGCCGGCCGAGGACTGCCTCGTAGACCTCCCGGAGCTGGGCGAGGGTGAACGTCTCGCCGAGGAAGTGGTAAGCGATCTGGGCGTACTCGAGCTTGCTGCGCAGCCGCCACAGCGCGTAGTCGATGATCTCCCGGTGGTCGAACGCGAGGCCGCCCTCGCCGTCGCCCGCAGTGTCCGCGCGATGCCACGCAACGTTCTCTGCCTCGGCCTCGCCCTCGACGAGGAGCTCAGCCTCCGTGGGCCGCACGAGTGCCCAGTACACAATCGAGACCACCCGTTGGCTGCCTTGGCCGGGCCGGTGCGCCCGGTTGAGGCCGCCGAACGCGTACAGCTGCTCGAGGTATTCGGGGGCGAGTCCGGTGGTTTCGCGCAGGTTGCGGCGGGCCGCGTCCTCAAGCGACTCCGTCGCGGCGAGGGGGCCGCCAGGGAGGGCCCATTGGCCTTTGAACGGTTCCTTCACCCGCCGGACGAGGGGGAGCCAGAGCGTCGGCTTCCCGACGTCCCGGCTCGGCTTGAGCGCGAAGATGACGGTCGAGATGGCCAACGACGGCGGAAGCTGGGCACGCTCGGAGACGTTCGCGCCGAAGGGACCGGCAAAGAGGGTGCTCACTTGCGGGCCTCCTTCGTAGTGACTTGCGATTGAACTCCGACGGCTGCTGACTTCAACTTCAGTTAAAGTCGATCTGACCCTAAGTCAGGATACGCCTCCTTGCCCGTCTGCGGCAAAAGTGACGGACCGCCGTCGTCCGTTTCGGGTACGCGAACTGCCGCCCTGAGGCGTTTCGGGTACGGATAGTTCTGGTGAAACGGACTGCAGCAAGGCGGAGGCGGGAGTTGGCGTACCCGAAACGGATGTGAGCGGGAGTTGGCGTACCCGAAACGGTCAGGGGCGGGCCGCTGCTTCGAGCAGCGGGAGGGTACGGCCTTCGAAGTGGGTGTTGAGCGCGATGACGCTCGAGGACCGGACCACGGCCTTCGTGGCCATGATGATGTCGAGGACCCGCTGCAGGTCGGAGTTGGAACGAGCCGCGACGCGCGCCATGAGGTCGCTGTCCCCCGACACGGTGTGGACTTCGATGACCTCAGGGATCGCGGCGAGTGCCTTGGAGACAGCATCGTGCCCGAGGTCCTGGTTGATGGTCAGGAAGCAGAAGGCCACGACGGGGAAGCCAAACGCGCGCGGCTCAGGCTGGGGAACCCACTGGGCAATGACGCCGTTGGCAATCATCCGGTCGAGGCGGGCCTGCACCGTCGCCCGGGCGACTTTGAGGATGCGCGAGGCCTCAAGGACAGACATGCGCTGCTCCTCGGTGAAGAGCCGGACGATCTTCGCATCAAGCTCGTCGACCCGCATCAGTGACCTCCCATTCCCAGACCTGCGCGGCGCGGGCCTATAGCGATGGTACAGATTGATGGATCAATTTTCCTTTATTGCGCATACTGCTCAGAGCAGGGGCTCTTCTGAACCCTGATGTCAGCAGACTGCCCAGCCCCGTGATGCGCACCACACAAGCGCGAAAAATCGGGCTATTCTCGTCACCGTCCCCTGGCGCCGGCACACCCCGCTGGAGCCATCGAAGAACCAAAGAGGGTCAATGACACCTATGCAGACTGCAGATTCGACAGTTGGCAACAAAGAATCAACAGCGGGCACCCGGCAGGCGAATCCGACGACGACGTCGACGCTCGGGGCCGCCCTCAAGCCCAGACAGCTCACCATGATGGGTCTCGGCAGCGCCATCGGCGCCGGGCTCTTCATCGGCTCCGGCGCCGGAATCCAGGCCGCGGGCCCGGCCGTCCTGATCTCCTACCTCGTCGCCGGCGGCCTCATCATCCTCGTCATGTGGGCGCTCGGGGAGATGGCCGCAGCGAACCCGAACAGCGGCGCGTTCTCCGTCTACACCGCGCGGGCGCTCGGCCCGGTGTCCGGGGCCACCGTCGGTTGGCTGTGGTGGCTGCAGCTCGTCGTCGTCATCGCGGCGGAAGCCCTCGGCGCGGCGGGCCTGCTCGCGAGTGTCTTCCCCGCGTTGCCCGTGTGGCTCATGGCCCTCCTGTTCATTGCCGCTCTCACGGCCGTCAACCTGACCCGCGTGCGCAACTTCGGCGAGTTCGAATTCTGGTTCGCACTCCTCAAGGTCGCCGCAATCGTCGGCTTCCTCGTGATCGGCGTCGCGCTCCTCTTCGGGTGGATCCCGGGAGCCCACTCCCCCGGCTTCACCAACTTCGGCAGCTTCGCACCGCACGGCTTCGAGGGGATTGCGACGGCGCTGTTCGTTGTCGCCTTCGCATTCGGCGGCACTGAGATCGTCTCGGTCGCGGCGGCCGAGACCCGGGACCCGGCCCGCAGCGTCGGCAAGGCAGTCCGCACGGTCGTATGGCGGATCCTCGTGTTCTACATCGGCTCGATCTTCATCATCGCCGCTGTCATCCCCGCGAGCTCGGATGCCCTCAAGAGCCCGTTCGCAGGCGTCCTCGACGCGGCCGGAATGCCAGGCGCCGCGACCGCGATCACGCTGGTCGCCGTCGTCGCGCTCCTTTCGGCCCTCAACGCGAACCTGTACGGCGCATCCCGCATGGTGTTCTCCCTCGCCGAGCGCGGCGAGGCACCGCGCGCGCTCAAGTCCCTCACGAGTTCGAAGGTCCCCGCGGTGGCGGTGCTCGCGAGTGTCACGTTCGGCGTGGTCGCAACCGTGCTCGAGCTGATCTTCCCCGACCGCGTGCTTCCGGTGCTGCTCAACATCGTGGGTTCGACGTGCCTCATGGTGTGGGGCTCCGCCCTCGTCTCGCAGCTCGTCCTCCGGCGCCGGGCCGACCGCGACGGCCTCGAGCTGCCGCTGCGCATGGCCGGGTTCCCGTGGCTGACCTCGCTCGGCCTCGTCCTGCTCGCGGCAATCTTCGCGGTCGGGCTCGTCGGTGACGACTCGCGGCCGCAGCTGCTGAGCACGTTTGCGCTCGTCGTCGTGCTCGCCGCAGCGAGCGCCCTCCGGCGGCGGCGGGCGACCGCGCCGGCCGCCTAGCCACCCCCTCGAACCGCCCCGGTTTTCGGACAATTGCCCCGGCGCAAAGCGCGTGGGGAACTCCGGAAGCCGGGGCGCTTCTGTCAGTAGGCACTCTGATTCGTGATGCAGGCCACAAGGGGCCCGGATCGTCCAGTTTGTATAGATATCAGAGCAGCTGTTGCACAGTGTGCTGAGTAAACCTACGGTCTTGCTATGCAGACTTCAGGACAAAGCACGACGGCGCACGGGCGGGCAGGACTCGCTGACGCGCCCCGGCCACCGCTCTCCGACCTTCCCTCTGTCGAACCCGTCACCGGAAGCGACCTCGTGGAGCTCTACCGGCTGATGACCGCCGTCCGCCACCTCGACCTCGCCGCCATCTCGTGGCAGCGCCAGGGCATCGTGCCGGCGTACGCCCCCGAGCTGGGGCAGGAGGCTGCACAGGTCGGTTCGGCCCTCGCCGTGGATCCGAAGCGGGACTTCGTGTTCCCCACGTACCGAGAACTCGGCGTCGCACGGGCGTGCGGTGTGGACATGGTGGAGTACATGTCAACGCACAAGGCGACGTGGCACGGCGGCCTCTGGAACCCGGCGGAGACTCACGTCGCGCCGATCCAAGCCGTCGTCGCAGGATCGGTGCTCCACGCCGTCGGCTGGGCGCATGGGCAGACCCTCGAAGCCCACGGCGAATTGCCGGCCGAGGGGTACAACGTCGCGATCACGTATCTCGGGGACGGCGCCTCGAGTCAGGGCGATGTGCACGAGGCCATGAACTTCGCCGCCATCTTCAAGGCTCCCGTGGTCTTCTTCGTGCAGAACAATGGCTGGGCCATCTCGGTGCCCACTGAGAGGCAGGTCGCGGGCGGCAGCGTGGCCGCCCGGGGGGCCGGCTACGGGATCCCGGCCATTCAAGTCGACGGGAACGATGCGGCCGCCGTCCTGACCGCCACACGCAGGGCCGTCGCCCACGCGCGAGCCGGGCAGGGCCCCGCGATCGTCGAGGCCATGACCTACCGCCGCGGCCCGCACGCGACCTCCGACGACCCCGGCCGCTACCGTTCGCTCGAGGACGAGCGTCTGGATGCGGGTGCAGACCCGGTCGCCCGGCTGCGGGAACGGTTTGTGGCCGAGGGCATCGCCGACGCGGCTGCACTCAACGAGGCCGACGATGCCGCAGCGGCCGAGGCGGAGCGCGTCCGAAGAGGCGTCCTCGCACTCGGCGGCCGCCCTGGGGCGGAGATGTTCGACTTGGTCTTCCAAGAACCCACCGACGAACTGCTGCGGCAGAAGGCCAACTGGCAGGCAGAGACCGAATGGCACGAGGAGTCCGAGCATGCATGAGACCCTGACGGCACCCAAAGCCGAACCGGAGACGAGAATGGCACAGGTCCCGGCTCAGCTCGAGCTCTCTCTTCAGGGCGCGCTGAATCTCGCCCTCGACGAGATCCTCGCAGAGGATCCGAAGGCCCTCGTGCTCGGCGAGGACGTCGGCACGCTCGGGGGCGTGTTCCGAGTCACCTCGGGGCTGGCCGCGAAGCACGGCGCCGAGCGCGTCTTCGACACCCCACTCGCGGAGTCCGGGATCCTCGGCATGTCGATCGGGCTCGCGATGGCCGGATTCCATCCCATCCCCGAGGTCCAGTTCGACGGCTTCGCCTACCCGGCCGTGAACCAGATCGTGTGCCAGCTCGGCCGCATGAACTACCGCAGCCGCGGGACGCTGCCTATGCCCGTGACGCTCCGGGTTCCGAGCTTCGGGGGCATCCGCGCCCCCGAGCACCACGGCGAGAGCCTTGAGGCGCTCTTCGCCCACGTTCCGGGACTCAAGGTCGTCTCCCCCTCTGATCCGCAGCAGGGCTATTCGCTGCTCAAGGCCGCGACGCGCATGCCCGACCCGGTCATCTTCATGGAGCCCAAGTCCCGTTACTGGCAGAAAGGCCAGGTCGTGCTTGAGGGCTCGGGCGCGGCTGGCACCGCCCGAGGTGGGGCGGCGAACGACGGCGGAGGGTCGCCGTCGTCGTCCGATCTCACCGGGGCACGGATCGCCCGGGCCGGCCGGCACCTCACGCTTGTTGCCTGGGGCGCCATGGTTGCCCGCTGCCTTCAGGTCGCAGAGCTCGCCGCCGAGGACGGGATCGACGTCGAGGTTCTGGACCTGCGCTGGCTCAAGCCCATCGACGCCGAAGCCCTCGCGACGTCCGTGGGGAAGACGCGCCGCGCCGTCGTCGTCCATGAGGCCCCCCGAACCTCGGGGCTCGGAGGCGAGGTGGCCCAGATCATCACCGAGCGCTGCTTCGCGACCCTCAAGGCACCCGTTGAGCGCGTCACGGGGTTCGACGTACCGTATCCCTCAGGCGACCTGGAGGACGAGTACATCCCGAACATCGACCGCATCCTGTTCGGAATCCAACGAGTATTGGAGTACAAGCGTGGCTGAGATCCCCTTCCCCCTCCCCGACCTAGGAGAAGGCCTCATCGAGGCCACCGTCCTCGAATGGCTCGTCGCCGAGGGCGAGCAGGTCGAGCGGAACCAGCCGCTCGTCGAGGTCGAGACCACGAAGTCCGCGCTCGAACTCCCTTCGCCGCAATCCGGCAAGGTGCTCAAGGTCCACGGTGCCCCGGGCGACGTGATCAAAGTGGGCGAGCCCCTCATCGTCTTCGAAGTCCCGGATGACACCGCCGGGATCGTCGGGACGGTGCCCAGCGACGAGGCCCCGAAACGGCGGCGCGTCCGGCTCAACGCGAACCTCGACGAAGACTGAGCGGTCCAGAATTGGTGGACCTGGGGCTGGTGGACCTGGGGCTGGTGGATCTGGGACCCGAGGAAGAAGGACTGATGACGATGGCGACGGGTCGGCATGCGGGGGCTTCGGCACAGCACACGGTCGAGGGGACGGACCCGGGCCTCAACGTCCAGACGTTCGAACCCGATACGGCGGCGGCCTTGCCGCCCGTCCTGCTGATCCACGGCTTCGCGTCCTCCGTCGCGCTCAACTGGGAGCAGAGCGGCTGGATCTCCGCGCTGCTTGCGGCGGGGCGTCGCGTCATCGCCGTCGACCTTCCCGGCCATGGCCTGAGCGCCGCGCCCGAGGATGTGGACTCCTACTCGCCGAGCCGGATCCGCGCCGACCTCCTGCAGATCGCAACCGACGCCGGCGCGCGCCCGCTCGCCGCGGGCCATCCCGACAGCGGGCTTGACCTCATCGGCTACTCGCTCGGCTCCCGGCTCGCGTGGGAGTTCGGAGCGACGCAGCCGGCGCTCGTGCGCCGACTCGTGCTGGGCGGCCCGAGTGGCCGAGACCCCCTCGCCGAATTCGACCTCGCTGCGGCGCAGCGGTTCCTCGCTGACGGAACGCCCATCGAGGACGAATCCACGGCTGCGCTCGTGACCATGGCCCTGGCCTCGCCCGGTTCCGACATGTACGCGCTCCTCTCACTTGTGGAAGCCATCAAGGAGGAGCCGTTCGATGCCGCAGAGGCGGTTCCCCGGCAGCCGATCCTCATTGCCGCTGGCGAGAAGGACGAACGGGCCGCCGGAATCGAGGCGCTCCAAAGCCTCGTGCCTCAGGCGCAGGTCGTGCTGATCCCCGGCCGGAATCACGTCAACGCGGTGACGGCACGGGCGTTCAAGCAGGCGGCGATCGACTTCCTCTCTCAATGAAGGGTGACCAACGGAATGAAGGGTGACCAACGGACGACGACGGCGCCCCGCCTTCCCCTCCAACCGTCACCTCCCGACGGTGCCGGGCCATCCAAGGGTCACGTAACGACGGTAAGCCGCCGTCCAGGGGTCACGTAACGACGGTGCCCACCGTCGTTAGGTGACCAACGAACGGGGGCGCACCGTCGTTAGGTGACCAATGAACGACGACGGCGCCCCGCCTTCCCCTCCAACCGTCACCTCCCGACGGTGCCCACCGTCGTTAGGTGACCAATGAACGACGACGGCGCCCCGCCTTCCCCTCCAACCGTCACCTCCCGACGGTGCGACCTCGTCCAAGCGTCACCCAACCGTCGTTAGGTGACCAACAAACGGGCCCGCACCGTCGCTAGGTGACCAACGAACGGGCCCGCACCGTCGCTAGGTGACCAACGAACGGGGGGGCACCGTCGTTAGGTGGCCAACGGACGGGGGCGGGGCTGGGGGTTGACGAGGCGCTTGTTCCGAGGCACACTGGATCGTATACGATGATCGTATACGATCCAGTTCGGGTTAAGCCGAGAGGCCGAAGGGCCAGAGCTTCGCCGGGACTGCCAACTCGAGGGAGAGGGAACAGTGGAACAACGCGACCGCTTGGGCCAGGACACGATCGACGCCGCCGGCAAGGTCATCGCGGTACACCTCAACTACCCGAGTCGAGCAGCGCAACGCGGCCGCACTCCTGAGGTCCCCTCCTACTTCCTCAAGCCGGCCACCTCGCTCGCCCTCTCCGGTGCCGAACTCGAGCGCCCTCAGGACGTCGAACTCTTCACCTTCGAGGGCGAAGTCGCACTCATCATGGGCGGCCGTGCACGGAACGTCGGCATCGACGAAGCGTGGCAGCACGTCGGCTGGGTGACGGCCGCGAACGACGCCGGGCTCGCCGACCTCCGCTGGCCGGACAAGGGCTCCAACCTCCGCTCGAAGGGCGCCGACGGCATCGCCCCGATCGGCCCCACCCTCCTCCCCGCGCAGGAACTCGACCCCACGAACCTCCGCGTCCGCACCTGGCGCAACGGCGAGCTCATCCAAGAGGACTCGACTTCGACGCTGATCTTCCCGTTCGCCCAGCTCGTAGCGGACCTTTCACGGCTCATGACCCTCCACCCGGGCGACATCATCCTCACCGGCACGCCGGCAGGGGCAACGGTCGCTCAGCCTGGCGACGTCCTCGAGGTCGAGGTGGACGGCACGGCCCTAGATGGCACGCCCGTCAGCACGGGGCGCCTCTCGAACAAGGTCGTCCAGTCGGACTTGGTCCTCTCCCCCCTCGGTGCCCTGCCGAAGGTGAACGACGCCGAACGCATCGATGCGTGGGGCTCGGCCGAAGCGGCGGGGATCGCGGCGAGCGATGGGCAGGCAAGCGACGACCGGCCGGCAAGCGTCCTCACGCCCGAGCTCGAAGCCACGCTCCGGTCCGTCGGCACCGCGACGCTGAGCGTCCAGCTCCGCAAGCGCGGAATGCAGAACTGCCACATCGAGGGCCTCATCCCCACGAAGCCGGGCGCGAAGATCGTCGGCGTCGCCCGCACGCTCCGCTACATCCCGGCCCGGGAAGACCTGTTCAAGACGCACGGCGGCGGCTACAACGCGCAGAAGCGCGCGGTGGACTCCCTCCGCCCGGGCGACATCCTCGTCATGGAGGCCCGGGGCGAAAAGGGCTCGGGCACGCTCGGCGACGTCCTCGCCCTCCGCGCCCAGGTCCTCGGCGCCGAGGCCATCATCACAGACGGCGGCATTCGCGACTTCGGCCCCGTCTCCGGCATGGACATCCCCGCCTGGGGCTCGAGCGCCCATCCCGCGGTCCTCGGACGGAAGCACGTTCCGTGGGCCGTCGACGAGACGATCGCCTGCGGCGGCGCTGCTGTGCAGCCGGGCGACGTCATCGTGGGCGACGAGGACGGCCTCGTCGTGATCCCTCCGCAGCTCGTGGAGGAGGTCGCGAACGACGCCGCAACCCAGGAGCGCGAAGAGGCGTGGGTCGCCGAGCGGGTCGCCGAGGGCAATCCCGTGAACGGGCTGTTCCCGATGAACGCCGAATGGCGGGCGCGGTATGAGGCTGATGCTTCCAGCACCGCGGGGCGCACGTCATGAGTGCGCCGGCCGGAGCGACCACCGCTGCATCCCCAACTCTGAGCAAGTCCCAGCTCGCCTATGAGTGGCTCCACGAGAGGATCGTCTCGGGGCGGCTCGGACCCGGATCCCGCCTTGTGCTCTCACAGGTCGCGACCGAGCTCGACATCTCGGTTGTGCCCGTGCGCGAGGCGGTTCGCCGGCTCGAGGCCGAGGGCCTCGTCACGTTCGAGAAGAACGTCGGGGCGACCGTGGCCGGCATCGACCCAGTGGAGTACCTGTACACGATGCAGACCCTGAGTCTCGTGGAAGGCGCGGCAACCGCGCTGTCCGCACCCGCCGTCGGCCGTTCCGACCTCGACGCCGCCCGCGAAGTCAACGGGCAGATGCAGGCGATGCTCGTCGACTTCCCCGAGCGCTTCGACCCGGTCAAGTTCACGCAGCTCAACCATGACTTCCACAGCGTGCTGTTCGAACACTGCCCGAACCCGCACATCCTGGACCTCGTGCACCGCGGATGGAACCGGCTGACGGCCCTCCGCGGCTCGACGTTCAGCTTCGTCCCTGAACGCGCAGGCGAGTCGGTCGCCGAACACGAGGAGCTCCTGCAGCTCATCGAGAACGGCGCACCGACCGCGGAGATCGAACTCGCCGCCCGCCGGCACCGCTCGGCGACCCTCGAGGCGTACCTGGACCGCACCGACGCCCACCCGGGCTTCCCAATCCTCTAAAGCACTCCCCTCTTAAGGAGCCAATCCATGAGCAAGCACTTCGTGCCCGAGAACCTGCCGACCCACCTGCAGCACTACATCGGCGGCAAGCGCGTCGACTCGATCGGCGGAGAGACCTTCGAGGTCCTCGATCCCGTCACCAACACGACGTACGCGACCGCCGCTTCCGGCCAGAAGGCGGACATCGACGCCGCCGTCGCCGCCGCGACCGAGGCGTTCGAGCACGGCCCGTGGCCGCGCATGAAGCCCCGCGCGAGGGCCAAGGTCCTGTTCGCGATCGCCGATGCGGTCGAGGCGCAGGAGGGCCGCCTCGCCGAGATGGAGACCTTCGACACGGGACTCCCTATCACCCAGGCGCGCGGCCAGGCGCAGCGTGCGGCGGAGAACTTCCGCTTCTTCGCGGACCTCATCGTGGCGCAGCAGGACAACGCACTCAAGGTCCCCGGCAGCCAGCTGAACTACGTGAACCGCAAGCCGATCGGCGTCGCGGGCCTCATCACACCGTGGAACACGCCGTTCATGCTCGAGTCCTGGAAGCTCGCGCCGTCGATCGCCTCGGGCTGCACCGTGGTGCTCAAGCCCGCGGAGTTCACGCCGCTCTCGGCCTCGCTGTGGGCCGGGATCTTCGAGGAGGCGGGCCTGCCCGAGGGCGTCTTCAACCTCGTCAACGGCTTCGGCGAGACCGCCGGAGACTCCCTCGTGAAGCACCCGGGCGTGCCGCTCATCTCGTTCACGGGCGAGTCCTCGACCGGCCAGCTGATCTTCCGCAACTGCGCGGAGAACCTCAAGGGCATGTCGATGGAGCTCGGCGGCAAGTCCCCCGCCGTCGTCTTCGCCGACGCAGACCTCGACGCCGCGATCGACTCGACGCTCTTCGGCGTCTTCTCCCTCAACGGCGAGCGCTGCACGGCCGGTTCCCGCATCCTCGTGGAGCGCAGCATCTACGACGAGTTCACCGAGCGGTACGCGGAGCGGGCCAAGAACATCGTGGTCGGCGATCCGCACGATCCGAAGACGCAGGTCGGCGCCCTCGTGCACCCCGAGCACTACGAGAAGGTCATGAGCTACGTCGAGATCGGCAAGTCCGAGGGCCGGCTCCTCGCTGGCGGCGGGCGACCAGAGCACCTTCCGGAGGGCCAGGAAAACGGCTCGTACGTCGCCCCGACCGTTTTCGCGGACGTCAAGCCGGACGCGCGGATCTTCCAGGAGGAGATCTTCGGCCCGGTAGTCGCGATCACGCCGTTCGACGACGACGACGAGGCCCTTTCGCTGGCCAACAACACGAAGTACGGCCTCGCCGCCTACGTCTGGACCAACGACCTCAAGCGCGCCCACAACTTCGCGCAATCGATCAACGCGGGGATGGTCTGGCTCAACTCCCACAACGTCCGCGACCTGCGCACCCCGTTCGGCGGTGTCAAGGCCTCGGGCCTCGGACACGAGGGCGGCTACCGCTCGATCGACTTCTACACCGACCAGCAGGCCGTCCACATCACGCTCGGCGAGGTCCACACGCCCAAGTTCGGCGCCTGAGACGCTCGCCCCACTTACTGACAGCTCAAAGAGGAGAACATCATGACCAGCAGCCCCAAGCTCCCCCACCCAGCCACCCTTACCACCTCCGTCCCGGCCCCCGACATCGTCCGCTGCGCCTACCTCGACCTCGTGGTGACCGACCTCAAGAAGTCGCGCGACTTCTACGTGGGCCTGCTCGGCCTGCACGTGACGTACGAGGACGACGAGGCGATCTACCTGCGCTCCTTCGAGGAGTTCATCCACCACAACCTCGTGCTGCGCAAGGGTCCGATCGCTGCCGCCGCGGCCTTCGCCTTCCGCGTCCGCACCCCCGAGGATGTGGACAAGGCCGAGGCCTACTTCAAGGAGCTCGGCTGCCGGACCGAGCGCCGCAAGGAGGGCTTCGTGCGCGGGATCGGCGACGCCGTGCGCGTCGAGGACCCGCTGGGCTTCCCCTACGAGTTCTTCTACGAGGTCGAGCACGTGGAGCGCCTGCACATGCGCTATGACCTGTACTCGGCCGGCGAGCTCGTGCGCCTCGACCACTTCAACCAGGTCACCCCCGACGTCCCGCGCGGCCGCGCCTACCTCGAAGGCCTCGGCTTCCGCGTCTCCGAGGACATCAAGGACTCCGAGGGCACGACGTACGCGGCGTGGCTCCACCGCAAGGAGACCGTGCACGACACCGCGCTCACCGGCGGCGACGGCCCGCGCCTCCACCACATCGCGTTCTCGACGCACGAGAAGCACAACATCATCCAGATCTGCGACAAGATGGGCGCGCTGCGCATGTCGGACCGGATCGAGCGCGGGCCGGGCCGGCACGGCGTCTCGAACGCGTTCTACCTCTACATCCTCGATCCCGATGGCCACCGGGTGGAGATCTACACGCAGGACTACTACACGGGCGATCCGGACAACCCCACGATCACGTGGGATGTCCACGACAACCAGCGCCGCGACTGGTGGGGCAACCCCGTCGTCCCGTCCTGGTACACGGAGGCCTCCCTCGTGCTCGACCTCGACGGCAACCCGCAGGAAGTGATCAAGCGCGAGGACAAGTCCGAGATGGCCGTGACGATCGGAGCCGACGGCTTCTCCTACACCCGCGCCGGGGACGACTCCGGCTCGTATCACGGCGAGGCGTCGAAGGGCTTCAAGCTCGGAAGCCAGGTCTGACGCGTGCTGGATCCCCAGAGCATCGAGACGATCGCCGACGAACTCGTCGAGGCGGGGCGGACGCGCACTCCCGTCCCGCTCCTCCACACCCGTTACGAGGGCATGGACATCGAGGACTCGTACGCGGTGCAGAAGCTGTGGGCCTCGCGGCTTGAGGCCCAGGGCAAGCGCGTTGTCGGCCGCAAGATCGGGCTGACCTCGAAGGCCATGCAGGCCGCGACGGGCATCACCGAGCCTGACTACGGGGTCATCTTCGACGACATGGTCCTCGAGAACGGCTCGGTCGTGGACTGGAAGCGGTACACGCATCCGCGGATCGAGGTCGAGCTCGCGTTCCGGCTCAACCAGGATCTCAAGGGGCCGGGCGTGACGCTCTTCGACGTCCTCGACGCAACGGACTACGTCGTCCCGGCCCTCGAGATCCTCGACTCCCGCATCGAGATGCAGGGCCGGACGATCGTGGACACGATCTCCGACAACGCCGCGATGGGCGCCATGGTCGTCGGCGGCCGCCCGGTGCGCCCGCACGACGTCGACCTCCGCTGGGTCTCCGCCCTCCTGTACCAGAATCAGGAGATCGTGGAGACCGGTGTTGCCGCCGGGGTGCTGAACCACCCGGCGTCGGGCGTCGCGTGGCTCGCGGACAAGCTCGCCCAGCACGGGCAGTCCCTACGGGCTGGCGACCTCGTCCTCGCGGGGTCGTTCACCCGGCCGATGTGGGTCTACGAAGGAGACACCGTGTACGCAGACTATGGGCCCCTGGGGACGGTGACATGCCGTTTCGTCTAGAGCCCGAGCGCACCTTCCGGCACGCCCTCGAACAGCCCAGCAACGGCGTGGGACCGGCTGGCGCGAAGATCGGCCTCTGGGTCTGCTCCGGCAGCGCCCTCGTGGCCGAGATCATGGCCGGCTCCGGCGCGGACTGGCTCCTCATCGACACCGAGCACAGCCCGAATTCGCTCGAGTCGGTCCTCGCCCAGCTCCACGCCGTGCACGGGTACCCCGTGCTGCCCATGGTGCGGCTGCCCTGGAACGATGTGGTGCTCATCAAGCAGTACCTCGACCTCGGCGCGCAGAACCTCCTCATCCCGATGGTCAACGACGCCGAGCAGGCGCGGGCCGCCGTCGCCGCCGTGCGGTACCCGCCGCACGGCGTGCGCGGCGTCGGCTCGGCGCTGGCCCGAGCGGCGCGGTGGAACCGCATCCCGGACTATCTGGCCCGGGCAGACGAGACCATCTCGCTCGCCGTGCAGATCGAGACGGGCGAGGCGGTCGAGAACGTCGAGGAGATCCTCGCCGTCGACGGCGTCGACGCGATCTTCATCGGCCCGTCCGATCTCGCGGCCTCGATGGGCTACCTCGGCCAGCAGGAGCACCCGGAGGTGATTGCCGCCGTCGAACGCTGCCTCGCCGCCGCACAGGCTGCGGGGAAGCCCGCGGGCGTCAACGCCTTCGTGGAGGCGACTGCACGGCGTTACATCGAGGCAGGCGCGCGCTTCGTCCTCGTGGGCGCCGACGTCGCCATCCTCGCCCGCTCGAGCGAGGAGCTCGCCGCGCGATACTCGGCGACAGGCGGAGCGGGCACCACAGACGACGCCGGAAGGCCCGCAAGCTACTGAAGTGTTGACTGGCGGGGGCGCAGCAAGGCCTGAACTAGTGCTGCCCCCGCCAGACGCGCTGCCACCACGTCCGCGGCTTCTTCCGCTGCTCTTCCTCCGCTGCTGCCTCGAGCTCCCGGCTCGCGGCAGCCCGTTCTTCCCGCCGCTCGCGCCAGCGGCGCACCTCGCCGTCGACATCCCGCGTCTTGGTGACCACGGGAGGCCCGCCCTCGAGCTGACGGCGTGCGTCGATCACCCGCGCATTGAAGTCCTCGACCGCGGCCCGCACTTCGCGCTCAGTGAAGAGAGTGTCGAGCCGCTCGTCCAGCTCGGCGTCCTCGACGCGCAGGAGCAGCGCCTTGGGCCCGAGGCCCGAGAGGTGCTCGCGCTGGATGAGGCCTTTGATCCACCAATCCGGGTCGTACGTTCCGCCGAGGCCGGGGATCGGCTTCCCGGCGTACTTGAGGTTGTCGAACTCCCCGCGGGCCATCGCATCCCGAACCAGGTACTCGGCCCGGGCTGTGGGATCGAATTTCAGCCGCTTCTTGCGGAGCTCCTCCTCGGCCGCGAGCTCGGGATCGTTTTCCACGTCTCCGGCGGCCCGCAGCTCGGCTGCCCGCTCGAGCCGCTTCCGGAGCTCGTCAGCTCCACCAGGATTCACACTTCATCACCGCCTCGGACCACCATTACCCACCTCTCGTGGGCCTGAGCGCGCATACTGACATCATGGCCTCGTCGCCGCGGGCTGAACCAGCGGATGAGGGCACGGGCCTCTACATGGACCGCGCCCAAGCGGGGCGCGTCCTCGCGGCCGCGCTCAGGGATTCAGCCAGTCTGCCGAATTCGGCGGCGCCCGGACCGCCTGCGCCCGGATCGAGGGGCCTCCCCCTCGTCGTCGGGCTCAGCCGGGGCGGGGTGCCCGTCGCAGCCGAGGTGGGCCGCGCGCTCGGGCTGCCATTCGACGTCGTGCCCGCCAGGAAGCTGGGCATCCCGGGCCACGAGGAGGTCGCGTTCGGGGCGATCGCCTCGTGCGACGGCGAGCGGTGCGCTGACTTGGACCGGCCCCTGATCCGCCGCCTCCTCGCCGCCGGGTTCACGAACGGTTCGCTTGAGCAAGTGCGTGAGCGCGAGACCGCCGAACTCGAACGGCAGGAAGAGGTGTTTCTCGGCGGACGGCACCAGAACGCGGCGGGACGCACGGTGATTGTGTGCGACGACGGCGCCGCCACCGGGGACACAGCGCGAGCCGCGGTTGCCGCCGTGCGGGCTGCAGGGGCCTCGGCCGTCATCCTCGCTGTACCGGTCGCGCCACCGAGCGTCGTGAAAGACCTCGACGCGGTCGCGGACCAAGTCGTGTGCCCGCGCCAGCCGCTCGCGTTCCTCTCGGTCGGCGGAGCCTACGAGGGCTTTCCCCAATGCAGCGACGACGAAGTCCGCCGGCTCCTGGCAGACAGGGAGCCGGCGGACTGAGAGAAGCTAGTCGTCCTCGCCCAAGTGGTGCGTCGCCGCGCCTTCCTCGCCGTGCCCGATGCGCTGGTACAGGGCGGGCTTCGCGCGCCGCAGTCGGAGGGCCCAGAAGATCCCCACCACGCCAGGGACGATGATGAGGGCGGGCAGGATGAAGCTGACGGGGGTGGACTCCGTCTGGCCGAGCAGTACGTCAAAGTTCGCGACGATGAGTCCGAACACGACGGCGAGCGCCACGGCGCCTATCGCGGGGGCGACGACGGCGGACCACGTGCCCTGCGCGAGATGGCGGCGGCGCCGGAAGAAGCCGATGACGGCGGCAGAGACGATGGCCATGAGCAGCACGAGGCCCATCGCGCCGGCGTTCGTGAGCCACGTGAACATCGTGAGCACGGGGTAGAGCGGATCGGCACCGTTGCCGGCGATCGCGAACCCGACGGTCACGACGACGGCGATGCCCGTCTGCACGAGCGATCCCGCCTTGGGCGCGCCGTGGCGGCTCGTCGCCTCGAGCCACGCGGGGATGACCCGCTCGCGGCCGAGAGAGAAGAAGTAGCGTGCCACGGCGTTGTGGAAGCTCACGAGGGCCGCGAAGAGGCTAGTGCAGAACAGCACCTGGGCGATGTCCGCGATGAGCTGGCCGACGTGGCCCGAGAGGAACGTGAAGACGAGGTCCGGCCCCTGCTTGCCGGCGGCGTCGAAGAGCTGTGAGGGTCCGGTTCCGATGGCCATCGCCCACGAGGACACGGCGTAGAAGACTGCGATGACCGCGACGGCTGTGTAGGTGGCGCGGGGGATGGTGCGGCGGGGATCCTTGGCCTCCTCGCTGTAGATCGCGGCGGACTCGAAGCCCATGAAAGCCGCAATGCCGAAGGAGAGGACGGCGCCGACGCCAGGGAGGAAGAGGCTTGAGGGCGAAAGCGGGGCTGCCGTGACGCCCTCAGGGGCGACGGCGAACGAGACGACGTCGTAGACGATGACGACGAGGAACTCAAGGGCCACGAGGCCGCCCAGGACCTTGGCCGAAAGGTCCACGCGGTTCACGCCCAGAACCGCGACGACGGCGATGCAGATGATCACTGGGATCCACCACGGGACGTTGAGGCCGAATCGCGAGGACAGGAGCGACGAGACCGTGAAGCCGAAGAGCCCGTAGATGCCGACCTGCATGAGGTTGTAGGACATGAGGGCCACGAGGGAGGCTCCCACCCCGGCTGGGCGGGAGATGCCTTGGGCGACGTACGCGTAGAAGGCGCCAGCGTTCGTGACGTGGCGGCTCATCGCGGCATACCCGACCGCGAAGATGGCCAGCACGGCGCCGAGAATGAGGTAGGACAGGGGCACGCCGAGGAGCCCGGTCACGGCAAAGGTAGTCGTCACGCCGCCGGCGAGGACAGTCAGCGGCGCGGAGGCGGCGATGATCATCATGGTCACCGACGCCACACCGAGCCTGCGCTCCTTCGCGTGTGCCACGGTCGGCGTGCCCCCCGCTGTGCTCTTGGAGCCCGGGCGGGGCGAGCTCGTCTCGATGCTCATGGGATTCTCCAGTCTCAAAAAATCGTAGGATGCGGCTGCGGCCACAGCACCATCGTGCTGCGGCCGCGGGCCGAGTGACTTGTCCCACAGCGAACGCTTCTTGTCCTCGGAAGCGAGGCTCGCGCGTGGGCTCAAGCGGCGACTAGGAGTGGCAGTGGCCGCCCTCGCGGGGAGCCGACGGCGGGACGTCGAGGACGGGGCTGCGGTCGAAGAATCCTTCGGGGCGGAGGCGGAAGCCGACGTGGTCCACCGGCATGATGGGCCAGTCCTCGGTGCGGGGGAAGTGGGTGAGGCCGAAGGTGTGCCACACGACGAGCTGGGCGCCGTCGAGCTCCCGGTCCTGGGCCTGGAACGCGGGCAGGCCCGCACCGCCGGAGTGCTGGTTGACGAAGTCGCCGGTCGGGTAGCGCTCGGCCTCGTCGTACGCGGTGACCCAGAGCTCCTTGGTGGCGAACGCGGCGCGCTTGGCGACCGACGACGACGGGTCGGCCAGCAGCGTGGGCTGCCCCTGCGGGTGCAGCTTGTAGCCGACGGGCTCGCCGAGCCGGTTGAGGGAGTCCGGGTTGGAGACGATCCACGTCCGGCCCGCAGCCATGTCAGCAGTCCGTGCTCCCTCGGACTCGCGCCGGATCACCGTGCGACGGCGGGTGAACGCGTTGCCGCGCTCGTTGCCCGGGCCAGCCGGGACTCGGACGACGTCTTCTTCCTCGACTCGGTTCGGGCCGCCGTCGAGCGCGAAGTCCAGGCGCGCACTGAAGAGGTGCTGGTGGAACGGAGCCCCGAGCCCCGGGGCCATCTCGGACGCGTATTCGTAGCCCTTGCCGGGGTAGGCACTCGTGAAGACGACGCCGGTGGCCTTGGCCTCGAACTCGATGGTGCCGTCGAGGTACAGGTACCAGTAGAAGCCGTAGTCGTAGTTGCCGATCGTCGTGAAGAAGCTGATGACGAGGCGGCGGTTGCGGCGCACGTAGTTGACGCCTGCCCACAGGTCGGAGTGCTTGGCCAGGATCGACCAGTCCTCCTCGTGCATGCAGATCCCGTTGCGGATGGTCCGGGGATTGCCGAACGCATCGCTCACCGTCGGGCTGAGGTAGGTGATCTCGCCCAGGCAGTCGCAGCCGAGCTCGAGCGAGTTCGCGTACTGGCCCACGAGGTACTCGCCGGTGTCGAAGTAGTTCTGCCACGAACGCACGGGTGAGGGATCTCCGTAGGGCACCACCATCTCGGCGATCGAGGCGCGGTCCAGGATCCGCCGGCGCTGCGGGGCGCCCGTCTGGGGCGCGCTGCCTTCTCCGGCTCGTCCGGAGGCGACGTCGTCGAACGCGATGTTGTGGAGCACGAGCCCCTCGCGCACGTCGAAGCCGATGTCCAGGCTCCACCGCTCCCACTCCACGTGGTTCCCTCCGGTGACTTCGAAGCTCGGGCCCTCGGGCTGGGTGATCTCGATCGGCTTCTGGCTCGTGCGCACGGGTCCGGTGAGCTCGGGATCGGTGAAGTTGCCGTGCTCCGCCGGAACCGGCACGGGCCCGAAGTCGAGGACCTGGTCCACCGCACGGTTGACGATGTCGACGTACGCGACGAGCCCGTCCACCGGGTGGGCCCACGGGAGGTCCTCCGGGAACTCCTGGACGAACGCGAGCCCGCGCAGGATCCGGCGGCCCTTCTCCTCGGGGTACTCGAAGACGCCGGCCGAGAGCGGCGCGACCCGGACCTTCGCGACGTTGAGGTCGCGGGCGGCGAGCGCTGCGAGCCAGCGTTCGTCCGCGTTCAGGATCTCCTCGACGGCCTCGAACTCCTCCTCCAGGACTGGAAGCTCACCCATGATGGAGGTGTCGAGCTCGACGTCGGAGACGAGGTTCCGGTGGGTCACGGAGACGACGACGTCGTGCGGCCGGGCGCCGGACGTGTCGTGGAGGAACGCTCGGAAGCGGCGGTCCACCGGGCTGTCCCCCGCGCTCCCCCGTGGCGGGTCGACGAGCCCGAGGTACGCGATGCGGGTCGTCTCGCTCCAGCGGCCGGCCTCGGCGAGGATCTCGCGGACTGCCGTGATCTCGGCTGCCGTAGTGAGGCCGTAGGCACCGCCTTCCGTCGCCTCCTCTGCCGCGCTGTGGCAGGCGTGCTGGCCCTCGTGTGCGGCCTGGTCGGTCGTGGACGTCGTCGTCTCGGTGCTCAATGGTGCCTCCGGGGAGAAACGGTTTTTTCTATAGACGTAGACAATAACGGCCTGTAAGGTGAATCACAACAGCTGTAGAAAAAAGATGTGAGGAAGGTGCCGCAGACCGATGCCCAAGATCGTGGACCACGACCAGCGCCGGGTGGAGCTCGTGGACGCGACGTGGCGGATCATCGCCGAGAAGGGGCTCGACGGGGCCACGATGCGGGACATCGCCGCGGAGGCTGGCTTCGCCAATGGTGCCCTCAAGCCGTACTTCCCCACCAAGGACCGTCTGCTCGACTTCGCGTTCGAGCACATCTTCGCCCAGACCAACCGACGCATGAAGGCCGCCACAGACGGCCTCTCCGGACGGGCCGCCGTCCGCGCCTACTGCCACGAGATCCTCCCGCTCGACGACGAGCGCCTCAACGAGGCCCGGGTTGCGATCGCCTTCTGGCAGAAGGCGCTCCAGGACCCCGCGAAGGCCGCCGTGCACGACCGGTCGATGGAGCAATGGCGCGCCTCGCTCGGGCAGCTGCTCGTCGATGCGGGCTATCGGGGCAACGACCTCGAGAACGCGCTCGGAGCCGTGATGGATCTCGTGCTCGGAGCACAGATCACGGCCACCCTCTCCCCCGCCCACCACTCTCCCGACAAGCTCATCGCCCAGCTCGACACCCTTCTCGACGCCCTCATCTAAGGGAGGATCACGATGACACTTCTCACGCCGACAATGACGCCGGCCCTTGACCTCGCCGTCGCACACGACGTCGACACGTGGCGCCGCGCGACGTCGGAATCCTTCGTACCGCTCAAGGTCACGGTCGACCGTCCCGCGAGCTTCCGAGGGAAAATGCGCGGCAAGCGGCTCCTGCCGGACGACCTCGCCATGATCGAGGTCGACGCGAGCGGGCACGCCGTCCACCGCACCGAAGAGCTCATCGCCTCGTCCGACCTGAAGTACTTCAAGCTCGGGATCCAACTGGCCGGAACCGGTCTGCTCCTGCAGGACGGCAGGGAGGCCGTCCTGCAGCCAGGGGATCTGGCCGTGTATTCGACCGACAGGCCCTACACCCTTGCATTCGACGGCGACTTCCGCTCGCTCGTGCTCATGTTCCCGCACTCCGCCCTCGACCTTCCGACAGAAGCGATGGCTCAGGTGACGGCGACCGCCATCAGTGGCTCGAGCGGTCTGGGCCAGCTCGTGAGCCCGTTCCTCATCCGTCTCGCGGAGAACCTCGACGCGATCGCTGGGCCGAACGGCGCCCGGCTCGTGCACAACGCGCTCGATCTCGTAACCACGCTGTTCAATGGCGAACTCGACGCGCGGGTCGCCGCCTCACGCGATCCGCATCAGATCCTCCTGGCCCGCATCCATGACTTCATCGAATCCCATCTCGGCGACCCAGAGCTCTCTCCCGGCTCGATCGCCGCAGCCCACTACATTTCCACCCGGCATCTGCACGACCTGTTCCGGGAGCTCGGCACGACCGTCGCGGCATCCATCCGCGAGCGCCGCCTCGAGCGGTGCCGGCGGGACCTCCGCGATCCTGTGCTCGCCGATAGGCCCGTGACTGCGATAGCCGCGCGTTGGGGCTTCCTCGACTCTGCGCACTTCAGCCGCATCTTCCGGGCGGCTTTCGGCGAGTCGCCCACGGGATACAGGGCGGGCGCTTAGAAAGACGTGGCGGGAAAGGCGCGGGAAAGGGCGCGCCAGAAAAGGCGCCCGCCGAACGACGCCTAGGAAGAGACGAGTGCCCCGGCACGCGGACTGGAGAACCGCATGCCGGGGCTTTTCCCTCACCGGGCACTACGCCGCCGCAGTTGGCGCAGTGCCCTCGTCAGCGAGGCTTGCCATCTCGACGACGAGCGCCTCCGTGAGGCGCCTCTCGAGCTCACGGTGCTCGGGGCGTCCCGCGAGGTTCTCGAGTTCGCCGGGATCGGAGATGTGGTCGTAAAGCTCGGTTTCCCCGGCACCGAAGTACCGAGTGAGCCTGCCCTCGGAAGTGATCACCGTCCGCATGCGGACGGGACCCGGGAGCCCGGGGAGGCCAAACGGCTGGTCTTCTTCGACGAGGAGCGCAGATCGGTGGGCCTCGGCCCCGCCGATGAGGACAGGGAGGAAGGACCGACCCTGGATTCCACGGAACGGCGCGGCGCCTGTGAGTTCCATGAGGGTCGGGACGAGGTCTGGGCTCGAGACGAGAGCTTGGCTCCTCCTTGCCACGGGCTCGCTGCTGGCGCCCCCTGGTTCGGGCCGTCGGCTGTCTGCGCCTGTCGGCAGGGCGACGATGAGCGGGACATTCGTCACCGCCCGATAGTGCGAGAAGTGCTTGAGCATGAGCCCGTGGTCTCCGAACAGGTCGCCGTGGTCTGCGGTGAAGACGACGATGGTCTCGTCTGCGAGTCCCTGCGCCTCGAGCTCGCCGAGAATCCGGCCGATCTGCTCATCCATGAGGGTGATGAGTCCGTACTGCGCCGCGGCCGCGTGCCGGTACTGCTCGGCAGTCGCCGCCCACGTCATGGTCGGGTCGCTCCCGGGCTCTCCCCGGTGGGACATCATGTGCCGGATGTGCTGCGGCGACCGCGCGTGGTCTTGCTCGAAGCCGAGGGGCAATGGGATCTCTGCGGGTCGATAGAGCGAGTCGTAGCCCTCGGGGGGCGAGAACGGGTGATGCGGATCCGGGAAGGAGACGAAGAGGAAGAAGGGAGCGTCCTGGCCCGCGGCGTCCTTGAGGTGCTCGACCGCCTTCTCGCCGATGAATGCACTGGGGTGGAGCTCCGCTGGGATCGCGGTCCGGTACACCTGGTCCCAGCCTCCGTACGCCACGTCGGCGTGATCCCGGCCGCCGACGGCGTCGGGATCGAGGCCACGTTCACGCGCCCAGTGCAAGTAGTGTCCCCCGGGATGGTCACCGTGGCCGACGACGAGGTCCACGTGTTGGTACCCGTAGTAGTCAGCGGGCAGGGGGATGAAGCGTTCCTCGTGGCGCGCCCGGTCCTCCCAGCGGTCCCATCCCTCCTCGCCGCCGCGCGGGCGCGCGTCCTGGGCGGTCGGGTCCAGGAGGAGGGGCGCCGTCGCGAGGATCTCATCCTCCTGCTCGGGCTCGAACCCCCAGCCCATGTTCTGGTGGTGCAGCTTGCCCACGCCGATCGTCCGGTAGCCCGCGTCCGCGAGCGAGCGCATGATGGTGCGGGAGTCCGGATCCAGCGGGATCCCGTTGCACCGCGTGCCGTGGGACGACGGCCACCGTCCCGTTGCGAGCGAAGCCCTGTTCGGCATACACGTCGGGTTGGCGACCGTCGCGTTCTCGAACACCATCCCCCGGGTGGCGAGGGCATCGAGATGCGGGGTTCGCACCACGCTGTTGCCCCCGAAACCGACGTGGTCGGCACGGAGTTGGTCTGCGACGATCACGAGGACGTTGGGACGACGGCTGTTGTCCTCCCGGCGGTTGCGCTCCCCGCGGCTCTCTCCCGCGCCCGTCACGCCGGCCTCTTGATGAGGGAGAGCACGTCCGTCCGCTGGGCGGCGAATTCCGGCAGGGCGCGGGTGCCGATCTGGTCGCGCGGCGACGGCAGCTCGACGTCGACGATCCGGAGGACGCGCGCGGGCTTCGAACCGAGGACGACGACGCGATCCGCGAGATAGACCGCCTCATCGATGTCGTGGGTCACCACGAGGATCGTCATCCCGAAGCCCTCACGGATCTTGAGGCACAGGTCCTCGAGGTCGAAGCGCGTCTGCGCGTCGACCGAGGCGAACGGCTCGTCCATGATGAGGATCTCCGGTCGATATGCGAGCGCCCGGGCAATCGCAACGCGCTGCTGCATTCCCCCGGAGAGCTGCCAGGGGAACTGGTTCTCGGCATGTGCGAGTCCCACTGCTTCGAGGGCCTCGTCGCACCGCGCCTTGAGTTCAGCTTTGGGAAGCCGAAGGTGGCGCAGGGGCAGGACGACGTTCTTCCGTACCGTGAGCCACGGCATGAGGGACCGGCTGTAGTCCTGGAAGACGAGAGCCATCTCGGGCGGTGGCCCGCTGATCTCGCGGCCGTCGATCGCCGCGCGGCCCCCGGACGTGGGCTGGAGGCCGGCGAGACACTTCAGCAGAGTGGTCTTCCCGATTCCGGACGGGCCCACAATGCAGACGATCTCACGGGCCGAGACGCTGAAGGTGAGGTCTTCGATGACCTTCTTGGCGCCGTCGCCCGTCCCGTAGCTCTTGGCGAGATGGACGACGTCGAGGCGAGCCGGCCGCTGTCCCTGAGGCTCACCCCCGAGGGAGCCTTCGAGCGGAGTGGTTGCCAGATGGGGTGAAGTCATGATGCACGAGCCAATCTGCGGGAGCCGATGTACCAGGCCAGGACTTTGCGCCGGACGAGGTCGAACAAGAAGTTGGCGGCGAAGCCGATCACGCCGAGGAGCAGGATGCCGGACCACATGTCCGAGATCATGAAGCTCTGCTGCGCGAGGAGGGTCATGGCGCCGATGCCCTGCGAGGGCCCGAGCATCTCCGAGGCGATCATGACGACGAACGCGGTCTGGAGGCTGACCTGCAGACCCGAGAAGATCTGCGGGCCGGCCGCGGGAAGGAGCACCGACACAACGCGCTCGCCGCGGCTGAGCCGGTAGACGCTTGCGACGTCGAGAAGGCCGCGGTCGACCGCCCGGAGGCCGTCCACCGTCGCGATGAACGTCGGGAAGAAGGCAGCGAGCGCGATGCTGGTGATCCTCATTTCAAGCCCGAAACCCATGAGCGAGATGAAGATCGGCACGAGGGCTACGGGTGGGATGCCGCGCAGGAAGTGGATCACGGGATCCACGGCCCAGCGGATCGGAGCGGACAGCGCCGTCACAAAGCCGACTGCGACGGCGGCGACGCCGGCGATCGCGTACCCGAGAGCGAGGTTCCGAAGGCTTACGAGCACATCCGAGGTGAAGTGGTCGAAGAGCCACAGCGCGCGGAACCGGTCGAGGATCTCCGCGAGGGGCGGGAAGAACGTGTCCGTCGAGTCCGCCGACGCGAACCACCACACGGCGAGAAGGACGAGCGGCGTTCCCACGCCGAGCAGCCACAGGCGCACAGACTTCAGGGACGGTCGCTTGCTCACGAGTGCACCACCTCTCGGTAGGACTCGTGCCAGTGCAGGAGCCGCCGCTCGGCGAAGCGCGTGGCGCCCTGGAACATGAGCCCGAGGACGCCGAGCACGATCACGAGTGCGTAGAGGGTCGGGTAGTCGCCCCCGGACTGGGCCAGGTAGAGGCGCGCGCCGAGCCCGGGACCGCCGCCGAGCAGCCCGGCAACCACGGTAATGATGAGGGCCGCGGGCGCCGAGACGCGCATGGCCGTACCGATGTACGGAAGCGAACTGGGCACGACGATCCTTGCGAGAATCTCCGCCGAGCCCATGCCGTAGGAGCGAGCGGTGTCCCGGGCCACGGGATCGGTGCTGTGCACCCCGTCCACGGTCTGCATGACGATCGGCAGGAGGCAGCCGAGGAACACGAGGAACCACGACATCTGCCCGGTCGGCCCGAGAATCAGCACGACGAGCGGAAGGATCACGATAGGCGGGATCGGCTTGAGGAATTCGAGGACCGCCCGGGTCGCGAAGCGGATCGGCTCGAAGCTTCCCACAAGCACCCCCACCACAATCCCAGCCGCTGCAGAGGCGCCGAGTCCGAGCAGGGCGATGCCGACCGTAGCGCCAACAGCGGACCAGAAGTCGGGCTCGGCGAGAAGGCCGCCGAGGTCCGTGGCCACGGTCGCCACGGCTGGCAACGAGCCGCCGGCAGCGTGAGCGGACGAGGCCGCCTGCCAAATGGCGAGTGCGACGGCGATGCCTGCCGCCCCCGCAACGGCCGGTTTTACTGTGAGTGCCATTGGTCAGTCGCCCAGGATGAGATTCGACGGGAGCTTCACGGGGGCCTTGAGATAGCCGAGTTCGGCCATGGAATCGTCGACTCGCTGGATGTCGCCCGTGGTCACGGTGTCGGGCCAGTAGTTGACGGCGCCCGCCTTGATGACGCTGAGCGGGGTGTTGGTGATCTGCGCGCTCAGCTGCTGCGCCTCGTCAATGTGGGTGTTCGCGTAGGCGTTGGCCTTGTAGATCGCAGTCTTGAACCCCTCGAGGGCTTGGCGTTCCTTCCCGAGGGTCGAGTTGCCGGTGGCCCAGAGGCCCACGGCGCCGGCCTTGAAGAACTCGACCCCCGGCGAGGCGAGCAGCCGATCGCCCTGCGAGATCGCCTTCGAGACGAACGGGGCGACGAGCGAGGCCGCGTCGACGCGGCCCGAGTTGAGCGATTGGAGCGCGGACGACGGGTCGAGGACCATCCAGTTGACCTTGGAAGGATCACCGCCGTCGTCCTTGATGAGCTTGCTCACCGTGACCTCGAGCTGAGCTTTGCGTGCCGGCACGGAGACCGACTTGCCCTCGAGGTCTCTCGGACGGTTGATCGACGAGCCCTTCTGGACGACTAGGCCGGTGTCGTCGACCTTGGTGAGGTCCTTGCTCGTCATCGCCTGTGCCGAATAGCCGTCGGCAGCCGCGACGACCGTGAGCGGGACGTTGTTGCTCAGGGCATTGAGCAGCGGGATGGACGGCGTGTACGTGAGATCGAGTTGGCCGCTCTGGGCGGCAGCGATCCCTGCGGGCGGATTGGCGACGACGGAGATCTTGACGTCGAGCCCTTCCTCCTTGAAATAGCCCTTCTCTTCCGCGAGCTTGATGGCGGCGTCGCTGCCGATGCCGATCGTTCCGACCCTGAGCGTCGTCACGGAGCCGCTCGCGCCAGGGGACGCGGCGGTGCTGGCGCCGCAGGCCGAGAGGGCGAGGGCGAGGACGGCGGCGAGGGCCGCGGGGATGCTTCGTCGCATGGAATGGTCTCCTCGTGGTGGTGGGGGTGGGAACGGACTTGGGGGTTGGGTCAGAGCAGGGCACGCTCGTGAACGGGCAAGCCTGCCGCGAGCGTGAGGACGATGTCCGATTCGAGGAGGTCCTCGATCACGTCGTCGTTGGGCCAGGGATGGGAGAGGATACAGAGGTCGGCAGCCATGCCAGGGGCGATGCGGCCCTTGAGGTGCTCGGCGTGGTCCTGCCATGAGGCGTCTGCCGTCATGGCTCGGAGGGCTTGGCGGCCGCTGATGCGCTCCGGGTCCCGATCCGCGCCCGGCGTCGCTCGCGTGCCGCGCCGCACTGCGGCGATGACCGTCTCTCGCCAATCGGTGCTCGCAACGGGCGCATCTGAAGCGAGGGTGAAGCGAACTCCTGCCTTCGACGCGCTGCGAAGCGGTTGATGGCGCCCGAATCGCTCCTCGCCGAGCAGGCGTCGCATGGCCTCGCCTGCCCCGTGGCGGATCAGCGGGTTCGTGCTGTAGCCGATCCCGCTCGCTGCCATGCGCTCGATCGTGCGATGGCTCGAGAACGCTCCGTGGATGATGTAGTGACGCCTTGACGCGGCGTCCGTGCCGCGAATGAGCGCCTCAACCGCGGCCTCGGTCGCGGCGTCGCCCGTTGCGTGGATGCCAGCCTGGAGGCCGGCCCGGTCGATCACCTCCAGGATGCGGCCCAGCTCGGCGACGCGCTCCTCCTCCGAGCGTCCGACGACGACGAGGCTGCCTCGCGTGCAATGGTCACCGTAGGGTTCGGCCATCCACGCGGTTCCGCTGCGAGGAATGCCATCGGCGAACACCTTGACTCCAGCAATGCGCAGGAGCGCCGGATCTATACCGCGGTCGCTGTATTCGGCCGCGAGGCCGCTGGCGAGCCCTGCCTCCACGGACGCGGCGTCGGCTCCGCCCGTACCTGAGAACAGCAAGAGGACCGTCGTGCGGAGGGTGAGATCGCGGGCAAGGGCCAGATCGCCGAGGAGACGTAGGGCCGCTGTCGATCCGGAGCCATCGAGCAGCCCCGCGCTCGCGGGGCCCAAGCCGGGTTCGGTGAGGGATGTGATGCCCTGCGCGTGGAGGTGCCGCTGCATCGCGAGCATCGCATCGCGGAGAACGGACCGCGGGACCGGCGGCAAGGCGGCATTGACGAGCTCCATCGCCCCGTCTTGAAGGAGGCCGGTGAGCTCGCCGTCTGCATCGCGCCCAATGACGCCACCGATGGGCGGAGCGGTCGACGACGTCACGCCGACGCGGCGCAGCGCCTCGCGGTTCACGACGAGCCGGTGTCCCGTCGCGTCGAACGCGACGACCGGGACTTCCGGACGGACGCTGAGGAGCTGCCCTGTCGCTGGGCCGATGAGGGCGTCGTCCCAGCCGCGTGCACGGATCCATCCGTCCTCGCCCGGTTGCGCGCGTTCGATGACGCTCGCAAGAGCAGTCCAGTCAGGGGCCGCGGCCGGATCGACAGGGATGTAGCCAAAGGCAGCCATGGCTGCGGCCGTGAAATGGAGATGAGAATCGTTGATTCCCGGCACCACTGCCCCGCCACGAGCGTCGATCACTGTCGTGTCAGGGCCGATGACCTCAGGCACCGCGTCCTTCCCGACCGCGAGGATCCTGCCGCTCGCCACTGCCACGGCGTCGGAGGCAGAAGCTCCCTGCCCGTGGGCAGCCATCGTCAGCACGTCTGCGTTGACGATGGCGAGTTCGGCGCTCGGCGTCATTGTCGGTCCCCTCACGGATAGGCCTGCTTGCTTCGCTTGGTTTCTTCGATGCTTGCGGTCGTTCAATGTGACCTGCTCAACATCGCTGGAAAAGAGTATGTCGCTTGACTAGGTCACTTGACTAGGTTTTGGCGTAGAATTTTTTTGCGCGCCGGAATCGACGGCTCGGAACTGGGCACGACCTACGATGGGTCGGACGAGATCGGGAGGTCAGAATGGCGAGGATTCCCGCCGAGGAGCGGCGGCTGCAGTTCGTCGAGGCGGCGGCCCGCGTGATCGCTGCGGAAGGGCTTCCTGCAGCTACGACACGCCGCATCGCTGCCGAGGCCGACGCCCCTCTCGCGGCCCTTCACTACTGTTTTCGGAACAAGGACGAGCTGCTCAAAGAGGTCTACTACTTCCTCAGCCGCGACTATGCCAAGAGCCTTCCCCCCATTGAAGACCTGGGGGACGGCCTCCCCTCGGTGATCCGCCAGCATGCTCGCCGCATTTGGGACCGGATGCTCCAACGGCCGCACGAACAGGTGACGACGTTCGAACTGCTCCTCCGTCGTTTCCGGGAGGGGCCGGAGCAGGAAC
The DNA here is from genome assembly GCF_000802235.1 of Sinomonas humi. GTDB lineage: Bacteria > Actinomycetota > Actinomycetes > Actinomycetales > Micrococcaceae > Sinomonas > Sinomonas humi. The sequence goes on from NZ_JTDL01000037.1 coordinate 35,834, forward strand.
CGATCGCCCGAGAGCAGAACCGGAGCATGTACGAAGGCTGGGTGCTCTCCACCGGGGACCTCTTCCGCTCGGCCGCGGAGGCCTCGGGGCAGCACATTCCGGAGGACCTCGACCTCATCGCCCGGCTCTTCGTCTCGGGCATCGACGGGATCAGCATGCAGCACCTCGCATGCCCGGATGAGACCCAATCGCGGCGCCTCATCGAGCTGCTTGCCGACTCGCTCGGCGCGCTCGTCTCGTCCGCCCCTTCAGCCTCAACCGGAGACAGGACGGCGGGGGAGCACGTGTCAGTAGGGGCGCGCCGCTAACGGCCTCCTCGGGCGGCGTCCCACCATTCCAGGGCGCGAGCGGCGTAGAAGGTCAACCATTTCGAGGGCCGGCCCGGCGGCACGTCCACATCGAACCACACGCGTCCGGGCAGCGTCTTGCCCTGGTGCCATGTGCCGTCGTCGTGGCGGCCTGCGCGCACGACGGCGACCGCCTCCTCAAGACGCGCATCCGGCGGCATGCCGTCGTGGAGCGCGGCGCACCTGAAGTAGTCGAGGGCACGCAGCGCGTTGTACTGCCAGCGGAACGGGTATGCGAAGCTGGTCGCCCACGGCCCTACGACCTCGCCCGTGGTGAGCCTCCAGAGCAGGTGCCGCCGCAGGAGGTACTCCTCCCCCGCCTTGCGCGCGCGACGGAGCTCGTCGTCGCCGCCCGTCGCGCCCTCGTAATAGAGGAGGCCGCGGAGCACGTTGAGCGTCGAGTGGAATGACGCGCGCCCGGATCCGTTGACCCACTCGCAGTTCCACCCGCCGTCGTCCATTGCGTGGTCGATGAACCACTGCCCGATACCGGAGACGTCGGCGCCGAGCCAGGCTCCGTTCGCGAGAGTGTAGGCATTGATGCAGCAGTCAACTTCCCCGCCCCAATACGGGAGGTCCCCGTACTCCCACCGACTGTTGTCGGCGAGAAGGCGTGCGGTTCCGTCGAGCGCCCCCGCGTCGAGTCCCCACTCACGCAGCGTGTTGAGCGTCCACGTCGTCGCGGTCCAAGGCTGCCCGGCACCTTCGGCAGCTTCCGGACCGTGGAAGTCGAAGTCGCCCGGAAAGTACGCCCCTCCCGCCCACTGGCCGTCAGGCTCCTGAAGCGCGAGGAGGCGGGCGCCGAATCCCTCGCTCGAAACGCGACGCCGGGTCGCTTCCCAGACCGGCGGGGGCAGATGCGCAAGGTCCCGCTCGACCTGCCAGCGCAGGGCAGGGTCGGCTTCCAGGAGCCATTCGAGCACGGAGTCCGAGACCGCCATAAGCACAGGCTAGCCGCCGAGAATCTTGGCGTACACGAACACCATCGCCCTCAGGTACGCTCATCGATATCCTATAGGATCACCCCTTTGACTAGGATCAGCACTTCGACGACGAGAGAGTCCCATGGCCCGCATTGCATCCATCACGACTCAGGACATCCGCTTCCCCACCTCGCTCGAGCTCGACGGATCGGATGCCGTCAACGTAGACCCTGACTATTCGGCGGCATATGTCGTCATCAGGACCGACAGCGGCGAGGAAGGCCACGGCTTCGTCTTCACGGGAGGCCGCGGCAACGAAATCGTGGTGAGGGCCATCGAATCCTATGCGGACCTCCTGACCGGCCTCGACGCGGACGCGCTCGTGGCAGACCTCGGCGAAGCGTCACGGCGCCTCGTCCATGATTCCCAGCTCCGCTGGCTCGGCCCGGAAAAGGGCGTGAGCCACATGGCATGCGGCGCACTCGTCAACGCGCTATGGGACCTGAGGGCGCGCCGGGAAGGCAAGCCGCTCTGGCTCCTCCTGAGCGAACTGAGCCCGGAGGAAATCGTCGACGTCGTCGACTTCACCCACATCACCGATGCCCTCAGCCCAGCCCAGGCGCTCGACCTCCTGCGGGCCGGGCAGAAGGGGAAGGCAGCTCGGATCGCAGCCCTCCAATCGGAGGGCTACCCCGCCTACACGACCTCCCCTGGCTGGCTCGGCTACAGCGACGAGAAGCTCGTCCGGCTGAGCAAGGAAGCCGCCGCCGAGGGCTTCTCCATGATCAAGCTCAAGGTTGGCGGCAGCGTCGAGGATGACCGCCGCCGCCTTCGGCTCGCTCGGGAAGCGGTGGGCGCGCTCCCCATCGGAATCGACGCGAACCAGCGCTGGGATGTCTCCGAGGCGATCGACTGGGTCAAGGCGCTCGCCGAGTTCGAGCCTTACTGGATCGAGGAGCCGACGAGCACGGACGACATCCTCGGCCACGCCGCCATCCGGAAGGGCATCGCGCCGATCCGAGTCGCGACGGGCGAGGCCGTCGCCAACCGGATCGTCGTGAAGCAGCTCCTCCAGGCAGGCGCGATCGACGTCCTCCAGATCGACGCCACACGGGTAGGAGGCGTGAATGAGAACATCGCGAACATCCTCTTGGCGGCGCAGTTCGGCGTCGCCATCTGCCCCCACGCGGGCGGCGTCGGGCTCTGCGAACTCGCCCAGCACTTCTCCTTCTTCGACTACGCCGCAGTCTCGGGCACGCAGGAGAATCGGATGATCGAGTACGTCGATCACCTCCACGAGCACTTCGCTGAACCGGTCCGGATTGATCGCGGCCGCTACCTCGCGCCGCGGCGCCCGGGGACGGGCGCCGAAATGCTCGCGGTTTCCCGGGAGCGCTGGGCGTTCCCGGCGGGCCCGGGCTGGCTCGAGGTGGGCGCCCGGGCGGCGGTCTCCTCCCCCACTTTGGCGGGAGACGCCCGTTGAGCCAGCACGCCAGCGACCACTACCCGGCCAACCACGACGCCACGACCACAACGCCACGAGAGGACACGATGAGCCAGGACTCCAACGCCAAAGGCCAGCAGACGACGACGGCGGAGCTCGCCCAGGCGGTCGAGGCAGCCCACGAGGCGTTCCTCAAAGCCAGGAGCGAGACTCCCCGGACAAAGGCGGAATGGCTCGAGTCGGTAGCCTCGGCCCTCGAGGCCGACGCGGAAGCCCTCGTCCAGGTCGCCGCGCGGGAGACGCACCTCTCGGAACAGCGCCTCACCGGTGAACTGCGCCGGAGCGTGTTCCAGCTGCGGCTCTTCGCCGAGGAGATCCGTTCCGGCGAACACCTCGACGCGACGATCGACCACGCGGACCCCGATTGGGGAATGGGGCCCCGCCCGGATATCCGCAGGGTGAATGTCCCGCTGGGAGTCGTAGGTGTCTTCGGCGCCTCCAACTTCCCCTTCGCGTTCAGTGTTGCAGGCGGGGACACGGCGTCCGCTCTCGCCGCTGGCTGCGCCGTCGTGCACAAGGCCCACGAAGCCCACCCGGAGCTCGCAGCCCTCACGGCCGCCGCCGTCGTCCGGGGACTCGAAGCCGCTGGCGCGCCAGCCGGGCTGTTCGCCCTCGTCACGGGACGGGAGGCAGGCGCCGAGCTCGTCCAGCACCCGCTCGTCAAGGCGATCGGCTTCACGGGTTCGACGGCGGGCGGCCGCGCCCTCATGGACCTCGCCGCGAAGCGTCCCGAGCCCATCCCTTTCTATGGCGAACTCGGCGGGATCAACGCGGTCGTCGTCACGCCGATTGCGTGGCATGAGCGCCGGGACGAGGTCATCTCCGAGTACGTCGCCTCCTTCACGTTGGGAATGGGGCAGTTCTGCACGAAGCCGGGGCTCTTGTTCGTGCCAGCGGGTGAGGACGCGGACCTGCAAGAGCCGCTCAACGCTGCCCTGCGGGAGCCCGCCGGCCACTCGCTCCTCTCCCCGCACCTGGCCGCGGGCTACGCGAAGGCGGTCGAGGAGATGTCAGGGCGCCCCGGCGTGCGTGTCCTCGTGCCTGGCAGCTTCGGCGAAGTTCCACAGCCGACCGTCCTCGTCGCCGACGCGCGCGAGGCCTTCAGCGACCCCGAGCTGCTGCGCCGCGAGATGTTCGGCCCTGCGAGCCTCGTTCTGCGGTACTCCGACGGCGAGGAGCTCCTCCGGCTCGTCGGCCTCCTCGAGGGGCAGCTCACCACCACGATTCAGGGGACCGCGGGTGATGTCGGCCAGGACTCGACCAACGAACTCACGGAGGTTCTCGCTGAACGCAGCGGTCGCGTGCTCTGGAACCAGTGGCCGACAGGTGTGACCGTGAGCTATGCCCAGCATCATGGCGGCCCCTACCCGGCGACGTCCAGCAACACCACATCGGTTGGGACGGCGGCGATTCGGCGGTTCCTTCGCCCCGTCGCGTACCAGGGGTGGCCCGAAGCAGCCCTTCCCGAGCCCTTGCAGGACGCCAATCCGTGGAGAATCCCCCAGAGGGTCGACGGCGCGTGGCGGCGGCCAGAGCCAGAAGCGGTGGCGGCCAGCTGACCGGAACTGAGCGCGTGCTGCCCGAGGATGCGGGCTAGCCCGCCACGACGGCGCCGCGCAGGAACGGCACGAGCTCGTCCAGCACGGGTCCTGCCGGAAAGAGCGTCGAGGCGTGGGTGCGAGCGGGCAGCTCGACGAAGCGGGCGTGCGGCATGATGGCCGCCGCGCGGCGTGACTGCTCGAGCCTCGGCACATCGAGGGTTCCCGCCATGAGCAGCGCCGGCATGGAGAGCTGGGCCAGGACAGCTTCGGGGACCCCCTCACCCTCCTCGGTCGCCTCGAAATAGGCCGCGAGCGCCTCGGCGTCGTTGGCAAGGAACGCCGCGCGGGTTGAGGGGTCGAGCTGATTCCCTGCGGCCCGGAAGCCATCGGCGAAGGCCGTCATCCCACCAGCGCGCAGTGCCTCGAGATAACCGGGGAAGAAGACCTTCTCGACCTCGCCGCGCTGCGCCCGGTAGGTGCCGCCGAGCGTCGCGAGGCTCAGGACTCTCCGCGGCTCCGCTGCCGCGAGAGCGAACGCGACGCGGGCGCCGAACGAGTACCCGACCGCGTGTGCGGCTTCAACCCGAGCATCGTCGAGGACGGTCAGCACGTCCTCGACGACGAGAGGCATGCGGTAGCGGTCGGGGGTGTGCGGTTTGCCGCTCCGCCCATGGCCGCGCAGGTCCATTCGGACGAGCGTGAATCCCTCGAGTGCGCGCACGTAGCCCAAGCCCCTCCAGATAGCGCGCGAAAGCGCGGAGCCATGGAGCAGGAGCACGCCCGGGCCCTCTCCCGAGACTTCGTACGCGAGTTGGGTTCCGTCCGAGGGGTTGGTGGCGATGCTCACCACGCAACGCTAGCGCCCGGCGTCGCCCTCTGCAGTGGCCCCCGTTACCGTGTAGCGGGTATCACAGCGTTGGAGGCCTACCGCGCGGCGAGCGCTATGCCCAGCGACCGGCGGAGCCAGCTCGCGGCGAGCATCGCGGCGGTGAAGTCGGCGCACATGACGGCGAGCATCATCAGGCCGCTGCCCGTGGAGCCAGAGTCTCCATCCGAGAGCACTGACAACGAGGGGCCCTGAGCCATCGCCGAGGCGCCCATACCCGCCATCCCTCCGTGGTGCAGCGCTGGGGCAACGCCGAGGAGCAGCGCACCGTGGAGGAGGGCCATCCCGAGCGACATGCCGGTGAGGACGCGGGCAGTCCGCAGGGTCGGCGCACGCCACATGCCCCACGCGCACGGAATGCAGGCCAGCGCCATGAGGACGGCGGCTGCCGCCATCACTCCCCCGGCACTCACCATCGCCAGGTGCACGACGACGCCGACTCCCGCGGCCCCTGCGGCCCAGCGGGAGTGGGTGCTCGATGGACCCGCACGAAACGCAGTACTAGGCATGCCTCAACCCTGCCGGCTCCTGCCCCTCCCCGCCGTTGCGAGAGCGCACGCCTCTTGACGCGGAGCGAACATTGGGAGCAGAACGGTCTTGCGTCCTTGCGGGAGACCTCGTCGCCTCCCGCCGGCGCCTTCCCTCCTTCCAAAAGAGCCCTATATCCTATAGGATCGGAGGAGAACAGGGACTCAAAGTGGAGGCAGCAGCTCATGACACGGCTCTGGAACGAACCGGCCGATTTCGCAGATGACATGGTGGACGGCTTCGTCCGCGCAAACGGCCGCTGGGTCCGCAAAGTCTACGGCGGGGTGACCCGCTCCACGCAGGCCGCGCAGCCTGAGGTTGCGGTCGTGATCGGCGGGGGCAGCGGGCACTACCCCGCCTTCGCAGGCTTGGTCGGTCCCGGCCTCGCGCATGGGGCTGCCATGGGAAACCTCTTCGCCTCGCCCTCCGCGCATCAGGTCGAATCCGTTGCGCGTGCGAGCCACCGTGGTCGCGGCGTCCTGCTGAGCTATGGGAACTACGCCGGCGACGTCCTGCACTTCTCCGAGGCGCAGGAGGCGCTGCGCAAGGATGGCATCGACTGCCGAACCGTCACCGTCACGGATGACATCTTCTCCGCCCCTCCCCAGGAAGCCGAGAAGCGTCGGGGAATTGCCGGCGACCTGACAGTCTTCAAGGTTGCGGGAGCGGCGGCATCGCTCGGCTACGACCTCGACGGCGTCGAGCGCGTCGCGCGCCTCGCCAACGAAAGGACCCGCTCGCTCGGCGTCGCCTTCACCGGCTGCACGATGCCAGGCGCGGCAGAGCCGCTCTTCACCGTGCCGGAGGGGAGGATGGCGATCGGCCTCGGGATCCATGGCGAACCGGGGCTCGACGAGACGGACATCCCGACCGCCAACGGCCTCGCCGAGCTGTTCATCGAACAGCTCCTCGCCGACGCCGAAGTGCCCGGCGGGGCCTCGAAGTCCGGCGGCAGGGTCGTGCCCGTGCTCAACGGGCTCGGCTCGGTGAAGTCCGAGGAGCTCTTCGTCGTCTACGCCCGGGTGGCGGACCTGCTCGAATCCGCGGGCCTCACGATCGTCGACCCGCAGGTCGGCGAGTTCTGCACGAGCTTCGACATGGCGGGCGTTTCGCTCACGCTCCTATGGCTAGACGACGAGCTCGAGCGCCTGTGGCTGGCTCCCGCGGACACTCCCGCCTTCCGCTGTGGCGCAGTGGACCACGCGTCCCTCACCCCTACAGCGGACGACGCCGATGCGGACGAGCGCGCAAACGTGCCTTCCGCGTCCGCTGCCTCGAGCGAGGCAGCACGGCGCATTGCCGAGTTCCTCGGCGCAACCCGCGAGACCATCGACGAGCACGCGGACGAGTTGGGCCGCATCGACGCGATCGCGGGTGACGGCGATCATGGGATCGGAATGCAGCGTGGCGCTCGCGCGGCGGCGGCCGAGGCCGAAGCCCTTGTAGAGCTCGGCGCAGGGGCAGGCACCCTGCTCTCTCGGGCGGCGGACGCATGGGCCGACCGCGCCGGGGGAACCTCCGGCGCCCTTTGGGGCGTGATCCTCCGCACCCTCGGAGAGCGGCTCGGCGACACGGAGGCGGTCTCGCCAGAGGGCGTCCGTGACGGAGTGCTTTCGGCGTCCGAGACCGTGCGATCGTATGGAAAGGCCCGCGTAGGCGACAAGACGCTCGTCGACGCCCTCGTTCCATTCGCCGACACGTTGGCTGCCCGCGTGGACGAAGGCGCTTCCCTGCCCGAAGCTTGGGAAGCTGCCGCGCAGGCAGCGACGACCGCGGCAGAGCGCACGGCCGATCTCATGCCCGGCCTCGGCCGCGCGCGGTCCCACGGCGAGAAGGCCCTGGGGGTGCCCGATCCCGGAGCCGTCTCGCTCGCCCTCATTGTGACGACTATCGCCGCGCTGCTCAGCAGAGGCGAGCGCACCGACGTCGCCCGCTGAAAACACCCGGACCCTAGCCCCACCACCAATTGCCTATCCCCATCACCAATTAGAGGAGCACATCATGGCCCGACAGTGGCGCATCGTCGTCGGTTCCGACGACGCAGGATTCGAATACAAGGAAGCAATCAAGAAGGACCTCGAGGCGAGCGGGCTGGTCGCGTCCGTTATGGATGTCGGCGTCGGCGCAGACGGGCATACGAACTACCCGACCATCGCGACGAGCGCTGCCGAGATCGTCGCCCGCGGCGAGGCGGACCGCGCCGTCCTCATCTGCGGGACGGGCCTTGGCGTCGCGATCGCGGCGAACAAGGTGCCCGGAATCCGCGCGGTCACGGCGCACGATTCGTTCTCGGTCGAGCGTTCCGTGCTCTCGAACAACGCTCAGGTGCTCTGCATGGGGCAGCGCGTGGTCGGGCTCGAGCTCGCGCGGCGCAACGTCCGCGAGTGGCTCACCTATGAGTTCGACGAGACGAGCGCTTCGAACGAGAAGGTCCAGGAGCTCTGCGCCTACGAGGGCGTCTGACGTGGCGCCTTGCCTCGTCGGCGTAAGCCTCAAGATGTACTTCAGCCACGCGAAGACCGTCGCGTGGTGCCGTGACATCGCGGAGGTCGCCCGAGCGCACCCAGCGGTGCGCGACGGCGCGGCGCAGCTCTTCGTGGTCCCGACCTACCTCTCGGTGCCGGCTGCGGTGGACCTCCTCCGCGGTGTCGCCATGGTCGGCGCCCAGGACCTCGCAACGGAGGACGCGGGAGCGCTCACCGGAGAGGTCAGCGGGGCTGAGATCGCGGAGGTCGGATGCCGCGTCGTCGAGGTCGGGCACGCTGAGCGCCGCCGCCTCTTCGGCGAGACGGACGCCGTCGTCCGCGCGAAGACGGACGCCGCGCTCCGGAACGGACTCACACCGATCCTGTGCGTAGGCGAGGCCGAGCGCGGCGCACCGGAATCCGTAGCTCAGGAGTGCATGCGGCAAGTCGACGACGCACTCTCCACGGCGCGCGCGGCGGGCCGGTGCGGCCGGGTCATCGTTGCCTACGAACCCCTTTGGGCCATCGGGGCGGACGCACCTGCCAAACCGGATTACATCCGCTCGGTGTGCGGCCGCCTGCGCCGCCATCTCGAGTCGTTCACCGACTTCGAGGGCTCGCGCGTGATCTACGGTGGGAGCGCCCGGCCCGGGCTCCTCCGCGAGATCGCAGACGACGTCGATGGACTGTTCCTCGGCCGCTTCGCCCACCGCGCCGAGGCCCTTGAAGAGGTCCTCGACGAGGTGCTCAGCGCGCAGCCCGCCGGGACCCGCTAGCGGCAGCCGTCCCACCAATTTCCCGTCCACGATGAGGTGCCTGTGATCGTCGAAGAAGAACTGCTCGCGGGGTTCCCCGCCGACGCGACCGTGCCCGCAGAGGCGGTTGCGGATTCCGTCTCCGCCTCGAAGCGGATTCTTGTGGTCCTGGACGACGATCCGACTGGAACACAGTCGGTCGCCGACCTGCCCGTCCTCACCGCATGGGAGCCAGACGACTTCCGATGGGCCTTCGGACTCGCTGCATCCGGTTCCCGCTCCCCTCGACCCGAACGTGACAATCCCCAGGAGCAGCACCAGCCTCCCGCTGCGGTCTACGTCCTCACGAACACCCGCAGCCTCGACCCGGGCGAGGCGGCCGAACGGAATCGGGAAGTTGTCACGAATGCGCTCGCGGCGGCCCGCGAGCTGGGGCTCGAACTGGCGTTCACGAGCCGCAGCGACTCGACACTGCGCGGCCATTTCCCCCTCGAGACAGACACGATCGCCGCAACCCTCGAAGCACAGGAGGCGCTCGGCGCTGATGGGGTGGTCATCGTCCCGGCCTTTCCCGACGCGGGCCGCGTCACCATCGGCGGCACACACTACACCCGCAACGGCTCCGGCCAGCTCACGCCCGTCGCCGAGACCGAGTTCGCGCGCGACGCCACGTTCGGCTACCACAACTCGAGACTTGCGGAGTACGTCGAGGAGAAGTCGGGCGGGCGCTATCCGGCGGACCGCGTGATCGTGCTCGACCTCGCAACCCTTCGCACGGGCACCCCCACGGAAAGCGCGATCGCCATTGCGGATGCACTGGCACCCGCCACGGACCGGACGCCGATCGCCGTCGACATTGTGACCGAGAACGACTTCCGGCGCCTCGCCCTCGGCCTCGCCGAGGCCGAGCGGCGTGGGAAGAGGTTCATCTACCGGGTCGGCCCTCCGTTCGTGCGCGGCCGGATCGGTCAGGAGGTCAAGGCGCCGCTCAGCTCTGCCGAGGCGCTCGGGCCCGACGCCCCACCGCGCGGCGGCCTCGTCGTCGTCGGCTCGCACGTGGGGCAGACCACCCGGCAGCTCGAGGCGCTGCTGGGCCGCCTCCCGTCCGCGCGCGTGGTTGAACTCGACGTCGAACGCGTCCTCGCGGGCGACGAATCGCACGTCGCCGAGACCGCGGAGCTCGTTGCCGCCTCGCTTGCGACGGGGGACGTCGTGGTCCACACGACCCGCACCCTCGTCACCGCGGACACCGCCGCAGGAAGCCTCGCAATCGCCCGCCGGATCTCGGCGGCCCTCGTCGACGTGGTGCGCCGGACCCTCGCGGCCGTCCGCCCGCGCTTCGTCGTGGCCAAGGGCGGCATCACATCGTCCGACGTCGCCGCCCACGGCCTCGGGATCCGGCACGCGATCGTCAGGGGCCCCATGCTCCCCGGAATCGTCTCGCTCTGGGAGCCGATGGACGGCCCTGCCCTCGGCATCCCCTACGTCGTCTTCGCGGGAAACGTCGGCGACGACGCATCCTTGGCCGACGTAGTAGCCAAGCTGAGCTACCAGAAGGACCAAGGTGAGCTACCAGAAGGAACCGATCAATGACTGACCCTGCCGCCGACCGCTACACGGTTGCTGTCCTCGGCCTCGGCGCGATGGGCTTGCCCATGGCATCGCGGCTCGCCACGCGCCTCACCGTCCACGGCTTCGACATCGCTGAGGAACGCCTCGCACTCGCCCGCGAGGCGGGCGTCGAGACGTTCGGATCGGCGCGCGAGGCGGCGCGCGGGGCCGACGCGGTTCTGCTCGCGGTACGCAACGAAGCCCAGCTCGAGGACGTCCTCTTCGGGGATGCGGGTATCGCACCCGAGCTCTCGCGAGGCGCTGTCGCGATCCTGACCAGCACCGTTGGGACCGGAGCCGTGGACGGAACCGCCCAACGCCTGGCGGAACTCGGTGTCGACCTCGTGGACGCTCCTCTCTCAGGCGGCCCGGTTCGCGCGGGACAAGGTGACCTGCTCGTCGTCGTCGGCGCGTCACCGTCGGCGCTCGAACGCGCCCGCCCCGTGCTCGACCTGCTGGCTTCGACGCTCTCGGTCGTGGGCGACCGGGCCGGGGACGGCCAAGCCCTCAAGACGGTCAACCAGCTCCTCTGCGGGGTGCACATCGCCGCAGCAGCCGAGGCGCTCGCGCTCGCGGACGCCCTCGGGCTTGACCGAGCGCGCACCCTCGACGCCCTCACGGCAGGTGCGGCGGGCTCCTTCATGCTCGGGGATCGCGGCCGGCGCATGCTCAGCGCATACGACGACGGCGGGGCGCCCGTGCTGAGCCGGCTCGACATCTTCGTGAAGGACCTTGGGATCGTGGGACGCGCAGCGCGCACCGCCGGACTTCCCACACCTGTCGCGGCAGCCGCCGAGCAGCTTTTTCTTATGGGGCAGTCGATGGGGCTCGAGGCAGAAGACGATTCAGCCGTCATCCGCGTCCTCGCGCCCGAGCTTCGCAAGGCCCCCGACGAGGCCTGAAGCACCAGCTTGACTTGAGCGGTGACTTGGTTCACTGTAAATCCTATAGGATCTACGATCAGGACGGTCGATCAACCATGCAACGGAGCACCATGCAGGAGAATCCTCACTACACCGCAGAGACCTGGCCCATCGCCACGTGCCTCCACGGCTTCGCCCCAACCGACGCGCAGGGCGTGAACATGCACGACGCCGAGCCTGAGGTCTGGGACGACATGTTCGCCCAGATCGAGGAGGTCGGGTTCAACCTCGCCGAGCTCGCGGACAGCCACGTCCGGCCGGCCGACCTTTCCCCGTCGCGCCGCGACGAGTTCCTCGCCATCGCCGCGTCGCACGGCGTCGGCATCCCCTCGGTGCACCTCCAACGGCAGAGCGTCATCATGCCCGGCCACGAAGAGCGGAACCTCGAGTACGCGCACCGCACGATCGACGCTGCCGCGGAATGGGGCATGCAGGTCTTCTCGACCGGGCTGCACCAGCCCTTCAGCGAGGCCCAGAAGAAGGCCCTGTGGTTCTGGACGGCCGAGGGGCCGAAGGACCCCGAAGACCGGGAGACGTGGGATCTCGCCGTCAGCCGCATCCGCGAACTGGGCAAGCACGCGGCGGAGGTCGGCCTTCCGGTCGCTCTCGAGCTGTACGAGGACACGTATCTGGGGACAGCAGACAGCGCGGTGCGATTCGTCGAGGCCGTCGGGCTCGACAATGTCGGGCTCAACCCTGACGTCGCAAACCTCATCCGCCTCCACCGCCCCGTCGAGGACTGGCGAGAGCTCTACGCGAAGACGCTCCCCTACGCCAACTACTGGCACGTCAAGAACTACACGCGGGACGAAGCCGCGGACGGCAGCTGGGCGACGTCGGTGCCCTCGACCATGGAAACCGGCCTCATCAACTACCGCCAGGTGTTCCGCGACGCCATCAAGCTCGGCTTCAACGGGATCATCCTCACGGAGCAGTACGGCGGCGACAGCCTCGGCGTGTGCGCCACGAATCAGAAGTACATCCGCTCGCTCCTGCCCAAGGCCTAGGAAGGAATCCCAGCCATGACCAATTCGGCATCGCAGAACAAGATCGCCGTCGTCGGCTCCGGCTACATGGGAGGTGGGATCGCGCAGTCGCTCGCCCTCGCCGGTGCGACGGTGAAGATCGCCGACATCTCCGAGGAGATCGCCAAGAAGAACTACGACCGGCTCCTCGCCGAGGCCGCCGACTTCGCGGAGCAGGGGCTCTTCCCCGCCGACGCGGTCGAGCGCATCAAGGCGAACCTCTCCCCCGCAGCATCCATCGAGGACGCGGTGGCCGACGCGGACTTCATCGAGGAGGCCGTGCCCGAGAAGATCGAGATCAAGCACGAGACGCTGCGCCGCGTCAGCGCAGCCGCTCGGCCTGAGGCGGTCATCGGTTCGAACACCTCGACCATCCGCATTGCGGAACTGGCCACCGCCGTCGAGCGCCCCGAGCGGTTCCTCGGAGTGCACTTCTCGAACCCCGCGCCGTTCATCCCGGGCGTCGAACTCATCCCCCATGAGGGGACCGACGAGGGCGTCCTGCCGTTCGTCGAGGAGATCGTCGCTTCGACGGGCAAGGAGAGTGCGCGCGTCAAGGACTCCACGGGGTTCGTGCTCAACCGCCTCCAGTACGCCCTGTTCCACGAGGCGACGCAGATCGTCGAAGAGGGCATTGCCACGCCCGAGGACATCGACACCATCGTCCGTACGACGTTCGGCTTCCGCCTCCCGGCATTCGGACCGTTCGCGATCGCGGACATGGCCGGGCTCGACGTCTACGCGTTCTGCTACGCGTCCCTCCAGACCCGTTGGCCTGAGCGCTTCGCCACTCCCGAATCGCTGCGAGAGCTCGTCGATGCTGGGAAGTTCGGCACCAAGTCCGGCGCGGGGTACCTCAACGTGCCCGCCGACCGCACGCCGGAGCTCGTCGCGTACCGGAACAAGGCCTATGTGGCCATCAAGAAGCTCATGGACGAGCTCGGCCCCGCACCGATCAACTAGGAGAACCCCCCCATGACCGCCTTCCCCGAATCCCGGACCGTCATCCTCACCGGTGCCGCCTCTCCCCGTGGCATCGGCCGTGCGTCCGCCCACTACCTGGCCGAGCGAGGCTGGAACGTGGGGATCATCGACCTCGACGCTGCTGCCGCGAAGCGCGTCGCCGAAGAGATCGTCCTCGAGCACGGCGTCCAGGCAGCTGGAGCCGGGGCCGACGTCTCGAATGAGGCTCAGGTCCGCGTTGCCTTCGATGAACTCGAAGGTGCCCTGCCCCAGATCGTCGCGCTCGTGAACCTCGCCGGCGTCTCCTCGCCCGTCCCCTACCTCGAGGTCACCCCCGAAGAGTGGAACCGGGTCATGAACATCAACCTCAACGGCGTCCACTACGCAACGCGCAGGGCCGTCGAATCGATGGTCAAGAACGGTGTGGGGCGCGTCGTCAGCCTTGCCTCGGTTTCGGCACAGCGCGGCGGCGGCACGTACAGCAAGACCCCGTACTCCGCCGCGAAGGCCGGCATCATCGGCTTCTCGCGCAGCGTCGCCCGCGAACTCGGCCACGACGGGATCACCGTCAACGTGATCTCTCCCGGACCCATCGACACCGACATCATGGGCGGGACCCTCACCGACGAGCGCAAGGTCCTGATGGCGGCCGACGGCGTCCTGCCGAGAATCGGCACGCCGCGCGACATCGCTGCCGCAATCGCCTACCTCATCAGCGAGGACGCCGGCTTCGTGACGGGCCAGACCCTGAACGTCGACGGCGGCCTCTACATGCACTGATTACAGAGCGGACCCCACATGAAATCCCTTCTGGGCAGTTGGTCGAAATCGCGCCTGCTGTTCCTCGCCGTGGGCCTTGCCCTCGTTGCCTTTGGCGCGGCGTCGCTGCTTCAGCACTGACGCCGCTCCGGCGGCACCAATTCGCGCACCCGTCTTACGAGAAGTTCATCTCAAAGGAGAGCTTGAAGTGTCCACATCAGCCGAGAGGACCCTCGCGTCGTCCATCCACGACGCGAAATTGAAATCCGCCATCAGCAAGGCGGCTCGGCACCTCATGCCGATGCTTGTGATCCTGTATTTCGTAGCGTTCCTGGACCGCACGAATGTCGGCTTTGCCCAAGCCGCGCTCAAGGCCGACCGCGGCGTCAGCGACGCCGCCTTCGCCCTCGGTGCCGGCATCTTCTTCATCGGCTACGCCATCTTCGAAGTCCCGAGCAACCTCCTGCTCAAGCGCTTCGGCGCGCGCTTCTGGCTCGCCCGCATCTCCATCACGTGGGGAATCGTGGCGGCCTGCTTCGCCTTCACGACGAACGACGTCATGTTCAACGTGCTGCGCTTCCTCCTCGGTGTCACCGAGGCGGGGCTGTTCCCGGGCGTCATCATGTTCCTTTCCGAGTGGTTCCCGAACAAGGTCCGCGTCCAGATGTTCGCGATCTTCTATCTCGCGCAGCCTTTCTCGCAGATGATCGGCGCCCCGATGAGCGGCGGCCTGATCAGCTTCGGCGACTCCCTCGGCTTCGCCCGCGGCTGGCAGGTCATGTTCTTCGGCGAGGGCATCCTCGCGATCCTCGCCGGTATCGCCGCGCTGTTCCTCCTCACGAACAGTCCCGCCAAGGCCAAGTTCCTCGACGATGACGAGAAGCTCGCCCTCTCCAATGCCATGGCGGTAGAGGACCAGGCACGGAACCAGGACGGCCCGAAGGGCATCTGGTCGGCCATGGCGAACTGGAAGGTCTGGTACTTCACGGTCATCTACTTCGCCCTGCAGATCGCGGTGTACGGCACTACGTTCTACCTGCCCCAAGAGGTTGCCGGGCTCCTCGGCAAGAAGGTCGGCTGGGAAGTCGGCCTTGTCTCCGCCATCCCGTGGCTCGTGGGCCTTTTCGCCTGCTACTTCCTCGGCCGCGCTGCGCACACGGTAGCCCGTCGCCGCAACTGGGGCACGCTCCTCTACATCGGCACCGGCCTGTTCATCGTGGGCTCCGCGTGGGCGGGTGTGAGCAGCCAGCCGCTGCTCGGCATCGTGTTCATCACGCTTGCAGTCGCGAGCTTCCTCGCCGTCGGACCGATCACGTGGGCCTATCCGACGTCCTTCCTCACGGGGGCAGCCGCCGCGGCCGGCATCGGGCTCATCAACTCGCTCGGAAATCTCGGCGGCTTCGTCGCCCCGCTCATGCGGACGGCGTTCAACTCGGCGATGCCGACGACGAGCGGAGCTTGGGGCGTCATCTCCCTCGGGGTCTTCGCATTCCTCGGAGCGCTCATGATGTACCTGACGAGGTTCTTCCGGACGGCAAAGTCTGACGAACTGCTCGACGAACCGGTGATGCACCACTAGCGAGGAGTTCACGAGCCTGACGTGACCGAGACAATATCCGATAGGATTCGACCCATGCACGCCGTTTCGAGTGGTCGTCGGCCAGCCAACCGACAGCTCCTGGCCGACTACGTGTACCAGGAACTGCTCGCGTCCCTCATGGACGGCCGGCTCGAGCCCGGGCAGGCCATCGGAATCGATCGGATGGCCCAAGAGCTCGACGTGTCTCAGACACCGATTCGCGAGGCGCTCGCCCGGCTCGAGTCCACTGGGCTCGTCCGGCGCGCGGCGCTCAAGGGCTACCGGGTGGCTCCACTCTTCACGGCGGAGGAGCTCGATGAGCTCATGGCCGCGCGAGCGATCATCGAACCAGCCATCGCAGAGCGCGCCTGCGCTCATGTGACAGCGGAGCTTCGGGAAGAGCTCGAGCAGGCCGTCGACGACCTCCGTGGGGCTCCGACCGGCCCGACCTTCGCAGAGTACGGGGCGTATTGGGAGGCGGACGAGCGGTTCCACCGTCTCATCGCCGAGAACGCACAGAATCGGTTCCTGGTCAACGCGTACAGGGCCCTCGGCGGCCAGGTGCAGCGCTTCAGGTTCTTCGGGAAGCTCGGCGTGACTGACGCCGAGAACGCGATCGAGGAGCATACGAAGATCCTCGAGGCGTTCGAATCGGGCGACCCACAGCGAGCGCACGATGCGATGCTCGAGCACATCTCGGGCGTGCGGGACCGCGCTGTGAAGGACGCCGCCTCGAAGCGCAGCTGACCACCCACCATCCAAGGGTCACCTAACGACGGTGAGCCACCATCCAAGGGTCACCTAACGACGGTGAAAAGCGTCGTTACGTGACCCTTGGACGTGCCGGGCCGAAGACGACCCCTCAGTCCTCGCGGTGCAGCAGTTCCCGCACACGCGCGCGGACAGGCTCGCGGTCGTAGCTGTTCACGAGTGCCCCCGCCATGCGCACCGGGTCCCCGAAGAAGAAGTACTCGTAGAGCGCCTGCCGGCCCGCGAAGCCCGTGATGGACGCGTCATAGGCGAGCTTGAAGAGGCGGATCCGCTCGGGCCCCGTAAGCGATTTCCCCTGCAGGTACATCTCGATGTCGTCGCGTGCAACGTCAAGATCTGCCTCGCCGGGGAGGGCCATGAGGCCGGAGGCGCAGAACTTGCGAATGATCTCGGGGTAGCGCTGCGAGATCTTCGGATACCAGTTGCGTGCCGCGTTGAGGGTCGGCCAGTGCGGGAGCATCACCCCGTCGTCGCTGAGCTCCGCCTGCGCCTCGGAGGCCACAACGAGCGCCTTGCCGATCTCGACGTCCTTGATGAGCTCGGCCAAGTCCTCTTGGATGTGCTGGAAGCCGTCGATCCCGATGGCGGCTCCGATCTCAGATGCCAGCCCCAGGAAGAACTCGCTCTTCGCCACAGTGCGAGTCACGACCTGATGCGTCATGAGCGCGGCGGCCCCAGTCTCCGAGTACCACTGATTGCACAGCTCGGGGTGCCCGAGCATGAACAGCCGCTCGTTCGGAACGAAGACGTCGTCGAACACTACGACCGCGTCGACCTCTTCGAAGCGGCTCGCGAGGGGCTCGTCGTGGTGGCTCCCGCCGTTGTGCAGGGCGGTCCGGCACAGATAGCGCAGGCCCGGCGCGTCATTCTGGATCGCGAACGCGAAGGAGTAGGGTGCGTCGTCAGGAGTGCCGCGGAGGACGGTCGAGGGGAAGACGAGCAGTTCGTCGGCGATGGGAGCGATCGTGGCGAGCATGCGCGCACCACGGACGACGACGCCGTCGTCCTTCTCTTCGACGATGCGGGCCGCGAGCTGGCCACCCAGCTGTTCCGAGCCTGTGACGGAGCGGTTGGCCTGGGGTGGGATGAGGGTGTGGGTCGCGAGAAGGTCATTCTCCCGCGCCATCTCGTAGTACGCTTCCATGCGCTCGCCGAAGACGGGATCCGCTTGGGCGAAGAACTTCTTCGCAGCGCTCAGAGCGGTGAGTGCAGAGTTCATATAGTCGCCGGTGCGGCCGAGGAAGCCATTCGAGTACTCCGCCCACACCGACATTGCCTCGCGTCGTTGCGCGAGGTCCTCCTTCGAACGCGGAACAAGGAATGAGGTGTTGACACGCTCTCCCGTGGTGGGCGAAGGGTAGGTCAGACGATCCCGGAACTGCGGGTCGTGCTGCAGGTCGAAGAGCGCCGCGTAGGTTCGCGCAAGGCCCCTGAAGGCGGGGTGATCGGTGAGGTTCTCAGAAACCACCTCACCGTCGATCACCAGATGCGGCCGCATCGAATTGAGCTTGTCCAGGAACTGCTGGCCGGTACGAATGCCCATGGTGCTTCTCCCGTCGTCGGATGGTTGGGCTCTAAAGCAGGTCCTCCACGCCGAGCTGGCTCTCCGGGATTGTGGTGAAGCGGCCGCTCGCGAAGGCGAGCGCATCCCCGGACCGATAGTTGAAATCCACGACCTCGCCCAGATAGAGGGTGTGGTCACCGCCGTCGTAGGCCGCCCACGGCTTGCACTCGAAGTAGGCGAGGACCCTGCTGAGCCGCGGAGCGACCGTCCCCTCGACCCAGTGTGGCTCCAGCCCTGGGCTGCCCGCGAAGTGCATGGCGAGGGCCTTCTGCTCGGCCCCGAGGATATTCACGGTGAACGGCCGCCCGGCGAGCTCATCGTGGGCCCGAGTGTTGCGCGCAATGCTCACGAGCACGAGCGGGGGGTCAAGGGAGACTGAGGTAAACGAGTTGACAGTGATGCCGTGGCGCTTCGTCGCGCCATCGAACGTAACGATTGCGACGCCCGTCGCGAAGCGCCCAAGGCTGCCCCGGAAGTGGTGAGCGCGCGCGCTCACGGTTCGCCCCGTCCTCTCGGGGACCGCTCCCGGCTGGGCGATCATCGCGCTCCCTCCTCAGGCCGTCACATTCTGCTGAGGTTCTGTCGAATATCGAATTCCAGTTCTATAATTGAACATAGAGTCCCCATATCGAACATTTCAACTGTAGGGTGCAGTGGAGTCCTACACAAGACTCTAAGACCCGATCCCGCGGTCCGAGTGACCCTTCCCCGAAAGGAACAGCATGCCGCAGGCAACGGAGACGGCGGCCCACTCCCAGACCCTCTCGCGAGGGATCCGCGCGCTCGAGGTTCTCGCCGACGCACGCTCACCTCTCACCATCGCGGAGCTCGCCGACTCGCTCGGGGTGCATCGCTCAATCGCCTACCGCATCATCCGCACGCTCGAGGACCATTCCCTCATCGAACGCGACGACTCGGGACGTCTCCAGCCCGGTGCGGGTCTCGCCGTCCTGGCGCGCGGCGTCGCCCGCGACCTGCAATCAGCGGCGGCACCAGAACTCGGCCGTATCGCCGAGGAACTCGGGATGACCGCCTTCGTCGTCGTGTGGGACCACGCGGACTGCGTCACGCTCGCAACCGTCGAACCGCGCCACAACGGCACGACCATAGCGCAGCGCCCCGGCACCCGCCACAGCATCTCCTCGGGAGCCCCGGGCATCGCCATCCAGTCCGCGATCGGGCGTGTCGAATGGGAACGCCGGATGCCCGACGTCCCCTATCGAGCGGAGGCCGAGGAAGCCCGGGAGCGCGGGTACGCGGTGAGCCACGACGAGGTGATTCCAGGGGTCTTTGCGATTGCCGCGCCCATCCTGACGCCTCGGCAGCGGCCCTCCGCACTCGCCGTCGTACATCTGGGGGGAAACATCGAGGTCGAGAGGATCGGACAAGCGCTCAAGGAGTCGGCCCGCCGCATTGCCGCCGCCGTCGGCTGAACCAGATCTTCGAATCAGCGGCGGCGCACGACGGCGGCCCCCGCCCCGAGCGCAAGCAGCGCGCCCGCCGCTGCCACCGGCGCCCACAGGGCGGCTGCTGTCCCACCGCGCGCCGCGAGCTGCCCTCCGATGGCTGCTCCGAGCGCCGTGCCCGCCACGATCCCGCTCGCAAGCGCGGTCATGACGGTCCCGGTCCTGCCACGGGGAGCAATCCGCCCGCCGATGCCGAAGACGGTCACCATGATCGGGCCCACGGGGATTCCGACCAGCAGGAGCGCGCCCGTCATCCAGGTCAGGCCGTGCGGAGCGAAGAGGGAGAGGCTGAAGACGAGCATGCACCCCGCGCACACGGCCCAGCGGAGCCGGAGGCCGAAAGCCGGCGGCCAGACCGCGACGCTCAGGGCCGCGACGGCAGAGGTGAGACCGAGCGCCGCGTAGAGCAGGCCGGCCAGATCCGGTGAACCGTGCTCCCCGGCGAACGCAGTCAACGCCGCCTGGGTGCCGCCGAAGAATGTTCCCATTGCCACCATCGCCGCGACAGGAACCAGCACGATCGACCACTCACGGAGAGTCACGGCGGGAAGCTCGTGACGTGGGATCGGTCGGACCGCGGAGGCGGTTGGGTGCAGCGCGAAGGCCGTCACAAACGTGGCGGTCAGGAAGGCTGCGGTCGAAAGCGGCAACCAGGGGGCTATCCCGGCCCCCAACAGGCCGACGAGGGCTGGCCCGAGCACGAACGTCAGCTCGTCTGCAGTCCCCTCATACGAGAGGGCGGCGTCAAGCTCGAGCGCCCTCAGAGTCCGTCCCTCGGTGAGCCCCATCCAGCGCGCCCTCGCAAACGGCCCGACCTGCGGAGTCGTCAGGCCAGACAGCAGAGCCGCGACAACGACGGCGCCGCCAGCCTGGTCCCCGCTGTTCGCAGCGCTCAGCGAGAGGGCAGCAAGCACGACGGCGGTGACTGCGACGGTGTTGAGTGCCGCCGCGATGAGGAGCACCTTCTTCTGCCCTGCCCGGTCGGCGAGCGCACCGAGGATGGGTGCCCCAATGGCAGAGCCGATTCCGACAGCGCCCGCAGCAACACCGGCGAGAGCGTAGGACGCCGACTCGACTGCTACGAGGGTGAGCGTCCCGACGGTGAGCATCGCGAGGGGCAGGCGGGCGAGAAGGCCCAGGGGAAGAAAGGCTGCACCAGCAAGGTCTGGCAGGACTTTGTAGCGCGACAAGACAGAGACTCGGGTCGACACGGGGCACGCCTCAGCTCATGCACGACGTCCCTGCCTCCCGTCGCGCCCAACCCGGCTACGCCCCACCATCGTAGAACGTATCCGCGCCCGCGACGACTGCGACGCTCGAGCCCGAGCGGCCCTTGGTGACCCGGATCTGCGCTGGGATCCTCTGCTTGAGCTCGGCGACGTGGCTCACGAGCCCGACGGTGCGCCCTCCGTCTCGAAGTCCCTCGATGGCCTCCATGACCTGTTCGAGTGTCTGCTCGTCGAGGCTTCCGAAACCCTCGTCGACGAACAGGGTCTCGATATCGATTCCCCCAGCCTCGTGTTGGACGACGTCTGCGAGCCCGAGCGCCAGGGCGAGGGATGCCATGAACGACTCTCCCCCGGAGAGGGTCGAGGGGTCACGGCGCTGGCCAGTCCAGGCATCGAAGACCTCGAGCCCGAGGCCCGAAGCAGCGCCTCGGGCGGCCAGGGCATCGCTGTGCTCGAGACTGAAGCGGCCATCGCTCATGACGGCGAGCCGCTCGGTCGCTGCGACGGCCACCTGTTCGAGCCGGGCTGCGAGCACATAGCGATGAAGTGACATCCGGAGGCGATTGTCGCCACTCCCGCGCGCCGTCCTCTGGAGTTCGCCGAGCAGGTCTGCGCGCGCGCGGGCGGAGCTTACGACCGGGAGCGCCTGCGCGAACTCCTTGTGCAGCCTTTCGCACCGCCCTCGCGCCGCGACCGCCGAATGCTGGGCCGTCTGAGCCGTAGCGAGCGCCGCCTCAGCTCGAGCCAGCTCACGCTGGCACGCTTCGAGTCGCTCGTGAACTTGTGGAGCGGCTTCAGACCCCGTGTCCTGTTCGGCCGCAAGGGCCCTTCTCGCCGCCGCGGACGAAAGCAACCCTGCGATGGCCTGCTCCTCCGCGAGATGCGACTCCACCGCGGACTGCAGAGCCTGAGCCTCGGCCTCCGTCAGAAGCGCGTTTCGGGCGGAGTCCGCGTCTGCGAAACGGCTCCCTTCAAGCGCGGCGCAGAGGGCTTCGGCGGCACTGGCCGCGTGAGCACGGCCAGCCGCGGCCTTCGCGGCGGCGTCGGCAAGCGGCTCGAGTGCGCGAACAAGGGCGGTGAGCGCGCTGTGCCTTGCGCTGAGGCTAGCCCACCCCGCCCGCCACTCGATCAGGTCGCTTTGGCGCTGCTCGATCTCACCCGAGAGGCGGGCGAGCGTCGCCTCGGCAACTGCCAGCTCAGTGGCCGCTGCCTCGCGCTCCCCTGCCGCCTCGCGGCGCCTGGTTTCGATCACCGCCAGCTGTTGCGAAATCAACTTAAGCCGCTCCTCGGCTGCGCGAGCGTGCTTGAGCCGAGCGCTCGCCTCGGCGAGGACCCGTGCGCCCTTGTCCGGATCGGCGTCACCTCCGCGGGCTACCACCGCGGCCACCTTGGCTCTCGCCTCGGCGAGATCCGACGCGGCCGACCGCTCACGCTCGACGCCTGCCTCTGCAGCGGCGGCGGCCGCCTTCTCCCGGTCGACGAGCCGAAGCGGATCGTCATCCCCAACCGCGGGCCGGGGATGGTCCGGAGAGCCGCACACCGGGCACTCCATTCCGTCCTCAAGTCTGGCCGCGAGCTCGAAGGCTGTGTGGTCGAGGCGCTCCTGGCGAAGGTCGAGCCACTGTTCGCGGAGTTCGAGCGCCTCGGCGCGTCGCCGAAGCAGGAGCTGTTGCGCAGTCTCGAGCAGCCCGGCGGCCGAGCCGTACTCCTTTACGGCCTCCATAACCGCGCGCGCCGACTGCTCGTCTCGCTCGTCGCCCGCTCGCGCCGCCGCGATCGGCTCGATCCTCTCCCTCTCGGCCACAAGCTCGGCCTCTGCTCGATCGAGATAAGACCGTTCTGCCTCAAGGCGTGAAAGCGACTCGCGCCCGCGCTTGGCTGCGGATACGGCCCGGCCCTGCTCAGCGATGAGCTGGTCGAGTTCGTCCTCCAGCGGGACGCGTTCGGCGAGCACAGCTGCCTCTGCGCGGGTATTGCCAGCCTCGGCGCGGAGCGCGCTCGGCGAGAGCTCGTCGTCGTCCGCACTCGTCCAGCCCACTGCGGCAGCTGCGCCGAGCGCTGCGCGGAGTTCCTCTTCCGCAGCGGCGCAGGCCGCGGCGGCACGACGGTCCTCCTCCAGCTCCGGCCGCAATGCTGCTGCCGCCCGTGACCGGTCCAATCGGTCGAGCCGCGCCGCATGATCCGCGGCCTTGGCCTCCCAGCGCTTTCGCCGCTCGCGCGCGGCTGCAAGCTCTGCCGCGTCTTCCACGGCACGTCGGCATTCCTCCTCAGCCAGACGGGCCGCCACTGCCTCGTCCCGAGCGCGGGCACTGGCAGCCTGCGCACGTTGGGCAAGCTCCTCAAACGAGCCGTCGGCCGCCCGGAACCAGGCCTCCGCGTCGGCAAGAGCCAGCTCATCTGCGGCCACGCCCTCATAGGGCACCGGCAGCGTCACCCCGAGCTGCGGGGAATCCTCGTCTTCTGATGCGCCGTTCCCGTCTGCGGACGCAAGCTCGCGATGCGCCGCCAGTTCGGCCACGAGCTGACGGACGGGAATCCGGGCCGCGGTCTCGGCCTTCGCCGCGCTCGCCTCTGCTTCCTGTGCCATCGAAGCGAGTTCCGCCTCGACGTCGGCGAAACGGCCCGTCGCGAAAAGGCTTTCGAGAAGCTTCTCGCGGTCCTTCGGGTCCGCACGGAGAAACGCCGCGAACTCGCCCTGCGGAAGCATCGCGACGCGCGTGAACTGTTCGCGATCCATTCCGAGCACGTCGCGAAGCAGGCTCGCGGCCTCGTCGTTCCGCGCTGAGAGCGCCTCCCACTCGTTGTCGACGAGCTCGCGCAGTTGGGTGGTTGCCTGCTGGAGCGTGGACCCGTTTTTCGAACGCGCGCTGGGCCGATCCCACGCGGGAGTCCGACGGACCTCAAAACGCCGGCCCTGCGCGCTGAACTCCAGCTCGACGAACGGCTCGGCCGAGGCGTCGGCGTGATGGCTCTTGAGCGACTTGCTGCCTTGCCGGGCGCCCGGCAAGCCGCCGTACAGGGCGAAGCAGACCGCGTCGAGGACGCTCGTCTTGCCCGCCCCGGTAGCCCCGTTGAGGAGGAAGAGGCCATGCTCGGCGAGGGAATCGAAGTCAATGCTCTGCCGCGCGGCGAACGGACCGAACGCGGCCATCTCGAGGCGGTGGAGTCTCATCTGCCGGCCTCCGCAAGACGGACAGACTCCAGGGCGTCCGTCAGGGCTGAGCGTTCGCGCTCGTCCGGGCCGCGACCGCGCACGTGCTCGAAGAATCCACAGCACACCTCGAGCTCGTCCCGCGCGGCAGCGAGCCGGCCGCTGTAGGTTGAGGCCGCTCGCTCCGCTCCCCCTTCCGGCTCGAACTGGAGCGAAAGAGCGA
The DNA here is from genome assembly GCF_000802235.1 of Sinomonas humi. GTDB lineage: Bacteria > Actinomycetota > Actinomycetes > Actinomycetales > Micrococcaceae > Sinomonas > Sinomonas humi. The sequence continues at coordinate 60,047 of NZ_JTDL01000037.1, forward strand.
GCGGGAAACGGACGCGCAGACGTTCCATCGCGCGCTGGGGCCGCTCGGCATCCGTGAGGGTTATCTGACAGCACGCGCCTTCGGCAGCCACGTGCGCCGGATCGGCGAGGAGTTCCTCGAGCGTGCCGCGCAGCACGGCGAGCCGATGAGCCGTGGGCCAACCGACCTCGGTCGCCGACTCCAGGCCCCGTGGCGCGAACTCGAGCAGCCACGCTCCCTTGGACTGCTTGGCCTCTCCGAAGGAGTAGGCGAGCGGAGACCCCGAGTAGCGAACGGTGTCCGTGAGGCGCTGCCTGCCATGGAGATGACCGAGCGCGGCGTAGTCGAAGGCGTCGAAGAGTGCGGCCGGCACGACGTCGAGGCCGCCGACCGCGAGAGAACGCTCGCTCTCCGTGGCCACGCCGCCCGCGGCGAACGTGTGGGCCATGACGATGGAGTGGAGGTCGGCGGAGGCGCGGCGCCTCTCGAGATCCGACCGCACCCGTTCGAGCGCCGCGCGCGTGACGGCGACGTGTCCCGAGCCCTCGGCCTCGAGCTCCGCTCCGACGAGGCGTGGCTCGAGGTACGGCAGGCCGTAGACGGCTACCTCGGTCCCGTCATCTCCCGTGAGCAGCACGGGGACATCGATCTCGGCGATGCGGGTCCGCAAGTGCACCCCTGCGCGTGCGAGGAGGTGGGAACCGAAGCCCAGACGGACGGCAGAGTCATGATTCCCGCTCGTGAGGACCACCTGCGCGCCCGCCTGAGTGAGCTGCACGAGCGTCTTGTCGAGCATTGCGACCACGTCGACGGCAGGCAGGGCGCGGTCATACACGTCGCCCGAAACGAGCACTGCATCGACCTTCTCGCCCTTGACGAACTCCACCAGTCCATCGAGCCATTCGCTCTGCGCGCTGAGCAGTCCGAGCCCATGGAACGAGCGCCCGAGATGCCAGTCAGACGTGTGCAGGATCTTCATGCCGGAAGGCTAACGGGTGGCACCGACAATTCTCGGTGCCACCCGCTCAGAAGCATCAATGAGGCTTACTTGTTCTTGTCGAAGAAGTCTTTGGCGTCGTCCTCATCGGAGCCGGGAGCCTCGGCCGTCGGGGGAACTTCCGTGCCCTCGCCGAGCCTGCCCTCGCCCAGCGTGCCCTGCCCCAGTGCCCCATCGGAGGGCGCGCCGTCGGCCGCAGACTCCCGCTCCCCGCGGTGAGCGCCGTGGCCCGAGGCCTCCTCCTCTTCGGCGACGGTGATCCCGAGCGTCGGCTCGCCCTCGACGGTTGTGAAGGACGGTGCGCCCGGGGCGCCGGTCACGATGACGTCCTCAGGGGAGCCGAAGCCGCGGAAGATGAGGCCCGCGATCGCGGCACCGAGCAGGGGCGCGACCCAGAAGATCCACAGCTGTCCGAGCGCCGAAGGCTCGGCGAAGATGACCGTCGCGGTGGACCGGGCGGGGTTGAGGGACGCGTTGGTGATGGGTGCGATCGCCTGGACGAGGATCGCGAGGCCGAGGCCGATCGCCCACGGCGCCACACCCTTCGCTGCGCGCCTCGACGTAGCGGCGAGGATGATCGCGAGGAATGCCCCGGTCGCGACAACTTCAGCGAGCAGGCCAGCTGCCATGGGGAACTTGTTCGGCGAAAGGCTGTCCACGCCGTTCGAGAGCTGCGTGAAGATCGTCTGGACGTTCGAAAGCCCCGGCAGGGTCTTGACGGCGATCCACAGGATCAGCGCGCCGATCGCGCCCCCGACGAGCTGCGCCACGATGTAGCCGGGGACGCGCCTCCAGGGTGTGCGCCCGGCGACAGCCGTACCGAGGGTCACGGCAGGGTTGAAGTGGCCGCCGGAGATGTGGCCGAAGGCAGCGATGCTGACGGCGATGCTGAGGCCGATTGCAAGCGGAGCGGGCAGCGGGGCGGAGGAGGGATTGCTGAAGAGGGCAACGCCGAGGCCGCCGAAGACGAGAAGGAACGTGCCGAATGCCTCGGCGGCGAGCTTCGCGACGATGCCGAATTCCTTCGTGTCCGAAGGAACGGCCTCAGCGGTGGTGACCGCAGGGGTGGTCATGGGATTCCTCTTTCGAGTCGTCGGTGGGGACGGCGTCCTGCCGCCCGATGGCGAGGGTCTTCTCTCAGCACCCACCACCGAACGTGGCCGGGCACTTGACCGCCCTCATGCTACCTTCCTTCGCCATGTTCGTTGCGTGGCCCTCGACACAGCGAAGCTTCGGGGCATCGAAGGGGGACCCCGAGGGAGGGGTACATTGCAGGGGTGACGCGCACGCCCAGCACTCGGTCTCGCATCCACGGCTGCCTTCTGGGCCTTGCCACGGCGGAGGCCGTCGCCCTCAGGCACAGGGGCGCAGCACGCGACGGCGCGGACGACGGCGTTCTGCGGCTCGGTGCGGACGGCCAGCTTGCGCTCTACACGGCAGATGCGCTCGTCCAGGTGCTCGAGTGGGCAAACGAAGGGGTCTACGCGGACCAGGCGGCGACTCTGTGGCTCGCCGGGCTGCGGTGGGCTGCGGTCCAAGGGGTCGAGCTCCCCTCGTCCGCGCCGCCGGCGCCGCCCCGCTGGATCGACACGGAGCCGTCCGTCGCCCGGCCGCTTCCCGTGCGTCCCGCGTGGCTCGCATCCCTCGCCTCAGGAGAGATGGGCACCGCAGCCCGCCCGCTTGGCCCCGAGTTCGACGACGCCGCCGCCGCCGCACGGACGGCGCCGCTCGGCCTCGTCCCGGGGACGCCGTCGTCGGCCGTCCTGACGATGGCGGTCGACGGCGCTTCCCTCACCCACGGGCACCCTGACGCCGTCCAAGCGTCCATCGCCCTCGCGCAGGCCGTGCACGCCGCGCTCGCAGGTTCTCCCCTCGGGGGCGCCGTGGACGCGGCAAGAGGCGCAATCGCAGGCCTCCGCTCCCCCGAACAGGACATCGTCGACGCGCTCACCGGCAATTCCTCGGAGAAGCTCCGGCCAGAGGCAGGGCAGGCGGCACTGTCACTGGCCGAAGGCGTTCGCGCGGCACTCTCTGCGGGCCAAGAAGGGGATGCTGGCGTCTTCGAGAAGTCAGTGGTGAGGGCTTCCGAGGCGGGCCCGGACGCAGCAGCGATCACCGGGGCACTTCTCGGAACGGCGTGGGGCCACGAGGCCGTTCCGGCAGAATGGAGCGCACGCCTCGAGGGGGCGCACGTCGTCGCTCGTCTCGCGGCGATGCTCGCCGACGCCGCAGGCGCGTTCGACTGACCTCTCGGGGCCTCAGCTCCTCCGCAGGGCGATGTTGCTGCACGCCTCGCATACGCCCTCTGGGATGATTCCCGCGTTCTGGAGGCGCCCGAAGATCCAGCAGCCGAGGCAGAAGCCTGCGAAGGATTCGAGTGAGGCAGCGACGATGAGGAGTCCGAGGAGGGTCCAGGCCAAGGGAGCCAGGCCGACGGTCCATAGGATCGCGGCTGCTGTGGAGAGAACGGCTCCGATCGTCTGGGCGAAGCGCTTCGGCGGCCCTGCGACGAGCCTGCGCTTGCCGAGCCGTGGGACGATCACATGGACCGCGAGACGGCCGGCCGGGGAATAGCGTGGGCCACCCGCAACGCGGAGCCAGAAGCCAAGGGCAATGAGCCACAGAGGCCAACCCCAACCTGTCACGAGCCCGACGGCGAGCACGGCGAGGCTCAGGACCACGATGATCCCGGCCGTGCTCCGGGCCGCGTACTCGTTCACCGGGTTGGGGAAGTCGAAGGCACGGCGGAGCGCACTGCGCGGGGCTGTCCCGGTTGGAGTCGTCACCCCTCCAGCCTAGGAAGCTGACGCGTCAGGCGAAAAGGAATGTTGCGTAGTGCGACTTCGCAGCCTGGGGTCACGCGCTCCTCGCGGGCCAGACGCCGCCGAGCATCTGGAGGAACTCCCCCTCTGACAAGACCTCCACTCGGTAGCCGGCCGAGCGAAGCTCGAGCGCCCTCCTCGCTTTCGACGTCACCCGCCCAGTCCCCAGGCCAGCCCGCAGGTCCGACGCCACGAAGCCGTCACCCACCACGAGGAGGGTTGTCGCGCGCGTCACCGAGCTCGCGGGCTGGGCACCGTGCGCCGCGGCCCGTGACTTGGCCTCGGCCCTGCTCATCCCGAGCGCGCCCGTGAAGACGACGCGGTGGCCGTAAAGCGGGTGGGCCGGATCGGCCCCCGAATTGGCGGAGGGGTTTGCGCCTTCCTCCGGCCAGTTCACCCAACGGCGGGGCGCGGCAGAGCCCCGGAGGGCCTTTGCGGTCGCGGCTGAAAGGGCGTCCCGCCCAGGTACGAACTCGGGATGCCGCGGCAGGGCTAGGTGGAGCGCGTCGTAGAGTTCCGCGACGTCCGCGGCTCCATGCCGCTGGGCGATGTCGACGAGGATTCCCGCGCACGCGGCCGCGTCCTCGCTCGCGTCGTGGTGGTTGACAAGCGGGACGCCCGCCGCTTCGGCGACAAACGGAAGCGAATGGGACGGCAGGTCGTAGGTCCTTCGCGACAGGACGACGGTGCACGCGTAGTCGTAGGCGGGCCCGGGAAGCCCCGATACCTCGAGCGCGGATCGGATGACGCCGAGGTCGAAGGCCGCGTTGTGCGCGACAAGCACGTCAGCGCCGATGAAGCCGCCGATCTCGGCGAAGAGCTCCCCGAAGCGCGGGTGCAGAGCGACGTCATCAGGACGGATGCCGTGGATGGCGACGTTTCTCGGATCGAATTCGTCGTGTCCCTGTGGCGGGCGCATGAGCCACGTCGCGGTCTCTACGAGCCGGCCGCCCCTCACCTTGACGAGGCCGACGGCGCACGGTGATCCCCGAAATCCGTTGGCGGTCTCGAAGTCGATCGCGGTGAAGTCAAGAGCCACGCTGGCGAGTCTAGCCACGCGCCCCCCGCTCTCCCGGGACCGCCACGGCTGCTCCGGTAGGCTTGACGAGTGATCCCCGCCGCGCTGACCCACCTGGCCGTCGCCATCCCTGCGGCTGTCCAGCCGAGGGCCTCCATCCTCCCGGATTGGCTGAACCCCGACGTCTTCCTCCGCGACTCCCCGCTCGGTCCGTGGATCGTGCTCGTGGTCTGCGTCATCATCTTCGCCGAGACAGGGCTCCTCATCGGATTCTTCCTGCCCGGCGATTCGATGCTGTTCACGGCCGGACTCCTCGTCGCGACAGGCGCGATCCAGTTCAACATCTGGCTTCTCGCGCTGTTCGTGGTGATCGCGGCGATCCTCGGCAATCAAGTCGGGTTCCTCATCGGGGCGAAGATCGGCCCGGCACTGTTCAGCCGCCCGGACTCGCGGTTCTTCAAGCAGGAGAACGTGCGCAAGGCCCACGAATTCTTCGAGCGGCACGGCGGCCAGTCGCTCATTCTCGCGCGCTTCGTGCCGATCATCCGGACGTTCGTCCCGGTCATCGTCGGGGTGGCCGGGATGGAACGCGGAAAGTTCTTCCTCTACAACGTGCTCGGCGCAATTCCTTGGGCCGCAGGCGTGACGCTGCTCGGCGCGTGGCTCGGGCACTACGCGTGGGTCGGCAAGAACATCGACCTCATCTTCCTCTTCATCGTGCTCGTGTCCCTCATTCCGATCTTCGTGGAGTTCGCCAAGGCGCGAGCAGCGAAGCGTCGAGGCTCGGCCCGCGGGCTGGCTCCCCTGGAGGACGGCGACGCGGAGCGTCCCGAGGGCCGCTGAGTGTCGCGGAGGCAGAGGCTCGCGGCCCTCGGGGTGTGCCTGATCCTCGTCGGCCTCAACCTCCGCACAGTCTTCTCGAGCTTCTCGGCCATCTTGGCTGAGGTCCGGGCCGACGCGGGAGTTCCAGCATGGGCGGTCACCGTCCTCACGACTGCCCCCGTTGCCTGCCTCGGCATCTTCGCTCCACTCGCTCCCCCGCTTGCGCGGCGCTTCGGGGCGGAACGTGTCCTTCTCGCCGCGATGGCCGTCCTCACCGTAGGTCTTCTGGTGCGTCCGACGACGGTGCCCGGCTGGGGCGCGCTTCCCTCGCTCCTCGTCGGGACAGCGGCATGCGGCTTTGCGATCGCGTTGGGGAACGTCCTGCTGCCGGGGCTTGTGAAGCGGGACTTTCCGCATCTCCTCGGGCTCATGAGCGGGCTCTATACGACGGCGATCGTCGCCTCGGCCGCGCTGGCTGCGGGCTTCACGTATCCCCTGCTCGCGGCGACTGGCTCGTGGCAGCTCGCGCTTGGCGCATGGGCGATACCGGCCGCCGTCGTCGCCCTCGTCTTCGCGCCGCTCGCCTGGAACGGACGCGACCCCCTGCACACAGCGGACGGGCAGGGCCCGCGGCTCGCGCGGGATTCCATGGCCTGGCAGGTGACTCTCTTCATGGTCGGCCAGGCAATGATGTCGTTCAGCGTCTTCGCCTGGTTGGCTCCGATCCTGCGCGAACGTGGGGTAGACGGCGCGACAGCCGGGCTTCTCGCCTCGTTCTCGATCATCCTGCAGATGGCAGGCTCCCTCGTCGCACCCTCCCTCGCAGCTCGCCTCACGCGCCAGAGCGCGCCCAACGTCGTCGCTGCACTGCTCACGGGCGGTGGATTCGCGCTCTGCATCGTGGGCCCCCTCGGAGGCATCTGGGTGTGGGCCGCGATGCTCGGGCTCGGCCAAGGCAGTCTCACCGCGCTCGCCCTCACGATGGCGATGCTGCGCACTCATGACGCGGGGACCGCCGCGCGCCTTTCAGGGATGATGCAGGGCTTCGGCTACGGACTCGGCTCGACCGGGACTCTCCTCGTCGCCCAGCTGCGCGCAGCCACGGGCTCCTTCACCGCAGTCGCTGCGCTCTTCGCGTGTGTGGGCTGCTTCGCCGCCGTCTTCGGCGCCCTCTCGGGCCGTCGACGCTTCGTAGGGTCTGGCGAGGCCGAACCCGCAACGGAGCGCGTCCGCTGATTCGGCTGCTCCGACTGGCGGCGGGGCTAGGAGAGCGCCCGGACAATCGCGGGAAGGAGCGCGCGGAAGGCGTGCCCACGGTGGCTGATCGCGTTCTTCTCTTCGCGGCTCAGCTCTGCGCAGCTGCGGTCGAACCCCTCGGGAAGAAGGATCGGATCGTAGCCGAATCCGCCCTCGCCCCGTGGCTCACGCAGGAGGGTCCCCTTGAGCTCGCCGTACTCAACGTGCTCGTACGGGTCGCCGCCGTCCGCAGCAGGGGCCACGAGGGCCGCGGCACAGACGAAGGCAGCAGCACGGTGCTCGTCGCGGACGTCGGAGAGCTGGGCGAGGAGGAGTTCGAGGTTCGCCTGATCGTCGCCGTGCCGCCCCGCCCAGCGGGCGGAGAAGATGCCCGGCGCTCCCCCGAGCACGTCGACGGCAAGGCCGGAATCGTCCGCGATCGCGACGAGGCCGGTCGCAGCCGAGACAGCCCGAGCCTTGAGCAGGGAGTTCTCGGCGAACGAGACTCCGTCCTCTACGACGTCGGGGCCGCCCACCGCCGCCGCATCCACGACTTGGGTCTCCACGTCGAGTCCCGGCACCTGCCCTCGCAGCAGGTCCCGCAGCTCGCGGAGCTTCCCCTGGTTGTGGGTCGCGAGGACGAGGCGTGGTCGGTCCGTGCTCACGGAGCCGTCCTCAGCGCCTCGGCGAGGGTCTCGCGCTGGATGTCGGCGAGCTGCGCCGTGCCGATGAGGGCAAGATCGAGAAGGTTGTTGAGTTCGTCCCGGTCGAAAGGCGCGCCTTCCGCCGTGCCTTGGACCTCCACGAACTTCCCCGATCCGGTCACCACGACGTTCATGTCGGTCTCCGCGCGCACGTCCTCGACGTACGGGAGGTCGAGCATCGGCACGCCGTCGATGATGCCGACCGAGACGGCGGAAACGGTATCGGTCAGCGGCTCGGCGCCCGGCTCGACAAGCCCTTTGTCCTTCGCCCAGCGAACCGCCTCCGCGAGAGCCACGAAGGCTCCCGTTATCGCCGCGGTGCGGGTTCCGCCGTCAGCCTGCAGCACGTCGCAGTCCAGCACGATCGTGTTCTCGCCGAGCGCCTTCGTGTCGATGATCGAGCGGAGCGAGCGGCCGATGAGCCGGGAGATCTCGTGGGTGCGGCCGCCGATCCTGCCCTTGACGGACTCGCGGTCGGAGCGGGTATTGGTCGCGCGCGGCAGCATGGCGTACTCGGCGGTGACCCACCCACGCCCCTCGCCCTTGAGCCAGCGCGGGACCCCCTCCGTGAAGGACGCCGTGCACAGCACGCGCGTGTTGCCGAATTCGATGAGCGCAGAGCCCTCGGCCTGCTTCGACCACCCCCGCGTGATGCTGATGGGACGCAGTTCGTCGGGGTTGCGCCCGTCGGCGCGCACAGAGGGACTCATGGGAGTGCTCGGGGTCATGGCACCAGCTTAGCCGCCGACCGCCGTCGTCCGCGGGTTGGCGGCCAGTCAAGGGGTGACGCCGCTGTGCGGGCGGGAATCAAGCGGTGCGGGCGGGGATCAAGCGGTGCGGGCTAGGCTGGGCGCATGCCGAACGCGAATGCGAACGACGACGGCGTGCCCCGCCTTGCCCTTCCCAACGGCACCGAGGTGCCGCGGCTCGGACAAGGTACGTGGTACATGGGCGAGGAACGCTCTCGACGCGACGAGGAACTCCGCGCCCTGCGCACTGGCCTCGACCTCGGCCTAACGCTCGTCGATACCGCCGAGATGTACGGCGACGGAAGGTCCGAGGAACTCGTGGCGGAAGCGATCGCCGGCCGCAGGGACGAAGTGTTCCTCGTGAGCAAGGTCCTGCCGTGGAATGCCACAAGACGGGGCACACGGGCGGCCTTGGAGGCCAGTCTCCGCCGGCTCGAGACGGATTATCTGGACCTGTACCTCTATCACTGGAGAGGTTCGGTGCCGCTCGAGGAGAGCATCGAGGCGCTCATCGGGCTGGAAGAGGCTGGCCTGATCCGTGGTTGGGGCGTGAGCAACCTGGATCCAGCGGACCTCGCCGAACTGGACAGCATGACGGGTGCCAGCGGACCCCACGGACTCCAGACCGACCAGGTGCTCTACAACCTCACTCGGCGCGGAATCGAGCTCGATCTCGTGCCCCAGCTGAACTCGGCCGGAGTTCCCGTCATGGCCTACTCCCCCATCGAGCAGGGGCGGGTGCTGGGCCACCCCGCGCTCGGCGAAATCGCCCGTCGCCACGAGGCCAGCGACGCCCAGGTAGCGCTCGCCTGGGTCCTCCGCAACGAGGGCGTCATTGCGATCCCCAAGTCGTCGACCCCGGAGCATACCGCCCAGAACCGGCAGGCCCTCGACCTTCGCCTGACGTCACAGGATCTCGCCGCGCTCGAAGCGGCGTTCCCACGCCCGAGCAGCCCCGTTCCGCTCGAGATGCTGTGACCGCTCAGGGTATCTCTGGACCTTTTCTTCAGGGTTCCGGCGGCCCTCTAGACTGAGGAACGTGCTCCCCGCCTACATTCCGTCGCCGACGATCAACGCCGTCAAGATCGGTCCGCTCTCGATCCACTTCTATGCGTTGTGCATCCTCGCGGGCATCGGCGTCGCCCTCTGGCTCACGAGCCGGCGCTGGGTGCACCGAGGAGGCAAGCCAGGCGAGGTCCTCGACATCGCGCTCTGGGCCGTCCCGTTCGGCATCGTGGGCGGGCGCATCTACCACGTCATCACCGACCCCGAGCTCTACTTCCTGCCCGGCAAGAACCCGTGGAACGCGTTCGCGATCTGGGACGGCGGCCTCGGCATCTGGGGCGCCATCGCTCTCGGAGGGCTCGGTGCGTGGCTGGGGTGCCGCCGCGCGAAGGCGAGCCTTCCCGCGTTCGCAGACGCGCTCGCACCGGGACTCTTGTTCGCCCAAGCGCTCGGACGCCTCGGAAACTGGTTCAACAACGAGCTCTACGGCGACCCGACGTCGCTTCCGTGGGGCCTTCAGATCCATCAGATGGACCCCGCGAGCGGCGGAGCGGCCGTCGGCCCGGACGGCAGTCCCATCGTCATCGGCTACTTCCAGCCCACGTTCCTCTACGAAGCCCTGTGGTGCACGCTCGGCGGCTTCGCGATCATCTTCGCGTCCCGGCGTTTCCGCCTGCCGCGCGGAGCCGAGTTCTCGCTCTACGTCATGGTGTACACGGCTGGTCGCTTCGTCATCGAGCTCATGCGCTCGGACTACGCGAACCTGATCCTCGGGCTCCGGGTCAACACATGGGTCGCCGGGCTTGTCTTCCTCGGCGGAGCCGTGGCGTTCACTCTCGTGATGCTGCGAGCCCGCAGCCGGCCAACCGCTGATGGACGAGGGAAGGCGGCGGGAAGCGGCACGTCAGACGATGTAGTGGACGCCCGCGACAGCGACTGAGATCGGTCCCGAATACGCCTGCTGCGCCTCGGCCACGGTGCGATTGGCGTCGTTCCACACTGGAAGGTGAGTCAGGAGCAGGCGCTTCGCTCCGGCGTCGGACGCCGCCTGCCCTGCCCGGAGCCCGGTGAGGTGCACGCCGTCGATCGCGTCATCCCGGCCCTCGTGATAAGCGGCCTCGCACAGGAACATGTCCGCATCGCGTGCGGCGTCGAGCAATCCGGGGCAGGAGTCGGTGTCCCCTGAATACGCGAGAATCCGCCGCTCGATCGTTCCATCCCGCCGCGGTTCGACCGCCTCGATGCGCATGGCGTACGCCTCGGCGATCGGATGGCGTGCAGCGTGGACGCTGAAGCGGAACGGCCCGAGCTCGACTGTCTCCCCCACGGTCCACGTGTGGAATTCGAAGTCCTCGTGGAGATTGGCTGCAGGCTCCATGTCGAGGGCGATCGAGATCCGGCGCGCCGTCGCTTCGGGCCCCCAGACGGGAACGCGCCCCGCTGCCCAGCCCTTCGGGTCCCAGTGGATCGCGACCTGGAGGCCTGTGAGGTCCATGCAGTGGTCGGGGTGCAGGTGGCTGAGCAGGACCCCGTCGATGTCCTCGAGATCCATGTACCTCTGCAGGGTCCCGAGCGCGCCCGAGCCGAGATCGAGGAGGACCCGCCAGTCGCGGTCGCCGTCGTTCGCCGTGAGGAGGTAGCAGCTCGCCGGCGAACTCGGGCCGGGGAAGGAACCACTGCACCCGACGATAGTGAGCTTCACGGGTGAATCCTATCCGCGGCCGGGTCGGCGGCCGTGGAGGGCTCCACGAAATACGAGACGCGCCCCATGCTGCCCGCGCTCGCGTCCTCGCGCGCCGCCTCGATCATCTCGGGGGTGATGCGCGCGAGGCTTCCCGTGGGGTAATGCGCTGCGACGTGCTCGGCATGCTCGACGCGCTGCACCTCGGGCCCGAGGAAGCGCCGGGCCAGGATCTCGAACTGCGCGGCGTCGCCTGTCGCAAGGAAGGTATGGGTGGGAGGCTCCGAGGAGCGCCGCTCGAGGCCGTGGCTGACGAGGGCGCGGTAGACGTCCTTCGCGGTCTCCTCGGCGCTCGAGACGAGCGTCACGCCGTCGCCCATGACGTAGCTGATGACGCCGGTGAGCAGCGGGTAGTGCGTGCAGCCCAGGACGAGCGTGTCCACGCCAGCCTCGCGGAGGGGCGCGAGGTAGCCCTCCGCCGCTTCGAGGAGCTCGGGCCCCGTCGTAACGCCGGCCTCGACGTAGGGCACGAACTCGGGGCAGGCTGCAGAGCTGATCTCCAGGTCGGGCGCGGCGGCGAAAGTGTCCTCGTAGGCGCGCGAGCCTACGGTCGCGCTCGTTCCGATGACGCCGACCCTGCCGTTGCGGGTCGCGACGACGGCCCGCCGCACGGCTGGTTGGATGACCTCGATCACCGGGATGCCGTAGCGAGCGGTATAGCGTTCCCGAGCGTCCCTGAGCACCGCCGCCGACGCCGAATTGCACGCGATCGTCAGGAGCTTCACGCCGGAGTCGACGAGCTCGTCCATCACGCCGAGTGCGTTCGCGCGGACCTCGGCGATGGGAAGCGGGCCGTAGGGACCATGGGCGGTGTCTCCCACGTACAGGACAGACTCGTTCGGCAGCTGATCGATCACTGCCCGGGCGACTGTGAGGCCCCCGACGCCCGAATCGAAGATCCCGATCGGCCTTTCCGAGCGCTCGAGCGTCGCGTCCTCTCCGCTCTCAGCCCTTCTGATCATTCACCTAGCCCTTTCCGCTGCCCGGCGTGTCGCCGCGTCGCTTCACGCGACCAGCCTTCGCCTGGTGGGCGGTCATCATTGCATCGATCAGCGTGGTCTGGAGCCACGTCACGAAGTTGTAGACGAGCGCCAGGTACGCATCGACGTCGTCATCCCCGACGTCGGACCAGTCAGCCACCGAATGGACGCGCTCGGCGTCCTCCTCGCTTCTGATGCCGAGCCGCTCGGCGAGGACGAGCCTGACATCTGTGAGCGCCGTGGCCCAGTGCTCGGCGGCCGTCGCGTCGAGCACGACGTCGCGCGCCTCAAGGCCCAGCGCGGCCGCACGAAGCGCGCCAGCCTTCGTCTCCCGCAGCGAACGCTCGGTGAGCCGACGGAACTCGAGCGAGGCCTCCCCGTCGTCCTTCGAGATGTTCGGAAGGAGGCGCTTGACCGCGGGGTCCTCCGGCTCCGAAGCATTCGGGCTGATCCCGACGAGCGCGGCGAGGGGATCCTCGTCCGGCTGCTCTTCCGGCTCGAGAAGGGCGACGACATCCCGGAACAGCCCGCGGAGGAGCTCACGCTCGGCGTCCTCGAAACGAGCGCTGATGCCCTTCCGGCCGTACGTGAACGGCTCAGCCATCTTCGCCAGCCCTCTCGACTGTGGCCCACAGCCCGTAGTTGTGCATCGCGACGGCCTGCCGCTCGACGGTCTCCTTTGAACCGTGCGAAACGATCGAGCGGCCCTCGGTGTGGACCTGCATCATGAGCGCTTCGGCCTTCGACTCGCTGTAGCCGAAGTAGGTCTGGAACACGTAGCTCACGTAGCTCATGAGATTGACGGGGTCGTTCCAGACGACGAGGTTCCACGGGACGATGTGCGCGGTGTCCGTTCCCGCCGTCGTCTGTTCTCGGAGGCCAGGACTTGGTTCCGTGGCGACGCTCAGGCTCATGGCTTCCATTCTAGGCAGGCCCGTGCCCCGGTCCTCGGCACCCACTCGCGCGGCCGCGGATAGAGTAAGGCCGTGACCTCTTCGAGCGCCAAGGAATACTCGCCGCAGGAACCGCCCCGCACCTCGCTTTTCACCGACCACTACGAGCTGACGATGCTCCAGGCCTCCCTGCACTCGGGGGCCGCGCACCGTAGCGCCGTGTTCGAGGTCTTCGCCCGGCGGCTTCCCGACGGGCGGCGGTACGGCGTCGTCGCGGGTACCGGCCGACTGCTCGAGGGAATCGCCGGGTTCCGGTTCTCGGAGACCGAACTCGGGTTCCTCGAGCGCGCGGCTGTCGTGAATCGGGAGACGCTCGACTATCTGGCCGACTTCCGGTTCTCCGGGGATGTCTGGGGCTATGCCGAGGGCGAGGCCTACTTTCCGAACTCGCCGATCCTCATCGTCGAATCGACGTTCGCCGAGGCCTGCATCCTCGAGACGTACCTCCTGTCGGTGCTCAACCATGATTCGGCAATCGCCTCGGCCGCCTCGCGCATGACCATCGCGGCGAACGGGCGGCCATGCATCGAGATGGGATCTCGCCGGACCCACGAGGAGGCTGCCGTCGCCGCGGCGCGTGCCGCCGTCGTCGCCGGCTTCGCGAGCACCTCGAACCTGGAAGCGGGGCTCCGTTACGGCATTCGCACCGTGGGCACCGCCGCACACTCGTTCACTCTGCTCCACGACACCGAGCGCGCGGCGTTCGAGGCGCAGATCGCCTCGATGGGGGCAGACACCACGCTGCTCGTCGACACGTACGACGTCGAGTCCGCCGTCCGTACGGCCGTCGAGATCGCGGGTGAGCGGCTGGGCGCCGTCCGCCTCGACTCTGGGGACCTCATCGGCCAGGCGCACTCCGTGCGGCGGCTCCTCGACGAGCTTGGCAATGTCAACACGAGAATCGTCGTGACCTCTGACCTCGACGAGTACGCGATCGCGGCCCTCGCCGCCGCGCCCGTCGACTCATACGGCGTGGGCACCGCCCTCGTGACGGGCTCGGGCGCCCCGACGGCCTCCATGGTCTACAAGCTGGTGAGCCGCACCGACGACGACGGGGAATTCGTCTCAGTTGCCAAGGCCGCGAAGAACAAGCAATCGGTCGGCGGACGCAAGTACGCCCTACGGCGGCTCGACGAGCGCGGCACAGCGACCACCGAGGTCATCGGCGTCGGGCGTCCTCCCGTGGGAGACAGCAACGACCGTCTCCTGCTCGAGCACTTCATCGTCAAGGGCGAGCTGCAGCCCGGCTGGACCGGGCCCGAAGGGGTCGAGCGGGCCCGGGCTCGCCATGAGGCTTCGATCGCTGAGCTCCCCGCCTCCGCGCGTCGAATGCACCGCGGCGAGGCTGTGATTCCGACGGTGTACATGGAAGACGGGGAATGAAGTGACGAAGATAGACCCCATGAAGCGTGCACTCATCATTGTCGACGTGCAGAACGACTTCTGCGAGGGCGGTTCCTTGGCGGTCGACGGCGGCGCCGCCGTCGCGGCGCGGCTCACCGACTACGTCGCGCAGCACGGAAACGAGTACGGGGCGATCGTGACGACGCAGGATTGGCACATCGATCCGGGCTCGCACTTCTCCCCGGCGCCGGACTACGTGGACTCGTGGCCCCCACACTGCGTCGCGGGCACCGAAGGGTCTTCCTTTCACCCGAGCCTCGACGTCTCGAGCGTCGATGCCATGTTCCGCAAGGGCCAGTACGCCGCCGCCTATTCTGGGTTCGAGGGGCACTTGGCGCAGGCAGGCGATGCCCAGGGCTCGTCCGACGATTCACCGGGCCTCGCCGATTGGCTCGCCAAGCACGAGGTGACCGACGTCGACGTCGCCGGCCTCGCAACCGACTACTGCGTACGGGCGACCGCCCTCGACGCCGCCCGCCTCGGCTACCGCACGAGAGTGCTCCCCGGCCTGTGCGCCGGGATCGCTGAGGATCTCTCCCCCACCTTCCACGAACTCGAGGCGGCTGGGATCACGCTCGCCTAGCGTTCGTCCGTCACCTCCCGACGGTCCCCACCCTCCAGAAGTCACCTCCCGACGCTCCGCCACCATCCAGAAGTCACCTCCCGACGCTTAGCCACCATCCAGAAGTCACCTCCCGACGCTCCGCGACCATGCAGAAGTCACCTCCCGACGGTCATGCAGCTGTCCGGGCCAGATGCTGCCGAATCCGCCGTATGACGCCGTGGAAGTCGTCGCGGAGGTCCTCGACGGTGACATGGAGAATCGACCAGCCAGCGGCCCGGAATGCTCGATCCCGCCGAGCATCGCTGAGCCGCTGGGCCTCGTCGAGATGATGTGAACCCTCGTATTGGATCGCGAGCCGATAAGCCCGGACCCCAAGATCAGCCGTCGGCGACTTTGGATTCTCCGGAAAGAGCGCTATCTGAAGCTCGGGCTCGGGTAGCCCCGCGTAGTGAATTGCCAGCCGCAGGAGGGTTTCGGGAACGGAATCTGCACCGACCCGCATCAGTTCCAGCGCAGCCTTTGCTCGGCCAACCCCACGCGACCACGAATGTGCTTTCACCATCTCATAAAGGGAGCCGAGCGTGGAGTACGGCTGTTCGCGTCCTTCGAACTCTGGGCGAGGAATGCGGATGAGCTGGTCGCCGAGGGCAACGAGATGATCCGGAGTCAGTTCGTTGGCAAGATCAAGCCAAGTTCTGGCTGGCGTCGTCACCAGCATGCCTTGAATGTGGTGAAGCTCGCCGGGAAAGACTCGGACCGAATGCCCAACAACGCCCTTCCGCCGCACGCGGGAAAGGTGACTTGGTTTGCTGAGATGAAGTTGCCCGTGGTCTTCGCACCATGGCGGAAGCGGGAGACCTTGGACAGCCGCAGCTGTGCGATGCGAGCCCCAGGCTTGTGGTGTCACCGCGAGATGCACCTCAAGCCGCTCCGCGACCCCGGGCCTGTGTCCAGCCGGCCAGTAGATCTCCCTACTGCGGTGCTCGAGGTCCTTCGCGCGTAGCCTTCGGGGGACGACGCCAGCGCCCAACGCCTCAGCGTAGGTAAACGATTGTCGAGAGAGGGGATCCGGAAGGGGTGCGCGAGCAGTCATGGCCACAGTCTGGCGGGAAATTCGGAACTCCGCCCTGAGTTATCCACAGGCACCGTCGGGAGGTGACCCCTGAACCCCAACACACCGTCGGGAGCTGACCCCTGAACCCCAACACACCGTCGGGAGGTGACCCCTGAACCCCAACACACCGTCGGGAGGTGACGGGTGGATGGCAGCTGCGGCTAGGCGCGGCCGATGAACCACTCCTGCAGCTTCTTGAGCCGCGCGCGCAGCTGATCTTCGCTCGCCAGGGCGACGGCGGGGCCGCCGCAGACCTCCCGCAGCTTCGTATGGACGACGCCGTGCGGAGTCCCGGTGCGCGCGCTCCACGCGGAGACGTTCTTCGCGAGCTCGTGGCGGAGGTCCATGAGGAGACGGTGATCCGGGACTCCAGCGGGCGACGACGAGACGGGCTTCGTCTTCCGCCGAGACACTTGCTCCTGCTGGCGTTGGCGGAGCAGCATCGCGACCTGATCCGCGTCGAGCAGGCCGGGGATGCCGAGGAAGTCGAGTTCCTCATCGGAGCCGATCTCACCGCCTGTGCCGAACTCGCCGCCGTCGAACAGCACCCTGTCGAATGCCGCCTGTGATTCGAGCGCCTCGTATTTGCCCTTGGCGAGTGTGTCCGAGGCCTTCTCTTCACGGTTCGCCTCATCGAGAAGAGACTCCTCGAGGTCCATGATCCCGTCTTCGTCCGTCGAGGGACGGTCCAACGCATGGTCCCGCTCAGCCTCCATCGAATTCGCGAGCGCCATGAGCTGCGGCACGGAGGGGAGGAACACCGACGCCGTCTCCCCCCGCCGTCGTGCGCGCACGAAGCGGCCAACGGCCTGGGCGAAGAACAGCGGGGTCGAAGTGGACGTGGCGTACACGCCCACGGCGAGCCGCGGCACATCGACCCCTTCAGACACCATGCGAACCGCAACCATCCATCGCGACTCGTCGGAGGAGAACTCCTCGATGCGGCTTGACGCCTTGGCATCGTCGGAGAGGATGATCGCAGGCGATTCACCGGTGATCTTCTTGAGCTGGCCCGCATAGGCGCGCGCGTCCTCGTGATCAGTCGCGATGACGAGTCCCCCGGCGTCGGGAACGGTGCGGCGGACCTCGGTGAGACGGCGATCCGCAGCGGCGAGGACCGCAGGGATCCACTCTCCCTGTGGATTGAGCGCAGTGCGCCATGCCTGCGCCGTGACGTCCTTGGTCACCGCGGCTTCACCCAGCGACGCGGCCATCTCCTCACCCGCACTCGTGCGCCATCTCATCTGGCCCGAGTAGGCCATGAAGATGACCGGCCTAACGACGTGGTCGCGGAGCGCCTCGCCATACCCGTACGTGTAGTCAGCCTTCGAGCGGCGGATCCCATCTGCGTCCTCCACGTAGTCGACGAACGGGATGGGCGATGTGTCGGAGCGGAATGGGGTGCCGGTGAGGGCGAGCCGTCGTACCGCCGGATCGAAGGCCTCGCGCAGGCCGTCGCCCCATGAGAGCGACTCGCCGCCGTGGTGGATCTCGTCGAGGATGACCAGTGTCCGAGCGGCCTCGGTCTTGGCGCGGTGGAGGAGCGGCTTGCTCGCCACCTGGGCATAGGTGACGGCCACGCCGATGAAGTCGCGCCCATGCTGGCCGTCGGAGTTCTTGAAGTTGGGATCGATCGCGATCCCAACGCGCGCCGCCGCATCGGCCCACTGTCGCTTGAGGTGGTCGGTCGGCGCCACGATGGTGATCCGGTTGACCAGACCACGATCGATGAGCGTGGAGGCAACCCGAAGGGCGAACGTGGTCTTTCCGGCACCGGGCGTTGCGACCGCGAGATAGTCACGAGGGGCGCGTTCGAGGTACTTGTCGAGCGCCTCCTGCTGCCACGCGCGCAGCTTTGGTGCGGTCCCCCATGCGGCACGTTCGGGGTAGGCCGGGGAGAGCGCCCGCGAAGACTCCTGCCCGCCGAAGAGCGTATCCGTCACGCCCGATCCGCCTCACGGACCGCTGGAGACGGCGTGCTGGTCCTGGACCCCGCCGCCCCACTCAGGAACGCGGAAATGGCGAGGGCGCCGACCAAGAGGGCGAAGGCACCGGGCCCGGGGACCCTATTCGGGGTCAGCATCAGGGAGTACAGCGTTCCTGCTCCGGCGGTTCCAATCACTCCACCGAGCATATCGGCCAACTGAAGCGAGGC
The DNA here is from genome assembly GCF_000802235.1 of Sinomonas humi. Lineage (GTDB taxonomy): Bacteria > Actinomycetota > Actinomycetes > Actinomycetales > Micrococcaceae > Sinomonas > Sinomonas humi. Next base: position 78,291 of record NZ_JTDL01000037.1, read on the forward strand.
CGAATTCCTTCCTCGCTCGGCCGCGTCGCTCAACTCGAGCACGAGCACCGACGTCGTCGACGTCGCGAGGCCCATCCCCATGCCCGCCACTGCCCACGCCGAGGCGAGCAAGAGCGGCGGAGCCTGGACAAGGACGACGAGAGCGACGCCGCCCATGGAGGCGGCAACGACCGCGGGCCCGACGACGAGAAACGCCGGCCGCGGAAGCCAGCCCTTGGCCTGGGCGAAGGAACCGAGCGTCCAGCCGAGCGCTCCGCCCGTGAGCGCGAGGCCCGCGATGGAGGGCTCGAGCCCGTAGCGGTCCACGAGCATGAGGGGCACGAACGCCTCGGCTCCGAAGAATGCGAGAGTCAGCAGGCCGCGCACGACGACGACGGCGGGCAGCCCGCGCGCGACGCGGAAGGAACCGGGAGGGAGAAGCCGGGGGACAGTCAGCACGACGCCGGCCAGGCCCACCGCCCCGAGGAGCGCGAGCGCTACAGGCGTCACGGCGGCCCTCATCCCCGGGTCTGCGGATGACTGCGCCGCCCACTGCGCGACCGCGACACCCGCTGCGAGCCCCGCACCGAGGAAGGCACGACGCCGGCCCTCACCGGCGGCCATCGACTTCTCTTCCGGGGCGCCCAGCGACTTGATCCGAGGCCACATGAGCAACACCGCCACGACGACGATAGGAACCACGCCGAAGAAGGCCCAGCGCCAGCTCACATGCTCGGCGAGGAGCCCTGAGACATATGGGCCCACGAGCGAAGGAACGACCCATGCCGCGCTGAACCAACCGAACACGATGGGTTGGAGCACCGACGGCAGTGCTTGGCCGATGATGACGTACACGGGCACGATCATGAATCCGGCGCCTGCGCCGGACACCATGCGGCCGATGGTGAAGGCGGTGAAGTCCCACGCTCCGCCGCACAGGAGGAGCCCTCCGCACATGAGCAAAAGGCCCGTGAGAAGGGACGGACGCGGGCCTGCCCGGTCACTCCAGGAACCAGCCGCCGCCGTGGCGGCGAGAGACGCCGTGAGATAAAGCGAGAAGGCTAGGCCGTAGGATCGCTGCCCTCCGAGATTCGCAGCTACCACGGGCATTGCCGTGGTGACCGCCATCGCCTCGAACGCGCTGCACGTGACAATGGCCAGAAGCCCTATGACGAGGCCGCGGTAGGCCCGGGACATAAGGCCCCGGGCACCACCCTTGGCCACTTACTCGTCGTCGCCGTTGTTGCCGTTGCCCCCGTCGTTGCCGGGGCGAAGGCCCTCGTAGATCTCTTTGCACGTCGGGCAGATCGGGAACTTCTGGGGGTCCCGACCGGGCGTCCAGACCTTGCCGCACAATGCGATCACGGGTTCGCCGGTCAGGGCAGACTCCATGATCTTCTCTTTGCGAACGTAGTGCGAGAAGCGCTCGCGGTCGCCTGGCTCGAGTTCCTCGCGGACCTCCTCGCGCTCGATGGTTGCCGTTGAACCGGCTCCCGAGGGGTCCCGTGGATCATTCGCATACGGGTCGAAGGGGTCAGCTGTGCTCATTACTCCATGCTAGCAACGGCCTCCACCTTCGCCGGGGGCCAGAGGGCCGCTTTCGAATGGCGTCACCCAGAGCGAACGAGGGAGGCGTAGACCTCCGGCCCACGACGGTCGAGCCAGATTCCCCCGAGCGTTATTCCAAGCACGAAGAGCGCACTTCCGAGGACTACGCCGACAAGGAGCGCAGCCCAGCCGTAGCCCGTCTCCCCTGTCCCGACCGACAGCGCCACGAGCACGATCTCTGGCAGGACAAGCAGCCCAAGGGTGAGGAGGCCGCCGATCTGGACGAGGAAGGTCTGCGTAGCGTTGCCCGGCGGCCGCTTGAACGGGCTCTCTCCCGGGAGCGGAACGGTCACGGTGAACCTCGAGGACACGACCGAGGCAAGTCCGCTGCCGCTGAGGAGGACGCCCAACGCGAGCCCCATGTATGCAGGCAGGAGGCCCCATCGCCCGGACACCGCGAACGGCACGAGCGCTATGACGATCGCGGCAGGCACAGCGAAAGTCAGGAGGGCGAGCGCCCTTCCCCAGCGATCGGCCCGCCCGCGCACACCCGCGGTGAGGTGAAGTGAGAATGCGGTCGAATCGTAGGAGACGTCCGTCGCGAGTGACCAGGCGAGGAGGAACGCGGCGAGGGGGCCTGAAAGGAGGAACACGTCTGACTGGTGCTGCTGGGCCGACGAGAAGAACAGGATCACCGGGACGAGCGGAACGATGATGAGCGCGGTTCCGTACCGCGGGTCGCGGACCCAGTAGATCAGCGCGCGGGCGGCAACGGCACCCGCCGGGCTGGCCGGCATCCAACCGAACGGCCCGAGGCCCCTCCGCCCCGCCTTGCTCCCTGATGAGGCCCGGCTCGCGGGGGTGACGAGCGCCCGCGCGAGGGCTCGTGACCAAGCCCAGGCCGCCACCGCGAGGGACGCAGCCGCGATGAGGAGTTTCGCGAACGCCTCGAGCAGATGCCCCTCGGCGACCGCACCGGGTACGGCGAGCGCCGCGCCGAGAGGCGTCCAGGCGAGGACCTGTGCGAGCGATCGCATCGCTTCGAGGTTCGTTTCCATTCCTCGTATCGCGAGGCCGACGATAGGCCCGAGCAGGACAATCGGAACCATCATGATCATGCGGCTCCCCTCACGGAAGCGCCGCGACGTAGCAAGGTCCGTCACGGCGCTCGCGACGAGGCGGCTCACCACGACACAGAGGCCGAGGGCCAGTGCCGCGCCCACGATTCCGGCGATGAACGTGAGCGGGTCCCGCGCCCACGTCACCACGGTCGCGGCGAGGGCGACAGCGGTGCAGGCACCGGGAACGCCGATGATCCCGGCTAGCGCTTGACCGACGAGCAGCCGGGACAGCGGGATGGGATAGAGCGCGAAACGCCCGGGATCCAGCGTGAGGTCGACGCCGGAGACAAGGATCGGCGCGAAGGCCCACCCGGCGAGGAGCGCGGAACCGCCGAGGACGACAATGGGCTCCGCGATGGCCGCGTCCGCGAGGCGAAGCAGGATGAGGCCAAGTACGGCGAGAAAGAGCAGGCCGAGCCCGTAGAGCGAGCCGATGATGAGACCGACCAGCTGGCCCACGCTTCGGCGGAGGCCGTTGCGGAGGAGCACGAGCTTGAGGGTGATCAGGTGCGCAACCACGAGAGCCCCTCTGCCGGACCGTGGCCTCCTACAAGCTGCACGAAGCGGTCCTCGAGCGTCGACTCGCCCCTCACCTCGTCGACCGTCCCGGCAGCGAGGAGCTGGCCCTGAGCGACGACGGCGACGTGATCGCACATCCGCTGCACGAGGTCCATCACGTGGCTCGAGACAATCACCGTTCCGCCCGAGTGGACGTAGTCAGTCAGGATGGCACGGATGTTGGCGGCCGAGACGGGATCCACGGACTCGAACGGCTCGTCGAGGACCAGCAGTCGCGGCGCATGCACGAGGGACGCGGCGAGCGCGATCTTCTTGGTCATACCGGCGGAATAGTCCACGACGAGCGTCCGCGCGTCAGCCGTGAGATCGAAGGCTTCGAGGAGATCGCGGGTGCGCGCGGCCACGGTCGCCCGGTCGAGCCCATGCAGGAGGCCCGCATACGTGATGAGCTGTTCTCCGCTGAGCCGGTCGAAGAGCCGGACCCCGTCCGGCAGCACACCCATGAGGCGCTTGGCGCCGAGCGGGTCCTGCCATACGTCGATGCCCAATACGAGGGCCGTCCCAGCGTCGGGGCGCAGAAGGCCCGTCGCCATCGACAGCGTCGTCGTCTTCCCGGCACCGTTGGGACCCACGAGCCCATAGAACGACCCGGTGGGCACTTCGAGGCTGATGCCGTTGACGGCCGGCTTACCCCCGAAGGACTTCGCGAGGCCTCGGATCGAGAGAGCCGAGCCGGCGGGGTACCCCGCGCCCTCGGGCACGGGGTAGCTGGGCAGAGTCATGACCACACGCTAGCAAGCCGACCACGCAATGGGATCCCTCCTACGGAGGACACCCTGAGGAGGAATTCTCCCGAACCGAGCAGGGACTAGAAGAGCGCCCGGGCGAGCTGCTGACGCGCCGAGCTGACGCGAGGATCCGTCGTGCCGATCACTTCGAAGAGCTCGAGCAGGCGGACTCTGGCCTGTTCGCGCTCGGGTCCGAAGTTCTTCGCAATAAAGCCGACCAGCCGCGCAAATGCGTCCTCGACGTGGCCGCCCACGAGGTCCAGATCGGCGACCGCGAGCTGCGCCTCGACGTCATCAGGAGACGAGGCTGCTGCCGCCCGAACCCGTTCGGCCTCATCCTGGCCGAGGCTCTCGACGCGCGACATGAGGTGGACCTGCGCAAGCATCGCCTTCGCCTCATGGTCTGCAGGGTGCTCGGCGAGCTCTTTCGTCAGGGCGGCTTCAGCCGCGGCATAGTTGCCCACCTCAAGCGCCTCGTACGCTTCCTGGAGGCGGGGCGGGAGCGGGGGCTCCGCGGGCGCGGACGCCGGCTCGCCGTCGACCGTGCCCGTCACGCCGTTGGCCTCCGCCACGCGGAGCAGTTCTTCGAAGAGCTGACGGGACTGGTCTGGAGCTGCAGCACCTTGGAAGAGCGGGATGGGCTGCCCCTTGAGGAACGCGACGGCGGTGGGAACCGCTTGGATCGCCAATGCCTGCGCAAGTTGGGGGAACGCCTCGATGTCGGCAGTTGCGTACGCAAGGCGGCCGCCGTACCCAGCGACTTCCGCCGCGAGTTCGTCCCGCATGCGCTGTGATTCGGGCGAGTACTGCGCCCACAGGAGGACGACGACGGGCACCTGCGCCGAGAGCTGCACGAGCTGCGGGAAGTTGGCCTCGTCGATCTGAATCGTCTGTCCGGAGTCCGCGCCGGGCTGCTCCCGGCTTGTCTGAGCCTGGGCAGACGAACTCGCCGCCGAATTCGCCGCGCTTGCGCTCGGCGCGTGCGCAGGCGGGGTCGCCGTCGCTCGCGCCTTGAGCGCCGAGAGATCGACGGCGCCGCGGAGGCTCATTGAGGGCAGAGGGCTTGGCTGGCGGGAACCGGGAACGCTCATGCCTCCACCATAGTGCGAGGGGCGGAGACGCTCACAGCGCCTCCGCCCCTCGCGAAAATCGAACCGGCGAGGGCTAGCTCACGCTTGCACCCACCAGGTTGCGCGTCGCCGACACGAGAGTGAGCTGCTGCTTCGAGCCCACCGGCGGAATGTACAGCGCGACGGATTCGAGGAACTCGAGGCTCATCTTGGTCGTCGCTTCCTTCCCGCCAGCGAGGGCGGCAGCGTCGTCCTGGACGGTGATCTTGTCGCCGGCCGACTTGGGTGTGCCGTCGATCGTGAACTTGAGGGTGGCGACGACGAGCGCTCCCCCGTCGGCCGTACGGTACGCAACCGTGTCGTTGCCCGTCGGGGCGTGGGTGAACACGAGATTGCCATTCGGGCTTGAGTTCACGATGTCCGTCTCGTAACCGATGGTGTCCTTGGTGTACGCGTTGTCCGGAATCGCGTTCTTCCACGTGCTGTTGGTATTCGTCAGCCGGTCGCCGAGTCCCGCCAGAGCGAGGTTCGGGCTGTAGGCAATACCGCCGTTCGAGTCGAGCCCGATCTGCTGCGCGCCAGCCTTGAGCGCGTTGGGGAAGGTCGCGCCCGGCAGAAGCGGCGAGGCCCCGATGAGCTTGTAGTTGGACCGGGCGTCATTCTGTTTGAGCGTCAGGATCTGTGGCGTCGTGTTGCCGTCGCCCTGCGTCACAGCGACAACCGTCCGGGGCCAGCTGCGCTGGACCGTCACGACGCTCGTGAGGAGGCGGGAGCTCCGGACCGGCGCGAGGGCGGCCGCCGAGGACACCGACGCCCGGATCTTGTAGTTCTGGATCCGCGCCAGAAGCGCCGTACCGTCGACTCGCGGCTGCAGCTTGGCAGCGTCCTTGGCCTGGTCGCCTGCCGCAACGGTGCTCGCGACCTGGTCGAGGATCCGCTGGAACTGCTCGTCCACGAGGACCTTGTCCTGGGGATTCGGCGTGGCGGCGGGCGAAGCCGAGGGGCTGGCGCTGGAGGAGGCCGAGGGGCTGGCCGAACCAGACGGGCTAGCCGAACCAGAGGGGGTCGCCGAGGGAGCAGGGCTCGTGGTCGCGTGCGCTGCAGCCGCGCCGCCCGTGAGGGCGAGGACGACGGCGACCGCGGCCGAGGCGGAGCGGGCGAGACCCCGACGCTCTGCCCGACCGGCGGCGGGCGTCTCAGGCTGCGCGTTTCGTGGGGCTGCGCTCGGGCCGCCAGAGGCAGTCACCGGCTGGCCCGAGCCAGGCCAACGGCGGTGGAGCACAAGGAGCACGGCACCCGCCACGATGAGGAGGCACCCGAGGACAATGAGCGGAACGCCCCACGGGGTCGTCGCGTTGCTCGGCCACGTGACCGTGATGTCATGCGGAGCGGGCTTTGTGCCATCCGTCGCGAGGACAAGCTGCCAGTTGCCGTCGTCCGGGAGGTTCCAGTGGTAGTCGAGGGTGCCCGAAGCATTCTGGGTCGTCGCGAACGTGTCTGCACCGGCTGGCGAGGGCGCCGAAGCGTCGCCCGCTGTGTAGTTCGCGGTCAGCTGCTTTCCGTCAGCCGAACCGCCGTCGATCGTGGTGTGGGCCGTCTTGCCCACCCACGCGGCGACATCGTCGGGGCGTCCAACGGCAAGCACGAAAGCGCCGTCGCCCTTGATCGATATCTCGGATTGCCCTCCCCGGAGGCTCTCGAGCTTTGAATCGATCACTGTGAGCGGGGCCGCCTTTGTGCCGGCGGGGAGAGTCGCCGTCACGGTGCTTGGGGGCGCCCAGAACGTCAGTTGGCCGATGCCGGCCACGAGAGCTATCAGGCCCAGCAGCAGGAGCGCGGCTGCGGTCTTGACTCGCACAGAAAACACCTCACGTCGGGGAAAGGGACGGTTAATGGTAACCAAATCGTGACCTGAAGGCCGAGTCGGGCCGTTCCGATCCCCGCCATCCGGCCCTCCCAACCCCGTGATCACGCGGCTGATAGGGTGACGAAAGGCGCGATCGGAAGGCAGAAGCTGTGGCAGACGAACCGACTCGAACGCCGGATGACCGTTCGGCCGGACTCGGTACCCCCTCGACGGAGGAAGCCCGTGCCCGAGCTGTCCGGCGGCAGTGGGACATGCGCTCCTTTGCGAACCGGCTTCGCCGCCCGATCCCGGGGGCTCAGCCGCGTGTGCGCTTCCAGATGCCGCCGCTCCTTGAGGCAACCGAGCCTGAACCCGAGGGCGAGTTCGGCAAGCCGGGGCCGCGCATGTCGACCCAGCACCCCCTGTACGTCGGTTTCATGGGCACGGTCGGCGTCGGCATTGCGCTTGCGCTCTACTACATCACCCAGCACACGACGCAGCTTCTCGTGTGGATCCTGACCGCCCTCTTCATCTCCCTCGGCCTGGACCCGGTGGTCCGCTGGCTCGAGGGACGGCGTGTGCCGCGCGCAGCGGGGATCACCATCACTCTGCTGGCCCTCCTCGCGATCTTCGCGGCGTTCTTCGGCACCCTCATCCCGACGCTCGTCGACCAGATCAGCCAGTTGGTCACCGCATTCCCGAACTGGATCAACAGCATCGTGCATTCGGATTGGTACAGGAGCCTCGACGAACAGTTCGGAATCAAGCAGCGCATCACCGACGAACTGCAGAAGTTCGGCCAGAATTCCGAGGCGGTCACAAATGTCTTCGGCGGCGTGCTCGGTGTGGGCACCACGATCGCCAACACGACGTTCGGTGCCCTCGTCGTCCTCGTCCTGAGCCTGTACTTCCTCGCGGCGCTCCCGGCGATCAAAGCTTGGGGCTACCGCCTGGCCCCGCGCTCGCGGAGGGCCAGGGTGGAGGCGCTCTCCGAGGAGATCACGAGGTCGGTCGGCAACTATGTCATCGGCCAAGTGTGCGTCGCGGTGCTCAACGCGACATATGCCTTCATCGTCATGAGCATCCTCCGCGTGCCGTTTGCCGCGCTCCTCGCGTTCGTCGTCGGGTTCCTCGCGTTCATCCCGCTCGTCGGCGGGGTCATCGCGGGAACGACCATCGTCCTGGTGGCCCTCACGGCCGGCTGGCAGACCGCCGTCGTGCTCGCGATCGCCTACTTCGGCTATCTACAGTTCGAGGCCTACTTCGTCTCCCCTCGGATCATGCAGAAGGCCGTCGCTGTTCCCGGGCCTGTCGCCGTCATCTCCGTGATCGCTGGGGGGAGCCTGCTCGGGGTTCTCGGCGCCCTCATCGCCATCCCCACGGCAGCTGCCGCGATGCTCCTGATCCGCGAAGTCTTCATCGCCCGCCAAGACCAGCACTGACGCCCGAACCAGCACGGACGCCCGAACCAGCACCGACGCCCAGACCAGCACTTGCGGCACGGCCACGGTGCGACGGGAGTCCTGACGGGCTGCTGCGGGTCAGCTGGCAGCGACGGCTACCGGTCCTTCCCACGACGTCGGCAGGGGCGCGGCCGCTCCCGCAGTTTCGCCGGTGACAGTCGAGACGATCTCCCCCAGAACCCGCTGCACGAACTTCTCCCCGACCCACAGGTGCTTTGCGCCGTCGACCCCGATGACCTTGGCCTGGGGTACCGCCGCGAATCGCTCACGGGCCTCGGCCGGCCGCAGGTAGTCGTCGTGCTCAGGCACGATCACTGTGAGCGGCTTGCCCGACGAGGCCCACATGGCGAGGTCATCCTCGCCAGCGCGGTGGAGGGGCGGCGAGAGCAGGACCGCGCCCTCGATCTGCGGCTCGACCGGCGGGAGCGCGCCGTACTTGAGGGCCAATTCCGTCCCGAATGACCAGCCGACGAGCCAAAGCCCTGGAAGTCCTCGATCGGCTGCGAAGCGCACGGCAGCCTCGACATCCGCGCGTTCGCCGATGCCTTCCTCGAAGCTTCCCTCGCTCGTGCCGCGAGGGCTTGAGGTCCCGCGGGTGTTGAAGCGGACGACGGCGAGGTCCGCCAGCGCGGGCAGCCGGAAGGACGCCTTCCGGAAGACGTGCGAGTCCATGAAGCCGCCATGGGTAGGGAGCGGGTGGAGCGTCACGAGGGTCGCCTTGGGCTCTGCCTCCGCAGGGAGCGCGAGTTCGCCGACGAGCGTGAGGCCGTCCTCGGTCCGAAGCTCGATGTTCTCGCGCCGAGCGGGCAGCACCGTGTTCGGGCGGACCTCGATGGGGCCAGACGTCGGCGTGAACTCGTAGGAAGAGGGGTCGAAGGGCATGAGCCCAGACTATCGGCCGCCTCTCCCGCCCTTACCGATATCTGTAAGAGCGGGTCCGCCAGCAATGGGTGTGCCAGTGTCTCCGCTCGGCGATTCCAGCCTCCTCGCCGAACAGGTGATCATCCGCCCACACCACCAGGTGGGCTACCCCAGGAGGAATGGTGCGCGAGCAGCCCGGGCACGTGTAGTCCTTCGCCGCGTTCCGAGTCGTCACCTGCCGCACCCGCCAGTCGCCGTCGGGCGCGGACTCGAGCCGCGCAAAGCCTGCGAGGACACGCTCGAGATCGAAGTCCTCGCCGCCGTCGTCCGGCTTGGAGGCACCGGTCGCGCGCCCGCGACCACTGGAAGCGGGGCGCGCCGGGCGACGGGGACGGTTGGAACGCGGCATGCGCCCATTCTCTCGCGACCTCGAAGCTGATCTGTCACGGCCGGATGCGTGGCGGGCGGTAGAGTTCTCGGGTGCGACTCGTCATTGCCCGCTGTTCGGTGGACTACGAAGGCCGCCTCAAGGCCCACCTCCCCCTCGCGACCCGGCTCCTCCTCGTCAAGGCAGACGGGTCAGTCCTGGTTCATTCCGACGGCGGCTCCTACAAGCCGCTCAACTGGATGAGTCCTCCCGCGACTCTGCGGATCACAGTCGCGGACGCCGAGGGAGGTCAGTTCGAGGACGGGGTCATCGAACGGTGGACTGTTCAATCCGCGAAATCGGATGACCGCCTGATCGTGAACATCCACGAGCACCTGCATGATTCGAGCCATGAGCTCGGTGTGGACCCAGGGCTCATCAAGGACGGCGTCGAGGCCGACCTCCAGCGCCTCCTCGCCGAGCAGATCGAGACGCTCGGCGCGGGGTACACGCTCATCCGGCGCGAGTACGCGACGGCGATCGGGCCCGTCGACATCCTCGCCCGGGATGCTCAGGGCCGGACAGTGGCCGTCGAGCTCAAGCGGCGCGGCGACATCGACGGCGTCGAGCAGCTCACCCGATACCTCGAACTCCTCAACCGTGACCCGCTCCTCGCCCCGGTGCGTGGCGTCTTCGCGGCGCAGCAGATCAAGCCGCAGGCCCGGGTCCTCGCAACCGACCGGGGCATCGACTGCCTCACGCTCGACTACGACGCGATGCGCGGCGTCGACGATTCCGAGAGCAGGCTCTTCTAGCGGCTACCGCTCCAGATGCCTCGTCGCTGGCCGCTTTCCGAGATCGAAGACGGACGCGACACGACCTACTCGCCTATGATCGTCGTATGACCTCCCCCACCTCCCAGCAGACCCGCCTCATCGCGCGCGGCCGCATCGTGAGCGATGGGGAAACGCTCGACGACGGGCTGGTCGCCATCGAGGGCGACCGGATCGCGTATGCAGGACTGGCAGCGGACTTCGACGCCGCGGAGTTCGGCGGCGAGGAGCTACCTCTGCCGGAGGGCGCGCTTCTGCTCCCCGGGCTTGTCGACCTCCATTGCCACGGTGCTGCCGGAGGCGACTTCCCGAGCGGCGATGAGGCAGCCGCCCGACGCGCCCTCGATTTCCTTCACCGCTCGGGGACAACGGGCCTGCTGGCAAGCCTCGTCACCGCCCCTCCCGAGGATCTCCTGAAGGGTGTGCGCCTCTTCGCACGCCTCGATGCTGAGGGCCTCGTGAGCGGCATCCATCTCGAGGGACCCTTCCTCTCCTCTGCGCGATGCGGCGCCCAGAACCCGGAATTCCTGCTCGAGCCCGACATCGGCCTCGCCGAAGACCTGATCGAGGCCGCGGAGGGGAACCTCGAGACCATGACGTATGCGCCCGAGCTTCCCGGAGCTGCGGCGCTTGTCGACCTCCTCATCCAGCACGGCGTCACGCCATCGCTTGGCCACACCGACTGCGACGACGCTACGGCCGAGGCCTCCTTGGCCCAGGCTCGCGATGAACTGACGACGGCCGGATTCGACGGCGAAGAGACCCTCCCGACCGTGACCCACCTGTTCAACGGCATGCCGCCGCTGCACCACCGCTCGCCCGGACCCGTGGCCGCGTGCCTTCGCGCTGCCGCGGAGGGGCGCGCCGTCATCGAACTCGTTGCGGATGGCGTCCACCTCGACCCCGCCACGGTCCGGACCATCTTCTCGCTCGTCGGCGAGGAGAACATCGCGCTCGTTACCGACTCGATGGCGGCCGCTGGGCTCGGCGACGGCCAGTACATGCTCGGGCCGTCGGCTGTCACTGTGCGGAATGGCGTCGCGACCCTCGATTCAAACGGGGCGATCGCCGGGGGCACCGCGACCCTGCTCGATGTCGTCCGCAAGACCGTCGAGGGCGGAGTCCCGGTCGCTGCTGCCGTACGCTCGGCCACCGCCGTACCGGCGGAAGTGCTCGGCCGGATCGACGAATTCGGGAGCCTGCGGCGTGGCCTGTGCGCAGACCTCGTGGCGACTGATTCCGAACTGGGCCTCGCCGCCGTCGTGCGCCACGGCCAGGTCCTGCCTCTGCCGAACGCGGGTTGAGACGCTCGATTCAGAAATTGTTCTCTCGGAATTTGGGGCACGTCTTTCTATGCCATTGACCGTGCCTTCTGGGCATGATTGGCTATAACCAGTCTTGAGTAGTCAGCAGTATCTGTGAGCTAGCAGCTTGTTCAGCTAGCAGAACATGCTCGCAAGACCGTTGCGAGCGCGAAGCTCCTGATAACAGTGCGTGTCAGGTTCTTCCCGCGGAGTAACTGGGCTTTCCGCACCGCGGAAGGCCATCGATCGGCAATCCACAGGAGAATCAAGGAATGGCACAGGGAACCGTCAAGTGGTTCAACGCTGAGAAGGGCTTCGGCTTCATCACTCCGGACGACGCCGAAGGCGACGTCTTCGTCCACTATTCGGAGATCAAGTCGACGGGCTTCCGCACGCTTGAGGAGAACCAGCGCGTTGAGTTCGAGATCGGCCAGGGTTCGAAGGGACCGCAGGCTACGGGCGTCACCGCGCTCTGATCTCGACACATTCGCACAGGGCCCCGGGTAACTCCGGGGCCCTGTTGTTTGCGTTCTGTGAATATTCTTGACCGCCCCCGTCACTAATCGGCGTTTACCTGACGAGTCTGCGCAGAAGCCGCATCCGGTGCCTCGTAGTGATACCGGGTAGATACGCCTCGGCCAGAGCGCGGCCAATAGCGGGCAGGTGCAAGGTGTCTTGGTAGTACATGTAGAGCGCGCGATATTCGGGTTGGAAGTGGGATTTGAAGCGCGCGAGGGAACGGAACCCATAAACGGGTTCGAGGGCCTGACCGGTCGCGTCGAGAATCCTGCCGAGCAGCTCGTCCTCACCCTCGACGGCGGCACGCTCTCCGTTCGGATCTGACGAAAGCGGTGAGCCGGAAAGCGAAATGGTATCCACCGTGGACCGAAGCTGGGTCACGGCCGAGGCTACGAGGAATTCCATCACCCCTGGGAAACCGTCTGGACTCCGGCGCATGAAGTCGAGGGTCCAGCTCACTACTCGGCCCTCACGGTAGACCGGGAGCCAGCTCGTCGCGCCGTGAAGCATCCCCTCGCCGTCGACTGCGAGGCACAGGAGCACTTCCGGATCCGCGAGCTCGTCGAGGCCGCCCAGCGTGAACCCCATATCGGGGAGAGCCTTCTGCGCGGACCAGTCCTCGGCAAGGACGTGCAGCTGCGAGCGTCGCTGCGGCCCAAGCGCCACGTAGCGCGACCATTCGGCGCGGACACCGAGCTTGCGGGCCCGGTTCACCGCGGTGCGCACGTTCTGCCAGTCCTTCCCCTTGAACTCGAGCTCTCGGATCCGCAGCCGCGTCTCCTGGGCGACCTCCACGCGGCGGAAGCCTCGGTCACGCAGGAACGGCCAGAAATCCTCGGTGACGGAGTAGAAGCACGGCACGAGGGCATGCCGGGAGCAGTAGCCGATGAAACCCTCGACAGCCGAGGTCCAACGGTCTGCAGGCCCGATCGGCCCGGCGACCGAAAGCGCGACCCGACCATGCTGCTGGAAGGCGACGCCCGCCGTCGACCGCTCCTCGAACCAGAAGCGATTCGGAGGCCAGAGCGTCATCCAGGACAGGCTTCCGCCCCCTTCGTGCACGAGGCGCCGAGCTAGCAGAAGGCTGTCATCCCTCCTGCCGAGGGTCTGCTGGCCACGCAGGACGGCGATGCTGACGCCGACGAGCGCGGCGGCCCAGACGACGAGCCCACTGTAGGTGAAGATCCAGAGCTCAAGCGGACTCCGATTGCGGAAGATCGGGGCATAGGTAATCGGGATGGGCGAGGGCACGTACTGCCGGAGGATCTCGCCCACGAGCCCGAGCACTCCCCCAGGGAGGCTGAGGCCACCGTCCCGCAGCCACAGGAGGACGTAGACCGTCACGAAGCCGCCCACGAGCACGGCTCCTGCGATCTGAAGCCTATGGCGCGTCCCCCGGGCCGTCTCGACGGGAAAGAGGTCCCGGTGCATCCAGAGCAGGATCACGAGTGCGAGCGCGCAGGCCGCGACCGGCAGGAGGTGGACGAAGCTCGACCCAAGGATTCCGATGCGGCTCCGCACTGGCCGGTACGGGATCCGAAGGAACAAGACCAGATAGCCGGCGGTGAGCGCTGCAACCGCGAGTTGGACGAAGACGGCGATGCGGAGCGCTACCAAGCGGCCCCGGCGGAGGCCTTCAGCGCACACCAGGAGGATCAGGATGGGGAAGAGCGAGGTGAGGTAGCCCGCCGCTGAGAGGACCGTCGGCTGGCCTGCCTGCAGGCACTCACTGTCCACCGTTCCGCCGCAGTATTGCTCGAGCTGGGTCAAGGCGGGGAGCGGGTTGAGGACCATGTCCCGCACGAGAGCGAGTGGCCCGCTCGGGCTGTGGCTGAAAGCGGTGAGGATCGGCCCGACCGCGACGAACGCCACGCATAGCGCGAGCAGGTTCCTGCGCTCTCGAATGCTGGGGAGCCTGAACGTCTGCTCGGGGACACCGGTGCGGAACCACCAGCCGACAGCAAGGCCCACGAGCGCCCCGATGAGTCCGAGCACCGTCTCGGAGTGCCCGATGTACAGGACGAGCATTCCGGCCACAGCGATGACGACGGCGCGCAGGCGCCGCCGGATGAACGCGCGCAATGTCCCGCTCGCTCCGAGGCCGCAGACGAGCGCCGCCGGGTACGGCCCGAGCACCGGCACATCGACCATCGCCCCGATCCAGTCGTCGCCAGCCCACTGGGCAATCTGGGCCACTGCGAAGAACGCGATAAGACTCACGAGCTGGCCGCCAAAGAACAGCGCGATGGTCCGCAGCGGGCCGAAGGCGCGTTCCGAGAACGGCACGAGCGCCGCAATGACCACGGTTCCGGCGAGGTAGGCGAACGGGTTTGACGCGAAGAAGATCGAGGTGGCCACGCCCCACCATTGGCCAGAGCGCAGCGAGGCGAAGTCACCGCTGATGAGGCCGTAGAGCTGAGCATTCGGGCCGGAGAGAATGCTGCCCGTCGCAGCGCCGACGGCCCAGAAGACGGCTATGAGCGAGAGCGTGACCGGATATCGGCCGATCGAGACTAGACGCCGGGCTGCTCCGGCACGCACCGTTTCGGCCAGACGCCGAGTCTCTGGCGCGTCGACCTCGGTGGTCAACGCCACGTTCCAACACCGATCACTGGGCCGGCTTCGAGCCAGGAGGCGAGACCGGCGTAGGCGCGGAAGTCCATGGCGAAGCGCACCTGGCTGCCGAGGTGGGTCAGCTCCACGATGACGACGTCGGCCTGCACCTTGGGGCGTTCAGCCTCCGTCGGCATTCGGCGACCTTGAAGGACGAGTGCGCTGCGCGTGAAGCGACGTTTGGGAAGGGGACTGAGGGAAAGGAGGTCAAACCACTCGAGTTCGGTGTCCTGATAACGGCAAACCCCCATCCGCCATGCCCCGGAGGACAGGCTGATGGAGGCATCTACCGTGCCGAGGGTGCGCCGCAGGACGAAGCGGCGCACCCCGAGGGCACAGAGCAGGGCTGCGAGGAGCAGGAAGACCGCTGCCAGGACGATGAACGGAAGAGCAGAATCGTCCATCAAGGAGGGCTAACGGGTCCCCGCGACTGACTCGCTGATCTGGGCGTTGTCGGCGACGATCACCACGCGGTTGCTATCGACCGAGAAGAAGCCCCCGTCTGCCTCGACCACAATGCGGTCGCCGGAGACGGGCTGGATCTCGATCGTGCCCTCGTGCAGGATTGCCAGGACCGGAGTGTGGCCGGGCAGGATCCCGATCTCGCCGTCGGCCGTTCGGGCCTTCAGCATCTTTGCGCCGCCGGACCACACGAAGTGGTCCGCCGCCACAATTTCGACTTCGAGTTCGGCCATGCTACTTCGTCGATTCCTGGATCTTGGCCCAGTTGCGCTCAACATCGTCGAGGCCGCCGACGTTGAAGAACGCCTGCTCCGCGATGTGGTCAAGCTCGCCGTCGCAGATGGCCTTGAAGCCCTCGATGGTGTCCTTGATCGAAACCGTGGACCCCTCGACACCGGTGAACTGCTTCGCGGTGTACGTGTTCTGCGAGAGGAACTGCTGGATGCGGCGGGCACGGGCCACGACGATCTTGTCCTCTTCGGAGAGCTCGTCGACGCCGAGGATCGCGATGATGTCCTGCAGTTCCTTGTTCTTCTGGAGGATCTGCTTGACGCGAACCGCAACGTCGTAGTGGTCCTTGCCGATGTACTGCGGATCGAGGATTCGCGAGGTCGAGGAGAGCGGGTCGACGGCCGGGTAGAGGCCGCGCGACGCGATTTCACGCGAAAGCTCGGTGGTTGCATCGAGGTGCGCGAACGTCGTCGCGGGCGCCGGGTCGGTGTAGTCGTCGGCAGGGACATAGATGGCCTGCATGGACGTGATCGAGTGACCGCGCGTCGACGTGATGCGCTCCTGGAGCACGCCCATCTCGTCGGCAAGGTTCGGCTGGTAGCCAACAGCAGAAGGCATGCGGCCGAGCAGCGTCGACACCTCGGAACCCGCCTGAGTGAACCGGAAGATGTTGTCGATGAACAGGAGCACGTCCTGGTTCTGGACATCGCGGAAGTACTCCGCCATGGTCAGCGCCGACAGGGCGACACGGAGACGCGTTCCCGGGGGCTCGTCCATCTGGCCGAACACGAGAGCGGTGTCCTTGAGCACGCCGGCCTCGTCCATTTCGACCCAGAGGTCGTTGCCCTCGCGGGTGCGCTCGCCGACGCCCGCGAAGACCGAGGTGCCGCCGAAGTTGCGCGCGACACGGGTGATCATTTCCTGGATCAGGACGGTCTTGCCCACACCTGCGCCGCCGAAGAGGCCGATCTTCCCACCCTTGATGTAAGGGGTGAGGAGGTCGATGACCTTGATGCCGGTCTCGAGCATCTCCGTCGAGCCCTCAAGCTGAGCGAAGGACGGCGCCTTGCGGTGGATCGGCCAGTAGTCCGATGCCTGGATCTCGGACTCGTCAACGTCGAGCGGCTTGCCGAGCACGTTGAAGATGTGGCCCTTGACGCCGTCGCCGACCGGAACCGAAATCGGAGCACCGGTGTCCTGGACCTTGGTGCCTCGGACGAGGCCGTCAGTGGCCTGCAGCGAAATGGCGCGGACGAGGTTGTCGCCGAGGTGCTGGGCGGTCTCGAAGGTGATGGTGTGGGTCTTGCCGTCGAGCGTGAGCTCGGTGGTCAGCGCGTTGTACATCTCCGGGATCGAGTCCGCGGGGAACTCGACGTCGACCACCGGACCGATCACGCGGGCGATCCGGCCCGTCGCGCCGGCGGTGGCAACCGCTTCGGGGGCAGTGGCAGTCATGTCTCTCACTTCTCCAGTTTGGCGTGTAGTCAGTCTATTGAGTGGGGCCGAGGCTCCGGGGCCTCAGGCGTTCAGCGCGTCCGCGCCTGCGATGATCTCCGTGAGCTCCTGCGTGATCTCCGCCTGCCGGGCGGTGTTGCGCAGTCGCGTGTACTTCTTGATCAGGTCGCTCGCATTGTCGCCAGCGTTCTTCATCGCCCGCTGACGCGACGCGAGCTCGCTCGCGGCCGAATGCAGCATCGCAGCGAAGATCCGAGACTCGATGTATCGGGGCAGGAGTGCGTCGAGCACCTTCTCGGGCTCAGGCTCGAATTCGTAGAGCGGGAGGATCTCGTTCGCCTCCGATGCCTTCTCCGATACCACCTCGAGCGGGAGGAGCCGGATGACCACGGCTTCCTGAACGACCATCGACCTGAACGACGTGTACACGACGTGGATCTCGTCGACTCCGCCTTCCTCGTACGGCGCAGAGAACGCTTCGAGCAGGACGGTGCGGATCTCACGAGCGCGCTCGAATTCCGGGCTGTCCGTCTGCCCCGTCCACACCTGGGCGTAGGCGCGGTTGCGGAAGTCGAAGTACGCCTGGCCCTTGCGGCCCACGAGGTACGTTGCGACTTCCTTGCCCTGGCTCCGCAGAAGCTCCGTCAGCGACTCGGCCCGCTTGAGGATGGTCGCCGAGTACGCTCCCGCTTGTCCGCGGTCAGCGGTCAGCACGAGGACGGCGGCACGGCGGACATTCTCGTGCTCCGTCGTCAGCGGGTGCTCGAAGTCGCTCGTGGACGCAACCGCCGAGACCGCGCGGGTGATAGCCCGTGCGTACGGCAGGGAGGAGGCGAGGCGAGCCCGCGCCTTTCCGATGCGGGAGGTGGCAATCAGCTCCATCGCCTTGAACATCTTGCGCATCGAGGTCGTCGAGGCGATCTTCTGGCGGTAGACCCGGATCTGGGCACCCATTCTTGTCCTTTCCTGTCCATCGCTGACCCGTGAGGCCGCCGGGCGGAGCTGCCCTCCGCACCGGCGGCCACCGCCGGGTCACCGAGTGGAATCAGTGCGTCTGCTTGACGATCCGTTCCTGGTTGACATCGCCCTCGGAAAGAGCCTCGTGCTCCTCGTGGCCAGGGGCAACGAGATAGCTGTCGCCCTGCCCGAAGAAGCCCTGCTTGAAGTCCGTGATCGCAGACTTGAGTGCCTCGACCGTGTCGTCATCGAGAACGTTCGTCTGGGCGAGCGTTGTGAGGATCGACGTGCGGTGCTTGAGATACTCGAGGAACTCGGCCTCGAAGCGACGGACATCCTCGACCGGAACGTTGTCGAGGTAGCCGTTGGTTCCGGCCCAGATCGAGACGACCTGCTCCTCGACCGGGAACGGCGAGTACTGCCCCTGCTTCAGGAGCTCCATGAGGCGCGCGCCGCGGGTCAACTGCTGACGCGAGGCAGCGTCGAGGTCGGACGCGAACATCGCGAACGCCTGCATGTCGCGGTACTGCGCAAGATCGAGCTTGAGCGTGCCGGAGACCTTCTTCATCGACTTGACCTGGGCGGCGCCACCGACGCGGGAGACCGAGATGCCGACGTCGACAGCGGGACGCTGGTTGGCGTTGAACAGGTCCGACTGGAGGAAGATCTGGCCGTCGGTGATCGAGATGACGTTCGTCGGGATGTAGGCCGAGACGTCATTCGCCTTGGTCTCGATGATCGGCAGACCCGTCATCGAACCAGCGCCGAGCTCGTCGGAGAGCTTCGCGCAGCGCTCGAGGAGGCGGGAGTGCAAGTAGAAGACATCACCCGGATAGGCCTCGCGTCCCGGCGGCCGGCGCAGGAGGAGCGAGACGGCACGGTAAGCCTCAGCCTGCTTCGACAGGTCGTCGAAGATGATGAGAACGTGCTTGCCGCCGTACATCCAGTGCTGGCCAATCGCGGAGCCCGCGTACGGCGCGAGGTACTTGAAGCCGGCCGGGTCGGACGCAGGAGAGGCCACGATCGTCGTGTACTCGAGTGCACCCTTGTCCTCGAGCGTCTGGCGCACAGCCGCGATCGTGGACGCCTTCTGACCGATGGCCACGTAGATGCAGCGAACCTGCTTGGTGACGTCGCCCGAAGCCCAGTTCGCCCTCTGGTTGATGATCGTGTCGACCGCGATCGCGGTCTTGCCGGTCTGGCGGTCACCGATGATGAGCTGACGCTGGCCACGGCCGATCGGGATCATCGCGTCGATGGCCTTGAGGCCGGTCTGCATCGGCTCGTGGACGGACTTGCGCTGGGTGACGCCCGGGGCCTGCAGCTCGAGGGCACGGGTCGACTCCGCGGCGATCGGGCCAAGGTCGTCAATCGGCTGGCCGAGCGGGTCGACCACGCGGCCGAGGAAGGCATCGCCGACCGGAACCGAGAGGATCTGCCCGGTGCGGTGCACCTCCTGGCCCTCCTCGATGCCGGCGAACTCGCCGAGGATGATGACGCCGATCTCGCGGACGTCGAGGTTCTGGGCGAGGCCCAGAACGCCGTTCTCGAACCGCAGCAGCTCGTTGGCCATGACCGAGGGAAGTCCCTCGACACGGGCGATGCCGTCGGCGGCCTGGACGACGGTCCCGACCTCGACGCGCTCGGCGGTTCCGGGTTCGTAGGACGCCGCGAAGTCGTTCAGCGCATCGCGGACGTCATCGGCATTGATGGTCAATTCGGCCATCTGCAGTCCCTGCTCTCTACATCTCGTGGTCATCATCGGTGCAGTGCTGGCTGTGATGACCTTCTTGTGTGGTTCGAAGTGTGCTGTGGCGTCTTAGCCGGTCTGCCCCGCGAGCTGGCGGCGCAGTTCGGTGAGCCGTGCCAACGTCGAGGCATCGAGCACCTCGTCGCCGACCGTGACGCGGACGCCGCCCAGCAGCTGGGGATCGAGCGTCGTGCTGATCTTGAGCTCGCGGCCGTACAGCCGGTTGAGGCCGGCCTGCAGCCGCTCCGCCTGCTGGTCGGTCAGGGGCCGCGCGACGACGACCTCCGCGATCCAGCGCTCCTGACGCTTGGCTGCCAGCGCGGCGAAACGCTTCACGAGCTCCGTCGGCTTGAGGCCGCGCGGGTCTGCCGCGGCCTGGCCGATGAGCAGGCGCGCCTCGTCCGAGGCAGCAGGCACGAGACGGAGCGCGAGCGCCCGCTTCGCCTCTGCAGTAGCCTGCGGCTCGCTGAGCGCGGCCTGCAGATCGTGGCTGTCGTCAACGGTGCGCACGAACGAGAACAGGTCGTTCTCGAGTCGTTCGAGGCCGCTCAGCCCCGACACCCCGCCCCTCTGCTCGGCTACGGCGATCGCCACAGTCGCTGCCAGGGTCTCGAGTGCATCGCTGATATCGCGGGAGCCCGCCCAACGCTGCGAGGCCAACTGCGACACGATCTCCGCCGCGTCCGTCGAGGCCTTGCCGGCGAGAAGCCGCTGGACGAGGGCTGACTTCTCCGCACCCTCGCGGGACGGGTCCGTCAGCGCTCGGCGGAGGCCCGCCGAGCCGTCGAGAACCCGCAGGATGCCGAAGAGCTCATCCGCCAGCGACAGCGATGCCGTGGGCAGCTTCGTCTCCAGGTCCGCCAGCGCGGTGGCCAGCGATTCGCTCGATACTCCTGCCATTACTTCGCCGCACCTGCGTTCTGGGCTTCCAGGTCCGCGAGGAAGCGGTCGACCACGCGGCTTGCACGCGCGTCGTCGTCCAGGGACTCGCCGACAATCCGTCCAGCAAGCGTCGTTGCCATCGAGCCGACCTCGGTACGGAGCGAGACGAGGGCGTGCTGCCGCTCGGCCTCGATCTGGACGTGAGCCTGCTCGGTGATGCGCGCGGCCTCGACGGCCGCCCGCTCCTTGAGCTCGGCGAGGATCTGAGCGCCCTCAGCGCGAGCCTCCTCGCGGATGCGGTTCGCCTCAGTCCGGGCGTCGACAAGCTGCTGCTTGTACTCCTCGAGGGCGGCGGAAGCCTCGGCCTGAGCCTTCTCGGCCTTCGCAATGCCACCTTCGATCGCCTCCGCGCGCGCCGCAAAGGTCTTCTCGAACGCCGGCACGACGAACTTGACGGCGATGAAGAGCAGGATGGCGAAGCCGATCGCGGTGACAAGCACCTCCCACCAGTTCGGTACGAGCGGGCTGGCGCTCTCGGTGGCTGCTTGCACCATGAGCTGATGCATGTGTTCCACCCCTCCTATCTACTGAAGTAGCTGGTTCTCGGCTCGGTTCGGTCCGATTTACTTCAGGACGAAGGCGAACACGAGGCCGAGGATGGCGAGCGCCTCGGTCAGGGCCAGGCCGAGGAACGCGAGCGGCTGGAGAACGCGCTGCGCCTCAGGCTGACGGGCAACACCGTTGATGTAGGCCGCGAAGACGAGACCAACACCGATGGCACCGCCGATGGCGGAAAGACCGTAGCCGATGAGGTTGATGCTGCCGTTGATCGTGCCGTTCATTTTCTTCCTTTCAATCGCCCGCAGGCAGGTTGATGGGTTGATTGCCCCCTCACCGAGGGGAATTCTCAGTGGGCGTCCGCCGCCACTGCGCCCTGGATGTAGATCGCAGTGAGAAGCGTGAAGACGTAAGCCTGAAGCACCATGATCAGCGCTTCGAGCATGTACATGGCGATAGCAAAGACGAGGACGAGGACGCTGATCCCCTTGACCAGCACGTTCTCCTGAGCGATGAGGAACGCGATGCCGGAGCCCGCGAGGGCGACGACGAGGTGGCCGGCCAGCATCGTCGCGAACAGACGGAGGCTGTGGGTCATCGGACGCACGATGAAGTTCGAGATGATCTCGATCGGAACAACGATCGGCATGATGAACCAGGGAACGCCCGAAGGGACCACCGCGAGCTTGAGGTAGCGAATGCCGAAGCGCTTGAGGCCGACGCCGATCCAGATGACGTAAACCAGGCCTGCGAGGAAGTAGGCGCCGCCGACGTGGGACATCGTCGGGAGCTGGAACAGGGGAATCGCGCCGTAGATGTTGTTCAGCAGGAGGAAGAAGAACAGCGCGAACAGGAGCGGCACGAACGCCATGAAGTCCCGGCCGCCGATGACGTCCTTGCCGATGCTGTTGCGGACGAAGCCGTACAGCTGCTCGCCAAGGAACTGCAGCTTGCCCGGCACGAGTTGCTGCTTGCGGGAGGCCGCGATGAAGAACCACGCGATGAAGAAGACAGACAGCAGGACGAGCAGCATCTGCTTGGTGAAGCCTTCGTCCGCCCCCCATGGCAGGATGGCCGGGAGGTGGAGGCTTTCGAGGCCGGGAGGGGTGAAAGTGCTGCTGTTGTCAGCAGCCGGAAGCGTGAGCGGGGTCAACGCATTTCCTCTCTTGCAGTGTCCTTCATCGGGCAGGTGCCGGGGCGAGTGGCTTCGACCCCCACATGTGAAATTGTCGGTTGCTCCATCACGAGCCACCGTTCCCTTCGACGTCGTCGTCTCCGGATTCGGTCTTCGCTGGTCCGCGTTGCGGCGAGAAGAGTCCGTGCTTGCCGGCGAGGTACAGGCCACCAGCAATCCCCAGCAGGGCTCCAACGAGCACGAACCAGCTGGTTTTGAGGAGAGTATCCAGCCCCCACCCTATCAAACTCCAGACAAGGGTCCCGCCAATGATGTAGCTGAAGACGGCCATACCGCCGTTGTAGCCGCTGCCGCCCGATGGCGGTGGATTACGGGGCTCAGGAGCAGCTTCACGGTCAGGCACGAGGACCACCTTCAGGTGTCGCTCCAGAGGTCGGCGAAGCGCCTTGGCCGGGGTCTTCCGGGTCGTTGAAGATCTGGAGCCGCACGCGGCTGAACCCCCACAGCTCGACGGCCTGCCACACGACGACCGTCGCGATCCCGGTCGCTCCGAACCACGGAGGGTTGATCCAAGCAGGCGTGCCGATCCAGATCAGCACTGCCGCGAACCCGACGATCTTGATGAGGTACACGACGGCGAACATGCCGATCGCCCCAGCAGGATTGCGCCGCCCGACGAAATGACCCACGAGGAGGCTGATGGCGAAGAAGGCGATGACGACGACGGCGGCGAAGGCGACGCTCCCAGCGGCGGCGGCGCCCGTGGCCAGCCACGCGACGAGAGCGAGAACGGCGTCCAAGGCCGCGGTCGCGCCCGAGCAGAGGGCGGCGAGTCGCAGCCAGATTGAGGAGAAGGTCACGCCAGCGGGTCCGGTGCTGCGACCGGGGCGTGCGGGCGTGCTGTTCATCTCGAGCCGTTCGTCGGCGGCCATCCGTCGATGCTGTGCGTCATCGTAGCGGTGCCGGCGTGGGTGTGGGTGCGGTCTCTATTCTACATGAGATAGAACTCAATGGCCCACGCTCGGACGTGCGGCCACACCGCCCGTCGTCGCTTTCCACTGGGAAAGTGCCACCGCCGCCTGCGCTACGACCCACGCCGCTCCGCACACCCAGAGCGAGAGCCAGTACCAGCCCCTGTCCGACCAGGGGGGAGAGCCGACGACGAGGAGCGCAATCGCGAATGCGACCACCTTCATGAGCACATCGGCGACGAGGGTGCGGCGCCGGAACGGAAGCGTAGGAGCCGCGGCGTGGAGGATCACAACCGGCGCACCCCCGCAAACCCCCACGACCGCGAGCGAGAGGAACGTCGAGTAGAGCAAAGGCACTCCCCCGTTCCCGAGGCCCGTGAACCCGAGGAACGTGGCAGCCGCGACCGTCGCCGCGAACGGCACGGTGAACCGCGGAACCCACGGGGTAAAGCGCAGCCATACGCGCCGGACTGGGCTGCTGGCAACGTTCTCCCGGACCCACGGGTGCATGGTCAGAAATGCGACCGCGGGCAGGACGATGAGGTTGAAGACCGTGAGCGGGATCCACGGGACGAACGCGTACGCGACTCCGCCGAACGCGACGAAGGCGGTCCAGACGTACATGACGGCGACGGCTTGGCGGTGCGTGTAGCCGAGGTCGAGCAGCTTGTGGTGCACATGCTCGCGGTCGGGCGAGAAGGGTGAGCGTCCACTGGCCGTGCGGCGCAGGACGGCGAGGATGAGGTCGAGGAACGGGAGGACCATCACGACGATGGGCAGCACGACGGGGACGAAGGTGGGGATGCCTTCCGCCCGGTCGTACAGGCCCGAGGCAATCTGGCCCGTCGCGACAACACCACCTGTGGCCATGACGAGGCCGAGCAGCATGGAGCCGGAATCGCCCATGAAGATCTTCGCGGGATGCGTGTTATGCGGCAGGAAGCCCACGCAGATTCCTACGAGGAGTGCCATGAGGAGCGTCGAGAGATCGGTGTAGTCCGGCAGGAGTGCGTTCCGGTGCACCCAGTACGCGGTCAGGAAGAACGCAAAACCCCCGATGCCGGCCACCCCAGCCGCGAGACCGTCGAGGCCGTCCACGAAGTTGATCGCATTGACGGTGAGCACGATGAGGAACATCGTGAGGCCGATTTGGAGCCAAGGCTGGGTCACGGGTAGAAGGCCCAGGGGCAGGAACGTGACGCGCGGGCCCCACAGCGCCACGATTCCGGCCGCTACGATCTGGCCGGCGAGCTTCACCCAGCTGTTGAGGTCCACGATGTCGTCGATCGCGCCCAGCAGGACGATGAACGCCGCCCCTCCCAGCACGGCCCACGTCTGCGGTGTGTCGAAGAAGATCGAGCGGATCCAGACGGTCTGCGATGCCGCCCAGAACGCGGCGGCGAACCCCGCGAGCATCGCGATCCCTCCGAGACGCGGCACAGAGCGCGTGTGGACGTCTCGCTCACGTACAGGCGAGACGATCCCGAGCTTGAGAGCGACGACGCGCACTACCCCGGTCGCGGCATACGTGACGATGGCGGCCAGCATGGCCACGAGGACATAGATGAACATGGGTCAGCCGGCGGCCTCCCCCGAGCCCACCCTCGCTTGCTGCGCTGCGGCGGGAAGCTCAGTGAATGCGCTCCGATAGCTCCGTCGGCGTACCCGGGTGGGCACGAGGCGGTACGCGCCGCGCACGAGGACGTTGCGGCCGAAGGAAAGCGGCCCGAGATAGCCCGAGGCAAGCATGTGGCGCTGAAGCCGGAGCTCGGCAAGGAGCATCCGGCCTCCGCCCCGGCGGGCATAGGCACCGTCGCTCACGCGGTACAGCACGAGGACGTCCGGCACGTTGGCCCCGCGGCTTCCGCCGTGGAGCATCCTGGCCCACAGCCAGTAGTCCTCCATGTCCGGAACGCCCCGGTAGCCGCCCGCTGCCCGAACGGCCGAGGCCCTGTACATCACGCTCGGGTGATTGAACGGGGTGCGGAAGTCCAGCTGTGCCATGATCTCGCGGTGCGTCACTGGGACAGGACGGCTCGCGAAACGGTGGGACTCGTCGTCGCCGATCTCGGCTATCGCCGAACCGACGATGTCGTAGCCCTCTGCGAGAAGCGCCAGCTGCCGCTCGAAGCGCTCGGGCAGTGCGACGTCGTCCGCATCCATGCGGGCGACGACGTCGTGGCGGCAGCGCTCGAGCCCCGCGTCGAGTGCGCCGGCAAGGCCGACGCCCGCGGGGAGCCGCAGAACGTCCGCCGGATGATCGAGGTTGCCCTCGGCCTCACGCAGGACGGCCTCGATGTCATCCCCCACAGGCCCGTCGCGCACGATGACGAGCTGGGCCGGCGGGACCGTCTGGTCAACGGTGACCGAGGCGATCGCCCGGCTGACCCGGTTTGCCGCGTCTCCTGCATAGACGGGCAGGAGGACCGAGAACTCGGGGAAGGCGCCCCGCTCCCGTTGCGCACCCCGTTCCTGTTGCACGGGCGCGGCGGCTTCGCCCTGCGGGTCTGAGGGCGCGGCCCCGGGGAGGCCGCCAGCGGCGGCGAGAACCTCTTCATTCGGCCGCGGAGCGTGGGAGACCGCCTCGCACAGCCCTGCGAGGCCGGCCTTGAGCACGATCCCCGGGTGAGCGCTGTTCCGCACCATGACGCCCCAGCGCCGCAGGGTCGAGCCACCGTAGAGGAGTTTGTCCACCGGGGCGAGGGCGGGCGAGCGGAAGAACATCCACACCTTGTTCCGGACTTCGAAGCGGAAACGCTCCCCCACGTCCACAGTGTGCGAGTCGTATGCCTTCGTGTGATGCTCGACGACCGAGTCGAGGCTCGCGAGGGCGAGGCGCCGGCGGGCGAGGCGCGCGGTGAACTCGAAGTCGTCGTTCCAGAGGAAGTAGTCGGCAACAGGCAGGCCGAGGTCCCTGATGGCATCCGCATCCACGAAGAGCGAGACAAACGACGCCGAGCGAATGACCCTTGCCCGATGGCCGGCGGCGAAGGACCGGTCGGCGGGAGCTGCATCCCACCTGTCGCGCATGGTGTTCATCGGGTGGTCCCGGCCGTCGCTCCAGGCGACGCGGCTTGCGATGAACGCCGGCTTGTCAGTCGCAGGATAGGCCGCCCACAGGCGTAATGCCTCGGTGAGCGTGCGCGGCAGCGGAACCGTATCGTCGTCCATGATCCAGACGAGGTCGGGGCGGTGCCGCGTGAGAGCGGCGGCCATCCCGACGGCGAAGCCCCCGGCGCCGCCGGTGTTTTCGGCGAGACGGATCAGCTCGTATTCGAAGGGAACTTCCAGCCCCTCGAGGAACTCGCCCGATCCGTCTGTCGAGGCGTTGTCGACCACCACGAGCGCATCGGGGGCCCGCTCGCCCTCCGCAAGCGCAAGGAGGGACCGCTCGAGCAGCTCGCGTCGGTTGTAACTGACGACGACGGCGACTACCCGCGGCGCGCGGGCCTCAGTCACGCGGTTGCTCCGAGGTGACCCCCGCGATCGTTTCCTGCCCTGCTGCTGGCCCCTCGGCGTCGGTTTGCTCAAGCTCGGTGTTCTGAGGCGTGTTCTCGGGCGCGAGGGTCTCGGGCTCGGTGCTCTCGGGCTCCTCGCCCAAGCCGAGGATGTCCGGCACGATCTCCCGCAGGGCGTCGAGGCTCACACCGCCCTGGCGCACAACCCGCAGCCGCTCCCCCGTGCAGTCGATGATCGTCGACGGGACGCCCTCGGCACCGCCGCCAACCGGGCGGAACCCGCCGTCGAGGTAGACCTCGACGGACTCGGCGAGCTGGTCCTGGGCCTCGCCCGCGGTCTGAGCCGCCTTGTGCCCCGTGCGGTTCGCGGACGAGACCGCAAGCGGCCCGGTGATGGTCAAGAGTGCCTGGGCGACCTCGTCGTCAGGAATGCGGAGCGCGACGGTTCCCTGTGTATCGCCAAGGTCCCACGTCAGCGACGGCTGCGCATGGAAGATGAGCGTGAGCGGGCCCGGCCAGAACTTCTCGGCAAGGCGGCGCCCGGCATCCGGGACTTCGGTTGCGAGGCCGTCCATGGTCTGGAGCCGCGGGATCAGAACGGGCGGCGGCATCGACCGGCCGCGACCCTTCGCGGCCAGCAAGGTCGCCACTGCCTGAGCCGAGAACGCGTCGGCCGCGATGCCGTAGACGGTGTCCGTCGGCATCACGACGCACTGCTTGGCAGCGATGGCCCGCTGTGCATGAGCGAGCCCCTCGGCTCGCCGTTCCCGGTCGTTGCAGTCGTAGCTTGTGGTCGTCACGGCCTCAATTCTTCCACGGGCGAGGCCTCGACCCGGACAGCCGACGTGGCGCGTGGGAGGTCATTGAGGTCGCGATGCGAGGTCACACTGGTCCAGGCAGGGTCGCGGGCGAGGCGCGCCGAAAGGGCTTCAGCCTGTACCTCCGCGTGCTCCATGACGAAGAATCCGCCCGGACGCAGCAGTCGGGCCGCCGACGCAATCGTGGCGAGCGGGAGTTCGAGTCCGTCCTCACCGCCGCCGTACAGTGCAAGTTCGGGATCATGTTCCGCAGCCTCGGGCTCTCGGGGAACCATGCCTGCCGGAATGTACGGCGGGTTGCTCACGACGAGATCCACTTGGCCGTCCAATTCCGGAAATGCCGTGCGCAAGTCGCCGAGGACCAGCTCCACGCGGCCGCCCACCTCTGGCAGCGCGACGTTCCGGGCTGCCCACGCGTACGCGAATTCGGACAGCTCCACTGCATGTACTCGACTCGCCCGGCATTCGGCGGCGATCGCGGCGGCGATTGCTCCGGAACCAGTGCCGAGGTCGACGACGACGGGCGCCGCGAGCACCGGGCTCTGGGCCGAGATCCAGTCGAGCGCGAGGGTGACGAGGGTCTCGGTCTCCGGCCGGGGAACGAACACGCCGGGTCCCACGCTCAGCGTGAGGTGCCGGAAGTGCGCGGTCCCTGTCAGGTGCTGGAGCGGAACGCGCTTGGACCTCTCCTCGACGAGCTCCCAGAAGCCGTCCGGGACGCCGGCGCCGATGACCGCGAGGGAGCGGAGGCGCCCGAGCCCGCATCCAAGCAAATGATCGGCCAGCAGTTCCGCATCCGCTCGGGGGCTGGGCACACCCGCCTCGGCGAGCATCGCCGTCGCCCTTCGCAGCGCGCTCGCGAGGTCTTCGCCGCCCTCCTCGGAAGCAAGCGTGCCCACGTGCCTACTCGCCCAGCGCGTCGAGGCGATGCTGCTCGTCCATGTCGATGCAGGATTGCACCACGGGACCGAGGTCGCCGTTCATGACGGCATCGAGGTTGTACGCCTTGTAGCCGGTGCGGTGGTCTGCGATCCGGTTCTCAGGGTAGTTGTACGTGCGGATCCGCTCCGAGCGGTCCATGGTGCGGACCTGGGACTTGCGCACCTCGGCGTTCTCCGCGTCGATCTGTTCCTGCTGATGCGCAAGCAGGCGCGAGCGGAGGACCCGCATCGCGGCCTCGCGGTTCTGCAGCTGCGACTTCTCGTTCTGCATCGCCACGACGATGCCAGTCGGGAGGTGAGTGATGCGCACCGCGGAGTCCGTCGTGTTGACGGACTGGCCGCCCGGGCCTGACGAACGGTACACGTCGATCTTGAGATCGTTCGTGTTGATCTCGATTTCCTCGGGCTCGTCGACCTCCGGGAAAACGAGCACGCCCGCCGCCGAGGTGTGGATCCGTCCCTGCGACTCCGTCACCGGCACGCGCTGCACGCGGTGGACGCCGCCCTCGTACTTGAGGTGCGCGTATACGCCCTCCGCCGGGTCGTTGGACGAGCCCTTGATGGCGACCTGCACGTCCTTGTAGCCGCCGAGGTCCGACTCCGTCGAGGACAGGATTTCGGTCTTCCAGCCCTTCGATTCCGCGTAACGCGTGTACATCCGCAGGAGGTCGGCCGCGAAGAGTGCCGCCTCGTCGCCACCCTCACCGCCCTTGACCTCGAGGATGACGTTGCGTGCATCGTTGGGGTCCCGCGGAATGAGCAGCCGGCGAAGCCTCTCCTGCGCGGTCGCGAGCGAGGCCTCAAGCTCCGGCACCTCCGCGGCGAAGTCAGGATCCTCGGCCGCCATTTCCCGCGCCGCCTCAAGGTCGTCGGAGAGCTGCTTCCACCGGGTGTGGGCCTCGACGATGCCGTTGAGCTGAGCCGAGCGACGGCCGAGCTTCCGCGCGAGCGCCTGGTCCTGGTAGACCGCGGGGTCGCTCAGCTGCTTCTGCAGGTCTGCGTGCTCGTCCAGCAGTCCTTTCACGGACTCGAACATGTGGGGCCTTTCTTGAGGGTTTGGCGGATTCTGAGGCTCGAGAAACGACGACGGCGGCCGGCGCCGGAGTATCCGGGCCGGCCGCCGTGCGGGGCAGCTAGTGCTTGTCGTTCTCCGACTTCGACGCGAGCGTCGTCTTCTGCACCTGCAGGAGGAACTCGACGTTCGACTGCGTCTCGCGGATCTTGGACGTGAGCAGCTCGAGCGCCTGCTGGGTGTCGAGCCCGGAGAGCACGCGGCGCAGGCGCCACATGATCTTGACCTCGTCCGAAGAAAGCAGGTTCTCTTCCCGGCGCGTGCCGGAAGCGTTGACATCCACCGCGGGGAAGATGCGCTTGTCGGCGAGCTGGCGGGAGAGCCGGAGCTCCATGTTGCCCGTGCCCTTGAACTCCTCGAAGATGACCTCGTCCATCTTGGAGCCGGTCTCTACAAGCGCTGTCGCGATGATGGTGAGCGAGCCACCGTTCTCGATGTTGCGCGCCGCGCCGAAGAAGCGCTTCGGCGGGTAGAGGGCTGCAGAGTCGACACCGCCGGAGAGGATGCGTCCCGAGGCCGGCGCGGACAGGTTGTAGGCGCGGCCGAGGCGGGTCATGGAGTCGAGGAGCACCACCACGTCCATGCCAAGCTCGACGAGACGCTTGGCGCGCTCGATCGCGAGTTCGGCGACGGTCGTGTGGTCGTCCGCAGGACGGTCGAACGTCGAGGCAATGACCTCGCCGCGGACCGATCGCTGCATATCGGTGACTTCTTCAGGCCGCTCGTCGACGAGCACCATCATGAGGTGGACCTCAGGATTGTTGACGGTGATCGCGTTCGCGATGGACTGCAGGATGAGCGTCTTGCCAGCCTTCGGAGGCGAGACGATGAGGCCACGCTGGCCCTTGCCGATCGGTGCTACGAGGTCGATCACGCGAGGCCCGACCTTCTTCGGGTCGGTCTCGAGCCGCAGTCGCTCCGAGGGGTAGAGCGGGACGAGCTTGTTGAACTCGACGCGGTTCTTGAGATCCTCGGTGTTCTTGCCGTTCACGCTCGTCACCCGGACGAGGGCATTGAACTTCTGACGGCCGCCCTGGTTCTGGCGGTTGTCCTCGCCGTCGCGGGGCGCACGGATGGCGCCGACGACCGCGTCGCCCTTGCGCAGGTTGTACTTCTTGACCTGGGCGAGGGGCACGTACACGTCGTTCGGGCCCGGGAGGTAGCCGGACGTGCGGATGAACGCATAGTTCTCAAGGACATCGAGGATGCCGGCAACAGGGACGAGCACGTCGTCCTCAGTCACCTCGGTCTCATCGACGTCAGGGCCCTGGTTCCGGCCGCGCCGGCGGTCGTTGCGGTCGCGGAAGCGCTCGTTGCGGCCTTCCTCGCGGTCACGTTCGCGCCCGCGCCGGTTGCGACGGCTGCGGCGGTTGCCCCCGTCCTCGCCCTCGGAGTCGTCGCGACGGCGCTCCTGCTGGCCGCGGTCGCCGCGGTCGCCACGGTCGCCGCGGTCGCCACGTTCCCGGCGACGCTCACCGGCCTCAGCAGGCTGGCCATCGGGCTGACCGGCCTCGGCAGGCGCCTGCGCAGGAGCCTCGGCCGGGGCAGACTCGGGAGCGACCTCGGTGGCGGGGGCCGACTCGGCGACAACCGTGCCATCGCTCGCTGCACGACGGTTCCGGTTGCGGGTGCGCGGCTGACGCGGCGCCTCTGACGGAGCCGCCTCAGGCGCAGCCTCGGCACGCTCGGTGGTCGCCTCGCTCGGAAGCTGCTCCTGGGCGGGCTGAGCCTGAGTGGGCTGAGCCTGAGTGGGCTGAGCCTGAGTGGGCTGAGCCTGAGCAGGCTGTTCCTGAGCAGGCTGGGCCTGCACGGGTTGCGCCGTCTCGGCGGGCGCCGTCACGACACCGTCGCTTCCAGCGCGACGACGGGTGCGGCCTCGACCGCGCGCCGGAGCCGCCTCCTCAGCGGCGGGCGCAGCGGCTTCATTGGCCTCGGGAGCAGCGGCCGGCTGCTCGGACGGCTTGGCGGCCGGGGCGCTGCGACGCGCCACGGGCTCGCCCTTCTGGTGGGCGGAAATGGCGGCCACGAGGTCGCCCTTCCGCATGCGGGAACCGCCGGTGATACCCAGCTGGGAGGCCAGCGCCTGGAGCTGTGCGAGCTTGAGGCCCGCGATGCCCTTGGATTCAGGCGAAGTGGAGGCGTCCACTGCCGGGTTCAGCTCAGTGGTCTGTGTCACGAAGGATCCTTCCCCGTCGACTGCGGCAGCTATCAGAAGCGGCCGCATCGTGTTGGTGACCGCATTCAGATACAGCGGTCGGATGGCTGCTCCGTCGCGCCAGAACGGCGGAACGGAGCACACTGCGGATTCGCCCCAGGCGTACGAAGGGGGACAGAGCTTGCGGCAGCTGCAAGCGGGCTGACCGGCTGCGGAGCTGGTAGGGACGGCATTCGAAGCGGATGTGCTGGGCCTGCTGGATGTCCCGATGAGAAGGACGTGGGCCTGCGGGGCGAAAGCTACCGCGAATGCACTTCTACTCTAGCACCTTCAGAATCCACAGCGAGCCGCATGACACGCCAGCGAGTCTCGCCTCCCCGAGTCTCGCTTCCCAAGGCAAAGCGTTCGACGGCGGCCTGCACCTCGTCTGCTTCGGCTTCGCCTCCCGCGAGGGCAAGCACGGTCGGTCCCGCGCCCGAGACGACGGCGGCATGGCCTTCGGCCCGCAAGCGCTGGATGAGTTCCGCGCTCGGGCGCATAGCGGAGGCGCGGTAGCTCTGATGCAGGTAGTCCTCGGTGCCCGGGACGAGCAGCGACGGATCCTTCGTCAGGGCGTGCACGAGGAGCGCCGCCCGGCCCGCGTTCGCAGCGGCGGCCTGATGCGGCACGGAGGAGGGCAGGAGCGAGCGCGCAAGCTCCGTTGAGAGCTCGTAGTCGGGCACCGCAACGATCGGCACGACATCGGGATGCACACGGGCGATCGCCGTCCTGAACGCATCGCCGTCCTGCCATGACAGCGCGAGCGAGCCGAAGATCGCGGGCGCGACATTGTCTGGGTGGCCCTCGATCTCGCTGCAGAGCTGCAGTACCCATTCACGTCCGGGCCGCTCATTGAGCGGCACGAGTTCCGTCGCGGCCAACACGGCGGCCACGGTCGCCGACGCGGAGGAACCGAGGCCTCGCCCGTGGGGGCTCACATTCTCTGCCGTGATGCGCAGCCCCTCGCGGCGGTAGCCAAGCCGCGCGAGCGCTGCGTCGACCGTGCGCACTACGAGGTGGGTTGCGTCGCGCGGGAGAGTGTCGGCCCCCTCACCGCTGAGCTCGAAAGCCAACTCGCCGTCGTCGGCCGTCTCCACCCGGACCGTGTCGTAAAGCGAGAGGGCGAGGCCCAGGCTGTCGTATCCGGGCCCTAGGTTGGCGCTCGTCGCCGGAACCCGCACTGTGACGCGCTGCCCTGCTTCGACGGTCCGGAGCGAAGATTCCCGGGCAGTGGACTGCATGGTCACCGGATTACGGTTCAAGGCCAAGGACACCGGCGACGCTCACGACGTCGTTGGCAACCTTCACCGGCTCGACTTGCTCGCCGCTCTCTGTGCGGAGCGCCCACTGCGGGTCCTTCAGGCCGTGGCCGGTCACGGTGCACACGATCCGCTGCCCCGCCGGGACCTTCCCGGCTGCGTGCATCTTGAGCAGGCCCGCGACGCTCGCCGCCGAACCGGGTTCCACGAACACGGCCTCCTTGGCCGAGAGCCAGCGGTGCGCTGCCAGAATCTGCTCGTCCGAGACTGCGTCGATGAGTCCGCCGGATTCGTCGCGCGCTGCCACCGCGGTCTCCCATGAAGCCGGGTTCCCGATGCGAATAGCAGTCGCGATCGTCTCGGGGTGGGTGATGGGGTGGCCCGCGACGAACGGAGCCGCGCCCTCGGCCTGGAATCCCCACATCACGGGAAGCTTCGTCGAGACGGCCGGGAGGGTCCGCGCCTCGGCCCCCTCGCCGTACGAGGACTCGCCTGCGTACTCCTTGTAGCCCTTCCAGTAGGCCGAGATGTTGCCCGCGTTGCCGACCGGCAGCACATGGACGTCCGGCGCGTCCCCGAGGGCGTCGACGATCTCGAAGGCCGCCGTCTTCTGCCCCTCGATGCGGGCGGGGTTGACCGAGTTCACGAGGAAGACCGGGTAAGCCTCGGCGAGCTTGCGCGCGATCTCGAGACAGTCGTCGAAGTTGCCGTCCACCTGGAGCAGGGTCGCGCCATGCGCGATCGCCTGGCTCAACTTCCCCATCGCGATCTTGCCCTCGGGCACGAGGACGGCGCACGTGAGCCCAGCAGTGGTCGCGTAGGCGGCCGCCGAGGCGGAGGTGTTGCCCGTCGAGGCACACACGACCGCCTTCGCCCCCGCCTGCACGGCCGCGGTCATCGCCATGGTCATTCCCCGGTCCTTGAAGGAACCGGTGGGATTCATCCCCTCGACCTTGAGATACACCTCCGAGCCCGTGAGCGCCGAGAGCTGCTGGGCGTGGACGAGCGGGGTCCCGCCCTCGCCGAGCGTGATCACTCGGGTGGCCTCGGTGACGGGCAGACGATCGGCATATTCGCGGATGACTCCGCGCCACTGGTGGGCCACTAGACTCCTTCGACTCGGAGGACGCTCGTCACGGATTCGACGGCGTCGAGGTTCTTGATGTCCGCTACGGTTTCGGCGAGAGCCTTCTCCGTCGCACGGTGGGTCACGAAGCGCAGCTCGGCGCGGCTGTTTCCAGCACCCGCCGCACCGTCGCCGAGCGTCTGGCGCATGGCCTCGATGGAGACCCCGTGCTCTGCGAAGACGGCCGCGACCCTCGATAGGACGCCAGGCTGGTCAGCGACCTCGAGTCCGATGCTGTAGCTCGTGAAGATTCCTTCGACACCGGCCATCGGCAGTCTGCGTGTCGCCGTGTCGGTGCGCCCTGGCGCCCCCGCTACAAGGCGGCGTGCTGTCGAGACCAGATCGCCCATAACGGCTGACGCAGTGGGACGGCCGCCAGCTCCGGCGCCGTAGAACATGAGCTGACCGGCATTCTCGGCTTCGACGAACACCGCGTTGTACGCCCCGCGCACTGCGGCGAGAGGGTGCTCTCGCGGGAGGAGAGTCGGGTGGACCCGCACGCTCGTGCCCTCGGCGCCGTCCCCGTCGCCTAGCCGGACCAGCTCTGCGATCGCAAGAAGCTTGATGACGAAGCCCGAATCCTTTGCCGCAGCGATGTCCTCGGCCGTGACCTTGGTGATGCCCTCGCAGCGAACGTCGTCGAGGCTCACCGGGGTGTGGAAAGCGAGGGTCGCGAGGAGTGCGGCCTTCGCGGCGGCATCGTGGCCCTCGACGTCGGCCGTCGGGTCAGCCTCTGCGTACCCGAGCCGCTGGGCCTCGGCGAGCGCGTCGGCGAACGCGGCCCCGGTGGTGTCCATCTGGTCGAGAATGTAGTTCGTGGTCCCGTTGACGATGCCCAATACCCGGGTGATGCGGTCTCCCGAGAGGCTCTCGCGGATCGGCCGGATGATCGGGATGGCGCCTGCGACAGCGGCCTCGAAGCTCAGCTCGGCATTGTTGCGGTCCGCTTCCTCGAACAGCGCCGGCCCGTCTTGGGCGAGCAGCGCCTTGTTGCCCGTCACGACCGACGCGCCCTTGCGGATGGCGCGGAGGATGAGCGAGCGCGCCGGCTCTATGCCGCCCATGAGCTCGACTACCAGATCAGCCGAGTCGACCAGCGCCTCCGCCTCGTCCGTGAAGAGCTCCCGCGGGAGGTCGACGTCGCGCTTCGCGTCCATGCTGCGCACGGCGATGCCGGCGAGTTCGAGCCGCGCCCCCGAGCGGGCGGCGAGCGAGTCCCCGTCCTCGAGCAGGATGCGGGCCACCTGGCTGCCGACTGTTCCGCAGCCGAGCAGCGCAACTTTCAGCACCTTGCGTGCCTCGGGCGCTGCAGCATCGTCGAGGGCAGCTTCTGGCTCGGGCCGCGTCTGAGTCTCGGTCATCCGATCTCCCATCGGGTCGTCACACTCCCATGTCACGGGAGAGCAGGTCCTGTTCAGTTTCGCCGCGGACGATCCATCGCGCCGAACCGTGACGCACTGCGACGACCCCGGGCCGTCCGAGGTAGTTGTAGTTGCTCGAGAGAGCCCAGCAGTAGGCGCCTGTCCCCGGAACCGCGAGAAGATCACCGCGCCCGGCGTCGTCGGGAAGGTAAGCGTCGCGCACCACGATGTCACCGCTCTCGCAGTGCTTGCCGACCACGCGCGTGAGCTGCGGGGCGGCGTCGGAGGCCCGTGAGGCGAGCACTACTGAATAGTCCGCGTCGTAGAGGACGGGGCGCGCGTTGTCGCTCATGCCACCGTCGACGGAGAGGTAGCGTCGCACCGCCGTAGTTTCCGACGACTCTTCGCCGGGACCCGGCAGGTCTACGACCACGTCCTTGGTGACGCCCGCTCGATACAGGGTGAACGTCGTCGAGCCGACGATTGCGCGGCCCGGTTCGATCGAGATGCGCGGCGGCGTGATGCCCAGTTCGGCTGACGTCGAGCGGACGACGGCGGCCATTGCCTGAGCGATCTGCTGCGGCGGGCGCGGGGTGTCCACCGGCGTGTACGCGATCCCGTAGCCGCCGCCGAGGTCGAGTTCCGGAAGGGCGACGCCGTACGCCGAACGCATCGCTGCGAGGAACGTGAGCAGTTTGCTCGCCGCGAGCTCAAAGCCCTCAGACTCGAAGATCTGCGAACCGATGTGGCAATGCAGGCCGAGCAGCTCGATGCTGTCATGGCCTGCGGCCGCCGCGACCGCCTCTTCAGCGGCCGAGACGGCCCCGGCCGCGGCCTCTCCGGACTCCCCCGCGACCTCCGCCCGGAATTCAGCACTCGCCGTTCCGGGGGCCATCGACAGGCCGAATTTCTGGTCCTCGTGCGCCGTGGCGATGAACTCGTGGGTGTGCGCATGGACGCCGGGGGTCAGGCGCAGCATGACCTTCGCGCGCAGTTCGCGATGCTGGGGGTCTTGGCTTGCTCTTGCTGCAGCGATCGCCGCGACCCGCTCGAGCTCGTCGAGACTGTCCACCACAATGCGTCCCACACCCAGGTCGAGCGCGCGCTCGATCTCGGAGTCCGACTTGTTGTTGCCGTGGAGGCTCAACAGCTCTCCGGGGAGGCCTGCCTTGGCGGCCACGGCGAGCTCGCCGCCGGAGCAGGTGTCGAGCCGGAGCCCCTCCTCCGCGACCCACGCCGCGACGGCGGAGCACAGGAAGGACTTGCCGGCGTAGTAGACATCCACTCCCCCGCACACGTCGGCGAAAGCGGCGTCGAACGCCTCCTTGAACGCCCGCGCCCTGGCGCGGAAATCGTCTTCGCTCATGACGAAGAGCGGCGTTCCGAATTCGTGGGCCAGATGCTCCACGCTCACCCCACCCACGGCGAGCTCGCCGCTCGGGGTCCGCTCGACGTCGTGCGCCCACATCTTCGGCTCAAGCTCATTGAGGTCGCGTGGGAGCGCAAGCCAGGCCGGAGCCAGGGGGGACGCTGCGCGCGCACCCGATCCGGGCTGCATGTCCGGGGCCATGCTCACATCCTCTCCGGGGCGGAGACGCCGAGGAGGTCGAGGCCGTTGGCGAGGACCTGGCTCGTGGCATCGTTGAGCCACAGGCGCGTGCGGTTGACGTCGGTGATCTCCTCGTCGCCGCGGGGAGCGATCCGGCAGTTGTCGTACCACGAGTGGTACGCCGTCGCGACGGTTTCGAGGTGCCGGGCCACCCGGTGCGGCTCGCGGAACTCGGCGGCCTTGCCCACGATCGACGGGTAGGCCGCGAGGTGCGCCAGAAGCTCGCCCTCGGTGGGGTGGGTGAGGAGTGAGGCGTCGAACGCGTCACGCCCGTCGACAAAACGCTCGACGCCGGCCTCCACGGCATTGCGCGCAGCCCCCCGCGAACGTGCGTGGGCGTACTGGACGTAGTAGACCGGGTTCTCATTCGAGTGCTTGCGGAGCAGCTCCGGGTCCAGCGTGAGGGGTGAATCGGCAGGGTACCGGGCGAGCGAGTAGCGCACCGCGTCCTTGCCGAGCCAGTCGATGAGGTCCTTGAGCTCGATGATGTTGCCCGCCCGCTTCGAGAGCTTGGCGCCGTTGACGGACACGAGCTGGCCAATGAGGATCTCAATGCTCTGTTCGGGGTCGTCCCCTGCGCAGGCAGCAATCGCCTTGAGGCGATTGACGTAGCCGTGGTGATCGGCACCGAGAAGGTAGATCTTCTCGGGAAACCCGCGGTCCTTCTTCGACAGGTAGTACGCGGCGTCGGCCGCGAAGTAGGTCGGTTCACCGTTCGCGCGGACGAGCACGCGGTCCTTGTCGTCGCCGAAGTCGGTCGTGCGCAGCCAGACGGCGCCCCCGTCGTCGTACACGTGGCCCTGCTCGCGCAGACGGGCCACGGCCGATTCGATCGCCCCGGAGTCGTGCAGCCCCTCCTTCTCCGAGAAGTAGACATCGAAGGAGACCCCGAAGGCGGCGAGCGTCTCCTTGATGTCACGCATCTGGGCCTCATAAGCCGCGTGGCGGACGATCGGCAGGGCGGCGTCGTCCGTCAGCTCGCGCACGTCGGGATGGGCGGTGAGGACATCGTGTCCGAGGTCCACGATGTACTGGCCCGGGTACCCGCCCTCAGGAACATCGCGCCCATGCAGGCGGGCGAGCACGGAATTCGCGAAGACGTTCATCTGGTTGCCAGCGTCATTGATGTAGTACTCGGCCGTGACTTCGGCGCCCGATGCGCGCAGCACGCGTGCGATCGAGTCGCCGAGCGCTGCCCAGCGGGTGTGGCCGATGTGGAGGGGGCCAGTCGGATTCGCCGAGACGAACTCCATATTGACTATGTGCCCGGCGAGGGCATTGTTGCGCCCATAGACGGGGCCCGCTTCGACGATGATCTTCGCCAACGCACCGGCAGCGGCGGCGTCGAGCGTGATGTTGAGAAACCCGGGTCCAGCAACCTCAACGCTCTTCACACCGTCGAACGACGAGAGACGGCCCGCCAGGACCTCAGCGAATGCCCTCGGGTTCATGCCCGCCTTCTTGGCGAGCTGGAGTGCGATGTTGGTGGCCCAGTCGCCGTGCTCCCGGTTCTTGGGTCGCTCCACACGAACCTCCTCCGGCACGTCGACGGCGAGTTCGCCGGCACGGACGGCATCCGCAAGGCAGGCAGAGATGGCGGAGGAGAGTTCTTCGGGAGTCACGGACCTAGATTACCGGCGGCGCCCCGCCGCCCTGAAACTGCACGGCCTCCACGACGCCGGGATGATCATCGATGTAGCGCGGTCGGCAGATAACCCATCCAGCGATCGCCAGCACCACGAGGGTCACGCCGAGGAAGGCAAACGTCGCGGTCCAGCCGCCTGTCGCGTCGTGCAGGATGCCGGCGAAGAGCGGTCCAGCGCACGCGAGCAGGTATCCCACGCCCTGCGCGAAGCCCGAGACCGCCCCGGACGCCCTGTGCGAGCGCGTCCGCAAGTTGATCAGGACGAGTGAGAGGGGAAACGTCGCCGGCCCCATGCCGGCGAGCAGGGACCACAGCCACGTCGCTGTCCCGGGAATGAGCCAGAGTCCAAGGTAACCACCCACGAAGCACACGAGACCGAAGGCCACGATCGGGTACGGATTGCGCATCCGCCCCGCGAGAAGGGGGACGATCAGGCTGAGAGGGAGTCCGATCCCCGAGAAGATCGCTAGCTGCAGACCAGCATCGCCTGTGCTCAGTCCCGCGCCCGAAGCGATTTCGGGAAGCCAGGCGAACAGAGTGTACGTATTGAGCGACGTGATCCCGAACAGGAGCGAAAGCGCCCAAGCGGCCGGCGAGCGCCAGGGTCGGACAACCGTGCGCGGATGGGCAGACGCGGCCACACGGGCCGCGTGAGCAGCACCCTCATCCACTCGGCGCGGCCACACGGTGAGCCACGGAATCAATGCGACGACATTGACCACCGCCCACCAGCCGACCGACAGGCGCCACCCCTCGGCGTCCGCGACGGGCACGGCGAGCAGCGGCGGAATCGTCGTCCCCAAGCTGATGAGCGTCACGTAGAGGGAAGTCATGAGACCGATGCGGCGAGGGAAGTACTTCTTGACCATGGGCGGCAAGACGACGTTGCCGGCTCCCATGCCCGCGAGCGCGACAGCCGAACCCGCGAGGAAGAGTCCGGTCTCCGGGGCAACGGCG
This sequence comes from Sinomonas humi, assembly GCF_000802235.1. GTDB lineage: Bacteria > Actinomycetota > Actinomycetes > Actinomycetales > Micrococcaceae > Sinomonas > Sinomonas humi. The sequence continues at coordinate 117,963 of NZ_JTDL01000037.1, forward strand.
CGGACGATCTCGCCGACGGCCGCCGCTCCCATCGCCATCACCGCCAATGCCTCCACACTCCACCTCCGCATGAGGAGAGGAGTCACGAGTCCCGCGATCCCGAAAAGCGCAGTTGGGAGCATCCCGAGGACGCCGACGAGCCATGTCGGGAGGAAGAGATCGTGGGCGATGGCGCCTGTGAGCGGGGGAACACTCGTGACGGCGGTGCGCAGCGTGAACGCCACGATGAGGATGCCACCGCCGGTAAGGATGCGATTGCGAGTACGGGACCCTTGGTTTCTCTCGCCGTCCGCCTGATTCGCTCGTGTCCCCGGTTCGCTCACCCCACGACGTTACAGCAGTCACGGGGAACGTGATCCATCGGGATACTCAGCGTTCCAACGGCACCCTCATAGCCTCCACACAGACCAGAGGGGCATGAAGTGCTCAAGCCGGGGCTACGTTTAATGGGGAGATTCTCCCTCCCTCACCATCTCCAGGAAGCACGTTCATGCCAGCCTTGCCCCCGTCCGCAGCTCATCCCTCCTCCTTCCCCGCGCGGAAGGTCGTCCTGACCACCTTGGCGGGCGCTTCCCTCGTCGGGGCAGTCGCGGGATGTGCGCCCTCGGGTGCGGCTGCAGGTCCGGACCCGACGACGAGCCCTGCGGCCTGTGCGAGCTCGCCGACTGGGTCCGCGGGTTCCGGCTCGGCCAGCGGCGCCGGGTCGCAGCCTTACCGCGACGGCACGTTCTGCGCCGACGGCCACTACGTCTCCCCCAACGGTCCCGAGACGATCGGCGTAGCGCTCACGCTCAAGTCGGGCGTCGTGACGAACGTGCAGATCATAGAGCACCCGACGAGCGCCAACACCCGTCTCTACCAGCGGCACTTCGCGTCGGGCATCAAGGACGTGGTCGTGGGGAAGAAGCTCGACAGCCTCAACGTCGGCGTCGTCTCCGGTTCGTCGCTCACAGGGCAAGGGTTCAACGACGCGGTCTCGGTCATCAAGCGCGAGGCGTCCTAGGACGGCGGGATGGAGACGTTCGCGTTCGACGCCCTCGGGACACGGTTCGAGGTGCGCACGAAGGGCCAGCTCGACGACGGGACCGGCCGGGAGCTGCTGAGGGAGACCCAGCGCTTCGACTGGGTGTGGTCGCGCTTCCGGCCTGACTCGCTCGTAGCGCAGATGCGGGCAAATGGAGGCCGGTGGGACATGCCCTCCGAGAGCGCCGACTTGGCCAGGCTTTACGCCCGGCTCTACAGGGTCACCCGCGGCGCGATCAACCCCTGGATCGGCTCGAGTCTCGAGCGCCTCGGCTACGGCCCTCATTACGAACTCGTACCGACCGGTGCGCCCGAGCCTGCCCCTCTTTGGGACGACGACCATATGTGGGAAGGCACCGCCGTCGTCCTCGCCCGTCCTGCCGTCCTCGATATCGGGGCGGCCGGAAAGGGACTCCTCGTCGACCGCTTGGGCGGGATCCTCGATGACGCCGGGCACGACGCCTACGTGGTCGACGGAAGCGGCGACATCCTGCACTCGGGAACCGAACCGATCCGAGCCGCGCTCGAGCACCCTTACGATCCGGAAGAAGCGATCGGAATCGTTGAACTGGCCCAAGGCGCGCTCTGCGCGTCGGCAGGCAACCGTCGGGCTTGGGGAGACGGCTTCCATCACCTGCTCGACGCGCGGACCGGCTCCCCGGTGCGCTCCGTCGTCGCGACCTGGGCGATGGCCCACGACGCGATGACCGCCGACGCCCTCGCCACCGCGCTCTTCGTCGCGCCGGGTTCCGTGCTCACGGCCGAATTCCCGGAAGCGGATCCTCAGTGGCTCCAGGTCTTTTCCGACGGTCATGCTGAGGGCAGCCAGGTCTTCCTCGAAGGCCTTTTCTCGTGACGCCCACTGTTTCGGCGCCCAACGCCGCGCGCCTGCGCCTCGTCGCTGCCCTCGGGCGGCTCACCATGTACCGCCTCGTCGTCCTGGTCCTCGCCGTCCTGGCGGCCTACAGCCTGGTGCTCGGCGTCCTCGACTGGCTGCCCTTCACTGCCCCGGCCATGCTCGCTTCCCTTGTTGTCTGCCTTGCCGTCTCCTACGGCGTCAACCGGGTCACCGCGGCCGCGGCCCACGTCGCGCCGCAGCCGGACTCCGCGCTCATCACCGGCCTACTGCTGTACTTCCTGTTCTGGCCGAGCCTCGCTCCTCTCGATCTCGCCGTCACCGCGCTCGCAGCCACCGCGGCCACCCTCTCCAAGTACTTGCTGGCCTTTCGGGGTCGCCACGCGTTCAATCCCGCTGCTCTGGGTGCGTTCGTCGTCGGCCTCACCGGATGGGGGGCTGCCACGTGGTGGGTGGGGACGCCTGCCATGCTGTGGCTCGTACTCCCCGGCGCCCTCCTCGTGCTCTATCGCGTGCAGCGCCTCGCGATGGCCGGCCTGTTCGCCGTCGTTGCCCTCGCCGTCGCCATCGCGGTCGTCGCCCAAGTCGGCGTGAGCCCGCTCTCGTCACTCTGGCAGGCCCTTTCTCAGGGCCCGCTCGTCTTCTTCGCCGGCTTCATGCTCTCTGAGCCGCTCACGATGCCAGGCCGGCGTCTCCATCAACTCGGTTATTCCGCGCTCATCGGCCTCGCGTACGCGCTGCCGTTTGCCCTCGGCCCTGTCTCAAGCTCGCCCGAGCTCGCGCTCCTCGTCGGCAATCTCGCCGCCTTCGCATTTGGGCTGACCCGTGGCGTGAGCCTTCGCTTCGTGGAAAGGCGCACCCTTACGCCCAGCTCTCACGAGTTCGTGTTCGTGCCGTCACGCCGCGTGCGCTTCGCGGCCGGTCAATACGCCGAGCTCTCCCTTCCCAGAGGAGGCCCGGCCCGCGCTGGCAGCCGAAGGACGTTCAGCTTCACGAGTGCGCCTTCCTCCGACATCCTCGCGTTCGGCGTGAGCACCGCCCCGCCAGTCTCGCACTCCAAGCGTTCTCTCATGAACCTCACTCCGGGCCAAAGGGTGTACTTGGCAGCCGTCGGGGGCGACTTCGTGCTCCCCCGCGACGTGGATCGGCCGCTCCTGCTTGTCGCCGGAGGCATCGGAATCACGCCGTTCGCCTCGATGCTCAGGGCGATGCGGAACTCGGGCGATGCGCGCGACGTCGTGCTCGTCGCCTCAGTGCCCAACCCCGATGAGCTCGCCTTCGCGGACATCCTGCGAACCTCCGTCGCGCGGGTCATCGTCCGGGCGTCCGACGGCGGAGCTCCCGCAGACTTCGCCGAGGACGCCGGCTCCGCGCCGTTCACTGCCGCGAGGCTTCGACAGCTCGTTCCGGATATCGCTTCGCGTACGGCGTACGTTTCCGGGCCGCCATCGTTCGTGGGAGCCGTGGCGCGGGAGTTGCGCGCTGCCGGGGCTCGGCACGTCCGTCGCGACGCCTTCTCGGGCTACTGACGGGCTGCCCATCGGCGTAGGCTGACGAGCGGATACCCCTTCTGGAAGGAGTGAGCATGGACCAGGACATCCACAACCGCATCAAGGAACTCATCGACGAAGAGCACAGCCTGCGCTCGGCCCTCGGGGACGGAAGTATTTCCGAGGATGAGGAGCACCGGCGGCTTACGTCCGTCGAGGCGCAGCTCGACCAGTGCTGGGATCTCCTGCGGCAACGGCGTGCGAAGCGCCAGTACGGCGAGAACCCGAACGAGGCAGCTCCGCGATCCGAGGACGTCGTCGAGAACTACCTCGAATAGGCGCGGCGGCTGGCCTTTCCGCGGCTTCCAACGGCGTGGCGGGTTGCGTGCCGGCCGGCTTGCGTGGCCGGGGTGAGCACCTGCTAAGCTCAATGGGTCCCCCCGGACGGGCCCTCGTAGCTCAGGGGATAGAGCGTCTGCCTCCGGAGCAGAAGGCCGTAGGTTCGAATCCTATCGAGGGCACCACGAAAGGCCCCGCCGACTTGGTCGGCGGGGCCTTCTTGGCAATGAGAGGCAACGACTTCGGCGAGGCCGGTTCACGCCTTACGCTCTGGATCGCCTTCCGGCTTCCATCCTGCAGGCAGTCTTCGGTCGAGGCTCGCGGCCGTGAGGACCAGCGCGAGCAGGATCACAATCGCGCACCCCAAATAGGCGAGTTGTCCGCGCAGCCCCAAGGACGCGCCCGTCAGCAGCTTGACTGCGAGAGGCACGCCGAGGGCGAGGATTGCGAAATACGCCGCAAGGTTCCCCAGTATCTTTCCTGTTGACTGATGCTTCGAACGCGGGACCTGCTCTGCGAAGAGACAGGGCCGGAAGCGATCGCCTTGCTCCACTGAAATCTCGTCTGCCTTCGCGAGCAAGCCCGGAAGGGCGGACTCGCCGACGCCGCGTTTGCGCAGTGCCGAGGCAAGTTCTTTCGCTTGTGCTCTTTCCATAACACCCTCTCGTCATGTCCCAGCCAACCTCCTGCCTAATTCACGTCCCTACGCCTGTGCCGCCATGCTCCAACTCCTGCCGGCACCAGAATCCAGATCACCGCGGAGCTCAGGGCGGGAAGAACCTCGCCGCCTTCGCTGAGGAAATTGGAAAACGTTGAAGACTGCACATACGACGTCGGGATATTGGGGACCAGCCCGATCAAGAGATCGGCGACTGTGGACTGGATCAGGACGACCACAACGGCCAAGGGCGTTGACATCAGGGCTGAAGCAACCGCGGCGCCCGAGATCGAACCAATCAGAACGGCGCAGGCGGCGTACCAGAGCCCCTGCCCGAGGCCCGCGTAAGTAACCTCGAGGCTGGAGAATCCCGCGAGCACCACCGCGACGAGCACCGCCAAGAGGCAGATTGCCGCCATGACCGCCGTCGCAAAAAGTGTGACCGCGATGTACTTCGCGCCCAAGATCGCGAGCCGCCTCGGCTGCAGAACGTAGAAAGTCATCACGTCCTTGTGCTGCCAGTCCGAAGTCACCGAAAGGATAGCAAGCAGGGGCGCGACGATGGCTCCTGGAAGTGCCAATCCCATCAAGAGGAGGGACACTTCCAAGACGCCGCCTCTTTCGACAGCCAGTCCCGCCGCGAGAGCTATCACCGTCAGGCCGACGAGAATCATCGCCAAGAGGAGCCAGCGTGCACTCCGAGTGTCCACGAGCTTCCGTGACTCCACCCGAACAGCAACGGCAAGAGGCCCCGAAAGGAAGGCTGGCATCTTAGGTTTCCTCCCCGTCGCCGATGGCGTGCTCAATGGAACCGGCCCTGAATTGTGGCGACGTGACCGCGCCGTACCGGGCCTCAAGCGTCACTGCTGCAGCTGGGCCGAGATGGTTCACTCGGACCCGGCGCGACCACATTGCCTCGCCAATTTCGTTCGCCGTACGGCGGACCCGAAATCCTGGACCAGCGGATGGCTCGTCCCCTCGACGGTGCTCGAATCCCTGGGCAACAAGAACCTTTTCGATCTCATCCAAATCAGGGCCGCTGACAAAGCTCCACTCGCTCACGGCCCCGCGCCGCACGATCTGATCTGACACCACCCGGCCGCGATCGAGGATGACCGCTCTGTCGACGTAGGTCTCCAATTCATTCAGCAGGTGGCTTGAGACGACGACTGCCGTGCCTTTGTCCCCAAGCGAACGCAGCAGCCTCTTGAGCCACGTCATTCCCTCGACATCCAAGCCGTTTGCCGGTTCGTCCAGAATCAGAACCTCGGGCTCTCCGAGGAGCGCAATGGCGAGGCTCATGCGCTGACGCATCCCAAGGGAGAGGGCGCCTACCTTCCGCGCCGGCACAGATGCAAGACCGACTTCGGTCAACACCGCATCCACTCGGCTTCTGGGGAGACGCATCATCATGGCCGCGAGCGTGACCGTCTCTCGCACCGATCTTCCTGGATGGTGCGCTCCCGGGTCCAGGAGAAAGCCAACCTTCCGGCCCGGATTCTCGAGCGACCGATAGGGCTGGCCATCGATGAGAACACGGCCCGCATCGGGGCGTACAAGGCCGGCGATCACCTTGAGAGTGGTGGATTTTCCAGAGCCATTGGGCCCGATGTAACCCATGATCGTTCCCGCGTCGCACGAGAAGCCCACGTGGCTCAAGACTTGAATCCCCCCGTAGGACTTGGAGATGTCTTCGACCTCGAGTTTCATCGCGACACCTCCCTCCATTTCGCCCTCTTGAGCCAGAAGGCGAGAAACGCAAGAATCAGCACACCTAGCACTGCATCAAAGATGACCGTCGAAATTCTTGCCTCGCCACCGAAGATGGCGTCCGGGAAAGTCGCAACCGTCGCGTTGGCCACTATATGGAAGGCAACCGCCGGCCATATGGAATGTGTAGCCAAGAGCATCCCGAATGCCAGCAGAGAAAAAACAAATGCATCGAAGAAGACGGAGATGTGCGGCGAGGGGTGCAGTAGTGCAAAGACGAATGAGGTCAGGACGACGCCCGCGACGAGTACGGGGCGTCGAAGCTTCCGGCCCGAGGTAAGGATCAGGAACGGAAGGCCCCGAAAAAGCAGCTCTTCGAATAACGCCGACGGAACCAACAGGAGAGCTCGCAGCTTCTCCTCGGCGAGACCTGCACCAATCGATCCAGCGACCAGAATGAGGGACGCCAGGACCGAGGCGATGCCCAGTCGACGTACAAATTGTGTACGGCCAAACAATTGGGGCGCAAACAAGCCTCCAATTCTCACCACGACACTCGTGATCGCCGTGGTGACGGCGAGCGCAGCCGAGTTCGCGAGCTCTTCGGAAGCCCCCATGGCTGAGGCGACAGCATTCGAAGCGAGCAGAAGGGCCACCATCCCGAGAAGCGCAAGGGCTGCGGCTACGAGTCTGCCGAGCTGGCTCCTCGTCCCTGTCGGACCGAAGGAAGGTGTCACCACCCGAAGAAGTAGTGCCTGAGACTGACGTAAATGTCCCAGAGTGTTCCGCCGGCGAACCAACTGAATACACCGCGTACCCAGCCGTTCAGACCGTTCCACCAGCCGACGAAGGACGACCACCCCCACCTAACGGCATTGACTATCGAATTCCAGAGGTAACGCGCATTGGACCAAATCCAGTTCAGGAGAGGCCCCACGTTGATACGCTTCTGCCCGTCTTTGATCACCCCATCCGATCCGGAGGGTAGGCCCACACCGTTGAGTTGCGGGAGAGGCGTCATCGATCGGAGGCCCAATTCCCCCAACTTCTGCCCGGTGGCTGATATCGATGCTGGAGAGATTGGCGTCGCTGAAAACAGTCGTCCCACAGTAGGCGTCGAAAGAAGGACAGCCGCGGCCAAAGCGGCGGCAACAGCCTTGGTTCGGACTGGATTAGAGGCTCTTGCTGCTGACACCATTTGTGTCCCCCACTTATTCGCTCTGGTGCTTGTCAGATAGATCGTGATGCGATCGGACCGCCGCTGTCAAATTCAGGTTGTCGAAAATACAAGTATCTGCCACTACAAATACAAGCTGTTCCTTGGTCCACCGGTAGTTAGCCGCATTCCGGGACCTACGCCTCTGAACCAAGTCCCCGGTAAGAGCGACTCTGGGACTGTGGGCGAAGCCGCCCCGTCGGCGGAATCCAGCCCACAAGCATCCACCTCATAAAGAAACAAGGATGGGAGGACTCATGTCACGCACATCAGTCGTCACCGGTGCCGCCTCCGGCATCGGAAAGGCAACCAAGGAGCTGCTGGAGCAGCGCGGCGAACGGGTCATCGGCGTCGACCTCCACGACGCAGATGTCGAGGCCGACCTCTCGACGGCGCACGGCCGTCTGGCGCTGGTGGACAGCGTCCGCAAGCTCAGCGGAGGCTCGATCGACGCCGTCTTCGCCGTCGCGGGCCTTGCCGCCCCGACCTCGGCCACCGTGGCAGTGAACTTCTTCGGCACCGTCGCAACACTCGACGGGCTCCGCCCGCTTCTGCTCGGCTCTCCCTCGCCGCGGGCAGTCCTGGTCTCGTCGATGGCAGCCCTCATGCCGAGCGATGAAGAACTCGTCGGCCTGCTCTCAGCAGCGGACGAGGCAGGGGCACTTGCCCGGGCGGAGGTGCTCGCCAAGGAACCAGCTACAACGGGCGCACTCATCTACGCCTCCACCAAACTCGGCCTCTCCCGCTGGGTGCGCCGTGAGGCTGCGACTCAACGGTGGGCCGGTTCTGGGATCCCCCTCAATGCCGTCGCTCCCGGCATCATCGCCACCCCCATGACAGCAGATTTCATCTCGACGGAGCAGGGACGCGAGGCCCTGCTGCAGAGCGTCCCGATGCCCCTCAACGGCATCGCTGATCCCATCGTCGTCGCCCGACTGCTGGCGTGGCTCGGCGGCGAGGAGAACACGCACGTGTGCGGGCAGATCATTTACGTCGACGGCGGAAGCGACGTTGTTCTGCGAGGCGATGCCGTCTGGTGAACCAGCCTCGCGCCGCTCGAGTGGCGCCAGCGTAGAAGCCTAGGGATTTGGAGGGGCCAACTAGACTGGATCAGCCATGGCCTTGACGATCACCTATCCCAGCGCTTTGCCGGTCTCAGAGCGGCGCGACGAGCTCATGGAGGCCATCGCCGCCAACCAGGTCACCATCATCGCGGGTGAGACCGGCTCGGGGAAGACAACCCAGATCCCCAAGATGTGCCTCGAACTCGGCCTCGGCGAGAAGGGGCTGATCGGCCACACCCAGCCGAGGCGACTCGCAGCCCGGACGGTCGCCGAGCGTATCGCCGACGAGCTCGGTGTCGAGCTCGGCCAGGAGATCGGGTTCCAGGTCCGTTTCACAGGCGAGGTGGGCCCGGAAACCAAGGTCAAGCTCATGACGGACGGCATCCTGCTGGCCGAGATCCAGCGGGACCGTCTCCTCCGGCGTTACTCGACCATCATCATCGACGAGGCGCACGAACGCAGCCTCAACATCGACTTCATCCTCGGCTACCTCAAGCGAATCCTCCCCCAACGGCCGGACCTCAAAGTCATCATCACGTCGGCGACCATTGACCCGCAGAGGTTCGCCCGTCACTTCGCGCGGGAGCTGCCCGACGGAACGAGCGAGCCGGCACCCGTGCTCGAAGTCTCGGGCCGCACCTATCCTGTCGAGATTCGCTACCGCCCGCTGGTTGCCGACGCACCGGCCGCCGGCGCAGCGAACGACGACGAGACAACCGTCGCGCGGTCCGACGATGCGCTCGAGGACGATCGGGACCCCCTCGACGCTGTGTGCGACGCCGTCGACGAACTTTCCCGCGAAGACCCCGGCGACATTCTCATCTTCTTCTCCGGTGAGCGCGAGATCCGAGACGCCGCAGATGCCCTCGGCGCCCGCATTCAATCGAACCGCCGCCTCGCCGGGACGGAGATCCTCCCGCTCTACGCGCGGCTCTCGCTAGCGGAACAGCACCGCGTCTTCACGCCAGGGGGACGACGACGGATCGTCCTCGCGACGAACGTTGCCGAGACCTCGCTCACCGTGCCGGGCATCAAGTACGTCATCGACACCGGCACGGCCCGCATCTCGCGGTACTCGCATCGGACAAAGGTCCAACGGCTGCCGATCGAACGGGTATCGCAAGCCTCCGCGAACCAGCGCGCGGGCCGCTGCGGCCGCGTCTCGGAGGGCATCTGCATCCGTCTCTACTCCGAAGAGGACTTCCTCTCGAGGCCCGAATTCACGGACCCGGAAATCCTGAGGACCAATCTCGCCGCCGTCATTCTCCAGATGACCGCGATGGGCATCGCGAGAGGACCGAAGGATGTTGAGGCGTTCCCCTTCGTCGAACCGCCGGAGACCCGCGCAATCAACGATGGCGTCCTGCTCCTCCGGGAGCTCGGCGCTCTGGCGGAGCCCGGAGCTCAACCAGAACAGTTCGGCAGGGGGCGCGAGAACGGCCGTGGCCGCGGCAAGGAGGGCAGCCGCCCAGGCGGACTGACCGCCGTCGGGCATCAGCTCGCCCAGCTTCCCGTCGACCCCCGGCTCGGTCGCATGATCGTTGAGGCCTCGAAGCGGGGCTGCGCGCGCGAGGTCATGGTTCTCGCCGCGGCGCTCACCATCCAGGACCCCCGCGAGCGTCCCACGGAGAAGCGGCAGCAGGCCGATGAAAAGCACGCGCGCTTCAAGGATGAGAACTCTGACTTCTCGGCTTACCTCAATCTTTGGAACTACCTTCAGGAGAAGCAGCGCGAGCTCTCCTCGTCGGCGTTCCGCCGGCTCTGCAAATCAGAGTTCATCAACTATCTCCGCGTCCGGGAGTGGCAGGAGCTGTTCCAGCAGCTCCGTCAGCTGGGACGACCGCTCGGCATCAGCCTTGGGCAGGGCAGGGAAACAGATCCGGTGGGCAACCACGACGCCGTCCACATCTCGCTTCTCGCCGGGCTCCTGAGTCACATCGGGCTCCTTGACGAGCGCAAGCGCGAGTATGCGGGCGCCCGCGGGACGCGCTTCGCCATCTTCCCCGGCTCGGCCCTTTTCAAGAAGAGCCCCACTTACGTCATGGCCGCAGAGCTCGTCGAGACGAGCCGGCTCTGGGCACGGACGGCCGCAAAGATCGATCCTGAGTGGGCCGAACTCGTGGCCCCGCACCTCGTCAAGCGCTCGTACTCGGAGCCGCACTGGTCGAAGCGCATGGGCTCGGTCATGGCGTACGAGAAGGTCACTCTCTACGGTGTTCCTGTCGTCGCCCAGCGCCGCATCAACTACGGGCGCGTCGATCCGGCACTCGCCCGCGAGCTGTTCATTCGCCACGCGCTCGTCGAGGGCGACTGGCGCACGCATCATGCGTTCTTCCGACGTAATCGTGAGCTGTTAGAAGAGGTCGACGAGCTCGAGACGCGCGTCCGGCAGCGGGGCCTTCGGGTGGACGACGAGACCCTCTTCGACTTCTACGACGAGCGGCTTCCCGCGACCATCATGTCGGAGCGGCACTTCGACGCGTGGTGGAAGAAGGCCAAGCAGGAGGACCCTCACCTCCTCGACTTCGACCGGGCGCTGCTCCTGAGCGAGCGCGCCGAGGATGTGGACGACGCCGCCTACCCCAAGGTCTGGAGGCAAGGATCGTTCGAGCTCCCGCTGAGCTATGAGTTCCAGCCCGTCGCCCCAGGGGGAACGCCCGACCCGAACGACGGGGTGACGGCCGAGGTGTCCGTCCTGTTCCTCAACCAGCTGGACCCCGAGCCGTTCCGGTGGCAGATCCCGGGGCAGCGCGTCGAGCTCGTTGCGGCTCTCATCAAGTCGCTCCCCAAACAGGTCCGGAAGAACTTCGTCCCGGCGCCGGACGTCGCGCGGCAGGCAGTCGCCGTCCTCGACGCGGACTTCGATCCGCAGCAGGACGAGCTCGAACCTTCGCTCGAACTCGCCCTCCGCCGCGTGAAGGGCCAGATAGTCCCCCCTGGTTCGTGGAACTGGGAGGCCGTCCCACCCCACCTCAAGATGTCGTTCAACGTCGTCGACCCCAGGGGAAAGGTGCTCGGATCAGGCAAGGACCTCGTATCGCTCCAAGAGCAGCTCGCACCCGCAACCCGCCGCGCCATCGCCGAATCCCTCGGGGCGACGCCGAAGTCCGCGCGGTCGTCGAAGCCGCGAGGCGAGCGTTCGGCAGCAGACGCTGGGGCGCTCGCGTCGTCGTCATCGTCGGCGAAGGGCGCCACATCGGCACGGGGCACGACGACGGCGGGCGACGACGGCGCAGGGTTGGCCGAACGGAGCGGACTGACCGAATGGAGCGTCGGGAGCATTCCGCGCACGGCGAGCACCGTGGTCGCCGGACACACCGTGACCGGCTATCCCGCGTTGGTGGACGAAGGACGGGGCACCAAGGGGCAGCCGAAGGCGCGAGGCACGGTGGCCCTGCGAGTCTTCCAGAGCGAGGACGACCAGCTTCAGGCCCATCGCGGCGGCGTCATCCGCCTCCTCGCGCTGCGCGTTCCCCCGCCCGACAGATACGTGCTCGAGCACCTCAACAACCGCGAGAAGCTCACGTTCAGCCAGAACCCGCACGGGAGCGTCGCGGACCTCATCGCAGACTGCGTGCTCGCGGCGATCGACCGGCTCGTCCCGGCATCGCTGCCTTGGGATCGCGCGGCGTTCGACGCGCTCTATGACCACGTGCGGGCGGAGCTCATCGACACGGTCTTCGCCGTGACAGCGATCGTCGAGGAGATCCTTGCCTCGGCCAACCGGATCGCAAAGCAGCTCAAGGGGACCACGAGCCTTGCCCTCGTGAGCGGGCTCAACGACATCAAGACCCAGCTCGAGCAGCTCGTCTATCCCGGCTTCGTCGCGCGGACCGGCTACGCCCAGCTCATGCATCTCCCCCGCTACCTCCGGGCGATCGAACGGCGGCTCGAGAAGATGCCGGCCAACGTCCAGCGAGATGCGGTCGCCATGGCGGCGGTCCAGGCGCTCGAGGACGACTACGACGACGCGGTGGCCGCGCTCGCGCCCACCGGCCGGAACCGCGCGAAGCTCGAGAAGGTGCGCTGGATGATCGAGGAGCTCAGGGTGAGCCTCTTCGCCGTCGAACTCGGAACTGCGGGAAAGGTCTCGGAGAAGCGCGTGCGGCAGGCGCTCAACGAGGCGCTCGCGCCGGCGTAGTAGCCCTCGCGAACTTTCGGCTACGACTCGGGGACGAACTCGCCGTGGCCCCCATCGCGGAGGGCCTGCCGGAGCTTCTCGGCCGCTGCGTCCATGGTCGCCGGGTCCGGGTTGTGCTGAGCCCGCTGGAAATTGAACTCGGCCTCCGACGTCGCGGGCCATACATGTACGTGGAGGTGGTGGACCTCGAAGCCTGCGATGATCATGCCTGCTCGCTCGACGTCGAACGCCTGGACCTGCGCCTGCCCAATCCGCTGGGCGACGAGCATGACCTTGCTGAGAAGCTCGGGCGAAGCATCCGTCCAGCGGTCCACCTCCTCGCGCGGCACCACGAGCGTGTGGCCGTCCGCGAGGGGCCCGATGGTCAGGAACGCGACGACGTCCTCGTCCTTCCAGACGAACCGTCCCGGAATCTCGCCGTCGATGATCTTCGTGAAAATCGTACTCATTCTTCGCCCTCCTCGGCCTGAGCCGAACCTGTCCCCGTACTCGCCAGAGTCGTGGCGTCGAGGACGAACCGGTATTTGACATCCCCCTCGACCATACGGTCGTAGGCCGTATTGAGTTCGTCAGCGGAGACGAGCTCGACCTCCGCCGTCACGCCGTGCTCAGCGCAGAAGTCCAGCATCTCCTGCGTCTCTGCGATCCCGCCGATGAGCGAGCCGCCGTAGGAGAGCCGCCGTCGGATGAGCAGCCCGGGATCGACGGGCGCCATGGTCCCGGACGGGAGGCTGAGCTGGAAGAGCGCGCCGTCGAGGCGAAGAGTCTGCAGGTATGGGTTCACGTCGTGAGGCGCGGCGACTGTGTCGATCACAAGGTCGAGAGTGCGCTGGGCGCCCTCAAGGGCGCCCGCCTCGGACGTGACGACGACGCCGTCCGCACCGAGTTCTCGCGCCGCGTCGGCTTTCCGCGCCGAGCGTGTGAAGACGGTCACCTCCGCCCCCATGGCCTTCGCGAGTTTGACGGCCATGTGGCCGAGACCTCCCAGCCCGACGACGCCGACCCGCTCGCCAGGTTCGACCCCGAAATAACGGAGGGGCGAATAGGTCGTGATCCCGGCGCACAGGAGGGGCGCCGCGGCGGCCGGGTCGAGGGCCTCGGGAACGTGGAGCACGAACTTCTCCGTCACCACGATCCGCTGCGCGTAGCCCCCTTGAGTGATCTCCCCGCCGTTGCGCGGGTCTACTGAACCGTACGTGAGGACGTTTCCACGATCGCAGAACTGCTCGACCCCGTCGAGGCAGTTCTCGCACTCCCCGCACGAGTCGACCATGCAGCCGACCCCGACCCTTTCCCCCACACTAAAAGACCGCACGTCGTCGCCTACCCGACGCACGCGCCCAACGATCTCGTGACCCGGAACGAGCGGCCACGGACGCTCTCCCCATTCGCCGCGCGTCGCGTGCACGTCGGAATGGCACAGGCCACAGAAGTCGATGTCGATCTCGACGTCGTCAGGCTTGAGTGCCCGACGCCTGATCGTGAGCGGCACAAGGCCGCTTTGAGCAGAGGTGGCACCGTACGCAGCTACTTCCCGCCCACTGCTCGAAGCCTCCGCTTCGCTTCCTCGAACGGGCGACGGCGATTCGCCCCCTTGGTCGGTCAACGTGCGCCGCACCTTATCCGCACCGGGGATGACAGGACGTCCTGGGCTCATACCGTCGAAGCTATCCCATCCGGACTATCCGACGCACCCACCCGATCCGGTCTATCGGGTGCACGGCACCTGCCCGAATGTTCCCAGAAGCTATCCGACCTCAGCGAGGAATGGCCCTGATCAAGGCGTGCCGGAGTGGGGCCTTTTCCAGTCCGGGATGAAGGCCACGACCCCTGCCAGAACGGCACACGCGGGTGACGTTCCTGCATAAGCAGCAAGCACGACGGGAGGCGGCAAGGCGGCCCGCTGGTCCAATGATGTGGCATTAATTGCCCCGAAGACGGCGGTGCCAGACAAGAAGAGAAGAATGGCAACTCGCGACGCCCTTTGAGAAAGCCTTCGCTGGTACAGGACGCAGAACGCGGCCACAATTAGGAACTGTGCAACCTGCAGCTCCCAGGGATATCTGGGCGAAAGTGCGTAGGCAGGGACGCCGTTGAGGCCAAGGATATAGCCGTGAGTCAGGCCCTCAATCATCATGGCTATGTATCCGAGACCCGTTGCCGTCACTGCGGCAAGAGCGATCCCTAGGAATATTCTCCGGCTGCCCATTGAAATCCTTTCCCTCAACGCACAGCGCCTACCACTCTCTTGACTCCATCAAATTCAAAGGCAGGGCCAAGATCGCGGCGCAACTCCAACCTCGCAGGGATTTCTTCAGGAGTCGTGGATGCAATAATTTGCTGGTTTCCCTTGCCCGTACCGACATAAGAGACGCCGGGAAGCAACTTCAGGGGAGTCGCATCGACCCCTTTTGGAAGCAGGAAGACAACAAGATTTCTTCCTATCGCAGATCCCCCTGTGTCCAAACGCAAGCCGATATCGTAGAAGTCTTCGGTCTTTGCACAGCTTCCGATTGTCACAGGTCGAGCCGAGGATGTGGTGAGGAGCATACACACTTCCCGCTTGTCTTGAGCGGAGGCAAGCATATATCGGCCTAACTTGTCTGTCCCGGCGATGCGCAGAGAGCCAGCGTCGATGCGGGCGGACAATGGGGACGCCAAACTCCTGGTCGCAGCGATGTCTGCTTCAGAGGGCGCGCGGAGCAGACCTGGAGCCAGATCCTCGGCTCCCAATCTGGCAAGAGGTTGGGCGCTGGCTCCAGAGCCGACGGCAATGGCTATCGCGGAGACGAGGGCGGCCGAGACGGTAACTGCTGGCTTCTTCATCTTATCCCCATCAATCCCGATGCTGATTGCAATGCATCAGGGGCGACGCCATGAGTAAGCTGAGAGCACTGAGGAATGCCGTCAAGGGCACTAGTGATAATTTCCTTACGCGATTTACCAACCCAGTCATAATTCCCCCGAACTTCCTTGTTCTATAAGGGTTTAGGTATGTGTCCTGAGAGCTTAGGTCTACAACGAGTATCCTCGCAACACTGAGTCCATCGAACAGAGGAGAATCAGTGGCACCAGGAAGAAAAATCCGTGGAGTGGAATGTCGCATCCGTACTTCAGGCCCCGCCGTCCGTGTTGGAGGACGGGTTCTTCGAGATTCTCAGTGCTCGGAGACGGGGGAATCGGTGTTATTCACCTCGTCAAACCGCCGCCGCGCGATGACCGGAACCCGAAGATCAGGCCAGACGAGTAGATGCCTCCTGACCTCGGCCAGACACTACGCTCAGGGCTCCTCACCCGTCGCCACCGGCCGAGAGGGGTCCCTGGACCATTGGGAAAAGGAACCGGGATAGAGTGCCGCGTCAATCCCTGCGATGGCGAGCGCGGCGATGTCGTGCGCTGCAGTGACGCCGGAGCCGCAGTAGACCGCGACGGGCCGGCCGGGTTCGGCCCCAAGCTCGGCGTAACGGCGTCTGAGCTCCTCGGGAGGCCGGAACCGTCCGTCGTCGCCCAGATTGCGCGAGGTGGGAGCGCTCACGGCGCCAGGGATGTGCCCCGCACGCGGATCGACCGGCTCGACTTCGCCCCGGTACCTTTCGGGAGCGCGCGCATCGAGGAGGAGTCCTTCGAACGAAGCCGCTTCGTCGGCGTCGATGGTCGGCAGCCGATTGCTGTCCAAGTGCACTGTGCCGGGGATCGTCGGAGTCTCCACGCCCTCGGCCAGTGGGAAGCCAGCGGCACGCCACGCGCCGAGGCCGCCGTCGAGGAGATAGACGTTCTCGAAACCCGCATCGCGCAGGAGCCACCAAGCCCGTGCCGCGGCCTGCCCTGCCGAATCGTCGTACGCGACGACCACGTCGCCGTCGTCAATGCCCCACCGCCTCGCCGCTGCCTCGAATCCTTCCGGAGTCGGCAGAGGGTGGCGGCCCCCGGCAGCCTCTTCAGGACTCCCGGAACCAACAGGAACGGCAAGTTCCTGCTCGAGGTCCACGAAGACCGCTCCCGGCAGGTGCCCAGCCGCATAGGCCTCTCGGCCTGGCGGCCCAGCGAGGGACCAACGGACATCGAGGAGGACAGTGCGCTGCTCCGCGTCGAGGCGACGCTTGAGCTCGTCAATGCCGATGAGCACCTGCTGCTGGATTTCCATGGTCTTCACCCTAACCACGCGTCTTCACCTAACCGCGAACGGAGGAGCTGGGCGTGCTTCCCTCAGATCTCGACCGACTCCCCCGGTTCGAGATGCCGGTACTCGGTGCCGTAAAGGGCGCCGATCCGCTTCGCGTGGCCTTCCACGATGCCCGTGCCGAGGTCGTTGATGAGCGCGTTGTGGATGGGGAAGGCACGCCGTGCCCGCACTGCGATGATGAAGTCGATGACCTCTTGAATCTTGTTCCACGGAGCATGCACCGGCACGAGCAGTGTCTCGACCTCGATGCCGTTCGGGACGGTGAAGGAGTCTCCGGGGTGGAACACCTCCCCGTCGACGACGTAGCCGATGTTGGCCACTACGGGAACCAGAGGATGAATGAGAGCGTGCTGGCTGCCGAAGGTCTGCACGCGGAAGCCTGCCGCTTCGAACTCCTGGCCCGGCTCCGCCGTGTGCACGCGACTGGCTGCAGTTGGCGCCGCATCACGCAGCTGATCGGCGACCCTCCCGGGAGCCCAAGCCGAGAGTGAGTCCGTCCCTTCGAGAACTGCACTGACGCGGTCAATGTCCAGGTGATCCGCGTGCTCATGGGTCACAAGAAGGGCCTCGGCGCCAGCAAGGGCGTCCTCAACCTCTGAGAAGCTGCCGGGGTCGATGACGAGAGCGCGCCCGCCCTTGTCGAAGCGGACGCACGCGTGGGTGTACTTGGTGAGCTTCATGCGGTCAGTCTAGGCAGGCTTGCTAGGCTGGAATACCTGCGGGGACGCGCCACGTTTGCCTCCGCGGGAAGAATCGGGCGGGAATTCCCCTCCCGCGGAAGAGAGGGTGCAGTGGCCGAGACGACGGCGTCGGGCCGAGCCCGCGCAGCAGGCGGACGTGAGCAGCGCGTCACGAAGCAGAAGGTCGCGGTAAGCGACACGTTGGATGAGCTCGCGGACTTCGTCTCCACTCAGGAGCTGCACCGCATCCTGCAGGATCGAGGCGCCTCGATCTCGCTCGCCACGACCTACCGGATCGTCCAGTCGATGGCCGAGGATGGGCTGCTCGACGTCCTCCGGGCGGACGACGGCGAAGCGCGCTACCGTCGTTGCGAGGCCCACGGCCATCATCATCACCTCGTGTGCCGCCGCTGCGGCAAGGCGGTCGAGATCGAGGCCCCAGCGGTCGAGGCCTGGGCAAGCAGGATCGCGGCAGAAAACGGCTACACGGCCGTCGAGCACACGGTAGAGATCTTCGGGCTCTGCCCGGAGTGCTCGGCGGCTTTGGCCGCCGAGCACTCCGAAGGATAGCCGAGCACTCCGAAGGATAAAGGGACGCCGGAAGGAAGAGGGACGGGGCGAGAGCCCGCGGCTCTCGCCCCGTCCACCTTTTCGAGATGATCAGGGGCGGATCGCCCACCCTCCACCGCGCGTCGTGGCGACACGGTCGATGCCGGTGATCGGAGCGCCGTTGACATCCACCACGAACCCCGGAGCGACCGTTGTAAGGAACTGGTTCGCCGGGCCTTGTCCGCGTTCGCATTCGTCGCTGGGATTCCCGAAGCTGACGACGCGCCCGTCTGACAGGGTCGCGAATACCGGCGCCGAGACCGAGACGTTCTTGACGGTCACCCCGGACAGGCCGAGGGCACGGACCACGTCGACGGATCGCGCGAACCGATCCATGACGCTGCCGCCGGCAACCGTGGTCGGGGTCCGACCGCCCCAGACCCACACCAGTCCGTCCTGGCCAACCGCCGCCGTGACGTATCCCGAATCCGTGTACGGGCTTGTGTGCACCGCGAGGCTCTTCGCCAGAAGGGGTGAGTTCTGGCTTCCGGCCCAAACCTGCTCGGCGTATCCCGCGAGCCGGGTGGACGTCCCGGTGGTCGCCCGGACGGACCAGACGGTGCCGTCCGCCTTCCGTGCCGTGATCTGCGGGTCGGTGCCTGCTGCGATTTCAACAACCCCCCGGAGATCGGTGCCGTCCTGCATTTTGACCGTGACGGGCGCAGGGCCCGTGTTCCTCGACGGGAGGATGAAGACCCTGCCGTCCGAGGAGAGCGCCACTGCCCCGGCGAGATCGTTCCAGAAGTGGGCGATCTGCACGAACGTCACGCCTGGAGGATTGCGCACCTGGCTCGCGGTCATGCTCGTCGTGACGTAGTGCTCCGTGAATACCCGGCCCTGCGACGTGAGGATAGCGATGACCTGTGGACCCCCGGCGAGCGACACCATGGTCTCGCCCGGATTCAACGCAATGGTGCGATTGGTCCTTGTCACCGGAGAGCCAGCGAACGATACGTAGGAGAGCCCGTCGGGCGAGATCATGTAGGTGTGCTCGTCCCCCACCTGGGCGACGTCGCGGTACCGGGTCCAGCCCTGGTCGATCACCCGCTGTGGCGCCGCCGCATAGGGACGGTTGTAGGGCGTCTGCGAGATTCCGGTTCCATTCATAGTCCCGTAGCCCCAGACCAGGCCGCTCCCCGCGAGCGGTACGGCGACCAGCGTCACGGACAGGGTTGTGCTGCCAGGGGTGAAACTCGTCGCTGAGGCTGTCAGAGTGGCAGAGGCGACCGGCGTGGCCGGAGCTTTGACCAGGCCAACGGTGAAAGCCCCGGTGACCGGATCCACGGTTGCCGTAGGGGGCCCAGTGAAGCCGTCCGGGTAGAGCAAGGTGACGACGCTGGGGTAGGTGCCGGACGTCAACGTCACCTTGCCCGAGATCGTGGTGTACGTGCCGCCCGCGTTTGTGGAATAGTTCGGCTGATCAAAGGAGATGGTGCCTGATCCGGAGGCTGCTGCCAGTGGAGCCGCGGCGACGGCAGCAACAACAGGCACGGTCCAAGCTGCTCCTTGGAGGACGGAACGGCGCCCCAATGTATTCTTCTGCTCTTGCATGCCAGAAAATGCCTTTCAGGTGCGAGTACTGCTATGGCGGCACGATCGACACGTCGGTCCACGGACGAATTCCCGGGCGTATCGGGACAGGTCCCTCTGGCGCCTACAAGAGGAGCGCCCCCAAGGGCGACCTAGACAAGTCCGCGCACGTGAGCTGAACGGTTACCGCAGCGAGCCACGAGGCAACGCCTCGTTCACGCTATTTCCTGGCTTCCCCGGGTCAGTGTCCTTGAGGCAACTCTCTCCGTGGTCTGCCCCGTTTCCAGACACATCTCAGTGGCAGCAGCGGCCGAATTGAGTGTTTGCTTTCAGAACGGGTCAGTGGTCAGGGCGGTTGCCTTAAGGCGCTCCTAGACGGCAGATTCCGCCGTTTGCGCGGCTTCCCGGGTCGACCCCTCCTCGACCACCCTTCCGGAATTCCCTCGGCGGACGCGCAGGAGCCCGATCCCCGCGCACACGAGGTAGATGAGGAACGAGAGCGTCGTGATGTAGGGACTGATGGGAATGCGGCCGCCCAGCGAGAGGAGGATGCCGCCGACGGTGGCCATCTCGGCGAAGACCACGCTCAGGAACACCGCGAGGGCCGGGGACGAGGTTGCCTTCTGTGCCGCGGCCGCGGGGGTGATGAGCAGGGCGAGAACCAGGAGGGCGCCGACCACCTGAATCGAGAGCGCGACGCTGACGCCCAGCAGGAACATGAACAGGATCCCGAGGAACCGCACGGGGACACCCCGCGCGCGTGCCATGTCTGGGTCAACGCTCGAGAAGGAGAGGGGGCGCCACACGATCAGGAGCACGACGATCACAGCGATCGCCGCGATCGCGAGCACTTGTAGCTGGACCGTGTCCACCGCAACGATCTGCCCGGTCAAGAGCCCGAACTTGTTGGCAGAACGCCCCTGATACAGGGAGAGGAAGAGGATGCCGAGACCAAGGCCGAACGGCATCAAGACCCCGATGATGGAGTTCTTCGCCCGCGCGCGGCCTCCCATGAAACCCATCGTGAGCGCTGCCAGGACCGAGCCCACGAGCGAGCCCGTTACGACGTCGGTCCCGGCGAGCAACGCGAATGAGGCCCCGGCGAATGAGAGTTCCGAGACGCCGTGGACGGCGAACGCGAGATCGCGCCGCACCACGAAGGTGCCGACCAGTCCGCCGAGCAGGCCGAGGACGGCTCCGGCCCAGACCGAGTCTTGGACCAATTGAAGGAGCTGGCCATAGTTGTCGAAAGAGAAGATCGAGTTCCAGATGTCGGAGAAGCTCATCTGTCAGCCCCTTCCTTCTCCCCTGCCGACTCGTCTTCAGACGGAAGCGCATGCCCATGGTGGAGGTGCGTCGTCGCGTCCGGGAGGCCTACGACGACGATTCGGCCGTTGATGCGCGAAACCTCCACTCGGCTTCCGTAGAGTTCGGACAGGATCTCGGTCCGCATGACCTCCTCGGGGGAGCCGACGCGAAACTGGCCCTCCGCGAGGTAGAGAACGCGGTCGACATAGTCGAGGATCGGGTTGATCTCATGCGTCACGAAGACGACTGCAGCCCCGGTCTCGGCCCGCTGCCGATCGATGAGGGCGCTTACGCCCTGCTGGTGGTTGAGGTCGAGCGCGAGGAGCGGCTCGTCGCAGAGGAGCGCTTTCGGGTTCCCGGCAATCGCCTGCGCGACCCGGAGCCGCTGCAGTTCGCCGCCGGAGAGCTGTCCCACCGGCACCTTCGCGTAGGGGGTGGCGCCCACGCGTTCCAGCAGAGCGTCTACAGTGGCGTCCACGTCGCGCCGCCGCCAGCGGACGCCCCAGCGATGGCCGTCCACGCCAAGCGCCACGAGGTCCCGGGCGCGAAGCGGCACATCAGCTGCGAACCCCTTCTGCTGGGGGACGTAGCCGATGTCGCGCCCTCTGGACCCGGGCGAATGCCCAGCCACACGCGCGGTGCCGGAGGTGAGCGGGAGCAACCCGAGGAGCACCTTGAGGAAGCTGGTCTTGCCGCTGCCGTTAGGCCCTAGGACGGCGAAGAATTCGCCCGGTTTGATATCGAGGTCAAGCCCACTCCAGAGCGTGCGCGCCCCGAACGCCAACGAGGCTCCCCGGAGCACGACGGCGGATGCCTCCGGCCGCTGACCGGAGGCGCTCTCGCGCGCGCTGGCCCGACCGCCGTCGTTCGTCATGATTGCCAAGTCTAGGTCAGCCCGCTCACGAGCGGGCGCCCCCGAGCGCCGTTGCGATTTCGTCGGCGTTCTGCGTCATCCATGTGACGTAGTCGCTGCCTTCGGGCATCGTCTCGTAGAAGTTCGCGACCGGGACCTTCGCGTTCTGCGCATACGTCTTGAGCGCCTCCGTCTGCTGACTCTCCGTCTGCGGGTTGAAGGCGAGCAGCTTGATGCTGTGGCTCGAAAGCAGGTCCTGCATCTCCTTGAGCGCCGCGGGCGGCACATCGTTGCCTGCCTCGACGGCCGAGCTGAAGGCCTCGGGCGTCTTATCCTGGAGACCCGCGGCTTCCAACATGTACAGCGGCACGGGTTCGGTCACTGCGACACCCTCCCCGGAGTGGGCTGCCCTGATGGCCTGGAGCTTCGAGGTGATCCCGGCGAGCTTGCTGTCCCATTGGCTGGCCCGGTCTTTGAACGCCTGGGCGTCGGCCGGGTCGAGCTTCCCCAGTCTGTCAGCAATCGTCTGGGCGACCTTCTGCATTGCATCTTGGCTGTACCAGATGTGCTCGTTGAAGTTGGCTGCGGCTGAGGCGCTGGCACCTGCGCGGAGCCCCGACGCGTCAACGGCATTGAGGACGGCATCGCCCGAGAGGTTGGCGTCGTCGGTCAGCTTCGTCATGAAGTCGTCGTATCCCGCGCCGTTGACGATGACGAGCTTCGCCTTCGCGACCGCAAGGCGGTCCTGGGTCGTCGCCTCATACGAGTGCGGATCCTGGCTGGCCTTCGAGATGATCGAGGTGACGCTGACCTTGTCGCCGCCGATCGATTTCGCGATGTCACCGTAGACGTTGGTCGAGGCGACGACCGAAATCTGGCTGGAGCCCGACGCGCCCGCTCCCGAGCCCCCTGCGGCTTGCGTACCGCATGCGCTGAGAGCTACGACGCTTGCGAGGGAGACCGACGCCAGTCCAAGGCGGGTAGGAGAAGCGTGGGAAAGAAGGCGCCGAGCAAGGCTGGGGAACGAAAAGTGCACTGGGACCTCGGTTCGGTTCGAGCGGCAGGGAGGGCCGACAGACAGGCTAATGCGAATTCATCGCAACAAGAGTCACTGTAGCGCCTCTTGGGAACAATTCCCATTTAGCCCTGCAGACTCAGGTTCGCCGCTCCCTCTCGAACCGGCGGGACTGTCCCGCCTGGGTCGCATCCCGAATCTCGCCCACGAGCTGCTCGATGACGTCCTCGAGGAAGAGCACCCCTCGTGTGCCGCCCTCAGGGCCAATCACACGGGCCACGTGGAGGCCGGTCTTCTGCATCGCCGTGAGCGCGTCCTCGATATTGGTGTCCAGACCGAGGTTGGCCAAGGAGCGAACGCGGGCCTCTCCTATCGGGCGGTCGCGTGCGGCCTCCGGGATTGCAAGGACATCCTTGACGTGAAGGTAACCCGTGAGCTCGCCGTCGTCGTCGACCATGGGGAAGCGGGAGAAGCCCGTCTTCGCGACCGCCTTCTCGAAGCCTGAGGGCGTGACCGACGTCGGAAGCGTCACGATCAGCTCGAGCGGCACCATGATCGAGGCGACCGTCTGGTCCGAGAACTCGAGCGCGCCCGAGAGAAGGCCGGACTCGTCGTCGACGAGGCCAGACTTGGTCGAGACCTCGACGATCGACTGGACCTCCTCAAGGGTGAACGAGGAGGACACCTCGTCTTTGGGCTGCACCCCCAAGAGGCGCAGCACGCCGTTCGCCGACCAGTTGAGCGCTACGATGATGGGACGGACGAGCCGCGAGATCCCGACGAGGATCGGCGCGAGCACGATCGCGGCGCGGTCGGCGACGGACACCGAGAGGTTCTTCGGCACCATCTCCCCGAACGTCACGTGCAGGATCGTGACGAGCCCAAGCCCGACGATAAACGCAACGGTCTCGGAGGCCTCCGCAGGAATGTTGAGCGCGGCGAGCGGAACGCCGACGAGATCGTGGATCGCGGGCTCTGCGACTTGGAGCAGGAGGAGCGAGCACACCGTGATGCCGAGCTGGGCGCACGCAAGCATTAGCGAGACGTGTTCCATTGCGCGCAGCGTCGTGGCCGCCCGCTTGGAGCCGGCCTCGGCGACCGGCTCGATCTGGCTGCGGCGCGCCGACATGATGGCGAACTCCGCCGACACGAAGAACGCGTTGCCGAGCAGGAGCACGACGAGCCAGACGATGCCTCCCCAGTCGCCCATCACGCCTCGGCCCCTTCGGCTCCGGCAGAAACCTTCGGTGCGGGAACGAACCGGAGCCTGTCGACGCGACGCCCGTCCATCCGGGTCACCTCGAGTGCCCCGCCCTCGACGTCGATTCGGTCACCTTGGACGGGCACACGGCCGAGGGATCGCATCACGAAGCCGCCCACAGTCTCGTAGGCGGGATCGTCGTCGACGACCAGCCCGGGCACCTGTTCGGACACTTCGTCCGGGCGCATGAGCCCCGGGAAGAACCAATCGCCGGCGGCGCTCTGGAGCACACCGGGCGCGAGCCGGTCATGCTCGTCGGAGACTTCGCCAACGATCTCCTCGACCAGGTCCTCGAGAGTGACGACGCCCGCGGTTCCGCCGTACTCGTCCAGAACCACGGCAAGCTGCAAGTTGCCGGCGCGAAGCTGGGAGATGAGCGCGTCGAGATGGATCGTCTCGGGCACGCGGAGCACGTCAGTCATGATCGCGCCGGCCTCGAGAGAGGCACGGCGCTCGGCAGGGACCGCGACGGCCTTCTTGACGTGCACGAGTCCCCGGACATCGTCGGGCGAGTCACCGATGACAGGAAAACGAGAGTGCCCCGTGGCCCGGGCGGCGACGATGACGTCCTCCACTGAATCTGTGGCGTCAACGGTTGTAACGCGCATCCGAGGCGTCATGACATCGGCCGCCGTGCGTTCCGAGAAGCTCAACGTGCGGGAGACGAAGCGGGCAGTTCCCTCATCGAGGGTGCCGAGCTCGGCGGAGCGCCGCACAAGGGAGGCAAGCTCCGCGGGCGAGCGCGCGCCCGAGATCTCCTCTTGGGCCTCCACGCCCATTGCGTGGAGGACCTTGTTGGCGAATCCGTTGAGCACGACAATGGCGGGCTTGAACACCGCCGTGAAGATGAGCTGCGGGCGGGCGACGGCGCGGCCCACGCCCAACGCTCGGGCGATCGCGAGGTTCTTGGGAACAAGCTCTCCGAGGAGCATCGAACCGAGCGTCGCGATGATCATGGCGATGACGAGCGAGACGGCGTCCGCAGCCGGAACACCGAGGCCCGCGAGCGGCGGCTCGAGCAGCTTGCCCACTGAAGGCTCCATGACGAAGCCCGTCAGCAGGGTCGTGAGAGTGATGCCGAGCTGACAGCTCGAGAGCTGCGTCGAAAGGCTCGTGATGCACTGCATGAGCGCCTTGGCCCCCGGCTCCCCACGGTCGATGCTCCGTTGAACTGTCGAGTGATCAAGCGCAACGAGTGAGAACTCGACTGAGACAAAGAAGCCAGTGCCGAGGACGAGGATGATTCCCGCAGCGAGGAGAAGCCACTCCATTCAGGCACCGACCGCCCGGGAGAATGCAGGGAGATGAAATTCGGAATTTCGACAGAGTGTAGAAATTGCTCGAATTCCCCGCGCTGTGCTGAAAGAACGCTTTTTAGAACTTGGTTTGCAACTCGGTTCAGGGCACGGTTTGGAACTTCGTGGAGGGTCGTCGTCCATGGCCGTTCCAGCTTATCAGCCATGCCTTCCCCTCAGCGGAGCGGCACTGGCACTGAAACGGATGGCGATCAAGGATGTGACACTGCCCACGGATTGCCCGTTTCGCGCGCTGCCTCACTAGACTAGACGGGAGTGTGAACCGGAAGGCCCAGTCTTCTCCGATTCACGGTGGCAGGCGGCTCCTGTCCCGACATCGAACCGCCTGCCGGGCCATGGTCCGGTGGCTGGCCTGTGAAGACCTGCCTCCTGGCCCAACAGATCGATGGAAGAGGCGTATCTCCAGTGCCAGAACTGCCAACCCACCGCCTGCCTGAAGAATTCGGCGGCAATGAGTGGCTTGTCGACGAGCTCTACGAGCAGTACCAGCAAAACAAGAACTCGGTCGACTCCAAGTGGTGGCCACTGTTCGAATCGTTCGAAAACGAAGGCTCGCCAAACGGGTCTCCGGCTGTGAACGGATCCGCGAAGGCGCAGACCGTCGACACGCTGACGAAGCAGCTGCCGACCATGCCTCCGGCCACCAAGCCGTCCCCTGCCGCGCCTGCGCAGACGGCCCCTGCGCAGCCTGCTGCTCCCCCCCAGTCCGCCCCCGCGGCCCAGGCCAGGCCCGCCGCAGCCCCGGCACAGCCGACCGCCCCAAGCCAGCAGGCTCCCTCGGCCGCCGCCCCGAAGAAGGGCGCTGCCGCCGTCGTACGCGATGGCGCCAAGCCTTCGGCGAGCGGACCCATCCCCGCCCAGCTGCCGAAGAAGGCCAAGGACGAGACGGTCGAGGAAGACGTCGTCACGACCCTCCGCGGCCCCGCGAAGGCGATCGCGTCCAACATGATCTCGAGCCTCGAGGTCCCGACGGCCACGACGGTGCGCGCGGTCCCCGCGAAGCTCCTCATGGACAACCGGGTCGTCATCAACAACCACCTCACGCGCGTCCGCGGTGGCAAGGTTTCCTTCACGCACCTCATCGGCTTCGCCGTGATCCGCGCCCTGAAGCTCATGCCGTCGATGAACGTGAGCTACGACGAGATCGACGGCAAGCCTGTCGCCATTCAGCATTCACACGTCAACTTCGGCATCGCCATCGATCTGCCCAAGGACGACGGCACGCGCCTCCTCGTCGTGCCGAACGTCAAGAAGGCCGAGACGATGAACTTCTCGGAGTTCTGGCACACGTACGAGGACCTCATCAAGCGCGCTCGCCTGGGCAAGCTCACCGCGGATGACTACTCGGGCACCACTGTCTCGCTCACCAACCCGGGCGGCATCGGCACCGTTCACTCGGTTCCGCGCCTCTCCAAGGGGCAGGCGGCCATCGTCGGCGTCGGTGCGCTCGAATACCCCGCGGAATTCCAGGGCGCGTCGGAGAAGACCCTCGCGCTTCAGGCTGTGGGCAAGATCATCACCCTGACTTCGACCTACGACCACCGAGTCATCCAGGGCGCAGGATCTGGCGAGTTCCTCCGCATCGTCCACCAGCTCCTGCTCGGCGAGCAGGGCTTCTACGACGAGATCTTCGAGTCGCTGCGCATCCCGTACGAGCCCGTGCGCTGGAGCCCGGACCTGCAGATCAACCCCGAGGACACCATCAACAAGGTGGCCCGGATCCAGCAGCTCATCCACGCGTACCGCGTGCGCGGCCACCTCATGGCGGACACGAACCCGCTCGAGTACGTCCAGCGCAGGCACCCTGACCTCGACGTCCTCACCTATGGGCTCACGCTGTGGGACCTCGACCGTGAATGGCCGACGGGGGGCTTCGGCGGCAAGCCGAAGATGAAGTTCCGCGACATCCTGGGTGTTCTCCGCGACGCCTACTGCCGCACCACTGGCACGGAGTACATGCATCTCCAGGAGCCGGCCGAGCGGAAATGGTTCCAGGACGAGATCGAGCATCCCTACAAGAAGCCGAGCCGTGAGGAGCAGCTCCGGATCGTCTCGCGACTCAATTCGGCAGAGGCGTTCGAGACGTTCCTCCAGACGAAGTTCGTCGGCCAGAAGCGGTTCTCGCTCGAGGGCGGCGAATCGCTCATCCCGATGCTGGACGCGATCCTCTCAGAGGCCGCCGAGGACGGCCTCGACGAGGTGGGCATCGGCATGGCCCACCGCGGACGCCTCAACGTCCTCACGAACATCGCCGGCAAGACCTACGCTCAGGTGTTCCGCGAGTTCGAGGGCACGCAGGACCCGCGCAGCGTCCAGGGCTCCGGCGACGTGAAGTACCACCTCGGCACCGAGGGGACCTTCACCGCGGAGAACGGCAAGAAGACGAAGGTCTACCTCGCCGCCAACCCGTCGCACCTCGAAGCCGTCGATTCGGTTCTGGAAGGCATCGTCCGCGCCAAGCAGGACCGGCTCGACGCCGGCGAAGCGTTCCCTGTCCTCCCGATCCTCGTCCACGGCGACGCCGCGTTCGCCGGGCAGGGCGTGGTGGCGGAGACGCTCAACCTCTCGCAGCTGCGCGGCTACCGCACGGGCGGAACGATCCACATCATCGTGAACAACCAGGTCGGCTTCACGACGTCGCCCTCGGCCTCGCGTTCGTCTGTGTACTCGACGGACGTCGCGAAGATGGTTCAGGCGCCGATCTTCCACGTGAACGGCGACGACCCCGAGGCCGTTGTCCGCGTGGCGCAGCTCGCCTACCGCTTCCGCGAGCGCTTCCACAAGGACGTCGTCCTCGACCTCGTCTGCTACCGCCGCCGGGGTCACAACGAGGGCGACGATCCGTCGATGACCCAGCCGCTCATGTACAACCTCATCGAGGCGAAGCGCTCCGTGCGGAAGCTCTACACGGAGAGCCTCATCGGGCGCGGCGACATCACGCAGGAAGAAGCCGAGCAGCTGCTCCGCGATTACCAGGAGCGACTCGAGCGCGTGTTCGCGGAGACGCACGCGGCGCAGACGTCGCCCATCCCGATCGTCACGAGCGACCTCAAGGCCGTCTCGGACCTCGAGCGCCCGATCTCACAGCAGCAGGAGGACTCGGGCGAACAGCGGCCGGAGTCGACCGCGATCAGCACCGAGCTGCTCGCTCGCATCGGTCATGCCCATCTCGAGATTCCGGACTCCTTCACGGTCCATCCCAAGCTCAAGCAGCTCCTGGAGCGGCGCGAGCAGATGTCGCGCGAGGGCGGGATCGACTGGGGCTTCGGTGAACTCGCAGCCTTCGGTTCGCTCGTTTCCGAGGGCGTGCCGGTCCGTCTCTCCGGTCAGGACTCACGCCGCGGCACGTTCGTGCAGCGCCACGCGGTCTTCCACGACCGGACGACGGGCGCTGAGTGGACGCCGCTCGCGAGCCTCTCCGACGGCAAGGCGAAGCTCTCGATCTACGACTCCTCGCTCTCGGAGTACGCCGCCCTCGGTTTCGAGTACGGCTACTCGGTCGAGCGCCCCGACGCGCTCGTCCTCTGGGAGGCCCAGTTCGGCGACTTCGTCAACGGCGCCCAGACCGTGATCGACGAGTTCATCTCCTCCGCAGAGCAGAAGTGGGGCCAACGCTCCTCACTCGTCATGCTTCTCCCCCACGGCTACGAGGGGCAGGGGCCTGACCACTCGTCCGCCCGCATCGAGCGCTTCCTCCAGCTGTGCGCCGAGGACAACATGATCGTCGCGCACCCGAGCACGCCGGCGTCGCACTTCCACCTGCTGCGTCGCCAGGCGTACAGCCGGCCCCGGAAGCCGCTTATTGTGTTCACCCCGAAGCAGCTCCTTCGCCTCAAGGCGGCGTCGTCGCCAGTCGAGGAGTTCACGTCGGGCACGTTCCGCCCGGTGATCCCTGAGCACGAGAACCTCGACGGTCAGCGGGTGGAGCGTGTCCTGCTCGTTTCGGGTCGCCTGTACTACGACCTGCTGGCCGCGCGCACCAAGGCGAAGGACACGACGACGGCGATCGTCCGCATCGAGCAGCTCTACCCGCTGCCGCAGGCTGAGATCGCCGCAGAGCTCGCGAAGTACCCGAACGCCGAGGTCGTGTGGGCACAGGACGAACCGAACAACCAGGGTGCTTGGACCTACCTCGCCCTCAACTTGGCACCCACCCTCGACCGGCCACTGCGCGTCGTGTCGCGGCCCGCGTCGGCGGCCACGTCCGCCGGCTCCATGAAGCGGCACGCGGCTGAGGAGTCCACCCTCCTGGAGCTCTGCTTCCGCGCGGGGGTTGGGGCCAACGCCTAGCCGATAGCGCGGGTGCTCGGCTCCTCAGCGGCGGAGCACCCGGAAAGCCAAGAACGACGGCGGCCGCACCTTCCCAGCGAAGGTGCGGCCGCCGTCGTCTGCTCTAGCCGGAACGTCTGCTCAAGCTACCCGCCCCGATGGCACGGCGTCCCCAGTACCGCGCCCTCCGTTCGCTAGACTCGGGAGCCGAAGGAGTCGTGCTGACGCACGGCGGAAGCTGGTCACTGGGAGGGGCGCATGGCGCACGAGAGGAAGGTTCGCCTCGCGGCGATCGGCGACGAACTGCTCGCAGGCAACGGTGATCCCCGCGCGCTTGGCTGGCTGGGCCGGGTACTGGCGCGCACACCGCGGGAAGAACTCACTCTCGAGAGCTATGTGCTCGCGGCACCTCAGGAAGGAACGGAGTCCCTCTCGACCCGTTGGCTCGACGAGGCACAGCGCCGCTTCGGCGACGGCTTCGAGAATCGCTTGGTCATAGGGCTCTCCGGCCGTGACATCGAATTCGGCATTTCCCCTGCCCGCAGTCGGCTCAACGTGGCCAACATCCTCGACAGCGCGGCCCAGAACAGCGCCGAAGTGTTCGTGGTTGGACCTCCCCCGACGCTCGACCCCGTCCAGAACCGGCGGCTGGCCGAGCTGAACACGGCTTTCGCCGATGTGACGACGCGGCGTAAGCACTACTACGTGGACACGTTCTCGCCCCTTCTCAACCATGAGCAATGGCGCGGCGATCTCGCCGGAAATGCCGGAGCGCCGGGCCAGGCCGGCTATGGCCTCATCGCTTGGCTCGTCCTCCACCGCGGCTGGTTCCCCTGGCTGCGCCTCCCCCAGCCTCAGTAAGCCTGCGAAGCCTCTGATTCAGGGGCTTGCCACCGGTCCGTTCGCGATATATCGTGATTTGAACATCGAGTTATAACGCGTTCTCCGGCTTCGACGGCGAACGCCGGGCGAGGAGGGGACATGTCAGAGGAAAACTGGAGCATCACCGAGCCCCAAACCGTCACGGTAGAAGGCGTTCGCTCGTTGCGCGCGGGGATCGTGGGCGGCCGCCTCGATGTGATCGTCCACGAATCAGAAGACGCGGTGATCGAGGTCAGTGAAGTGCGGGGAGATCCGGTCGCCGTGAGCCTCCATGACGGCCGCCTCGAGGTGCGTCACCAGCTGCACGGCCTCGAAGGCTGGTTCAAGAACCTCATGGGAACGGTCTCGGGGACGAGCGAGAACTGGGCAGTCATCTCGATCGCGGTTCCTGCGGGTACCGCGGTGGAGATCGGCACTGTCGGAGGAGACGGCCTCGTTTCGGGCACCGGCCCCCTCACGAAGCTCAACACGGTGTCGGGTTCCGTCTTCAGCGACCGCACTGAGGGCGAACTCCACCTCAACACGGTGAGCGGAGACGTCATTGCCCGGAACCATGACGGCATCCTGACGGCGAACACCGTCTCGGGCGAGATCACCGCCTCGGGGCGCCTCAAGGACGTGCGGGCCAAATCCGTTTCAGGGGATCTTGTCTTCGACACCGAGGGCTACTGCCATTCGCTGGGCGCGAGCACAGTGAGCGGTGATGTCACGATCCGTCTCCCCCGCGACGTCGGGGTCGACCTCGCGGCGACCACTGTGTCGGGACGCGTCGTCGTCGGCGAATCCCGCTTCACGTCCTTCAAGGGCAAGCTCGAGACGATCCTCGGCAACGATCTTCAGCTCATGCTCCTGAGAACCAACACCGTCTCAGGCGACGTGTCCGTGGTGCATGCCGATGACCGGGCCTCGGCGCCTCAGGCGGGCAGCGCGCACGACGACGGGCAGGCGGCGGGGTGACGCCACCGGTCTTTGCGCATGGGGCGCTCCGGCTGTACCTCTTGGCCCTCCTCGAAGATGGGCCCCGGCACGGCTACGAACTCATCAAGGCACTCAGCGATCGCTTCGGTGGCACCTACGCACCGAGCCCAGGAACCGTCTACCCGCGCCTCGCGAAGCTGCAGGAGGAAGGCCTCGTTGCCGCTGAGGCGGAGGGGCGGCGGAGCGTCTACCGCATCACCGACGCCGGTCGGGCCGAGCTCGATGCACGCCGTGACGAGGTCGCGGACGTAGAGCAGGACATCAGCGCCTCGGTCCGTCGCCTCGCGGACACTCTGCGAGACGAACTGCGTTCGAGCATGCGGGGACTGCGGGCCGACCTCGCTGCGAGCGCGGAGTCGGCTCGGCTTCGCGCGAAGGAGTCAGCGCGGGGGGCGCGCGGCGAGCCATGGACGACGCCGAGCCAGCGGTCCGCGGGTGACGGAGCGACGTCGTCCGCTCACCGAAATGAGCCGAGCGAGACGCCGCCCCGAAAGCCCTCGGGCGAGCCCCTCAGCCGAGAGAGCCAAGGGCGGCTCAAGGAAGCGGAAATGCTCGTCCAAGCGTTCCGGGACGATGTACGGGTCGAGCTTCGGAGCCACGCAGCACGCGAGCCGGTGACCGACGTGACTGTCGAAACTCTGCGGACGGTCCTTGACCAGGCGCGTATCGCAGTACGGAACTCGCTCCGGGGATGAGGGAATAAGAGCCAGGACCCGGACCTCGTTTAGGTGCCTTCGCCGCTTGTATGGGAGGATATTGAGGGCCTTCTGGGCCACATGTCACTGAGTCGGAAGGAGGCCACCTATGAGCAAGCGTGCACGCAAGCGCCGTGACCGCAAGAAGGGCGGCGCAAACCACGGGAAGCGTCCCAACGCCTGAGCAGCCGGCAGGCTGACCGTCAGGAACAAATGTGCTTGACGGACAAACGCGTTGATGGGAACCGTGGTGGTGCAGAAGGGCCCGGAGCTTTCGCTCCGGGCCCTTCCTCGTTTCTTCAGATGATGTTTCTTCTGATGATTCCTAGACGATGCTTCCTAGACCTCGGCGGCCTCCGCGCGGATCGAATGAATCTTGTCGAGAATGCTTGCCTTGAGCGCTGCCGGGGCCTGCTCCGTGCAGCTGCGCTTCATCGCACTGCGGATCATGCACTCGAGATTGTGCTCCTCGCGGCACTCCGTACACGCTTCGAGGTGCGCGCGGATCTCCGCGACATCGGCAGCCGGAAGGGCGCCGTCAAGGTATTCGTAGAGGCGTTCGAGACGCGATTCGTCGCAGTCTCCGAGTCCCTGACAGTTGCTCATTGTTCCTTCTCCTGCTTGCTCGAGTCCGAGTCCACTGCCCCTGCCGACCGCGCGCCCGCGAAGCCGCGCTCCGCCGCGTAGTCCGCGAGGCGGTCCCGCAGGAGCTTCCGCCCGCGGTGGAGGCGCGACATGACCGTGCCGATCGGCGTGCCCATGATGTCCGAGATCTCCTTGTAGGCGAAGCCCTCGACGTCCGCGAAGTAGACCGCCAGACGGAACTCCTCGGGAATTGACTGGAGCGCATCTTTCACGTCTGAGTCCGGCAAGTGGTCGAGCGCCTCTGCTTCGGCAGAACGCAGGCCCGTCGACGAATGCGATTCGGCCCGTGCCAACTGCCAGTCCTCGACCGTGTCCGACTGTGCCTGCTGCGGCTCCCGCTGACGCTTCCGATAGAGATTGATGTAGGTGTTCGTCAGGATCCTGTAGAGCCACGCCTTGAGGTTGGTGCCCGGCTTGTACTGGTGGAAGGCAGCAAAGGCCTTCGCGTACGCCTCTTGGACCAGGTCCTCAGCATCGGCTTGATTGCGCGCCATGCGCATGGCCGCGGAGTACAGCTGATCGACGTACTGCATGGCGTCGCGCTCGAAGCGCTCACGCCGCTCTTCGGGGGTTTCCTCGGCAGGACCCTTGCCAGCGGCAGAACCGGCAGCAGGCTCGTCGGGCTCGATGGAATCGACGGTGCTCATTGCGGTCCAGTCTACTGGCGGGGCGGGACGCGGTTGGTCCAAGACCAGCACGGGCTCTCCTTCTCCAGTTGGCGTGCTCGACTAAGGGGGCAACTGCGTGTAAAGGGAAAATATTCCCTGAAAGTGCAAGACTGGAGCAGCTGGAAAGCCTATCTAGCCACGGAAATCCACGTAGGAGGCCCCATGTCGGTAGTTCGTTTCCTCGCTCGACCCCTGCTCGCTTCTTCGTTCATCGTCGCGGGCGTGGACAAGCTCAAGAACGCGGACGAGACGGCCGAGCAACTCTCGCCGGTCCTGCGTCGCGCGGCCGACGCGCTCCCGGTGCGCGTGGAAGAGAAGACGCTTGCCCGTGCCGTGGGCGCGACCCAACTGGGCGCGGGCGTTCTCTTCGCGTTCGGCAAGGCGCCGCGGTTCTCGGCCTCGGTACTCGCCCTCACGAGTGCCCTCAACACCTTTGTCGAGTGGCGGACGGCAGATATCGGGTCGCAGGAGCTCCGCTCGGCTCGGCGCGGCCGCCTCCTCCGCAACATCTCGCTCGTCGGCGGCGTCCTGCTCGCCTCGGTCGATACGGCCGGGAATCCCAGCCTTGCGTGGCGCGCCCAGCATCTCGCCGCGGACGCGGCCAAGACCACGAAGGGTATGCGCGCCGACGCCGCGAAGGCGGCCCGCTCGGTCAGCTCCGACGCCGCGAAGGCGGCCCGCTCGGTCAGCTCCGACGCAGCGCGCACGACCAAGTCGGTGCGCGCCGACGCCTCGAAGGCAGCCAACAAAGCTGCGAAGAAGGCTGCCAAGAAGGCGCAGCACATGAAGCATGACGCGCTCAAGGCGGCGAAGGGCGTGCGTGAGGACGCAGTCAAGGCTGCCCTCGCGGCCAAGGACGACGCCGCCAAAGCCGCCCGGTCCGCGGCCCATCAGCTTTCCAGCGGCAGCTTCGCGTGAGTGCTCCCGTACCTTGGCCGGCGCCTTTGGCGCGCCGGCCGGTGGACGCGACCGTGACCGTTCCGGGCTCGAAGTCGCTCACAAACAGGTACCTCATCCTCGCGGCGCTCGCAGAGGGTCCGAGCAGGCTCCGCGCGCCCCTGCACTCGCGCGACTCGGCGCTCATGGTCGCCGCGCTGCGCAGCCTCGGGGCGCGCGTGCGGGAGGTTGCGGGCGACGGCGACTTCGGGCCCGACCTGGAGATCACCCCGATCCCGCCGGAGTCGCGAGGCCTTGGCTCTAGCGGCGGTCTCGGCGAAGTCGCAATCGACTGCGGGCTCGCGGGGACGGTCATGCGGTTCGTGCCGCCGCTCGCAGCGCTGTCCCGTGGCGACATCGCCTTCGATGGGGACCCACACGCGCGGGTCCGCCCTATGGGTCCCGTCATCGACGCCCTTGAGGCCCTCGGCGTCTCCCTCTCCTCCCCGGACGGAGGGCGGCCCACGTCGCTCCCGTTCACGGTGCACGGCACGGGGTCCGTGCCGGGCGGCCACGTCGTGGTCGACGCGAGCGGGTCGAGCCAGTTCGTCTCCGCACTCCTGCTTGCGGGCGCTCGCTTCGACGAGGGCCTCCATCTCGAGCACGTCGGCAAGCCAGTGCCGAGCCTCGACCACATTGCCATGACGGTGAGCGTTCTCCGGGAGCTCGGGGTCGAGGTCGACGACTCCGTCCCGAACCATTGGATTGTGCAGCCAGGGCCGATCAGCGCGTTCGACGTCCGCATCGAGCAGGACCTCTCGAATGCGGGGCCGTTCCTCGCTGCCGCGCTCGCAACGCGCGGCACTGTCCGCATTCCGAACTGGCCTGAGCACACGACCCAGGTCGGGGATTCCTGGCGGGAGATCCTCCCCAAGCTCGGCGCGGAGGTGACGCTCGACGGCGGCACGCTCACCGTGCGCGGGGGCCAACGGATCACGGGCGCAGACCTCGCTGAAACGAGCGAACTCGCACCGACGGTCGCCGCCTTGTGCGCCCTCGCCGAGACTCCGTCGCGACTCACCGGGATCGCGCATCTTCGAGGGCACGAGACGGACCGGCTTGCAGCCCTCGTCTCCGAAATCACCCGGCTCGGCGGCGACGCGCAGGAGACTGCCGACGGTCTCATCATCCGGCCGGCCCCGCTCCACGGGGGCCTCGTGAGAAGCTACGCGGACCACCGCATGGCGACTGCGGGGGCGGTCTGGGGTCTCGCTGTCGAAGGCATCGAGGTCGAAGACATCGGCACGACGTCCAAGACGATGCCCGAGTTCCCCCAGATGTGGGCTCGCATGCTCGGCCAGAGCGCCGGGGAGCAGGGGTCTTCGAGCGACGCTCCGGTGCCGAACGAGACGGTCAAGGCCCCCTGACCCGATGCCTGCCCGTGAGTGGGATGAGAGCGACGTCCGCATCCGTCCCAACAAGCGCGGAAGCCGTCCTCGGACGAAGGATCGGCCGAGTCACGACGACGCCGTGACCGGCCGGATCATCACCGTCGACCGAGGGCGCTATACCGCAGTTGTCGGCGAGGATACCCCCGACGAGCGGATCGTCATCGCTGCTCGGGCCCGCGAACTGCGCCGCACCGCCGTCGTCCCGGGGGACTTCGTTGGGCTGGTCGGCGATGTAAGCGGGCGTCCGGACACCCTGGCCCGTCTCGTGCGGGTCCAAGATCGCCGCACCGTCCTCCGGCGGAGCGCGGACGACGACGACCCAGTCGAGCGCGTCGTCGTCGCCAATGCGGACCAGCTCGTCATCGTCGTCGCAGCGGCCAACCCCGAGCCGCGAACCGGTTTCATCGACCGAGCCTTGGTCGCCGCTTACGATGCGGGAATCGAGCCGCTTCTGCTGGTCACGAAAGCTGACCTCAGGGACCCCGCCCCCCTGCTGGCGAACTACGAACTCCTGCCGCTCTCCGTCGTCGTGAGCCGCACCGCGGAGGAGCCCGAAGAGCCCGAGCCCACCGAAGCCGAAGCTGGAGCCGACGGTGCCGGGGGTGACGATGGAACCGAGCCGATGGCGCGCGGTGTGCGGCTCGACGATGACGCTGTCGCACGCCTGCGAGAAGAGCTCGACGGCAAGGTCACTGTGCTGCTCGGGCACTCCGGCGTCGGCAAGTCGACCATGGTCAACGCGCTCACGGGGGCCAGCCGTGCCACGGGAGGGGTCAACGCTGTGACTGGTCGAGGCCGCCACACGTCGTCGTCGGCTCTCGCGCTCCGACTCGAAGGGGCGCCTCCAGGAAGTTGGATCATCGATACCCCGGGAATCCGCTCCTTTGGGCTGGCACACGTCGATCCCGATCGGATCCTGCGTGCCTTCCCAGACCTCGACCCTGGGACGGATGAGTGCGCACGCGGCTGCCGTCACGACGCGAACGCCATCGAGTGCGGTCTGGATGCCTGGGTCGCGGGGGGAAACGCAGGCAGCCAAGGCCCCGCACGGCTCGCGTCGTTCCGCCGCCTTCTGGGGGCAAGCCCGCGCGACGAGGCCGCTGACGCGAAGGAGCTCGGCACACTCTGAGCCCAGAGCCTCCCACTCGGTGGGCGTGTGAAGCGATAGCGTGGGCTCCATGACCCTTGCCGCCGAAGGCTACACCGATGATCTCCGTCTGGCCCACGTACTCGCCGATTCGGTCGACGCCCAGACGATGGACCGGTTCAAGGCCCTCGACCTCAAGGTCGAGACCAAGCCGGACCTCACCCCCGTCACCGATGCGGACCGAGCGGCGGAGGAGGCCATCCGAGGGCAGCTCGCACGCTCGCGCCCCCGGGACGCGGTGATCGGCGAGGAGTTCGGCACGACCGGCCACGGAGCCCGCCGCTGGATCATCGACCCCATCGACGGGACGAAGAACTTCGTCCGAGGAGTCCCCGTCTGGGCCACCCTCATCGCTCTTGCTGACGGCGACGAGATCGTGGTCGGTGTCGTCAGTGCCCCGGCCCTAGGGCGCAGGTGGTGGGCTGCGAAGGGCGCCGGCGCGTACACCGGCCGTTCCCTCGCGGCGGCAACCCGGCTCAAGGTCTCGGACGTCGCCCGCATCGAAGACGCCTCGCTCTCCTATTCAAGCCTCTCCGGCTGGCGGGAACGGGGAAGCCTCGGCAATTTCCTCACCCTAACGGAGGACGTGTGGCGCACACGCGCCTACGGCGACTTCTGGTCGTACTGTCTGGTCGCCGAAGGTGCCGTGGACATCGCCACCGAACCCGAACTCGCGCTCTACGACATGGCTGCCCTCGTACCGATCGTCACGGAGGCAGGGGGACGCTTCACATCGCTCGACGGCGTCGAGGGCCCTTGGGGCAGCAACGCGCTCGCGACAAACGGGATCCTCCACTCGGACGCTTTGCGTCGCCTCAATCCGGAACACGACGACCTCCTCAGCTCATAAAAGCTTCCCCGCACGAGAAAGGGAGCGGCATCGCGGGCTGCGCGAACAGCGTGAGTCTTAACGAGTTGTAATACGCCGTGGCGGGCTGGAGGCGGGCGCACCTCGTCCTCTACTCTCGTGGTCAGGTCACGAGTGCCAGCGCGAAGCCCCGGCTTGCTGGCCGGCAACCCTCCGACGCGGCGGGGTGCCCCGGGTGACGACCAGGCCAGTCCGGAGCGGACTTGGCAAGCGCGGCCCCCGCGAGGCGGGGCCCCGACCCTGAGGTGCACCGTGAGCACACCCACCGTCGTTTCTCCGTCCCCCGCGAACCCGGTTCCTTCCGCTGGATCCCCGGCGCCCGTCACGGCAAAGGACCGTCCGGATGTCACTCGACCGCTCGCCGAAGTGGTCGGCGCAGAGCTCGTCACTCCGCTCGTCGGCGGTGGGAGCACCCGGTACGTGAACCTCGACTACGCGGCATCCGCCCCCGCCCTCAGCGAGGTCGCGACGCACCTCACCGAGGTGCTGCCGTTCTACGCGAGTGTGCACCGGGGCGCCGGATATGCCTCCCAAGTCAGCACCTCCGTCTATGAGAACGCCAGAACGATCGTGCGTGAGTTCGTCGGTGGGCGGCCCGACGACGAGGTCGTCTTCACCCGCAACACCACCGATTCGCTCAATCTGCTCGCCGGCTGCCTTCCTGCCGCCGGCGAGGTCCTGTACCTCGACATCGAGCACCACGCCAACCTCCTGCCTTGGCAGGGGCGGCCCCACCGGAGCGTCGTCGCCGCCCGCACGCTCGCGGAAACGCTCGAGCGGGTGAGGGCGTGGCTCAAGGCCGGCGAGATCAGTCTCGTCGCTGTCACGGGGGCTTCCAACATTACGGGCGAGATCCTGCCGATCGCCGAGTTGGCCGCCCTCGCGCACGAACATGGCGCCCGCATCGTGGTCGACGCAGCGCAGCTCGCGCCCCACCGCCGCATCGACATCGAGGCCGCGGATATCGACTATCTCGCTTTCTCGGGCCACAAGCTCTACGCCCCGTTTGGAGCGGGAGCCCTCGTAGGCCGCCGCGACTGGCTCGACAATGGACGCCCCTACCTTGCCGGGGGCGGCGCCGTCCGCGAGGTCCGTCTCGACTCCGTGGCTTGGGCGGAGGGCCCCGCTCGACACGAGGCGGGATCGCCAAATGTGCTCGGTGCAGCCACCCTTGCCAAGGCCGCACAGGTCCTCGCGAGCCTCGACACGGATTCGTGGTACGCCCACGAACAGCAGCTCCGGGACGCCCTCGTGGCAGGTCTTCGCCAGATCGACGGCGTGACCGTCCACAACCTCTTCGAAGACTCGGCCCTTGGCGTCAGCGCTGCGTCCCGTGGTGCTGTCGGAATCGTCAATTTCTCGGTCGAAGGCCATGACGCGGGGCTGACAGCCGCATATCTCTCGGCCGAGCATGGCGTGGGCCTCCGCGACGGGCGCTTCTGCGCGCATCCCGCCCTGCGTCGCCTCGGTCTCGCATCAGGGTCTCTCCGCGCGAGCTTTGGTCTCGGCTCACGGCTAGAGGATGTCGAAAGGCTCGTGACCGGTGTGCGTGAGCTCGTGGACCGCGGCTTGGGACTCGACTACACGGTCGACGCCGGTCGCTGGGTTCCCGCGGCCGACTCGCGTCCGTTCCCTGCATGGGCGCCGAACACGCCAGGGACTGCCGGCGCTGCTCCCTGCTCATCCGAGGACTGAGCACGTCCCTTCACCGAGGTGCGGCTGGGCCTTCCCGGCGGGTAGATTCCTCCGCGGAGGACAAGCTCTCCGGGAGGAAGAAGGCATGGCGCGGGGCGGCCCCAAGTTCGACGATCGACGACGGCGCGAGCTCGCCGAAGCGTTCATGGTTGGCGGAGAACACTACGAGAAGGTGCGCCCGGGGTATCCCGAGGACGCCGTTGACTGGCTCGTCCCGCTCGGGGCTCGCACCGCCGTCGACCTCGGTGCCGGCACCGGCAAGCTCTCAGGCCAGCTCGCAGCCCGCGGACTCGAGGTGAGCGCCGTGGATCCCAGCCTCGACATGCTCGGCGAGCTGCGCCGCCTGCACCCGCGAGTTCACGCCGTCGTCGGCACGGCCGAGTCCACGGGCCTGCCGGACGCGTCGGCGGACCTCGTCGTGGCCGCGCAGGCCTGGCACTGGTTCGATGCAGGGGCGGCAACGCGCGAAGTGGTCAGACTGCTCGCGCCGGGCGGCTGCGCCGCGCTCGTATGGAACCAACTCGACACGTCGGTTCCGTGGGTCCACCGGCTCTCGCGCATCATGCATGCCGGGGATGTCCACAAGGCGGACTACCGTCCTCCGTCCGGACCGGAACTCGCGGCCTGGGAGTCCGCTGCGTTCCGTTGGGAGGAGCCCGTCACCACACTTGGGATCGTCGAACTCGCGAAGTCGCGAAGCTACTATCTGCGGGCCTCGGAGAAGCACCGGGACCGCGTCGAGGCGAACCTCGATTGGTATCTCCACGATCACTTGGGCCATGACGACACCGAACTGATCCTGCTCCCGTACATCACCCAGGTCTGGCGCGCCGTTCCGGCCTGATCAACCCTTGTCCTTCCACCGGGCCGACGCATAGATTTAGGAAGACCGAAACCTCTGGATGAGGCGGGTCAAAGATCTAGCCGGTCGGGAGGGCGGGGTCGATTGGGGCGGAGAGAATGAGCAGGACGACGCGGGACACTGCGCGGGTGGCCCGGGGCGGCGCATGGGGCATCGCCGCCGGGCTCCTCGGCCCTGCCTTCGTCGCGTCCATCGCCTATGTCGACCCGGGGAACGTCGCCGCCAACCTCACCGCCGGCGCCCGCTACGGCTATCTCCTCGTCTGGGTGCTCGTCATCGCGAATGGAATGGCGATGCTCATCCAGTACCAGTCCGCCAAACTGGGAATTGTTACGGGGCAGACGCTCCCCGAACTTCTGAGCCAACGCCTTCGGCCGCGCGCAAGGCGTCTCTTCTGGCTCCAGGCCGAGGTCGTCGCGCTTGCGACCGATCTCGCGGAAGTCGTGGGCGGCGCCATCGCCCTCCAGCTCCTGTTCCGGGTGCCGCTGCCGATCGGCGCCCTCATCGTAGGCGCCGTCTCCCTGGGCATCCTCGCGATCCAGGATCACCGGACCCAGCAACGCTTCGAACTGGCGATCATGGGCCTCCTGGCTGTCATCACCATCGGTTTCCTCGCCGGACTAGCGGTGAGCCCTCCCTCGGCGGCGGGCCTCGCCTCGGGACTCGTGCCTCATTTCGAGGGTTCCGATACGGTGCTGCTCGCAGCCTCGATGCTGGGGGCCACCGTGATGCCGCATGCGATCTACGTGCACTCGGCGCTCTCCCGCGACCGCCATAGGGCCGATTCCCACACGCACGTGCCCGCGAGCGCCGTCGCCCGTCTGCTCCGTGGGACGCGGTTGGACGTTTTCATCGCGCTGGGGGTCGCCGGCGTCGTCAACGTGGGAATGCTCCTCCTGGCGGCGGCGACGCTGGGCGGCCGGGGCGGCACCGATACCATCGAAGGTGCGCACGCGGCGATCACCGGGGCGCTCGGACCGCTCGTGGGGACGGTGTTCGCCGTCGGGCTCCTGGCCAGCGGGCTCGCCTCAAGCGCCGTC
This sequence comes from Sinomonas humi, assembly GCF_000802235.1. Classification (GTDB taxonomy): domain Bacteria; phylum Actinomycetota; class Actinomycetes; order Actinomycetales; family Micrococcaceae; genus Sinomonas; species Sinomonas humi. Next base: position 159,291 of record NZ_JTDL01000037.1, read on the forward strand.
GGATCGTACGCGGGCGCAACCATCATGGACGGGCTACTTCAGCGCCGTATCCCGGTCCTGCTCCGGCGTGCCATCACTCTTGTCCCCTCCGTCCTGCTCCTCGCGCTTGGAGTCGATCCGACGCTCTCGCTCGTCGTGAGCCAAGTGGTTCTGAGCTTCGGGATCCCGTTCGCACTCATCCCGCTCATCCGGCTCACGTCCGAACGTCGGCTCGTTGGCGCGTTCGCATCCTCGCCCCTCCTCAAGGCGGCGTCGTGGGCCAGCGCAGGTCTCGTCATCGCACTCAATCTCGCGCTCCTGTGGCTCACGCTCGTGCCGATCGCCCAACGGTAGGCTTGGAAAGGTGAAGAGCCAGCCATCCTCCTCAATCGAGGACTACGTGAAGGTGATCTATTCGTTCACGGAATGGCAAGACAAGCCGATCACGTCATCCCAGCTCGCTGCCCGTCTCGGCGTAGCCAACTCTTCCGTCTCCGAGATGGTGCGCAAGCTCAAGGACCAAGGGCTCGTAGACCATAGGCCCTACGGAGCGGTCCGCCTGACCCCGGAAGGTGAACGCCTCGCCCTCACCATGGTGCGGCGCCACAGGCTCCTCGAAACGTTCCTCGTTCAAGAGCTCGGCTATAGCTGGGACGAGGTGCATGACGAGGCAGAACAGCTCGAGCATGCAGTCTCCGACACATTCGTCGAGCGGCTCGCCGAGAAGCTCGGCCACCCCGAGCGGGATCCCCATGGCGATCCGATCCCCAGCCCGAACGGACGCGTCGAGCACCCCCCGGCGCTCCCCCTCGGCTCGCTCGACCCCGGGCATGAGGGCTTGATCACCCGGATCAGTGACGACGACCCCGAGATGCTCCGCTATCTCGCGCGCGAGCACATTGTGCTCGATACGACCATCCATGTCGTGCGCCGGAAGCCGTTCGGCGGCCCGCTGGTGATCCGGATCGGCGCGGGAAGCACCGCACACGAATTCGACGTGCCCGACACGATCGCCTCATCCCTCTGGGTCCACACCGAGGCGCCGCACGAGGGCTGCACGCTCGAACAGGTCTGATCACCTCGGTCTCCTGCTGCTCAGTCTCCTGCTTGGCTCGCTGCGTCTCCGGACAGTCCTCCGCCCGCCGCGCCCGTCTCGCTGCGACCCGGGTTACGGATCCACAGCGCCGAGCTGAGGGCGCTCGCTGCTAGCAGCAGGCCCGTGGCAATCATGCCTCGCTGGAACCCCGCGTCGTCGACCTTCCCGCCCATGATCGCGCCAGCGGACGCGATGCAGACCAGCGACGCAATGCGAGCGACGGCGTTGTTCACTGCAGAGCCGATGCCGGAGTCCTCGGTGGGCACGGCCCCGAGGACGGCGGAGGTGAGTGGCGCGACCATGAGCGCGAGTCCGAGGCCAAACAGGATGACAGGCGCAAGAATGTCCCGCCAGTAGCTGAGCGGAGGCACCTCGAATGCCATCCACGCGCACGAGCAGGCCGCGAGTGCCGGGCCCGCAGCCATGGGAATGCGCGGCCCGATCCGGGCGCCGAGCCGCGCCGCGGTCGGAGAGAGGAAGAGGAGGCAGAGGGTCGCGGGGAGCAATCCGAGCCCCGCCTCGAATGCGTGTAGTCCCATCCGCTGCTGAAGATACAGGCCGAGCACGAAGAAGCTCATCCCCAGGCCGCCGTAGGCCCACAGCGTCGCGAGATTGCCGGCCGCGAAGTTCCTTTCTCCGAAGAGACCCAGCGGGAGCATGGGCGAGGCTGCCGTGTGTTGACGGGCGACAAACCCCACGCAGCCAACGGTGCCTATCACCAAGCATGCGATCACAAAGGGATCCGCCCAGCCTGCTGCTCCTTGCTGGATGAGGCCGAGTACCAGGCCGCCGAGGCCGACGACGGCGAGCGCCGCCCCGAGCGCATCGAGCCTGCCCGCCTTGCCCGGCGGCGGTGCTTCCCGCCGGAGCACCGCAAGCGGGTGCCACATGAGGGCTGATGGGACGATGTTGATGAGGAAGACGAGCCGCCACGTCGCGACATCCACCGCTGCTCCCCCGATGAACGGCGCCGCGACTGATGCTGCCGCCGTCCAAGCAGTCCACTGCCCGATCATTCTGGCTCTCACTCCCCCGGAAGCCGAGCCAATGATGAGCGCAAGCGCACTGGGCGTCACTACCGCCGCGGCCGTACCCTGGAGGACTCGCGCCGCGACCAGCATCCAAGCGTTCCAGGAAATCCCGCAGATGATGGACGTCACGGCGAAGGCGACGATCCCGACTTCAAGAAGGCGGGCTCGACCATAGCGGTCTGCGACCGTCCCTGCGGCCAGGATCAGCGCGCCCAGTGTGAGAAGGTAGCCGTCCACGACCCACTGCTGGAAGGCGAGTCCGCCACCGAGCTCCCGGCCCATCGCCGGGAGTGCGAGGTTGACGGCGCTCCCGTCGAGGATGACGAGGCAGCTCGAGCACACCGCGACGAATAGCACCCGTCGCTGGTTCTGGGTCATCGCCGCGGATTCGTCGCGGTCAGGACGGGGCGTCGTCACAGACTCATCCTGCTCCCGTGCGAGGTTGAGGTCGAGAGGCTGGTCCCGACCCTCGCCGTTCGGCTGGGCGCGGATCGGTAGCCCGCCCACGAGGGGGACGGCGCGCGTGATTCGCGCGAGGCCGAATCGGGTAAGCCGAAAGGAAAGGAGGAGAACGATGAAGTCTTCAGGCGGGGCGTTTGTCACACCGGTCTACAGCAGTGAGGGCCGAGCGTACCTGAGCATCTGTGATGCCCATCGGTATGGTGTGGTGTTCCCGGAGAAGGACCAAGCACGCGCGTGCGCCGAAAAGCACAACGCCTCCCACCATCATGGCCGAGCCCCGCGCTTTCGGGCCTACGGATTCCGGGACTTCAACGGCGACCATCTCGCCTAGCCTCACTCGAGAAACAAAACACCCCCGGTCCGAAGACCGGGGGTGGAATGTGGAGATGGGGGGAATTGAACCCCCGTCCGATGCGGCTTTGTCAGGGCTTCTCCGGGCGCAGTGTGCTTCGGGATTTCTCGGCCCCAGCCATCATGCACACAAGTGGCTGACCCGGGCTCAGTCATCTAAAAGTCCCAGCAGCCCCAATGACGAGGGCTACCAGCAGTGGCTATCTAATCGACGCCAGGATCCGGGACGATAGCGTTCCCGGGCTGACGGACTCGTTCGCTACTTAGGCAGCGAGAGCGAAGTCAGTGCGCTTAGAGTTGGCACTTATTGTTTTGCAGAGAGCGTTGACGAGATGACTCTGCATCCTCGGCCCGCTTCACCTGTCTCGACCAACACCGTCGAAACCGATCATCCCCTATTCGGTTGTCAAACCGACCGGCACCTCGCGGCGACCGGAACATCCAGTATAGCGCCTTCGGCTGCCCCGCTATTCCCGTCCGTCAGTGGGGTAGGAGTCCCGCCCGGTCCTTCGCTTCAAGCACCGTCAGGGCGGCCGCATCTACGACCTTCGCGAATCCGGGATCGGAGCGGGCACGGTCCACGATTCCCTGCCAGACGAGAGGCGCGCGCGTCTGGTCGGAGCAAAGAACCATAGTGCCTCCAGCGGCCAGAAAATCCGCCCCCCGATAGTTGAGGAGGAATCCGGAGACCTGCTTGGCGTCGCAAATGTCGTCGGACGCGACTATGCCCTTGAATCCCAAGTCTCCACGCAGCATTCCCTGAATCACCGTTGGCGAGAAGACGGCATAGTTGTTGGGATCGATAGCAGGGTAGAACGCATTGGACAGCATCACCCATGGCGCCCCGGCCTGGACAGCGTCTGCGAAAGGCGCGACGTCGGGGTCGCTTCGAGTGGTCACGGAATCGGTGACGTTTGTACTTGTGTCCGTATTCGCCGTGACTCTTCCGAGGCCCGGGAAGTGCTTCACAGTAGCCTCAACTCCGGAGTCGGCCATGCCTTGCGCGAAGGCCACGCCATGGGCTGCGACTTCAGCGGGGGTGAACCCAAACTCGCGCTGATACTTGCCGATCGGTACGTTCTGCGGGGCAAAGGCCGCCGATGGGACAGTATCCATCACGGGAGCGAAATTCACGTCCACTCCGACGGCTGCAAGTTCGCGCCCCCACTCCGTGGCAGCGGCGCGCAATGCGTCGGGAGACATGGTGCCTTGAACGAGGGCAGATGGCATTTCGGAGAATCCGGGGCCCCGGAGGATCTGGACCTGACCGCCCTCCTGGTCCGTCGCCACGAAGGGGGCGACGCCGAGCGTCGCCGCCGGAGTGGCCTGGGCTCGCGCCGCCCGGACGACTTCCGCCACGGCAGCAGCCCCCGCCGTCGTCCGCCCTTTGAGGAACACGTTGCCGATGTGATCGCTGCCGAGCGCCTCCAGAGAGGCCGCATCAAGCCCTGAGACCGGAACGCTCGTCATGATTACCTGCCCAACGCGTTGTTCGAGCGTCATCGACGCGAGCAGCTGCTGCGCACGGCTCTGCGGCGGCGGCGCTGGGGGCGGCGGCGGAGCGGCCGACGGCGTGGGTCCGGGGCGCGCTGGCGCCGTGGACGTGGTGGGACTAGGTGAGTGGGTGCTCGGGGACGGGCTCGGGATGTTCGACGACGGCGGAGCGGCGCTCGGCGTCGTCATCGAGGCCAGCAGGCCGGGAACTACAACAGCCGCGACGCCGCCGAGGACGAGCACGACACTCACGGCGATAGCGATCACCGCCCTACGGCTCGGCTGTGCCACGTTCCCTTCCTGTCAGGGGGTCGGCAATTCGGCTTCGGCAATTCAGCGCAGCAACCGACTCAACGACGGTTGCGGGCCCTCATGGCTCTGAGGGCCTCGCGGTTGTCCTGCTTTTCGCGAAGGGCCTGACGCTTGTCGTATTCCCTCTTGCCTCGGGCGAGCGCGATCTCGACCTTGGCTCGACCCTCGTTGAAGTACACCTGCAACGGGACCACGGTCAGTCCCTGCTCGTTGACCTTGTGCTCGATCTTCACGAGCTCCTCGCGGTGCAGCAGCAGCTTGCGCCGCCGCCGCGCCGAGTGGTTGGTCCAGCTCCCTTGCGTGTACTCGGGGATGTTGACACCCTCAAGCCAGAGCTCTCCGTTGGAGAACGTGCAGAAGCCGTCAGTGAGGGAGATATGCCCGTCCCGGAGGGACTTCACCTCGGTGCCCATGAGCACTAGCCCGGCCTCCCACGTATCGAGGATGTGGTAGTCGTGCCGGGCCTTGCGATTGGTTGCTACTGCTTTGCGGCCGGTTTCCTTGGGCACGCCTGTCCCTCCTCACTGGGCTCGGATCCGGTTCGATGGGGAGCCGGTGGCTCCCGAAGACCTCAAATTCTATCGCAGTGGACTCACATGATCGTGAGCGGGTTGACCGCCGAGCCATTGAGCCACGTCTCGAAGTGCGCATGGCATCCGGTCGAGTTTCCGGTGCTGCCTGAGTATGCAATGAGCTGGCCTTGGCTCACTGACTGACCCGGCGAGACCGTGACGCTCGAGTTGTGGTAGTAGACCGTCGTGAGCGAGTTCCCTTGGATCACACCATGGGAGATCATCACAGTCCATCCACCGCCGCCGTTCGTCCAGCCGCCCACCGTCACGGTTCCCGCGGCCGCCGCATACACTGGCGTTCCGCATCCCACGCCAAAGTCGATGCCCGTGTGCATGTAGCCGCCGGTGCCGAAGAAGTCGATGGTGCCGGGCGGCGTCGCCCGCCACCCAAAGCCCGAAGTGATGGGCGGATTGCCAGCGAACGGGTAGCGCAGGCCGAACGCTGACGGCGACCCGACTTGGACTGCCTGGTCTCTCACGGACTGCGCTGCGGCGTCGGCCGCTGAGTTGTTCCGGCCCGCTGCGAGCGCCGCAGCACGCGCCTCGGCCGCCTTCTGCTCGGCGAGCCTGCGCTGCTCTGCCTCCCATGCCTCGCGCAGCCGGCGATCGCGGTCTGCGATCTGCGCTGCGATCTGGTCCTGCTGTCGCTTGACATCCGCCATCTGCTGCTGGATCGCGGGACGCTGTGCCTCGAGTTCCTTGTTCAGACGGTCTGTGTCAGACACGAGCTTGTCGACAGCAGCCTTCTTGGACGCCGCGTCGTCGCGTGCCGCCTGCTCACGCTGGAGCGCTTGGTCCGCTTGAGACTTGAGATCCTGAATCTCGCTCTCCACGGCGGTGAGCCGAGCCTCCGAGTTCACGTTCGCTGCCGTCTGCTGCGAGAGCCGCTCGAGCGCGGCGTTCTGGCTCCGCAGCGCCTGATCGGCGAGGTCGATGCTCCCGGTCAGACTCCCGCCGCCGGTGTCGCCGAAGATCAGGCTCAGGTCGGATGGAACGCCGCCCGCCTTGTAGGCCTGAGTCGCGATCTGTCCAATGAGCTTCTTAGTCTCTTGCGCTTTGCCGCGATCGTCGGCGATCTGCTGGGTGATCTTGGCCTTGTTCTGCTGCGCCGCATCCACGCGAACGGCGAGGGCGTCTGCTTCCTTTGTCGCGGAGGCAACACGCCCCTGCGCGTCGACCAGCGCCTGCTGCGCACCCGGGAGTTGCGCCCGGTAGGTCGCAAGATCGGATGCCGACTGGGAGATCCGCCCGTCGAGGAACTCCAGGGACGACTCCACCTGCTGCGCCTGCTGCGCGAGCTGGGCCTTCTGATCATCGAGGTCATCGGCCCGGGCGGCACCGGAGGCCGCAAGGGTCAGGGCGAGCGAAATGGCGGCGACAGTGGCCGGCCCGCGGAATGCTGCCGCGGCCCCTCTCCGGCCAGCGTCAGGGGTGCAAGTGGTCGGCATGTCAGACCTTCAGGTAGCGGCGAAGCGTCAACATGGATGAGGTGCCTGCGAGCACGACGCCCAGTCCGACGAGAAGCGGGGACAGCATGAGCGCCTGACCCGGCGAAATGAAGGCGGTGTCCGGGTACTGCTGTGCAAGGACGTCGCCGAGGAAGAACTTCGCCACCGCCCACACCGTTGCGGAGGCGAGTACCGCTCCGATGACCGCGGCGATCACCCCCTCGAGGACAAAGGGCAGTTGGATCACGAGCTTCGAAGCCCCCACGAGTCTCATGATGCCGGTCTCCCTCCTTCTGCTGAAGGCGGAGAGCCTAATCGTTGTGCCGATCAGCAGAATTGCACACACGATCATGACCGCCGCAATCACGATGGCCACGACTGATGCACCGTTCATCACCGAGAAGAGCTTCTCCAGCAGCTGTCTCTGATCGATGACGGTCTCAACTCCTGGGCGCGACGAGAACGTCTCGCTGATGATCTGGTACTTCTGCGGATCCTTGAGATTGATCCTGAAGGATGACGGCAACTGGTCCGGAGTGACCGAGTCCACGATTGGCGAGTTCGCGAACTGTTCCTTGAAGTGCTGGTACGCCTCAGCCTGGGACTCGTAGTGATAGTCACTGATGTACTGGGACACGGCGGGCGAGTCGAGGAGTGCCTGGATCGCCTTCTGCTGGTCCGGGGTCACCGGCCCGCTCGCGCAGCCGGCAGAGCTTGAGCCCGGGCCACACAGGAAGATGGCGACCTGGACGCGGTCGTACCAGTAGCCCTTCATCTGGTTGATCTGCAGCTGGAGAATGCCCGCAGCACCGACGAAGGTCAACGACACGAACGTCACCAGGATGACGGAAACGACCATGGACAGGTTGCGGCGGAGGCCGCTGGCGATCTCGCCGAGGATGAACGCGAGGCGCATTAGATCTCCTCCTCGCCCGCACCCGCGGGAGACGAAACACTATGGCGGTCCTCGGCGGGCTCCCCCAGCCGAGGGGGACGGACGGCAGGCATCATCGAGGTGTAGAGGGCCTTTGCCTCGTCACGAAGTACCCGGCCCGCCCCAAGCTCGATGACTCGCTTGCGCATCGAATTGACGATGTCGTCGTCGTGCGTCGCCATGACGACAGTCGTCCCGTTCTGGTTGATCTTGTCGAGAACCTGCATGATGCCCTGCGAAGTGGTCGGGTCAAGGTTTCCGGTCGGCTCGTCGGCGAGCAGGATGCCCGGGCGGTTGACGACGGCGCGTGCGATGGCGACGCGCTGCTGCTCGCCGCCCGAGAGCTCGTGCGGCATGCGGTGGCCCATGCCCTCAAGTCCTACGGTCTTGAGCACCTCCGGGACCGTCTCGCGAATGACGCTCCGGTTCTTCCCAATGACCTGCATCGCGAAGGCGACGTTGGCGAAGACAGTCTTCTGGGGCAGGAGGCGGAAATCCTGGAAGACGACGCCGATTCCACGGCGAAGCCGCGGAACGCGCCAACTGGAGAGCTTGGCGACGTTCTGTCCCGCGACGAAAACAGCGCCAGCTGTGGCGCGGTCCTCTCGGAGCACCAGGCGCAGAAAGGTCGACTTACCAGAACCCGACGGGCCGACGAGGAATGCGAATTCGCCACGCTCGATCTCGATCGAGACCGAGTCGAGCGCTGGCCTGGCCTTTTTGTCGTAGACCATCGTGACATTGTCGAAGCGGATCATGGCACTTCCGGCCCGGCATGGACGCAACAGATCCAGCACCCGGCGCACGGGCAGGGCTCGGGGACGGAGAGCGCCGGCTGCTCGACTATAAGCATGGGGCCCGGCTTCCGCCCACCAGTTGTGGCGGCGTGTCGCCGGACCGCGGAAGAACTAGCTCTCCGCGAGCTGTCGCTGAGACGCCCGCCAGCGGATGCCGGCATCGATGAAGTCGTCGATATCGCCGTCGAGCACCGCCGCGGGGTTGCCCACTTCGTGCTCGGTGCGAAGGTCCTTGACCATCTGATAGGGGTTCAAGACGTAGGAGCGCATCTGGTCGCCCCACGAAGCCTTCACGTCGCCGGCGAGCGCCTTCTTTTCAGCGTCCTCCTGCTCCTTCTTGAGCAGGAGGAGACGAGACTGGAGGACGCGCATGGCTGCCGCACGGTTCTGGATCTGCGACTTCTCGTTCTGCATCGAGACCACGATCCCGGTGGGAATGTGAGTCAGGCGGACCGCCGAGTCGGTCGTGTTGACCGACTGGCCGCCCGGACCAGACGAGCGGAAGACGTCCACGCGGATCTCGTTGTCCGGGATCTCGATCGAGTCCGTCTGCTCAATGAGCGGAATGACTTCGACGGCGGCAAATGACGTCTGCCTGCGGCCTTGGTTGTCGAAGGGGCTGATGCGAACCAAACGGTGGGTGCCGGCTTCGACCGAAAGAGTGCCATAGGCGAAAGGAGCGTTGACCTCGAACGTCGCGGACTTGATGCCCGCTTCTTCCGCGTAGGACGTGTCCATGACCTTTGTCGCGTACCCTCTCCGCTCGGCCCAGCGGAGGTACATCCGCATGAGCATCTCCGCGAAGTCAGCCGCGTCCACACCGCCCGCGCCCGAACGGATGGTGACGACCGCCTCGCGCTCGTCATATTCGCCGTTGAGCAGAGTCACCACCTCGAGCTCCTCGAGGGCTTTCCTGATCGCCTCGAGCTCCTTTGCCGCCTCCGCCATGGAGTCTGCGTCGGATTCCTCCTGGGCGAGCTCGACGAGCACCTCTAGATCGTCGATTCGCGTTCCGAGTTTCTCGACGCGTTCGAGCTCGGACTGACGGTGGGACAGGCGAGAGGTGACCTGTTGGGCCTTGGCGGGGTCGTCCCAGAGGTCGGGGACTCCGGCAGCCTCGCTGAGCTCGGCGATCTCTTTGCGCAGTGCATCCACGTCCGTCACCTGCTCGATGGAATCGTGGGTGTTCCGGAGGGCGCGGATTTCTGCGGGGAAGTCGATCTCAGCCATAACCCTCCAAGGTTACGTCATCGCTCAGCGGCTAAGCCGCGCCCGTGCGGTCGAGGTCGCCTCGATCTGAATGCCTTCCGGCAGCAGGATGCCGGCGAGAGGAAAGCGGACGACGGCGCACAGAGTCACCCGAGCGCTTCGGCCGTCAGGCGAACCGGTAGCGCTGCCCACTGTGAAGCCCTCGAAGCGCTCTTCTGCACCGCTTTCCTCTAGGAAAGCCGCTACGGCACCGCGCACGCGTTCAGGCCTCAGGGCTGCTCCGGGCAGGTCAGGACCGCCGACGATGTCGATCAATGTGAAGCTGTCAGCGGCAGCCTCTGCCGCCCCGTCTGCCGTTGACAACAGGCGTTGGCGCTCAATATGAACGGCCGAAACACCCGCGACAACAGAGGCGACCATCAGGCACAGCATGACGTATCCAGCGAGCAGAAGCAGGATCTGACCTGACTCCTGCTGGCGGCCCGCCTGTCCCCCAGCCCGCCGCGCAGTCCCCATCGCTTCGTACGCCACCGGGCCGCGCCTCAGGGCACGACCCCTCATCGCTAGTACCCCCCGAGTCATCGATACCGCCCGACGATGTGACTGGCCCTTGCCGTGACTCGTCCAGCGCCCGGCTGGCCCTCTCCCCATGATTCGGTGAGCGGGAGTGGAGCCGTGATCTCCACGCTCACCGTGACGACGTTCCCGGGCTCGAGGCAATCCGAGCGACTGCACGCCACGTTTACGGTGGCGCTTCCGGCTCCCATCCCGAAGTCCGCAACAGCTACACGGACGGATTCCTCCGCCCGCAGCCTGGCGGCAGAGATATCAGGAGCCGCGGCAAACGCCTTGGCCGCATGGTCGGCAGCCCCCACAGCGGCATATGCGGCCGCTTGGAGAATTCCGATGGTCAACACGAAGTACACCACGGGAACAAGCAGTAGGGCGCCTAGTACGACAAACTCGACCACGGCGCTCCCCGCTTGGCCAGCGGTCGTTTCAGCCTCGCCTTCTATGGGTGCCTCGGCTCGAGCTCGCCCTTCCGAGGGGTGCTGGGGAAGCAGGCGAGCCGTGTGAAACCGACTAGGAAAGCGGCGCATGGCCCGATACTCCGAGGACGCCGCGAGGGCCAACGAAGCCGACGAGGGGCAGAGGAGCGCGCACCCGGACTTCGACGAGCGGTGTTCCCTCCGCGCTCGTCGTTCGCACGGCCTCCACCTCAGACGCGAAGGCGGGGCCGAGCGCCGCCTGCACGATCTCGGCCGTCCGTCCGGTCGCATCTGAGAGGCCACGATCTGCAAGCGCACCGTACCGGGCTCCCGAAGATGCTGCGTCGACAAGCGTGTTGCGAACGTGGAGCACGAGCGTGAGCTGAACAATGGCGAGGAAGAGGACAGTCAGAAAGCTGCCGACGAGCACGAAGTCGGCAGGAGCCGAACCTGCGTCGACAGGACGATGGTCCCATCGATGAGACGGAACGCGCAGCATGAGGCCTACTTGCTCACCTTGCTGATCGCCTGCTGGAACAGGCCTTCCAGCGCGGGCGCGGCGATGGCTAGCAGGCCCATGACCAACACGGCGCTCATAAGTGTGATCATGACCCAGCCCGGCACATCCCCGCGATCCCGTTCGGAATGACGAGATTCTTCCGGGCGACTAGCCCTACCCCTTCCCATTGGTGGGAGAACCAGGGTGCCAAATCTGCCCGTAGTATGAAGGACGTAACGCGCGATGGTGCTCATGATTCCCTTTCGGTTGATTTTTCGCTTGCTTGGCGTGGAATAGCTTGTGGTCGCTTCGAGGCACGGGGACGGCGTTATGGCCCCAATGCGATACTCGCGAACCCGGGAAAAACCGCGAACAAGATGGTGAGCGGGAGGATTCCGAAGACTAGCGGGACCATCATGCCGATCTCCTTACGCCCGGCTGCCTCCATCAGGTCTCGCTTCGCCGCGTCACGTACGTCCTGAGCTTGGGCTCGAAGCACGTCCGAAAGCGGGGTGCCACGCTCGATCGCCACTATCAGGCCGTCAACGAACCGGGAAATTGGGGCGAGGTCGACTCTTACGGCCATGGCTCGAAGGGCGCCGACGAGCGTTGCGCCCGCCCTTGTCTCGGCCGTTACCCTTGAGAATTCCTCCGCGAGTGCTCCCGCAGAGACACCCGCGAGGCGATCCAGAGCACCGGCGGCGGTCTCGCCTGCCCCTACGGCAAGAGCAAACATGTCAGCTATAGCGGGAAATTCCGCGAGAATGCGGCGGTGACGTCTGCGGATCGTGGCTGTAAGGGCGAACTCCCGGCCCAAGAACCCGGCGACACCGGCCGCGAGGGACAGCAGAACAGCGAGAGGGGGCGGGATCTTCCCGGCGGAAGCGGCCCCGATTGCCGCCACGGACCCAACCCCGAACGCAAGCCCTGCCCAGAGGATCTGCTCTGATCGGAATTCGGTTACTCGACTGGACAAGCCAGCTTGTGCGAGTCGCCTTTCGAGCGCCGCCTTGCCTGCACCGAAACTCGACATCACCGCGACAGCTTCGGCAACCGCTGGTCGGAGAACGCGCTCAATCGAGCCGAACGGCGTCACACCGAGGTGGTCTGATCGAAGCAGGCGCGACGACGCATCCACCGAGCGCAACTGTGGAGCCACACGTTCTGCGAAGGTTGTGCGGCGTAGGACAGGCAGGCGGGCGCACGTGATCCACAGCCCTAGGCCAAGAAGCGCGCCGCTCAGAACGGCCCATCCGGTCAGAGGACTCATCGAAGCACTCGCTCTTCCGAGGGCAGGGCACCAATTCGGAGCATGAGCCGGTAGCAGACGAACGAGACGACGAGCCCCCCGCCTAGGACCAAGAGCCCCGCCGGCCGGGCGTACGCCTCCATCGCCTCCGGTCTGGCTGCTAGCAGGAGAAGGACGGCCCAAGGTGCCGCGACGGCGAGACGGGCGCCATTGACTGTCCACGATTGCCGGGCTTCAAGCTCGCTTCGCGTCCGCAGGTTCTCGCGAAGGCACTCCGCCAGGGTGGCGAGGAGACGGCCGAGGTCGGATCCGCCGACGTCTCGCGTCAATCGGAGCGCTTCCACAATCCTGTCGGCGGCCGGATCAGCGAGGCTGTCCTTCAAGCGAGTCAGCGAGTCAGCGAAGCTACCTCCCGAGCGAAAGTCTGCTGCGAAGGCCACGAAAACCGGTCGGAGGATCTCAGGCCCCTTATCGCCCAATTGGATGAGCGCCTCCGGGAGCGAGAGTCCCGCCCGAATAGCGGATCGAAGATGGTCCACGGCGTCGGGCCAGACCTCGCAAAGCGCGCGAGCCCGCCTCTTGGCCTGCCAGAACACGAGAGCCAATGGTGTCCCCGAGGCGAAGGCCCCGAAGCATAAGCCGATCGGCCATGCCGTCACGCCCGCGATCGCGACCATCACCAGAGTTCCAAAGGCGAACGAAGCTAGAGCGAGCCGAGCTGGCGAAATGTTGCCGAGCCCAGCCTGTCGAAGCGCTTGCTCGATCCTCCCTGCCTTTCTCCGCTGCGCCTTCACCTGCGGCGATTCCCAGCAGGCCCACCAGATAAGGAACAGGCCAAGACCGCCCATCAAGCCGACTGCCGGAGCCATCAGCGGGCATCCAAGGAGGTGCCGAGGATCCCCGCCGCCGCGAACTTGTCTGGTTTCGGCAGTCCCGTTCCAGAACGCCGAAGTGCGCCATCGACGCGGGCAAAGACGGAGGACGTCTCGATCAGGCCGTTCTCGACGCGCTCTCCGAGTGCCAGAATCTCGCCGACTTGGCGATGCCCGGTGGAAGTACGAGTGCAATGCACGACGAGATCGATGCAGGCCGCGACCGTTGGCACTATGAACTCAGAGGAGATATTTGGGCCTGCCAGCAGGGGCAAGGTGCAGAGCTTTGTGATCGCGTTACGCGCAGAATTCGCGTGGATCGTACACATTCCCGGGAGCCCCGCGTTAAGCGCGATGAGCATGTCGAGGCTCTCGGCCTCGCGCACCTCACCGACGACAAGCCGATCCGGCCGCATGCGTAACGCCTCCTTCACAAGGCGCCGAAGCGGGATCTCGCCAGTACCCTCAAGGTTGGCCTGGCGGCACTGAAGGCCTACGACGTCGCGGAGTGGAAACCGGAGCTCGAAGATCTCCTCAACCGTAACGACCCGTTCGCGAGGACCAACCCCGGCCCCGAGACAATTGAGCATCGTCGTCTTGCCGGCTTGCGTAGCCCCTGAAATGAGGATGTTTAGGCCTCCAGAGACGGCTGCTGACAGAAACTGGGCGGCTTCGTGAGTCAGCGAGCCCAGCTCGACAAGATGTTCCAGCCGGGTCGCACTGGCGACAAATTTCCGAATGTTCACGGCCCAATGCCGCTTGGTGACGTCCGGGATCACGACGTGCAAACGAGATCCGTCGGGTAGCGCAGCGTCAACGAACGGGCTGGAGAGATCGAGCCGACGCCCGGAAGTCTTGAGCATTCTCTCGACCAGGTCACGCACTCCCTGCTCTGTGAGCGTCACGGCAGTCAGCTCAGACTCACCTCTGCGCGCCGCGAACACCTCATGGGGCGCATTGATCCAGATTTCCTCGACGTCTGGATCGTCCAGGAGCGGTTGAAGCGGCCCCAGTCCAGCCACCGCGTCGAATACATGCCGACGTGCAGTATCGAGCGATCCAAGTGCCGGCACCGCGCCAAGCAGGGCGCGCTCGTCGTAGTCCGCTACAGCGGCATCCACAAGACGACGTACCTCAGCGTGCTGGCGAAGAGGGTCCAATCCCCGCACGCGGACCAGCTCGCGAACTTCCTCTTCAACGATGCGGAACGCATCCACAGCCTTTCCCCCCCCATGCAGCAGGCACTGCTCGACAATCCCCCGCCTCCAGCGATCAGGCGGCGCCGGCTTCCCGCACCGACCCTGTCAGGCTAGGCGGATGGAAATGACACGGAGGAGACGAGCACGGAGGCACGGAAGAGCCCGGAAGGGCCTCCGCTAGGAGCTGGGTCACAGTCGAGCCGTGTACAGTTAGACGGCCCCGTCTCGGGACATCAAGCCTGACTCGAAGACTCAGATAGGTTGTAGCAAAGCATGCAGCAAACCCGCGTTCCGCTCTACAAGCGGCTCTGGGCAATGGTCGTTGGCAGCTCGGTAGTCAAGTTCTTGATTGTCGGCGGTCTTAGCTTCGCAATAGACCTGGGTACGCTTGCTCTGCTGCACGAGGCGTTCCGTCTCGACCTTTGGATAGCGACTCCGATCGCCTTCATAATAAGCTTGCTCTTCAACTTCGCCGCGCAGAGAAGCTTCACCTTTAATTCGACCAGCCGTCGCGATGCGAGCTTCGCCAAGTACATTGCGCTCGTGATAGTCAACACGGGCGCAACCGATATCATCGTCAACGTAATAGCGGCAGCAGGGCTTTCCTACGCGATAGGAAAAGTCGTCTCAACAGCACTGACAATGACTTGGAACTATTTCCTTTACCGACACTGGGTTTTCAAGAACCGTGCGAAAGACAACCCGTTGGGCGCCTCCCCTTCGGACACGGACGCCGTTCGCGACTAACCTAGCCAACGCCCAGTTGTGCGGCAACGGGCAGAGCAGCGATCGTCAGAAGTGGCAGAGCTTTAGCCCCTATCATCGCCGGCAGCTATTCGAAAACGGCGTTCGCTTTCCAATTGTTCATCCTCGGCATCAATCAAACGCCTTCTTGGAAGGTAGCGGATGCAAGCTAGGCTGCCCCAAACCGTGATCGCGCAATACAGGAGAGCGATCAGCGCCAGCCCCCCAGGCGGTTGCCACTTCGGAGAGCCGAAGAACTCGTCCCAAAAGATTCCGTTTCCTATTCCGGTCGCATAACGTCGCAAAACCCAGACGAAGCCGTAAAAGTTCGCGAATCCCAAGCAAAAGACTGTGAGTTTCAAGAGAGTGCGAGCAGGGCGGGATTGGAAGTCGAGTCCCTCGAAGGAAAAGCCGCAGGCAACAAGGAGAACGACGACAAGCGGCAGGATATAGCGCCCCTGCCAGATGTATCCCAATTCAGGAGCTGCAGGAATCTGGAAGACAACAGGGAGAAGCAGAATGACGGCGCTCAACAGCACAATTCCAATACGACGTCGACCGCGCCACAGTGCGAGGCAACCGACCAACAGTCCCATCGCCACGGCATCCCATACCACGTAAGTGACAGTGGGTAGAGACGCATCCAACCATCCCATGACCCCGACGTATTGCCTGGCGTAGTCGAAAGTTCGTTCAAGCATCACCGACACGACTTGCTCAGGCGTATCCTTGACGGCCGAACCGCCCAAGCTCTGAAAAGAGTTCGAAACCATCTGCCAGGCGAGCCCCAATACAACGCCAGCCCCCGCCAGAGCGAGTCCCACCCAAATGGCCCTTGGCGGCCTTTTCAATAGTCCGCGGCGCCATTGCAACAGTGCTGCACCAACAAGTGCGATAGCCAACCAAACGATTGACAGCGGACGCAGATTGGCCAAGATGAGGCCACTGACTCCGAAGACGGACGCCGCAAGCGCAGGGCGATTGAAGCTCGCATCGAACATCGCGAAAGCAGCTACGAAGGCAGCTATAGTAGTCGCAATTTCAACCGCATTAGGATTAACTGATCCGGCTAAGAAAAAGCACATAGGGGTTATAGCAAGTGCGGTGACGACTGTTGGAAGTCTTCGGGGCCATAATTTGTGCGCGAAAGCAACAGGTACAGCAAAGAACAACGCGCACCATAGGGCCGTCAGCAACCGCATGCCGTAGATGGCCTTCTGTCCGCTCGTGACCAAAGTCGGAAGGCCGACAACGGCATAATATAGAGGGTTGTAGTTGCCAGCTGTCGTAGTTGCGGAAACCAAGTTGTTTCCCAGTTTCGAAATGCTCGGAGCGCAAGCTGCGCTCCGGTCAGCCTTGAAGGCGAAGCAACTGGGAACTGAATTGAGCGCGGCGATGTACTCCGGCACTTTGACCCGAAGTGCCTGCCCCTGCACCTCTGAATTTTGACCGAGCCATTCGCCTCGAACAACTGCTGCCGCCTTAATGGCGTGCGAAGGCTCGTCGGGAGCAGACATCAGCGGCGAAGCCAGAGCCCAGAGGCTGCTCAGCGCGAGGAAGCAGACGAACGCGAATGCAAACACTCGGCCTGCTTCAGGCCAACTGGAAGGCTTTGGGAGACTGGTGCGCACCCGCATGAGCTTAGTCGATCGAGAAGTAGACGTTCGCTCCCGCGCAGCTTACTGACCCACCCGCCGCGTGCACGCTGGACCACCCGCGTCAGCTGCGTCAGACCGACTGGTGATCTACCGCATCGCGCACTCTAAAGTCCCGCGACAAATTCCTCGAGCCAAGACCGAAGCTCGGGCCCAAGGTCCGGTCGTTCCGAGGCGAGGGTGACGACGGCCTTGAGGTAGCTGAGCTTGTCCCCCGTGTCGTACCGGCGCCCCCGGAACACAACCCCGTACACGCCCCCGCCCTCGCCCTCACGACGGGCCAGGGTCTGCAGCGCATCCGTGAGCTGGATCTCCCCGCCACGGCCCGGCTCCGTCTCCTCCAGCACCCCGAACACCGCCGGATGCAGCACATACCGCCCGATGATCGCCAGATTCGACGGCGCATCCTCCGGCGCCGGCTTCTCCACCAGCCCGTGCACCTGCACGAACGACTCCCCCTCCACAGGGCTGACCTTCGCGCACCCGTACGCCGAGATCGCCTCCCGCGGAACCTCCATCAGCGCCACCACGGACCCACCCGTGGCCTGCTGCACCCGGATCATCTCCCCCAGCAGCTCATCACGCTCATCGATCAGGTCATCCCCCAGCAGCACCGCAAACGGCTCGGCCCCCACATGCCGCTGCGCGCACAGCACCGCATGCCCCAACCCCTTCGGATCCCCCTGACGCACATAATGAATGTCACCGAGGTTGCTGGACTCCTGGATGGCGGCGAGCTTCTTCTCGTCGCCCTTCTCCTCGAGAGTCGCCTCGAGCGACGGGACCCGGTCGAAATGATCCTCGAGGGCACGCTTGTTGCGGCCGGTGATCATCAGGATGTCGTCGAGACCGACGGAGACCGCCTCCTCGACCACGTACTGGATGGCGGGCTTGTCCACCACGGGCAGCATTTCCTTGGGCATGGCCTTTGTCACCGGGAGGAACCGGGTACCAAGCCCGGCGACAGGGATGACGGCTTTCCTGACTGGCTTCGTGGTCGACACGCTGTCACTCTATACGACGATTCCGCCGGTGCGGATCCGCATGACAAGCGTACGGATAGGCTCTCAGGGTGGAAACTGCAGCAGAGCGCAAGCGGAGCCTGCGCGCGGAAGTGTGGCAGCGCCGTCGTGCGATGAGCCCGGACGAACGGGAGGCCGCGGGCGCGGGGATCGCGTTCCACGGCTTTGCCTGGGCTACCAGCGCTGTCCCGGAGGGGGGCACCCTGACCGCCTACCTCGGACTCGGCGCCGAGCCGCCCACGCTCCCCCTCCTCGGCCGGCTCCACGCCCGCGGGTTCCACCTTCTGCTCCCGATCTGCGAACCCGAGCGGCAGCTTTCGTGGGTGGAGTGGCAGCCCAACATCTCGTACGAGCGCAGCCGGTTCGCGCCGCTCCAAGAGCCTGTGGGGCCGCGGCTCGACGCGCGGGCGCTTCAAGCGGGCGACGCCGATCGGCCGCCTCTCGCTGCGATCCTCCTTCCTGCGACAGCCCTCGACGCGGATGGGCGGCGGGTGGGCCAGGGCGGGGGCTACTACGATCGCTTTCTGGCACAGCTAAGTGGGGGCGCCATCCCGGCGACCGCAGCGATTGTCTTCGACGCCGAGGTCCTCCCCCCGGGCGGAGTCCCGGACGAGCCGCTCGATCGACGCGTACAAGCCGCGATCACGCCAAGCGGCATCAGGCATCTGGGGAATATTGCATGAGCTTGGCCTGTTAGAATTGGCACTCGGGGTCCTTGACTGCTAACGGCCCCCACGTTTCGCAAGGAGTGACTGTGCCTACTTACGCGTACGCCTGCAAAGACTGCGGACATGCCTTCGACATCGTCCAGTCGTTCAGCGACGACTCCCTCACAGCGTGCCCGGAGTGCGGCGGCAGCCTGCGCAAGAAGTTCAACAGCGTCGGCGTGGTCTTCAAGGGCAGCGGCTTCTACCGCACGGATTCGCGCAGTTCGAGCACCCTCCCGGCGGGGTCAGCCGCGCCATCCGCCAACGGCTCCACCCCCAGCACACCAGCGGCTCCTGCATCCGCTCCGGCCCCAGCCGCGGCGTCGGCTTCGGCTTCGGCTGGCGCCAACTGATCTTTCTCCCTCCACAGCTGCAGATCCGGCGGTTCGTCCACAAAGGGGACCGGCCGGGAGGTTGAGCTGAAGTGGGTGTCCTAGCGTCAGGGGCATGCCCCTTCTCACTGGACCGTTGCGCCGTCGGACGTCGTATCGCGACCGCGCGAGCGCCTCGAGCCCATCGCACCCTTGGGGCTCGAGGCCCCGTTCGCCTTTGGTCCGCTTCCTCCGACGACGACGCCGCACCCTGGCGGCGGCGCTCCTGTGCGGAGCGGTTGCCATTTCGGTCTACCAACTCACCCCAGCCTCGGCTCCACAGTCACCCATAGTGGTCGCCGGCGCCGACCTGCCAGCCGGCGCCCTCGTTTCAGCCGCCCAGCTACGAATCGCACATGTCCCATACGGCGCGGTGCCCGACGGCGCGGTCCGCGAGATCGCGGCAGCTGAAGGCAAGCGACTCTCAGCTCCAGTCCGTCGGGGCGGAATGCTCACGGACGCCTCAACGGTCGGCCCGGGCCTCTTGGCCGGAACCCCTCCAGGGACCGCTGCCGTCCCAGTCAGAGTCGCTGACCCCGACTCGCTTCAATTGGTCCGTACGGGACAGGCCGTCGATCTCGTACTCGCCGAAGAGTCCGGCCGCGAGGGGCGGAATGCGTCCCGTATCGCATCTGGCGTCACGGTCCTCTGGACGGGCTCAGTCACCGATCAGTCGGGTGCGTGGCTTGGGCCGCCGAAGGACCAGAACGGACTCCTCGTCGTTGCAGCCTCGCCCGAGGTGGCGCCGATCCTCGCCGGGGCGTCAGCCCGCGGCAAGGTCTTCTTCGCTCTCGTCGAAACGCCGCGATGACAATCTGCTGTCCGAGCGGTAGGTCAGCCCCAGTGTGGCGGACGCTGATCCTTGAGCCATTGGTCGTGATCACGCGTCGACTCGCGGTCGCCCCACGCACGAGGATCGTCCTCGCCAGCGCGGCGCGGGAGCACCGACTCATCGGGGCTGCGGCGCCTCGTCGAGCCCTCGGCCCCGCGCACTTCCCGGCGCGTCATCGGCTGGCTCGGTCCCTCTCCTTCTTCGCGAGGTTGGTCATCCGCTCGTTGAGCCTGCTCGAGGCTCTCCTCGGTGCCCTCAGCATTGTCGTGCGTTGGCGTCTCCTCGGACTCCTCGCGCCCACTTTCCGTCGCGGGCACGCTTACGCGCCGATTCGAGCTGAGATGGTCGCGTGCTGCCACCGGAGAACCCTCCCTGTACTCGTCAAGTGGAACCACATCGTCATACGCAGAGGAGTCACGAGGGGCGTTGCCCTCGGCTGCACTCTCATCGATCATCAT
Organism: Sinomonas humi; assembly: GCF_000802235.1. GTDB lineage: Bacteria > Actinomycetota > Actinomycetes > Actinomycetales > Micrococcaceae > Sinomonas > Sinomonas humi. Next base: position 179,573 of record NZ_JTDL01000037.1, read on the forward strand.
GTCGTTCCACACGCTCCCAGGGGCCTCACCGTCGGGTCGGCCCTGAACGCCCCACAGTCCGGCTTCCGTCTGGTCCGGCTTATGCACGGCGCCCATGACGCCGCCTGCGAGGAAGCCCGCCCCGTTGCCCTCATCCGATGGGCCCTCGAGTCCCAGCAGATCCGCGATCATGTCCGCGCAGCTTCCGGGATCCGTGAAGACCTCGATTGTCCACAGAGTGAAGTAGCGCCAGCCCATGCGCTCAAGCAGTTCGGGCCGCTGCCGGCTCCGTTCTCTGACACTGAGATCGCGGTACCGATTGGTGCCGTCCGATTCGACGGCGACCGGAACGCTCTGCTCCTGGTCGTCCCGAGAGAGTGTGAGGAGCGGATCCACCGCGGCGGCCATGTCGATTTCGCCGTCGTAGTGGTGCCACACCCTTGCACCGCGGGAGGCGAGGCGCTCCCCCAAGTCGGTGACGAGGGGGTCTGCCCCCAGGGACTCGCCGCTCGCAGCTGCCCGGGTCGCTCTCGTACCGAGTTCGGTCCGCCCGGCCAGTTCCCGTTCGAGAAGCTCGTGGAAGTCGCGGGCACCCTCGCTGAGGCGGCTCTCGTCGAGCTCGCCGGGTTGGAAGCAGGTCAGCACGTGCATCGTGTGCCGCGCTCGGCTCATTGCAAGCGCGAAGCGGCGCCGGCCGCCCGGCTCGCTCAGGGGCCCGAAGTAGTGCATGGCTCGCCCGTGCGGGGTGCGTCCGTAACCGAGCGAGAAGATCACGTGGTCCCGGACAAGGCCTCCGGCACGGTCGACGGGAACGACGCGGAACGGCTCTTCCCCGCCGCTGAAGAACTCCTTCGAATCCGCGTGGTTGGCCATTTGGAGTCGGATGGCCTCACCGACGCGCGCCGCGTGCTGAGCGCTGGCAGTCACGACAGCGAGGGACGAGTTGGGGCGGTGCGCGGCATGCTCGAACACGAGATCCACCACGCGGTTCACCTCCGCGGCAACAGACTCGACGTTGCCGTCTTGGCCAGAGGGCATTCCGGTGCCGTCTGGAAGGTACTCGACCAAGAGCGCCCGATCCAGGCCCGTGACCGACTGCCCGTCTGGGAGCCTTCGGAGAGCACCGTCATAGAACCGGCGGCTCAGCTGGAGCCCCAGCTCCTCATCGACGCCGCGGTACACCGTCTTGAGCCGAACTGTCGGGAGGATCCTGCTCAACGCCCCGAATGCGCTCTCGACCTGATCGGGCGACTCCTGGGGACGCGCGCTGTGATCGACTCCGACCGTGAAAGGCTTCGGATTCGCGACGTGCGTGTCGCCGAATGCGATGACCTGCCCGGCTCGCGCTACGGCAGGCAGCGCGGCCCGAAGCGGCAGGGAATCTGCGTCCAGGAGGACGACGGCATCAAACCGACGGTTTGCCGGTGCCGCCGACGCCAGAGAATACGGGCTCGCCGTCCAGACCGGCACAAGCGGCCGCACCAGGTGCGGCGCCTGAGAGCCAAGTGCTGCGAGGCTGACACGCCCGTCCTTGAGCTGGTTCCGAAGCGATTCAGCCTCACGCGGGTGCTCGCCGAGCGCGCGGCCCCACTCCCCGGCAAGCCGCCATCGGACTCGGGCGGCACCCGATCCAATGTGGGCGCGATCCGCGCGGCGGAACTCCTCCTCTGCGGTACGCAGCTGCGCACCATCCGACATCGCAAGGTAGTCGTCGCCGCTGATCATCGCTTCGAGAACAGACTGCCACCATGCGAGCTCGAGCTCCGAGGCCACAACCTCGGGCGAGGCTTGGCGCGCCGCGAGGTCGTCGAGGAGCTCACCGAGTCCACGCTCGCGCAGCTCGTCTTCCAGAAGCGTCCGTTCGGGCAGGGAACGCAGGGAGTCGTAGCTCTCAGAGAGATCCTGAAGTCGGCCTTGGACCTCCACCACCGGATCCAACAGCAGGTCCCCGCCGCTTCGTGTCCCGACGATCACGTGTCCCAGCCGCTCAAGGCCCTTGCGGACTGCGCGGTAGTCTTCCCGGAGATCGGCGAGCCCCGACGGCACCATCGGATGCCGTTGCGAGACGGCGTACTCGGACCACTGGGCCCGCTGCTCTTGAACCAGGATGAGCGAGCTGTGAAGATCCGCCAGGTGGACGCCCGGGCGGACGTATTCCTTCGCCACCCGCCGCAGCCGGGAACGCTGCATCGCGGGAATCTCGATCCCACGTTCCCGGCGCCAGCCCGATGGGGCCGTGGCAGCGATGAGGTCGTTGACCGGACGGTCGAAGATGTCGGGCGTGAACTTGTCGAGGCTTTCACGCACAGCCACGAGCATCTCGATCTGCCGTCCCCACTCCTCGACAGTGGATCCGAGGCGGATCTCGGAGTGGGCGGCCAGCGTCGCCATCCTCTCGCGCAGCGCGGGAAGATCCTTGACAAGGGCCTGAACGAGGGCTTGCGCGTCTTCCGTCTCGCGGCGGGTCAGCATCCGCGCCCCGTACCACGGGCTGGTCGTGGCCTCCCGGCTGAAGCTTCCCAGTTCAGCGGCGCGGCGAAGTCGCTCGGCGAGCTCCCGCCGTTCGCGGATGCTGTCGAGAACGCTGCGCTTGAGCCGCACGGTTGTGGCCGGAGACGGGTGGATGGACGTGAGCGCGGCGAGGGACTGCATGGCCTCGTAGGGCGAGCAGCCCCAGCGCTCGCGGACGTTGTGCAGGGACTCGACATGCTCGAGGAGCTGGTATCGCCGCTCGATGAGAGTCCGGTGGATGGTTTCAAGGCGAGGCTGTTCGGCCTTTTCGTTCCGGACGATTGCTCGGACGAGCTGCTGCTTGAGCTGGTTGGCGGTGAGCCCAGCGCTCAGCTGGAGGAGCAGGGAGCCGAGGCCCAGTCGTTCACACGCATGGTTGAGCTCCGCGAGACTGGCTCGCCGCTCTGCTACCACGAGGACAGTCCGGCCGGCATCCACAAGATTCGCGATCACGTTGACGGCGGTCTGCGTCTGTCCCGTGCCGGGCGGGGTCTCGATGACGAGGGAGTCACCGGCACGAGTGGCGTCGATCGCCAGCTGCTGGTCCGCGTCCGCATCGAGCACGAGGAGCTCGTGGGACGGAGGCCGCTCGTCTACGGGGGTGAAACGCGAGGGGTCGAGGGGACTCGGCGCGACGTGCACCGAGCGGGAGGCTGCTGCGAGCGAAGCAACGACAGGGGCCGCCGGGGTAATCGCAGGATCATCGAGGGCGTGCTCGAGGTCAGCAAAGGTCGAGACCAGAAGACGTGTCTCCACAGCGGCCCCGGGGATGCCGCTCAGGATCGCGCGGAATCGTTCGAGGACGGGATGGGGATCGAGGCGTGCGGTGCTGTAGGCAAGTCGTTCGACTGCCGCCACATCGATGTCGAGACGGTGGACAGTACGCAAATGCCGCACCAGAGCCGGATTGAGCCTGGCTGGCCCGGTGAGTTTGATCTCGAAATCGTCCTGTTCCGAACGCACGGTCAGCGCGACGCCGGCCAGCAGGACCGGCGCACTCACGCGCCGCGGCCGCCCCCCAACGGCGGAGGTCCACGTCGCGATTCCCGCGGCGAGATGACCAGCGTCGAGTCCCCGCTCGTTCGCGAGCTCGTAGATCTTGGCGCGAAGGTTCCGCGCAGCCCGGGCGGCGGCGGTGTAGTCATGCCGCTCGCGGACGAGCGTCGAGAGACGGGTTCGGCGGCCAGCCAGCAGCTGCGCGAGACCGGATGCGTTTGCAGAGGTCAGCTCGATGGTGCCCTCGGAAGTGGGGGCGAAGCCGAGCATGGTGTCGGGTCCTGTAACGCCAGGGAGCGCCGAAAGCCACGCCTCGAGGCGGGCCTCGTCTTCCTGCATACCCGGATGCTGGGGCACGTCCCTGCTCTCCTCTGCGCCCTCTGGAGCGCTCCGTCGTTTGCCTATGGACCTTATCGGCATAGCTTCGAGACTAGCCTCTCGGACGCCAAGGCCCCCGGGCGCAACGCAGCCGGGGGCCAAATCAGCGGGGAATCACTCCCATTCGATGGTTCCCGGGGGCTTGCTCGTGACGTCGAGGACCACACGGTTGACGCCCTCGACCTCGTTCGTGATTCGGTTGGAAATCCGCGAGAGAAGGTCGAACGGAAGGCGCGACCAGTCGGCCGTCATCGCATCCTCGCTCGAGACCGGGCGAAGGACGATCGGGTGGCCGTAGGTGCGTCCATCGCCCTGGACGCCCACGCTGCGCACATCCGCCAGCAGAACAACCGGCATCTGCCACACCTCGTCGTCGAGGCCTGCTGCCGTCAGCTCATGGCGGGCGATAGCATCTGCCTTCCGGAGGAGCTCCAGCCGCTCATGGGTGACCTCGCCGATAATCCGGATCCCGAGGCCTGGCCCCGGGAAGGGCTGCCGGCCGACGATCTCTGCGGGCAGGCCAAGCTGGCGCCCCACCGAGCGCACCTCGTCCTTGAAGAGCGCGCGGAGAGGCTCGACCAGTTCGAAGCGCATGTCTTCGGGAAGGCCACCGACGTTGTGATGGCTCTTGATGTTCGCCGCACCCTCGCCGCCGCCAGATTCGACAACGTCCGGGTACAGGGTGCCCTGGACAAGGAAGCGGATTTGCTCCCCCTCCGCCTTGGCCTTCTCGATGATGGCGCGCTCGGCTTCTTCGAAGGCGCGGATGAACTCGCGTCCGATGATCTTGCGCTTCTGCTCAGGGTCGGTGACTCCGGCGAGCGCCGAGAGGAACCGCTCCTGCTCGTTGGCGACGTAGAGGTTGACCCCCGTAGCTGCGACGAAGTCGCGTTCGACCTGCTCGGCCTCTCCTTCGCGAAGAAGCCCGTGATCGACGAAGACGCACGTCAGCTGGTCGCCAACGGCGCGCTGTACAAGGGCGGCCGCAACAGCGGAGTCCACACCGCCGGACAGCCCACAGATGACACGCGCATCGCCCACCTGATCGCGGATGCGCCCGATCTGCTCGTCGACGATGTTGCCGGTAGTCCAGTTGCGCTCGAGGCCGGCGATTCCGAACAGGAAGTTTTCGAGGACCTGCTGTCCGTACTCGGAGTGCTTGACCTCGGGGTGCCACTGCACGCCACCAAGCGACTTGTCGAGGTTCACGAACGCGGCAACCGGAGCGCCTGGCGTCGTGGCGAGCACTTCGAAGCCGTCCGGGGCTTCCTGGACGGCATCGCCGTGACTCATCCACGTGCTCTGGAGCACCGGGACGCCGGCGAGGATCGAGTGGGGCTCCCCCACGGCGGAGACCTGAGTCGCCCCGTACTCGCGCAGGCCCGTCTTCGCGACGAGACCGCCGAGCGCGTTGGCCATGGCCTGGAAGCCGTAGCAGATGCCGAAGACCGGCACGCCCGCCTCGAACAGCTCCGAGCCGACACGGGGAGCCCCATCCGCATAGACGCTGGAGGGCCCGCCCGAGAGGATGATGGCGGCAGGGTTCTTCGCGAGGATCTGCTCAGTGGTGAGGGTGTGCGGGACGATCTCCGAATAGACGTTCGCCTCGCGGACGCGACGCGCGATGAGCTGCGCGTACTGGGCACCGTAGTCCACCACGAGCACCGGCCTGTGAGCTGTCTGCGAACCTGTGCTCTGGGATGCTGTTGTCACCCGTCAAGCCTACCGGACTTCAAGGAGGGGGACCTTGCGTCGGCGCAGTCAGTAGCGTTGGCCGGCGTCGGGATGAGCGAGGAGCTCGCGCTCCACCTCGGCATGGATCCGCCGCTCGACGAAGAACGAAAGAAGAGGCACGACGCCGCCCGCCGCCATGAGGATCAGGCGGCCGAACTGCCAGCGCATGAGCGACCACAGGCGGAAGTTCGAGATGAGGTAGATCACATACATCCAGCCGTGCACGATGAGGATCGTGATCGACAGGTTGACCCCGCCGAGCACACCCGCGGGATCGGCGTCGGCCAAGCCGAACCCGAAGGCCTTCCCGGTGAGCGCGTCAGTTCCCCCGGCGAAGATGAACTTGCCGAAGCCGTAGCGGAGGATCATCTCGAGGCACAGCAGCAGGAGCATCGATCCCGTCGCGTAGGCCATGACCTTGTAGAAGCCGAGTGCTGAGCGGATCTGTGCAACGGTGCCACCGAAGCGGCGCTTGGGGGTACGCCCGGTGGCGGGCTTGGGGTCGATCACGGTTTTCCTCCGGTGTCGGATGGGAGATGTTCTCCGTCGGGCGAGGACTGGCCAGACGAAGGGAATTCAGACGAGGCGGATTCGTCGTCAGCGCGGGCTTCGAGCTCGCGTTCGTATTCGTCCCGGACGAGCCGCCACCACAGGAAGATCGCGAATCCCGCGAAAACGACCCACTCGACGGCGTAGAAGATGTTGAGCCAATTGACCGGCGTCAATTTCGGCTGAGGCGGGATGTTGACTGGCTTCAGGAGCCCGGGGACGGCCGACGCCGACTGGTCGCCAGCCGCCGTCACCTCGTGCGTCGCACCCACGAAGCCCGTGTAGCTCTGGACGTCCCACATGTTGATGAGCTCAGGGACCGCGACCATCGACGCCTGCCCAGGAGCAGGATTCTTGTTCGCTTGAGGAGCCTCGGACGGCTCGAGCCGACCGGTCAGCTGCACTTCCCCAGATGGCGGAGCCTCCACTTGGCTTGCCTCGGCAAGCCACCCCCGAGCGACAGGAATGACGACCGTATGGTCGCCATCGACGGCCGGGGCGCCGTCGACCACGAACGCGGTCACGACCCACCACCCGCTCACGCCATTGAGCAGCCGATTCGGGACGAGCACCTGCTTGGAAGCGTCGTAGTGCCCCGTCGCCGTGATCATCTGATCGGCGGCCGCTGCAGGGAAGTCTGTCGCGGGCTGAAGGGTCTTCGTGAGCGGCTGGGGTGTCTCAGTCGTCGTCACGACCGGCGGGGCATCAGATGTGGAACGCGAGAACTGCCACTGGCTCAAGAGCACGAACACGCTGGAGACCGCGAGCGCGCCAATGAGCGCGAGTATCCAACGGGGTTTGAGGGCGGTTCTCAGCACCTTTCAACGGTACTCCGACAAGCTGTAGAAAAACTAAACGGCCTCTCACCCCGGGGCCCGGGCTAGTCTCCGAAGACGAGAGCCGAGTTGACGAGCTCTGCGATGATGTCGGCGTCGTTCGCTCGCCGCAGAGACTCGCGGAACCCCGCCTTCGAGAGCGAGCGAGCCATCGTCGCGAGGACCTCCAGGTGCTCTGAGAAGCTCGACGCCGGTGTGGCAATGAGCAACACCACATAGGCCGGGCCGTCAAGGGCCCCGAAGTCGACCGCCCTACCGTACTTGGCGACGCCGACGGCGATCGAGGGCTGCGTTACTTGCTCGCTCCGTGCGTGCGGAAGGCCGATCCCGCCCGGGAGGCCCGTAGCCATCTGGTGCTCTCTGGCGTCGACATCGGCGAGGAAAGCTTCGAGGTCGGCGATCCGGCCCTCGGCGGCGAGACGCTCGGCGAGCTGCCGAGTCGCGTCCTGGCGGTCCTCGGCGTCCATCTCGAGGATGACGAGTCCAGGCGAGGTCAGCTGCGCGTCGTAGCGATCGAATGGCTGGGGCATGCAGCCATTTTACGGATCCGTTCTGAGGACCTCCCTCACTGGACCGGGATGATGTCCTCCGCGCCCAGCCGTGCGACGTCGGCGGTCGCGTCGTCAGGTTGCTCTTGGCTCAGTCTCTCCGCCTCGACGCGCTTGAGATAGTGGGTTATCTCACGTTCGCGCTGCACTTGGCTCCAGCCGAGCAGCGGCGCCATGAGTTCGGCTACGACAGGAGCTGCAGAGACGCCGCGGTCCCAAGCCTCGATCGAGATGCGGGTGCGGCGGGTCAGGACGTCCTCGACGTGCCGGGCGGCCTCGTGGGTGACGGCGTAGACGACCTCGGCCTTGAGGTAGTCATCCGCCCCGGGAAGCGGCTGGGCCAGCGACTGGTCTCGGGCGATGATGTCCAGAACTTCGGTCGCAAGCGACCCGAAGCGGTTGAGCAGGTGCTCGACGCGGGCCACGTGAACCCCGGCCGCTGAGGCGAGGCGGGCGCGTCGGTTCCAGACTGCCTTGAATCCGTCGGCTCCAAGCAGCGGGATTCGGTCGGTGACACTCGCCGGGACCCGCTCGTCCAGATTCCGCACCGCCTCGTCCACGGCGTCCCGGGCCATGATCCTGTACGTCGTGAATTTGCCGCCTGCAATGACCACCATGCCGGGCACAGGATGTGCGACGACGTGCTCACGGCTCAGCTCCGCCGTCGAGTCGTTCTCGCCCGCTAGGAGGGGCCTGAGGCCCGCGTAGACGCCTTCCACATCCTCTCGGGTGAGGGGACGCCTGAGGACCCGGTTGACGCGCTCGAGGATGTAGTCGATGTCCTTGCTTGAGGCCGCGGGATGGGCCTTGTCGAGACGCCAGTCGGTGTCGGTGGTTCCGATGATCCAGTGCCGCCCCCACGGTATGACGAACAGCACGGACTTCTCGGTGCGGAGAATGAGGCCGACCGTCGACTGGAACCGGTCGCGCGGAACCACAAGATGCACGCCTTTGGATGCCCGAACCTTGAGCTGGCCCCGCTCCGTGACCATGGCCTGGGTTTCGTCCGTCCAGACACCTGTAGCGTTGATCACCTGCTTTGCGCGGATTTCGAGCTCCTCGCCCGTTTCCAGGTCCCGCACGTGGGCCCCGACAACGCGCTCGCCCTCGCGCAGGAAGCTCTCGACCCGCATCCGATTCACCGCGTGGGCTCCGTGGTGGGCAGCGGTGCGGACGACGTTCACCACCATCCGGGCGTCGTCGACCTGCGCATCGTAATAGCGGATCGCCCCGATCATCGCGTCGTCCCGCAGGCTGGGGGCCGCTCGAAGCGTCCCTCGTCGGAACATGTGCTTGTGGATGGGAAGGCCAGTTCCGTGGCCGTTCGTAAGGCCCAGCGAGTCGTACATCAGCATGCCCGTTCCGACATAGGGCCGCTCCCACCAGCGGCGCGTCAGCGGATACAGGAACGGCACCGGCTTCACGAGATGGGGGGCGATCCTCTGCAGGAGGAGTCCGCGTTCCTGCAGAGCCTCCTGGACAAGCCGGAAGTCCAGCATCTCAAGGTAGCGAAGGCCGCCATGAATGAGCTTGGACGAGCGCGAAGACGTGCCTGATGCCCAGTCGCGCTGCTCGACGATGCCGACATCGAGGCCTCGGGTCACGGCGTCGAGGGCCGCGCCAGTCCCCACAATGCCGCCACCGACGATGAGGACGTCGAGCTGCTTCTCTGAGCTGCCCGTCGCCTTGAACCGTTCGATGGCCTCCGTTCGGGCCTCCGGCCCGAGCTGTGCCGACATTGCGCCCCCTCCGCTCCCGGAACTTCCTGCTAGGAGTCTAGGCGGAGCGTCAAGGAACACCGGGGCATGTCCACGCCCAGATCACCGCCCGTGCGTGGCTCTAGCGCGAGGCGTGCGGCGACACGACGACGTCGACACGCTGGAATTCTTTGAGGTCCGAGTACCCCGTCGTGGCCATTGAGCGGCGCAGCATGCCGACAAGGTTCGACGTTCCGTCCGCGTGGTGCCCGGGGCCGAAAAGGACTTCCTCCATGGGACCGACGGTCCCAACGTTGACGCGCTCCCCGCGCGGGGTGTCCGGGTGATGCGCTTCGGCACCCCAGTGCCAGCCGCGGCCGGGCGCCTCAAGCGATCGGGCGAGGGCCGAGCCGAGCATGACGGCGTCGGCTCCCATGGCGATAGCCTTGACGATCGCGCCCGAGGTGCCCATCCCGCCGTCGGCGATGACGTGCACATAACGGCCACCGGATTCGTCCATGTAGTCGCGCCGGGCTGCAGCGACATCGCTGATGGCAGACGCAAGGGGCGAATGAATGCCCAAGGCGCGCCGCGTCGTCGTCGTCGCTCCCCCGCCGAAGCCCACAAGCACGCCCGCCGCGCCCGTGCGCATGAGGTGCAGCGCCGGCGTGTAGCCCGCGGCCCCGCCCACGATCACCGGGACGTCCAGTTCGTAGATGAACTTCTTGAGGTTGAGCGGCTCCTGGTTCTTCGAGACGTGCTCCGCGGAGACGGTCGTGCCCCGGATGACGAAGAGGTCGACGCCGGCCGCCAGCACGGTCTTGTAGTGGCGGAGAGTGCTAGCGGGTGTGAGCGCCCCGGCGACAGTCACGCCCGACGCGCGCATCTCGGCGAGGCGCGACGTGATGAGCTCGGGGTCGACGGGCTGCGAGTACAGCTCCTGGAGGCGCCGCGTGACGGCCGGGCTCGACGGGTCCCCATCGAGCGAGGCGATCTCCGCGAGCACCGGCTCCGGATCCTCGTAGCGGGTCCAGAGGCCCTCAAGATCGAGGACTCCGAGACCGCCGAGGCGCCCGAGCTCTACGGCAGTCGCCGGGGACATGACCGAGTCCATCGGGGCAGCGATGACCGGCATCTCGAAACGATAGGCATCGATCTGCCACGAGACCGAGACGTCCTGAGGGTCACGGGTCCGCCGATTGGGGACAATGGCGATGTCGTCGAGGGAGTAAGCGCGCCGTCCACGCTTGCCGCGGCCGATTTCGATCTCGTAGGTCACGGCCTCTACCTTAGTCGACCCCACGGCGGAGGACCGGACGACGGAGGCCCTCGCACCGTCGGTGCGAGGGCCTCCGGAGGCGCCTACTTGCGGTAGTTGGGAGCCTCGGCCGTGATCATGATGTCGTGGGGGTGGCTCTCCTTGAGGCCCGCCGACGTGATCCGGACGAACTTGCCCTTGGCCTTGAGCTCGTCGACGGTGTGCGCCCCGACGTAGAACATCGTCTGGCGGAGGCCGCCCACGAGCTGATGGGCGACGGCGGCGAGCGGCCCGCGGTAGGGAACTTGGCCCTCGATGCCCTCCGGGACGAGCTTCTCGTCGCTCGGGACGTCGGCTTGGAAGTAGCGGTCCTTGGAGTAGGACGTGTTCTTCCCGCGCGTCTGCATCGCGCCGAGCGAGCCCATCCCACGGTAGGACTTGAACTGCTTGCCGTTCATGAAGACGAGGTCACCGGGGGCCTCGGCCGTACCTGCGAGGAGCGAGCCGAGCATGACGGAGTCGGCTCCGGCGACAATCGCCTTGCCGATGTCGCCCGAGTACTGGAGCCCGCCGTCGGCAATCACCGGGACTCCGGCGGGGATGGCGGCCTTCGCGGACTCGTAGATCGCCGTGACCTGGGGAACGCCCACGCCGGCGACGACGCGCGTTGTGCAGATGGATCCCGGGCCGACGCCGACCTTGATCGCATCGGCGCCTGCGTCGATGAGGGCTTGGGCTCCCTCGCGGGTCGCCGCCTGGCCGCCGATGACGTCGACGTGAGCGGCGGCTGGGTCCTTCTTGAGCCTGGCGATCATGTCGAGGACGCCCTGGCTGTGGCCGTTCGCCGTGTCCACGACGAGCACGTCGACGCCGGCCTCGACCATCGTCATGGCGCGCTCGTATCCGTCTCCGAAGAAGCCGACGGCGGCACCGACGCGAAGCCGGCCCGACTCATCCTTTGTGGCGTTCGGGTACTGGTCCGCTTTCTCGAAGTCCTTGACCGTGATGAGGCCCTGCAGGATGCCGTCGTCGTCGACGAGCGGAAGCTTCTCGATCCGGTGCTTGCCGAGGAGGCCGATGACCTCGTCTCGAGCCACGCCGACCTTTGCTGTCACGAGCGGCATCGGCGTCATGACCTCGTGGACCTTGCGGCTCGCGAACTCCTCGTACGGGATGAAACGCGTGTCGCGGTTCGTGATGATGCCGAGCAGTCGGCGCCCCTCGTCGACCACGGGGAGGCCCGAGACGCGATAGTGGGCGCACAGATCGTCGAGTTCCTTGAGCGTGGCATCTGGGCCGACGGTCACAGGCTTCGTGATCATCCCTGACTCGCTGCGCTTGACCTGATCGACCTGCTCGGCCTGATCCTCAATCGACAGGTTGCGGTGGAGGATGCCGATGCCGCCCTGACGGGCGAGGCTGATGGCCATCCGAGCCTCGGTCACGGTGTCCATCGCGGCAGAGAGGACGGGGATGCCGAGCCGGATGCGGCGCGAGAGGCGGGTCGAGGTATCGGCTTCGGACGGGATGACGTCCGTCGGGCCGGGCAGCAGGAGGACGTCGTCGTAGGTGAGTCCGAGGAAGCCGAAGGGGTCGTGCTCGGGGGCGGTGGTCATGAGTGCTCCTTGGCCTGCGCCGAGGGGGTGCGGCGCGAAACTGACGGGAAGTGCTGATGACCAGCCAGTACTTACGGGCGTGGTCTGCTGCGGTGCTTTCTATCCTAAACTTTCGCCGGGCGGGCAGGTATTCCGGCGGCGGTACCGGGTGACCAAACGCACAACGAGGGCCGCCCCGGAAGGGGACGGCCCTCGTTGGATCAGGCGTTGAGCGCCGACCAGCGTGCCTTAGTGGTTGTGGCCCGCGTGGTCGTCCTCGGCCGGCTTGTCGGCCACGAGCGTCTCGGTCGTCAGCACGAGAGCCGCGATCGATGCCGCGTTGCGCAGGGCGGAACGCGTCACCTTGACGGGGTCGATCACGCCAGCCGCGATGAGATCCTCGTACTCGCCGGTCTTCGCGTTGAAGCCGTTGTTCACCTCGGCCTCCGCGACCCGTGCGGCCACAACGTGACCGTCGAAGCCCGCGTTGTGCGCGATCCAGCGCAGGGGCTGGACGAGCGCGCGGCGCACAATGTTGACGCCGACCGCAGTGTCGCCCGAGAGGCCCTTGATCGTCTCGTTCTCGTCGAGGACGCGCACGGCGTGGACGAGGGCAGAGCCACCGCCCGCCACGATGCCTTCCTCAAGGGCAGCACGCGTCGAGGACACGGCGTCCTCGATGCGGTGCTTCTTCTCCTTGAGCTCCACCTCGGTCGCAGCGCCGACCTTGATGACGCCGATACCGCCCGCGAGCTTCGCGAGGCGCTCCTGGAGCTTCTCGCGATCCCAATCGGAATCGGTGCGGGTGAGCTCAGCCCGAAGCTGCGCAACGCGAGCCGCGACGTCCTCGGCCGAGCCGGCGCCGTCGACGATCGTCGTCGTGTCCTTCGTGACCGTGATGCGGCGTGCGGTGCCGAGCTGCTCGAGGCCAACCTGATCGAGGCTCAGGCCCACCTCCGGGGAGATGACCTGCGCACCCGTGAGGGTCGCGATGTCCTGGAGCATGGCCTTGCGGCGGTCGCCGAAGCCCGGAGCCTTGACCGCGACGGCGTTGAGGGTGCCGCGGATCTTGTTGACGATGAGCGTCGACAGGGCCTCGCCCTCGACGTCCTCCGCGATGATGAACAGCGGCTTCGAGGCCTGGAGGGTCTTCTCGAGGAGCGGGAGGAAGTCCTGCAGCGACGAGATCTTGCCCTGGTGGATGAGGATGAACGCGTCCTCGAGGACGGCCTCCTGGCGCTCGGCGTCGGTCACGAAGTACGGCGAGAGGTAACCCTTGTCGAACTGCATGCCCTCGGTGAGCACGAGCTCGGTCTGGGTCGTCGAGGCTTCCTCGATCGTGATGACGCCGTCCTGGCCGACCTTCGCGAACGCCTCGGCGAGGAGCTCGCCGATCTCGTCCGACTGGGCCGAGATCGCGGCGACGTTGGCGACGTGATCGCCGGAGACCTCGCGGGCGTTCTCGCCCAGGCGGGTGACGACGGCCTCGACGGCCGCCTCGATCCCGCGCTTGATGTCGCCCGGTGCCGCGCCGGCGGCAACGTTCCGCAGGCCTTCCTTGACGAGCGCCTGCGCGAGGACAGTCGCCGTCGTCGTGCCGTCGCCGGCGACGTCGTTCGTCTTGGTGGCGACTTCCTTGGCGAGCTGGGCGCCGAGGTTCTCGTACGGATCCTCGAGCTCGACCTCGCGGGCGATGGTCACGCCGTCGTTCGTGATGGTCGGCGCGCCCCACTTCTTGTCGAGGACGACGTTGCGGCCGCGCGGGCCGAGGGTCACCTTTACGGTGTCGGCGAGCTTGTCGACGCCGGCCTCGAGGGCCTTGCGGGCGTCCTGGTTGAATGCGAGCTGCTTTGCCATTCGCTTCTCCTTGGGTTCAAGGGCAGCACCCCGGCCGCGTGACCGGGGTGCTGCCGTTGAAGTCCTGCTCGGCGGGAACTACTTGACGACGATCGCGAGGACGTCGCGGGCGGAGAGCACGAGGTACTCGCTGCCGCCCGTCTTGACCTCGGTTCCGCCGTACTTCGAGTAGAGGACGACGTCGCCGACCGTCACGTCGACGGGGACGCGGTTGCCGTTGTCATCGACGCGACCGGGGCCGACGGCGACAACTTCGCCCTCCTGCGGCTTCTCCTTGGCGGTGTCCGGGATCACGAGGCCAGAAGCAGTGGTCTGCTCCGCCTCGAGCGGCTTGACGACAATACGGTCCTCGAGAGGCTTGATGGAGACCGACACGGATCTCTCCTTTTCATGAACGGGTCACAGAAATGGGAGCCGGGCATGCAACCGTCGTCGCGGGTGCCGGGAGCGTGCCTGGACAGTTAGCACTCGCACAGGTCGAGTGCTACTGCTGACTCTATTGAGCCGTTGGCACTCGGTCAAGGCGAGTGCCAATCGTGGGACCCACAGGGCTGCCTTATTCGCCCGCGAGCTCCTCGAAGCTCAGGTCGTCGCCGTCGTCGCCGTTGCGGGAGCGGTTCAGGTACATGACAACGAGCGAGCCGACCAGGAGGACGCCTCCGATCACGAGGCCCACGATCGCGGCGATCTTCGCCCCAAGGTACTGGTCGCGGAGCGCCTCGGCCTCCGGGGTCGGATCGTTGATGCTCTTGCCGCCTACGGAGTAGACGGTCGCAGTGAACGCATCGAGGCCGAGGACGATGAAGAGCAGGACCGCAGACACCGCAGCGAGAACGATTCCGAGGATGAGCAAGGGCCGGACAAAGCGGGAGAGCCCCCGGTGGTTGGCAGTGGGCGAGGCGTCAGCAGGCGTCGTCTCCATGTCTCCACCATATCCGGAACGGCTGCTCTCGCCTGGGACCGGCGTGGGGTGAACTAGGCTTGATCCATGGCTCAGGACCCCCACGCCGCCGAGCAGCTCGCCCCTCTGCTGACCTCGGAAGGCTGGGCCCTCCTCAACTCGCTCGGCCCCTACCGGGAAGAGGACGTACTCGCGATCACGGCGCGCCTTCGCAAGGCCGGCCACGCACCTGAGCTTGTTTCCGCCGTCCTGAGCCAGGCTCGATTGAGGGTCAAAGCGGAGGCCAAGTTCGGGGAATTCTCCCGCCACATGCTGTTCACCCGTGCGGGGCTCGAGCAGGCAACGCGCCTGAGCATCGCGGCCCGGCACGCGCGACGCTTCGTCGACGGCGGCGTCCGGAGCGTGGCGGACCTGGGGTGCGGTCTCGGTGCGGATGCCATGGCCATGGCCTCGCTAGACCTCGAGGTCACAGCCGTCGAACTCGATGAGACGACCGCAGCGTGCGCGACCATCAACCTCATGCCGTTTCCCAACGTCCGCGTCGTCCACGCTGACGCGCAGACCGTCCCGCTCGACGGGATCGAAGGCGTATGGCTGGACCCCGCGCGGCGAACGACGACGACGTCGGGCACCACCCGCTTGTGGGACCCCGAGGAATTCTCGCCTCCGCTGAGCTTCGCGGCCGAGCTCGCAGACAAAGGACTCCCCGTCGGCGTCAAGCTCGGACCGGGCATCCCCCATCCTTCTGTCCCCGGAGGCTGCGAGGCGCAGTGGGTCTCGGTCGACGGCGACGTCGCGGAGGTCGCGCTGTATTTCAACGCTCTCCGGCGCCCCACCGTCCGCCGCGCAGCGCTCGTGCTCTCAGGGGACTCGGCCGCTGAACTGGTCGCGGAGACGGATTTCGGCGAGGGTGTGCACCCGAAGATCGGCCCGCTCGAGGGCTTCCTCTACGAGCCGGACGGCGCCGTGATCCGCGCGGGCCTCGTGGCCGAACTCGCCGACCGGCTCGGGGGTCACCTCGTAGATCCGCACATTGCGTACTTCTGCGCGCCGGACCTCTCCGCGACGCCGTTTGCCAGGGCGTATCGGGTGCTCGAGGTGCGCCCGTACAACGTGCGGGCGCTCCGGCAATGGGTCCGCGACGAGGGCATCACGGCCCTCGACATCAAGAAACGAGGAATGGCGGTCGCGCCCGACGAACTGCGCAAGCTGCTCTTCCTCGGTCTTGGCAAGGCGCCCAAGAAGAAGCCCCACCGGCGGGCCACGCTGGTCCTGACGCGGATCGGCGAGCACCGAGTGGCGGCGATCGTCGAGCCAGTCTGACCCGGCTCCCCCATCCAAGGGTCACCTCCCGACGGTGCCCACCCATCCAGAAGTCACCTCCCGACGGTGCCCACCCATCCAGAAGTCACCTCCCGACGGTGCCCACCCATCCAGAAGTCACCTCCCGACGGTGCCCACCCATCCAGAAGTCACCTCCTGCGGGTTCTTCGCGCCCGCACCCGCGGTAGGTGACCATCAAACGAGACGAAACGCGCCCCGCCGTCGCCCGCACCCGCGGTAGGTGACCATCAAACGAGACGAAACGCGCCCCGCCGTCGCCCGCACCCGCCGTAGGTGACCATCAAACGGGGGCGCGCATGAACTCCTCAGCCGCCCGCACTTGCTCGTCGCTCGGCCGGATCCCGGTGTAGAGGACGAACTGCTCGAGCGCTTGGATGGTCATGACCTCGGCGCCACTGATCACCTTCTTGTCCATGGCGTGCCCTGCCTTCACGAGAGGAGTCTCGGCCGGAACCGCAACGACGTCGAAGACGGCCCCCGCCGCCTCGACCGTGGACGTCGGGAAGGCGAGCGAATCGCCGTCAGGACCGCCTGCCATTCCGATCGGGGTGACGTTGACGAGGACCTCGGCCTCCGCATCGCCCAGCTCGGCTCGCCAGTGGAATCCGTAGAGGTCGGCGAGCGCGCGGCCAGTTTCCTCGTTCCGGGCGAGGATCGTCACGTCCCGGAACCCCGCATCGCGGAAAGCCGCCGCCGTTGCCTTCGCCATTCCGCCCGAGCCGCGGAGCAGCACCGACGAGGCAGGGTCGAGCCCATTCGACTGGATGAGTTGGGCTATGGCCGTGTAGTCGGTGTTGTAGGCGGTGAGGACACCGCCGTCATTGACGATGGTGTTGACCGAATCGATGGCAGCCGCAGAGGCATCCATCCGGTCCACCAACGCGATCACGCTTTCCTTGTATGGCATCGAGACGGCGCACCCCCGGATCCCCAGCCCGCGCACCCCCGCGATCGCCTGCTCGAGGTTCGTCGGTGCGAAGGCCTTGTAGATCCAGTTGAGCTCGAGGGCATCGTAGAGGAAGTTGTGGAACCGCGTCCCGTTGTTGCTCGGGCGTGCCGAGAGCGAGATGCACAGGGTCATGTCTTTGTTGAGGATCGGCACGCTTCCAAGGCTATCGGGGCGCCGAAGGCCAAGCATGCTGCCTCTGGCACCTCGGCACGCGCCGGTGTGCAATGGTCGCATGCCGGACACGATGGCGAATCAGGTGCCTCCGCGAGTGGGCATCGACGAGTTCTCGACGAATGGCGCCCTTGTCGACGGCGTTCGGCGGCACGGCGCGGGGTGGGCCTCGGGCGCGCTCGCCACGGTGGGGCGGCTGGTCGGTTCTGCCGAGTTCCAAGAGAATGCCCGCCTCGCGAACCTGCACATTCCCGCGCTCCACGCGCTCGACCGCTACGGCGAGCGGCTCGACGAGGTCGAATACCACCCTGCCTACCATCGCGTTCTCGGTGACGCCGTAGCGCACGGCGCCCACACGTCGTCGTGGGCCCACCCGCGCCCAGGTGCTCACGTCGCGCGGGCCGCGGCCTTCATGCTGTTCGCCCAGGTCGAGCCGGGCCACGCATGCCCCGTCTCCATGACGCACGCCGCCGTTCCCGCGCTCTCCAGGGAGCCCGCCGTCGCCCTCTCGTGGCTTCCGCTCCTCTACGGCACCGGCTACGAACCGCGCCTTGTCCCGCCAGTCGAGAAGCCGGGTGCACTGATCGGCATGGCAATGACCGAACGACAGGGTGGTTCTGACGTGCGCGCCAACACGACCATGGCGTTCGACGCCGGCGATGGCACCGCGCGCATCACCGGCGAGAAGTGGTTCTGCTCGGCCCCCATGAGCGACGCGTTCCTCGTGCTCGCGCAGGAACAGTCTGGACTCTCGTGCTTCCTTGTCCCCCGCGTGCTCCACGACGGGACGCGAAACGCCTTCCGACTGGTGCGGCTCAAGTCCAAGCTTGGAAACCGGGCGAATGCTTCCGCGGAGGTGGCGTTTGAGGAGACGTTCGGCTGGCGGGTCGGAGACGCTGGTCGAGGTGTCCGGACGATCCTCGACATGGTTCACGAGACCCGTCTGGACTGCGTCCTCGGCACGGCCGCGGGCATGCGGCAAGGCGTTGCCGAGGCGGTATGGCATGCCCGGCACCGGCGAGCCTTCGGCAAGCTGCTCATAGACCAGCCGGCCATGGCGGCAGTTCTGGCCGACCTCGCGATTGAAGCAGAGGCGTCGATCGCACTCGGTCTGCGGCTCGCGGCAGCGGACGACGCCGCGTGGCCGGCTGGCGTCGACGCCGTCGCCTCCCACGCCCAAGCGGTCACCGGCTCTGGCGCCGATGCCCTGAGGAGCCGGGAATCGGCAGCGGGCGCGGCCCGCGAGCGCAGCTTCGCGCGGATCGCAACTGCGGTGGCGAAGTTCTGGGTCTGTCAGCGAGGCCCTGCCCACGCGGCCGAAGCTCTCCAATGCCTGGGAGGCAACGGCTACACCGAGGATTTCCCGCTCGCCATGCGATATCGCGAGCAGCCCGTGCTGGCCATCTGGGAGGGCTCGGGAAACGTTGTTGCGTTGGATGTGCTGCGGGCGCTCGCGCGCGAGCCCGAGTCCGCCGAGGCCCTCGCGGATGAACTCGAGCTCCGGCGCGGCGCCGATCCGCTGCTTGACCGTCAGCTGAACCGGTCGCTCTCGCTCATGTCCGATGCGAGGCGAGAACCCGAGGCGGCGCAATCGTGGGCGCGGCGCCTCGCGGAGGAGCTCGCTTTGGCTCTCGAGGCCGCGCTCCTCGTCAGCCACGCGCCGTCGTCCGTCGCAGAGGCGTTTCTCGCCGCACGACTCGGCGACGACCGGAGCCTCGGCTTTGGCTGCCTTCCAGACGCGGCCCGGACTCGGGAGATCCTCGAGCGTGTTTAGCACCATCTGGCGCCCTCCCCCGCACCCGGCGCCCTCCCCCGCACCTGGCGCCCTCCCCCGCACTTGCGCGCATGGGCAACCGCTCAGGAGCGGGGCAACCGCCCATTTGGCGGGAAAGCGTGTCTGACGAGAGCGGAACGAGATCAGGCGGCGGCTGCAAACGCAGCAGCCAAGCGTGCTCCGACCAGTTCCGGATGCTCCAGATCCGACCATACGAGACGGACGAAACGCCATCCCAGCTCGATGAGGGCGGCCTCACGGCGCCGCTCGAGAAGCAGCACTTCGGGCGTAGGCCGATAGTCGAAGTACTTGCCCCGACCATCGAACTCAAGAATGAGCTTGAAGCGTCGCCAACCGAAGTCGGCGCGGTAGGAGCCGTGAGGCGTTTCGATGCACACCTGCGTCTCGGGAGGCTCAACCCCGAGCCTCGAGAGCAGCAAGCGCGTACGGGTCTCGCCAGCCGATTCCGCGCGGGCATCCAGGAGTCGCAGAAGCCGTGCCGCACGGGCTCCTCCACGGACAATGGGTGAAGCTTCGAGCGCGCTTTCAAGATCACCAAGCATGACTCCCCCGCGGAGAGCACTGTCTCCGATAACCGCCGCCCGTTCAGGGAGGAGTGTCCTCGCGCAGTCGAGAACGGTACGTACAGGCTCCGTCGCACGCACCAGGCGGCCGCCGCGTGTCCGAACCATGACGATCTCGGCGTCCTCGAGCGGGACACGGTGTGTGGCGGTGTCCGGGGCATGGCTCGTCCCCGAATTCGTGCTTCCGATGATGTGGACAGTGGAGCCGACGCCCCAGGTTGCAAAGCCGTGAAGCCTCGCCGCTGATGTGTGACTGTATACCGCTCGGCCGCCTGTGCCGGCTGCATGTGCTTCGATTCGGTATTCGTCCCGAATCCAAGGGCTGAGCCCTTCCCAATCCTCGGAGCGTGCATAGGCTCCACGGCGGATGCGTTCGAGGAATCCAGACCTCACAGACGTCGTCAGAACACGGTCGTCAAGGCCTGCCTCCTGAAGGTCGCGCGTTGAGGCCACTATTCCTCCCGGCCAGCGTTGGGAAACAAGGCGTCTCGCGGTTTTCGGGTCCATCAAGCCATCCTGCCCGGGCGGCGTGTCGCTTAGGGGGCTCTTCATCCCGTATGTGGACAACCGCGCCCGTGTGGACCACCTGGACTTGGCCGTCCGTCTTGCGCAATCGGCGCTCTCCCCCGCATCTGGGCGCGTGGGCAGCCGCGCATGAGCGGGGCAGCCGCACACGAGCGGGGCATGGCCCCACGAGCGGGCCAGCCGCACACGAGCCGGGCGGACTCGGGGCGAGCGCCACTGCCCTAGACTGGGCACGTTCTGTAAGGACGCTGCGGCTCAGCCGGAGCCTGAGCTCGGAAGCGGGGGCGAACTATGCGCATCGACTTCGCGCCCTCGAAGCAGTCCACGATCGGGATGGAATGGGAGCTCGCTCTCGTGGACCGGCACGGGGCCGAACTGGTCTCGGCAGCCCCGGACGTCATGCGGGGCGTATTCGCCGAGCATCCCGAACTCAACGCCGATTGCCCAAGGGTCCATCAGGAGCTCCTGCTCAACACTGTCGAGATCGTGACAGACGTCCACAACACTGTGCGGGAAGCAAAGGACGACCTCGCGACGACGATGGCCGCGGTCCGAGATGTGACCGACCGGCTGGGCGTCGAGCTGTTCTCCGCGGGAAGCCATCCGTTCAGCCCCCCGCGCCTCCAACCGGTGACCGACAAGGACCGCTACGCGAAGCTCATCGACCGGACCCAGTGGTGGGGCAGGCAGATGGTCATCTACGGCGTGCACATCCACGTGGGCCTGGACCGCGGCGATAAGGCGATGCCGGTCCTCGACGCCCTCGTCAACTACTTCCCCCACTTCCAAGCCCTCTCGGCGTCGAGCCCTTATTGGGGCGGCGAGGACACGGGGTACGCCTCGCAGCGCGCGCTCATGTTCCAACAGCTTCCCACCGCCGGGCTTCCCTTCCAGTTCTCGGATTGGGCCGGCTTCGAGGGCTACGTCCAGGACATGCTCACAACCGGGGTGATCGACATCATCAGCGAGATCCGCTGGGACATCCGCCCCGTCCCACGCCTCGGCACGATCGAGATGCGTGTGTGCGATGGACTCTCGACCCTAGAGGAGGTCGGGGCAATCGGAGCGCTCACGCAATGCCTCGTGGAGGAGGCGTCCCGGACGCTGGACGGCGGCGGCTCGATCCCGACCATGCCCCCATGGCACGTGCAGGAGAACAAGTGGCGCTCGGCGCGCTACGGCCTGGACGCGATCATCATCCTCGACGCAGCGGGCCGCGAACAGCTCGTGACGGAACATCTCGCGGAGACCCTCGACCGCCTTGAGCCCATCGCCCGCGATCTCGGCTGCGAGAACGAGCTCCGGGACATCGAGGGCATCATCCGCCGCGGCGCCGGCTACCAGCGGCAGCGGCGCACGGCGGAAGCGCACGGCGGCGACCTCCGCGCCGTCGTCCTCGAGGAGGCCCGCCTCATGCGGGAGGGCTACCCGGCGTGAGCGAACCGCGAGCACGACGACGCCGCTCGCCTGGGCGGCTCCTGTTCGTGATCGCGGTGGTCGCCGTCATCCTCGCGGTGACCTCGCACGCGCAGGCGGCCCTGCTCGTCGTCCTGGCGGGCGTGATCTACGGGGCGATCGAGGGCGCCATCGCATGGCGGAAGGCCCGCGACCAGAGGCCGTGATCGCCTGCGCCGTCAGCTCCTCCCCGCAGTGCTGATGCGGCGAGGTCAGGCGGAGACCGTCGTGACCGGAAGCGACGAGTCCGGCGCGAACGAAAGCTCGCTCGGCGAGCGCCCGTCCATGATGACCCGGGCAGCGAGGGCGGCAACCATGGCCCCGTTGTCGGTGCAGAGGGAGAAGGGCGGTACGGCGAGGGAAATGCCGGCGGCCGCGCATCGTTCCGCGGTGAGGTCGCGCAGCCGCGAGTTGGCGGCCACTCCCCCGCCCAGCAGGAGGTTGCGGAGCCCGTGCTCACGGCACGCGAGGATCGCCTTCGAGGTCACGACGTCGACGACGGCCTCCTGGAACGACGCCGCGATGTCCGCGACCGGCACGGGCTTGCCCGCAGCCTCGTGCTGCTCGACGCATCGAGCGACGGCCGTCTTGAGGCCCGAAAAGGACCAGTCGTAGCGGTGCGGGCCGGGCACCTCCGCGGATCCCATGTACTTCGGCTGGGTGAGGCCGCGGGGGAACCGGAAGGCACGCGGATCGCCCTCCTTCGCGAGGCGGTCTATGGCCGGGCCGCCGGGGTAGCCAAGCCCGAGGAGCCGGGCCACCTTGTCGTAGGCTTCGCCGGCCGCGTCGTCAATCGTCGATCCGAGCAGTTCGACGTCGGACGCGATGTTCCGCACGCGCAAGATCTCGGTGTGGCCGCCCGAGACGAGCAACGCGCCGAGGTCTTCCGGCAATGCCCCGCCGTACACGCCGCCGTCGAGCAGCCCGACGCCAACATGCGCCACAAGGTGGTTGATCGCATACAGCGGCTTGTCGGTGGCCACGGCAAGAGCCTTCGCGGCGCACACCCCCACCATGAGCGCCCCGGCGAGCCCCGGCCCGGAAGTGACGGCAAGCGCGTCGACTTCCTCGAGCGTCACGCCCGCAGTGTCGAGGGCCTCCGTAAGCGTGGGCACGATTGCATCGAGGTGCGCACGGGACGCGATCTCCGGGATCACCCCGCCGAAGCGTACGTGCTCGTCCATCGACGATGAGACCGTGTTGGCGAGCAGCCTCGTGCCCCGCACGATCCCGACGCCGGTCTCGTCGCAGGACGACTCGATCCCGAGGACGAGTGGCTCCTTCACTGG
This sequence comes from Sinomonas humi, assembly GCF_000802235.1. Taxonomy (GTDB): domain Bacteria; phylum Actinomycetota; class Actinomycetes; order Actinomycetales; family Micrococcaceae; genus Sinomonas; species Sinomonas humi. The sequence goes on from NZ_JTDL01000037.1 coordinate 202,503, forward strand.
TCTCCTCCCTCGGGCCGCTCGAGCGGCAGCTGCATGATGTGGGCGTCGACCCCGTCCCGGTAGTAACGCCGGCGCGTATGGATCTGGGTGAAGCCGAAGCGGCGGTAGAGCGCCTGTGCCCGCGGGTTGTCGGCTCGGACCTCGAGCAGCACGTCCTGCGCGCCGCGGCGCCGGGCCTCGTCGATGAGCTCCGTGAGCACGGCCGAGCCGATGCCCAGGCCCTCCCGTTCCGGCACGACGGCGATGGTCTGCACGTCCGCGATGGGCGGGACGCACATGACGCCGGCGTAGGCGATGATCCGCGGCGCGTCCTCCGGCCCTCGCTCCTCGGCCACGTAGTAGCGCCTCGTTTCGGGCTGCGAGAGTTCGTCGCGGAACATGCGCTCCGGCCAAGCGTCGACGGGGAACAGGACCTTCTCGAGCGCGTGGACGGCGGGGACGTCCGCCTCGGTCATGTCCCGGAACACGACCCCCGCCGGGAAGGACTGCGTCTGGGGCTGCTGGGTCATCAGAGCGCCTTCTTCCGTGGCCCGGGCACCTGCGCGTCTGATTCCCGGAGGTAGCGCGGCGCGGTGTCAAGCAGTTCTTCGCCGCGGGCCAGGCGTTCGACGGCGGCGAGCCCCAAAGACGCGGCCGTGGGCTGCGCGTCCTCGAAGGCCCGGACGACGACGGCGCCAGCCGCCTCGAGCTTCTCCCGGTAGATCCCGGCGCCCGCGCCGTACACCGGGAGCGCCCCGAGTGCGTCCGGATAGTCGACCTGAGGCCCTTCGAGGAGGACGCCTCGTGCCGAATACCGTGCCCAGTACACCTCGCGCCGACGGGCATCGGTCGCGACGAGAAACTCGGAGAACGGTGGTCTGGCTCCCGCGAGGACGTCCCACGCGATCGCATCGAGACTCATGAGGCCCGCGAGCGGGGTGTTCCACGCGAAGGCGAGGGCCCGGGCCGTGGCGATGCCCGAGCGGAGCCCTGTGAAGGGACCCGGGCCGACGCCGACCACGATCCTGTCGATGTCCGCTCCCTTGAGCCCCTGCTCGAGGAGCAACGCACGGATGCCCGGAGCGAGGACCTCGGCATGCGATTTAGTGTCCTCCGTCGCGAACTGGGCGAGGACGGCGCCCCGAGGCTCGTCCTCGTGCCAGCGCACAAGAGCCGCGGACGCGATCGCGGACGTGTCGATGACGAGGAGGATCACCGGGCATCCCCCGAGCGCTCTGGGGCAGTAGCACCGGGCAGAGCGGGCGGCTCCCCCCACCGCGGCCCGAAGCCGCGAACGACGACGAGGCGCGGCTCGTCGTCGTCGTACTCTTCGTCGACGCTCGCCTCAGCACCCGTGGGATCGAAGTCCACTTCCGGATCCGCCCCCGCTGCGCCGCCGCCGATCCCGGGCAGAGGTCCCCGATCGAGCTCGATGTCCAGCCAGGACTCCGCAAGGCCCTCGACGAGCCCCCTGCCCCACTCGACAACCGTGACCGAACTGTCGGCCCAATTCTCGAGGTCGAGGTCCTCGACCTCCCCCTCTCCCTCGAGCCTGTACCCGTCGACGTGGACGAGGTCGGGGCCCCCGGGACGGGGGCCGTCAGGGAGGTTCGGGTGGATGCGTACCAGCACGAAGGTCGGCGAGATGATCCCACCGCGCACGCCGAGGCCCGCACCAAGGCCTTGGGTGAAGGTCGTCTTCCCCGCGCCGAGTGCGCCCGTGAGCACGACGAGATCGCCCGCCTCGAGGATTCGCCCTAGTGCCGCGCCGAGCGCCTGGGTCTCCTCCGCCGTCGTCGGCGTCGCCCGGAGCTCCCAGGCCGGGGTTCGACCGCCAGAACGCGGACCGGCGGAAAGTGGACCGGTCGCACTCACGCCGGCCCTCCCCCTACGGTCGCCACGGCGCCCGGAGCGATTCCCGTCCCGGGCTCGCCCTCTGCCGAATCGACGTGGATACGGGGCACACGGGGGCTGATCCGGGTGACGATCTCGTAGTTGATGGTCCCGGCAGCGCGGGCCCAGTCGTCCGCGGTGGGGCCGCCGTCGTCGCCCGTCCCGAAGAGCACGGCCTCGCCGCCCGCGAGAGCTTCGACGTCGGCCTCTGGCCCGAGGTCCACGACCATCTGGTCCATCGCGACGCGCCCGACGACGCGATACGTCTTGTCGCCGATCCGGACGGGGCCGCCACTGGACGTACGCGGAACACCGTCCGCGTAGCCGAGCGGGATGAGTCCGAGCGCGCTCTCGCCAGGCGTGCGGTAGGTCAGCCCGTAGCTCACGCCCTGCCCGGCTGGCACACGCTTGCACTGGGAAACCAGAGTCCGCAGGGTCATAGCCGGGCGCAGCCCGAGGTCGGAGGAGAACTGATCTGGGAACGGCGAAAGGCCGTAGATGGAGATCCCGGCACGGACGAGATCGAAGTGGGTGTCGGGCCGCGAAAAGATCGCAGGCGAGTTGGCGATGTGACGCACCTCGAGGTCGCACCCGGCGTCCTCGGCGAGCGCGACGGCGTCGCGGAACACGCCCAGCTGGACGTCCGTCTCGGGCCGGTCGGGCTCGTCGGCGACGGCGAGGTGGCTGAAGACGCCGACGACGCGGAGCAGCCCCTGATCCTGGTAGTCGGTGGCCTCGTCGAGCACGGCCTCCCAACGGTCGGGCGTCACGCCGTTCCGGCCGAGTCCAGTGTCGATCTTGAGGTGCACACGGGCCGGGCGCTGCTGCTCGCGGGCAGCATCCGCGATCCGCCCGAGCTCCCACCCGGAGCAGCCGAGGTCGACACCGGCGCCCACGGCCGCGGAGAAGTTGCTGTCGGTCGTGTGAAGCCATGCGAGGGTGGGCGCCTCGATGCCGGCAGCTCGGAGGGTGAGCGCCTCGCTGATGTGCGCGACTCCGAGCCAGGCGGCTCCGGCTTCGAGCGCGGCACGCGCAACGGGGACGGCTCCATGCCCGTAGGCGTCCGCCTTGACGACGGCCATGACGCGCGCCGGCTCCGCGACCGTCCGGACAAGGCGGACGTTGTGCCGGATGGCCTCCAGATCAACGACGGCGGCCCGCTCGGGAAGGCGAGGAAGGCGTTCTACTTCGGGGTCGCGCGTGGAAGTCACGCCCCGAGTCTACCGGCGGCGCCCACAGCAGCCCGCCCGAATGGGGCTCCTCTGGAGTCCCGACTGCCGGGCAGCGGCGAGGAAACCGTAGCCTTGTATCGTGCAGCACCAGGACCGCGTGGCGATGATCAGCCTCCACACGTCGCCCCTCGAGCAGCCGGGAGCGGGCGATGCGGGGGGCATGAACGTCTACATCAGCCACCTCGCGCGTGCCCTCGCCGCCGACGGCCTCGGCGTCGACATCTACACGCGGGCGACCGATCCCGTGCAGCCCAACACCGTCCTCCTCGGCCCCGGCGTGAAGGTCCACCACATCGAGGCCGGCCCCCGCCGTCGCCTCGTGAAGGAGCAGATGCCGCCCATTGCGGATGAATTCGCCGAGGGCCTGCTCCGCCGGATGCAGAGCGCCCCGCGGCCGCGGGTCGTGCACAGCCACTACTGGGTCTCCGGACTCGCGGGCCTCCGCGCGGCCGCCGAGTGGGAGGTCCCGCTCGTCCACACGATGCACACCATGGCGCGGGTCAAGAACCGCCACCTCGCCGCCGGCGACCTGCCCGAGCCGACCTGGCGCGAGCGCGGGGAGCAGCTCATCGCCGACGGCGCGACGTGGCTCACCGCGAACACGGCGGCTGAGCGGGACGAGCTCGTGCGGCATTACGACGTCGACGAGGACCGTATCGACATCGTGAACCCCGGGGTGGACCTCGACGTCTTCCGCCCGGCGTTCCGTTCCCGCTCGCGGGTCGCATCGGGGGTCCCGGCGGCCACGTTCCACATTCTCTTCGCCGGCCGGTTGCAGCGGCTCAAGGGGCCTCAAGTGCTCGTGGCGGCGGCGGGCGAGCTCCGCCGTCGTCGTCCCGACATCCCGCTCGCCGTGACCATCATCGGCGCGCCGAGCGGCTCCCTGGGTCTCGACCTCGACGAGCTCGCGAGCCAAGAGGGGCTCGACGGCGTCGTCCACCGTCTCCCACCCGTCCCCGCCGGTGTGCTCGCCGAGTGGTTCAGGTCTGCCGACGTGGTGGCCATGCCGAGCTATTCGGAATCGTTCGGGCTCGTGGCGCTCGAGGCGCAGGCGTGCGGGACCCCGGTCGTCGCCGCCCGCGTGGGCGGCCTGCCGAAGGCGGTGTGTGATGGACGCACCGGATTCCTCGTGGGAAGCCACGATCCCATCGAATGGGCCAGTGTCCTCGAGCAGCTCTACGATGACCCCTCAACCCGCGTGGACTTGGGGCGGGCGGCCTCGATCTACGCCCAGCGCTTCGGCTGGGAGCAGACCGCCGAGGGGACCCGCGCGGCGTATCGGCGGGCGGTCCGGGCGCACGTCAGCGCACACCCCGTCGCGACCTGACCCGTCCCTCTTGGTGTCCGACGCCCTGCCCGCCACCTAACCGGGCAGTAGGCAGCGCGGTAGGGTGAGGCTCATGAGCGCCACGGCCGCCACGCCCAGCGATCTCGAGATCGCGCGGGCCGCAACACTCCGCCCCATCGCAGAGATCGCCGCATCAGCCGGGATTCCGGAGGAAGCGATCGAGCCGTATGGCCGTTACAAGGCAAAGATCGACGTCGCCCAGTTGCCCCCCGCGAGTGCGCTTGGGCAGGTGGTCCTGGTCTCGGCCATTTCGCCAACGCCAGCAGGCGAGGGCAAGTCGACCCTCACGGTGGGCCTCGCCGACGCCCTCGCGCGCGCCGGCAAGCGCACCATGGTGGCGATCCGGGAACCCAGCCTCGGCCCAGTGCTCGGCATGAAGGGCGGGGCGACGGGCGGCGGCCGCTCCCAGATCCTTCCGATGGATGACATCAACCTCCATTTCACGGGTGACTTCCACGCCATCACCTCCGCGAACAACGCGCTGTGCGCCCTGATCGACAACCACATGTTCCAAGGCAACGAGCTGGCGATCGATCCGCGCCGCATCACGTTCCGACGCGTTATGGACATGAACGACCGCAGCCTGCGCGAGATCGTCGTGGGACTCGGGGGCCCCGCGCAGGGCGTGCCGCGCCAGGACGGGTTCGACATCACGGTGGCTTCCGAAGTGATGGCTGTCTTCTGCCTTGCTTCCTCACCCCGCGACCTCACCGAACGCCTCGCCCGGATCACCATCGGCTACACGTACGACAGGCGCCCCGTCAGAGTCGCCGATCTGGGGGCCCAGGGCGTCATGGCGATGCTCCTCAAGGACGCCATCAAGCCGAATCTCGTCCAGACAATCGCCGGGACGCCAGCCCTCGTGCACGGCGGCCCCTTCGCGAACATCGCCCACGGCTGCAATTCCGTCATCGCGACGACGACGGCCCGCCGCCTCGCCGAGATCGTCGTGACCGAGGCCGGGTTCGGGGCGGATCTCGGCGCCGAAAAGTTCGTGGACATCAAGGCGCGCTGCGCAGACGTGGCGCCTTCCGCCGTCGTCCTCGTCGCGACGGTCCGCGCGCTCAAACACCACGGGGGCCTCCCCCTCGATCGGCTCACCGAGCCGGATGTCGCCGCCCTCGAGTCCGGACTGCCCAACCTGGCCCGGCACCTCTCCACCGTGCGCAAGTTCGGGCTCGAACCCGTGGTCGCCGTGAACCGCTTCGCGACCGACACCGACGAAGAGCTCGCGGCGATCCTCGCCTGGTGCCGCCAAGCCGGCGTTCGCGCGGCCGTGGCCGATGTCTGGGGGCGAGGCGGCGGGGACGACGGCGGCGACGAGCTAGCGCAGGAAGTTCTGGCGGCGCTCTCTGCCCCCGGCGAGTGCCGTCAGCTCTACCCCCTCGATCTGCCGGTTGAAGAGAAGATCCGCACCATCGTCCGCGAGGTCTACGGCGGGGCTGATGCAGAGTTCTCCGAAGCCGCTCGGCGCCAGCTCGCCCAGATCCGCGAGAACGGTTGGGACGCGCTGCCTGTATGCATGGCGAAGACGCAGTACTCGTTCTCAGACAACCCGTCGCTGCTCGGTGCCCCTGAAGGGTTTACCGTCCACGTCCGGGAGCTCCGCGCACGCACGGGGGCCGGTTTCATCATTGCCGTCACCGGTACCCTCATGACAATGCCCGGGCTTCCGAAGAACCCCGGCGCTCTGCGGATGGGCCTCGACGAGCTAGGGCGCCCCGAGGGACTCTTCTGAGCGAGGCTCCCTGGCTCGCTTTCCGAGCCGAGGGAGAGCCCCCCAACATACCGCTCCCTCGGCTGGCGTAGCACCCCGCTACGGGTCGTAGGATACAGCCGCTACCCTTGCCGCCTCTAGGGGCGAATCGCGCATGCCGGCGGCTCTCTAGCGGAGGCGCGCCTCGGCTCAGGCGAGCAGCTTGCCCCAGCGTGGCTCCAGCAGAGGAGCCCCGGCGAGCTGGAGGCAACGCCACAGGGTGACGGCGACGGAATCGAGCGCGGCGACCCCGGTCTGCTCCTCGACGCGGGCGACGACGGGCGCACCGTAGAGATTCGTGCACAGATACACGAGCGCATCTGGCCTCCCGGCCGCGAGCTCGAGCGATCCGGGCAGGAGCTCCTCCGGTGCAACGCGGGCGAACGACTCGTTGTCGCTCAGCCCGAGGGCGCGGTGCCCCTTCACGTGCACACCCTCGGCGGCGTACTTCGCGATCACCGCGACGTTCACGTCCTGAGTGTAGGGCGTCACAAGACCGACGGTTTCGGTGCCGAACTGGGCGAACGCGTCGAGGTACGCGAGCGTCGACGTCGTGGCCGGGATGGCAGTGGCCGCGGTGATCTCGGCGGCGATTTCCCTGTCGTGGTCCGGGCCGAGCCAAGATCCTGAGGTCCCGTTCCAGGCGATGACGTCGACGTCCGCGGTCGCGAGGAGCTCCGCGGCACGCCGCATTCCCTCGACATCGAACTGCCGGTCCGACCCGGAGTCGAGGGCGATCCTCGTGACCGGGATGCGGGTCGAGTGAACGGTCACGTCCTCCCGGGCGCCGAGGATGCGGTAGGTCATCGGCTCGAGGCACGTGTTCGAGGATGGGACGATCATCCCGATGCGCGCGGGACGGGCAGACTGGACCGCGGTCACTTGCCCTCCCCCGAGCCAAGAGATGCTGCCGCAGCAAACTCTCCACCCCGTGACGAGGAGCCGGGGGCCGGGAGAGCCGACGCCTCGCGGTAACCCAAGCGCGAGACGAAGCGCCCGGTGGGACCCGGGTCGTGGAAGCCCTGCTCATCGAGCACGACCCGGCCTGCCGCTACGACAACCTGGGGCCAACCCCGCAGCTCGCGGCCCTCGAAGGGCGAGAAGTCCGTGCCCATATGGAGTGCCGTGCCATCGACGCTGCGTGCCTCTGCCGGGTCGAAGACCACGAGGTCCGCGTCGTATCCGGGCACGATGGCACCTTTGCCGGGCAGTCCGTTGATCCTGGCCGGCGCGGCGGAGAACAGCTCTACGAACCGCTCAAGCAGTCCCAGCCCGGGCGAGCCCTCCGCGGCGGCCGGGGACCCGGCGTCGTGCGCTGCCGGCGAGCTCAGCGCATTCCCGGCCTCGAGCAGCGCCGTGAACGCGACCGGCATGCGGGTCTCGACGCCGGGGAGACCGTGAGGCATCTGCCGGATGTCCTCCACATGCTCGCGCTTCTGGGTCAGGTCATAGCAGGAGTGGTCGCTTGAAACGGTGTGGATCGATCCGTCGGCGAAGCGTTCGCGCAGGGCAGCAACCGTCTCACGCGACCGCATCGGCGGGCAGCACGCGAACCATTCGGGAAAGCGCGAGCTGTAGACCCCGTCGTCGAGCACGAGGTAGTGGGGGCACGTCTCCGAGTGGATCGGAAGGCCGCGGGAGCGGGCCTCGGCTACGAGGTCGACGGCGCCCGGAGTGGACTGGTGCACAAAGTACACCGGGGCGTGCGTGAATTCGGCCATCGCGAGCACTTCCCGAACCGAAGCATCCTCCGCGAGCTCCGGACGCGTCTCATGGAGGTGCTCGATGCCGATCGCCCCAGCATCGGCGTGCTCCTGCGTGCACGCGACCGTGATGGCGTCGTGCTCCGCGTGGATATACGTGAGCCCGTCCAGACGGACCATCTCCCGCATGACCTTGAGGACGGTGTCGTTCTCCGCCATCGTTGTCCCGCGATTCGTCATGTACATCTTGACCGAGCGAATGCCGAGGCGAGCCAATTCCTCGAGCTGCGCCGGGACTGTCTCGTCCCAGTCGAGGACGGCGCCGTGGAGGCCGACGTCGCAGCGCGCCTCACGGGCGAGGGCGAGCTTGTTCTTCGCTGCATCGAGGGGCGACTCGGAACGGTCGCGTGGAATGCCGAAATCGATGATGGTCGTGGTGCCGCCCCACAGCGCCGCCTTCGACGTGACTGCAAAGTCGTCGAGAGTGCGGTACGGTCCGGTGACCTGAGCGATGTGGCAGTGGCCGTCCACTCCCCCAGGGATGACCGCGCGGCCTGCGGCATCGATGATCCGATCGGCTGCGGGGACCGGTTCTGACGCGTCGACGACGGCGGTCACCCGGCCGCCGTCGACGACGACGTGGGCGACGCGGGTGCCGAACGAGTTCACCACGAGGCCGTGCGCGATGACGAGATCTGTCATGAGAGGTCGCCCCCTTCGAGGGAAGCAGCGACTGGGCGAGCGGCGAGCTGGCGCTCGTCCAGGGCAGCATCGAGCACCGGGGCAAGGCCAGCCCGCCGCTTGGGCGGCGGGACGGCGAAGGAGCCTGCGCGGTGGGCGCCGGAGCGAAGCCCGACGACGGCCTCCGCGAACCGGACTCCGGCTCCGATGCCGTCCACGACAGGAACGGGGATCTCCGAGGCGACGTCGCGTGCGAGGCCCGCGAGCGGGGCGCCTGCCAGAACGACGACGTCGGCGCCGTCCTCCGCGACGGCGAGCCGGGCGAGCTCGACGAGGGTCGGGCGGAAGTCGTCCTGGACTGTGCCGATCCCGCGCAGCGCCTCCTTGAGGGAACGGATCGACGCGAGTCGGCTGGCGAATCCGAAATGTTCGACGCACTCGCGGTACCACGCCGTGATGCGGTCCGAAATGGCGATGATCGAGAAGCGGCTGCCCTGGAGCGCAGCCGCGCAGAGGGCCGCTTCCGTGATGCCGATGACCGGGATTTCGACGAGTTCCTTGAGCGCCGGCATGCCGGGGTCCCCGAATGCCGCGACGAGGACGCCGTCGACCTCGTCGCGGTGTGCGGCAATGACTTCCGCAACGGCCCCTGCCGCGAGGAGGGATTCGAAACGCGTCTCGATGTATTCGACGCCGCGCGGAGCCGTGCGTACGAGCAGGTCGGTAGTGGGAGCCGCGGAGCGTTCCGCCTCCGCGCGGATCAGTTCCGTGACGTCGGAACTGATGTTCGGGTTGACGACGAGAAGTCTCATGAAGATTCCTTGGGTGGCGGAGAGTCGGGCCTCGACGGGATCGAGGGTCAGACGGTGTCCGGATACTGTTCTCGGTATTTGTCGATGTGATGCGTCGACTGGACGGCGGCGAGCTCGGGATCGCCGCTGGCTATGGCGGCGAGGAGCTCACGGTGTTCGTGCACGAGCTCTGGCAGGTCCGTGACGTGGCGGAACAGCCAGTGCATGCGGCCCTGCAGCGGCTCGAGCGCCGTGCGGAGGAAGCCGTTGTCGGCGATCCGCGTGACCTCGTCGTGAAACTCGCTGTTGAGCCGGTGGGCTTCGTTGATGCTGCCCCGAGCGAGCGCGTCCTCGGCCCGGTCGATCAGGCTCTGGAGCTTGTCGATGTCCTCGGGGGTCGCCCGGCGCGCGGCCAGCCGGCACGCGAGCACCTCGAGCGAGTGGCGCACGTCGAAGAGGTCCTCCACATCCTTCTCGCTGAGGGCCGCTACCACCGAGCCTCGAGAGGCCCTCTCGGCGAGGATTCCTTCCTGGACGAGCATCCGCAGCGCCTCCCGCACAGGGAGCCGCGAGACGTTGAACTCCGCCGCGAGGTCCCGTTCGATGAGGCGGGTGCCGGGCGCGTAGTGGCCTTCGAAGATCCGTGTCCGCAGGGTGTCGCGGATGACTTCACGGAGTGGTCGATCGCGCTGCGGTTCCTCTGCTGGCTGCGCCATGTCAGTTGTCCCCTTCCGTGTGGGCCGCGCGGGAGCCGCAGGCTGGCCGGTTGAGGGTCCCGTCTTGGGATCTCAAATCAGACTAAGCGCGTGTCCTAAGGTGAGTCAACAGTTGGGATCCCGGACTGGGATCCCATTTTGCTCCGACCTCTTGACTGTGGTGCACACCACTCCTACCTTTGTTTTTGGGATCCCAATACGGGATACCAAGAACGCCTCCCTCGCGGACGATCGCCGCACCCGAGGCCCTCTCTATACAGACCGACCTTGGAAGCAACCCGCCAACAAGGAAGTGCCCCGGTCAACCCAGCGTCCGCAGGCTTCTTCCGCCTGCCCTCTGAAGGGAGACTCCCCTTGAGCACTCAGCTCACCCCCGAAGAAGCAGCAATATCTCAACGCCAGCATTCGCAGCTCGCGAATGCGATGGACAAGATCGGCCTTGGCAAGGCCCAGAAGATCATCATCCTGCTGGTTGCGATCGGTACGATCTTCGACGCAATCGAGCAATTCAACATCGGTTATGCAGCCCCCGACATCAAGCGCGTGTGGGCCCTGCAAGACTTCCAAGTCGGGCTGTTGAGCACGGCAACCTTTGGCGGCGTGGCCATCGGGTGCCTGCTCGCGGGCATGGCTGGCGACCTGTTGGGCCGAAAAATCACCTACCTCTACAACCTTGCCCTCTACACGCTGGGCGCGCTGGTATGCGCGTTTGCTCCGGACTACACAGTCCTCATCATCGGGCGCATCATGGTCGGCATCGGGCTGGGTGGCGAGCTCAACACCGGTGTCACGATCGTCTCGGAGATGGTCCCCACGAAGGTCCGCGGGGCCTGCACCGCCATCGTGCAGGTAGCCGGCGGCGGTCTGGGCATCTTCCTTTCGAGCGCGCTCTCCTGGGCCATCCTCGTTCCCGGTGGCAGCCTCTTCGGCGGCGCTGACACGAGCTGGAGATGGCTTCTCGGAGTGCTTGCCGTCCCGGCGCTGCTTGTCTTCGTCTACCGCCGGTACATGCCGGAAAGCCCTCGCTACCTCCTCACCCGTGGTCGGGTTCACGAGGCGAATACGGTGTTGAGCCTGCTCTCTCGGGGCCGTCTGCGCAACGACGGCGGAGAGGTCACGGACTACGTGAAGACTCCAGAAGGCCACGTGACTCGGACCGAGTCCGTCCGTCTTCTCGACATCTTCCGCGGCGCGCTTCGCCGACGGACGGCCGTGCTCTGGATCGTCTCGTTCATGGCCTTCGGCGCTCAAGACACGATCACAATCTTCATGCCATCCATCCTCGTCAACGAGGGGTATGCCGTAGCAACTAGCCTCGGATTCACGCTCATCATCAACGTCGGCGGCCTCGTCGGTTCCATCCTGGGTTCCTTCGGCGCCCATAGGCTCCGCCGCAAGGTCGTCCTCGGTTACGGTTGCCTCGCGGCAGTCGTCACGGCGATCGGCTTCGTCATGTCGCCGAATCTGGGTCTCGTGCTCCTCTTCGGTTCGCTGTTCCAGCTGATGTCGATGGTCCTCAACACCTTGATCTGGGTTTGGGCACCGGAAATGTACCCGACACGTGTTCGTGCGTTCGGCGTCGGTGCTTCCGTCTTCATCGCCTCCGCCGCCGGTTCGATCATCCCGCCGTTCGCAGGCCGCGTCCTTCAGTCCTTCGGGGCGCTCGGCATCTTCTCCCTCGTCGTCGCGATGTATCTCATCGCCGCCATCGCAGTTCGATTCGGCCCGGAGACCCTGGGCAAGACGCTCGAACAGATCTCGGAGCTCGACGACTCTGTGGAGCGCCTTGAGGTTGCAGCACCCGATCACCTCGTCGGCCCAGGAGGCACTGCTCCCGAGCATTCGATGCACGAGGCGACACACGATCAAGACAGGGCCAACCTTCGGTCTTCGGAGCGCCCCGATGGGAGCCGGGCGGCTCAGCGCTAGAGAACGCAGCTCAGCACCAGCAGCGGTGCGGCACCTGGCTCATTCCGGGTGCCGCACCGCAGCAGGCACGGAAGAAGCCATCGATACGGAAGAAGCCATTGATGCAGTCACCATCCATCAGCCCCAACGTTCTCGAAACGGGAGCAGTCAGGCTCGCAAGCGCGATCCGTGCCGGGCAGCTCACTGCAGTCGAGGCCGTCACTGCCCATCTGGACCGTATCGATCAATGCAACGGATCTCTTCGGGCGATCATCGCACCCGATGGCGCCACGATCAGGCGAGAGGCGCTCAATAAGGCCGCCGCTGCAGACGCCGCACGTGAACGAGGAGAGGAACTCGGCCCACTGCACGGGGTCCCGTTCACGGTGAAGGATACGCTCGCCGTTGCGGGTTACCCCGCGACGGCAGGATCCGCTGTCCTCAAGGACTACGCTCCCGAGACGACCGCCCCCGTCGTCGCCCGTGTTCTGGCGGCAGGCGCGATCCTTTTGGGCAAGGCCAACTGTTCGGAGTTCGCGGTCGATACCCATGCCGGGAACCTCCTCTTCGGCGACACCCGCAACCCCTTCGACCTTGCGCGGACACCGGGCGGCTCGAGCGGCGGCGATGCCGCAGCGGTGGCAGGAGGCCTCGCCGCCTTCGGCCTGGGAACGGACTTCGGCGGTTCCATCAGGTGGCCCGCGCACTGCACCGGCCTCGCGAGCATGCGGCCCACGTTGGGCGTCCTGCCGGGAACCGGAATCCTGCCCTATGACACGACGGCGCCGCTATCCCCGCCCAATACGTCGTCCGTTCTGCACCGCTACATGACCGCAGGACCCATTGCCCGGCGCGTTGAGGACGTCGAGCTGCTCGTGCACCTCATGGCAGGGCCGGACGGCATCGATTCCGCATGCGGGCCCGTAGCGCTCGGCCATTCGGACGACGTCGACCTCGCGGCCCTCTCCGTGGCCTGGTGCGAGGGTGAAGGGACCGTTCCTGTGCGTTCCGACATCGTCCGGGTGCTCTCCCGCACCGCGCAGCTTCTTGCTTCCGCGGTCCGCTCGGTCGTCAAGCAGAGGCCGCCGCGTCTAGAAGAGGCCGCCGGCCTGTTCATCGAACTGCGCGACGCCGAAGGCTTGCCCGAAGTCGCCGAAGCGATCCACAGGTCACGTGCACAGTCGCACCCCGCCGAAGTTACTGCCGGGATCCTCCAGTACCTCTCTGGGATCGAAGCGAAGCTGGCGAACATGTCAGGAGCGGAATTGCTCGCCGGAAACCTGAGGGCCACAGCCCGGAGGGATGCCGTGTTTGCTGCTGTTACTCGCTTCCTCGAGGAGCATCAGATCCTGCTTCTGCCAGTAGCCAGTGCCACCGCCCCGATCATCGGCGCGCATGCTGTCGAGATCGATGGCCGCGAAGTCCCACGATCGCAGCTCGGGGTGAGCTGTCGGGCGATCAGCATTCTTGGGCTTCCAAGCGCCGTCGTTCCCGTCGGTCTCGGCGACGACGGGATGCCTATCGGCATTCAAGTGGTGGGGCGGCGGTTCCACGATCAGGAAGTGCTAGCCGTCGCCCGTGAAATTGAACGGGTCGTGGATTTCCGGCCCGGTCCGCTTGCTCTGTGAGATTGAGCGAGGCCCCCGCGTCCTGTACGGACTCGGGGGCCTTCGCGCGAGAGATGACGACGACGCCGCTTGGCTTGCCGCCGGCCGCTCGCCTAACGCTCCACGTCGCCGCGGATGAACGCCTCGACCTGGGCGCGCGCCACGTCGTCGGCACGCTGCTCGGGCGGAGACTTCATGAAGTACGCGGACGGCGAGACGAGGGGGCCGCCGATGCCGCGGTCGAGGCCGATCTTGGCCGCCCGGACGGCGTCGATGATCACTCCCGCCGAGTTGGGCGAGTCCCACACCTCGAGCTTGTACTCGAGCGAGACCGGGGCGTCGCCGAAGTTGCGGCCCTCGAGGCGCACAAAGGCCCACTTGCGGTCGTCGAGCCACTCGACGTAGTCGCTCGGGCCGATGTGGACGTCGCGGGGGGCGAGCTCGGCCTCGACGTTCGAGGTCACGGCCTGGGTCTTGGAGATCTTCTTGGACTGGAGCCGCTCGCGCTCGAGCATGTTCTTGAAGTCCATGTTGCCGCCCACGTTCAGCTGGTACGTGCGGTCCACGGTCACGCCGCGGTCCTCGAACAGCTTTGCGAGCACACGGTGGGTGATGGTGGCACCGATCTGGCTCTTGATGTCGTCGCCGACGATCGGCACGCCCGCCTCGGTGAACTTCTGAGCCCACTCCGGCGTGCCCGCGATGAACACGGGGAGGGCGTTGACGAACGCGACGTGGGCGTCGATCGCGCACTGGGCGTAGAACTTCGCGGCCTGGTCGGAACCGACGGGGAGGTAGCACACGAGCACATCCACCTTGGCCTCGCGGAGCGCGGCGACGACGTCGACGGGCTCCGCGTCGGACTCTTCGATGGTCTCGCGGTAGTACTTGCCGAGGCCGTCGAGGGTGTGGCCGCGCTGGACCGTGACGCCCGTCGGCGGCACGTCCGCGATCTTGATCGTGTTGTTCTCACTCGCGCCGATTGCGTCGGCGAGATCGACTCCGACCTTCTTCCCGTCCACGTCGAAGGCGGCAACGAACTCGAGATCGCGGACGTGGTACCGCCCGAACTGGACGTGCATGAGGCCGGGGACGGTCTCCCCCGGGTCCGCGTCGCGGTAGTAGTGCACTCCCTGGACGAGGGAGGCGGCGCAGTTGCCCACGCCGACGATGGCCACACGGATCGGGTTCTCAGACACGGTTCTCCTTGCAGATCAACTGGCACCGGCGAAGGATGCGTCCGACGCCGGAAAGCAAAGTCATCCTACCCAACGCGTTTCCGGCTCAAGCGGACCTAGACTCGAAAACACAGCATTTCACAGGAGGGTCTATGGCACGCCGCGCCCAACGCGCCCAAAAGGAATGGAAGAAGATGAGCGGACGGAGGAGGTTCTGGGTCATCAGCTTCTCGATGCTCGAGTTCGGCCTCAAGCTGCTCGCGTGGCGGGACCTCGCTCGCCGCCCAGCCCAGCAGATCAACGGCCGGAAGGCGGCGTGGTTCGCGGCGACCTTCATCAACACGTTCGGTCCGCTCGCGTACTTCATCTTCGGACGGCGCCCCGCCGCCGTCTCACCCACACACCGCTGACGCGTCGCGAGGCGCCGCGGCGGAAGAATCTGGCCACTCGTCGGGAAAGATCTGGCCACTCGTCGGAGTTCCGACGAGTGGCCAGATCTCGCCCATCCCGTGGGCACATCCCGCCCCAGTGTCAGTGGCTCGCCAGGATCCGGTCGATTGTGGCGAGCTCCTCATCGAGGAACTCCGGCCCAGCCAAGGCGCCGAGCGAGTCTTCGAGCTGGCCTACGGACGAAGCACCGATAAGCGCCGAGGTCACGGGCGCCGCTCCTGACGGCTGCGGCCTCAGTACCCACGCAATGGCCATCTGGGCGAGGGTCTGCCCTCGCTCTCCGGCAACGGCGTCGAGCGCCCGGACCATCTCGACCTTGTCCTCGGTGATCGAGGACGACTTGAGGAAGTGCTCCTTCGCTGCCCGCGAGTCCTCCGGGATCCCGTGCAGGTAGCGGTTCGTCAGCAGGCCTTGGGCGAGCGGCGAGAAGACAATGGATCCGGCCCCCACCTCTTCCAGAGCCTGGTACAGGTTGGGGCTGCCCTGCTCGGTCCACCTGTCCGCCATCGAGTACCGCGGCTGGTGAATGAGCAGCGGCGTGCCCAGGTCGCGCAGGATCTGGGCTGCCTCGAGTGTCTGCTGTGGCGAGTAGGACGAGATGCCGGCGTAGAGCGCACGCCCGGAGCGCACGGCATAGTCGAGCGCCCCCATCGTCTCCTCGAGCGGGGTATCCGGATCAGGACGGTGGCTGTAGAAGATGTCCACGTACTCCAGACCCATGCGCTTGAGCGATTGGTCAAGGCTCGAAATCAGATATTTCCGGGAACCCCATTCGCCGTACGGCCCGTCCCACATGAAATACCCGGCCTTGGTCGAGATGATGAGTTCGTCCCGGTACGGCCGGAAGTCCTCCCGGAGGTGGCGGCCGAAGTTGGACTCAGCGCTCCCGGGAGGCGGCCCGTAGTTGTTGGCCAAGTCGAAGTGGGTGACTCCGAGGTCGAATGCCCGTCGGAGGATGGCGCGCTGCTCCTCGAAGTTTTTGTCGTCCCCGAAGTTGTGCCAGAGACCGAGGGAGATCGCCGGCAGCTTGAGGCCGCTGCGGCCAACCCGGTTGTACTGCATGGATTCATAACGAGTGGAATCTGCGATGTACGTCACAGCGCACCATCCTATAAAGATTCAGCATCGTATCGACGGCAACGGTGACGGCCACGTGGTTGCGTGTTAGAACAACTGAATTGGGGAAATACGTAGTTCTCTACGGGATCGCACCAGCAAAGGAGAATAACGTGGGCTTCATCGGATTCCTGATCCTCGGCCTGATCGCCGGGGCGATTGCCAAGGCCATCCTCCCTGGGAGGCAGGGCGGAGGCTGGATTGCCACTCTCATTCTGGGCGTCATAGGCGCTTGGCTGGGAGGCTTCATCGGTGGCCTGATCTTCGGTTTCAACACGATCGGCACCTTCTTCGAGATTCGCACCTGGGTAACTGCGATCGTCGGATCCATCATCGTCCTCCTCATCTGGGGTGCCATCGTGCACCGCCGCAGGGCTTAGGTCCCTCACCAGCGAAAAGCCCCGTCCGGCAGTGCCGGACGGGGCTTTTGGTTGCCGAGAACGGCAGTTGTCGAGGAAGCGATCCCCTGCGCTATTCGCCGAGGACGACGGCGCCGGGGCCCGGGAAGGCGATCCTGTCGCCGTCCACGCGAATCGCCTCGTCCGTCGCGACGACTGCGCGCCGTGCACCGCTGCCCGGGAGGCGCAGCTCAGCCGCTCCAGGGCCCAAGTTGACGGCAACCCCCGCGCCCGGACGGTTCCATGCGATCCACCTGGTCCCGCCTTCCGTTCCGGTCACGACCTCAGTCTCGTCGAAACGCCCGGACCACAGGCCCGGCAGCTCACTCCGCGCTTGGATGAGGCGCCGGTATAGCGCAAGGAGGCGAGCGCCGTCGTCCGTCTCTGCCTCGCTCCAGTCGAGGATCGAGCGGCGGCGGGTCTCAGGGTCCTGGGGATCGGGGACGAGGGAGGAATCCCAGCCCATCTTCTCGAACTCCTTGAGCCTGCCTTCCGCGGTTGCACGGGCGAGCTCAGGCTCCGGGTGGGACGTGAAGAACTGCCAGGGCGTGCGCGCCCCATACTCCTCACCCATGAAGAGCATCGGCGTGAACGGCGAGGCGAGCACGAGGGTCGCCGCAACCGCGAGCCGGCTGTAGTCAAGCGACGCGCTCGGACGGTCGCCAGCAGCCCGGTTGCCCACCTGATCATGGTTCTGGCTGCAGACAACCAGCTGGCTTGGCGCCACCAGGTCAGCGTCGATGTGCTTGCCGTGGCGACGCTCACGGAAGCTCGAATAGGTGCCGTCGTGGTAGAAGCCGCCTCGGAGAACCTTCGCGAGCGCTTCAGGGTCCGCGAAATCCGCGTAGTAGCCCTCGGCCTCACCCGTGAGGGCGACGTGCACTGCGTGGTGGTAATCGTCGCTCCACTGGCCGTGCACGCCGTAGCCGCCGCGGTCCCGGGGCGAGACGAGGCGAGGATCGTTCAGGTCCGATTCCGCGATGAGCACCTTGGCGCGGCCCGTGCGATGCTCGACGTCGCGCGCGAGCACCGAGAGGTCCTCGAGCAGGTGAACTGCGCGCCGGTCCACGAACGCGTGAACCGCGTCCAGCCGCAGTCCGTCCACCCGATAGTCCTCAAGCCAAAGCCGCGCATTGTCGAGGATGAAGGCACGCACCTCATCCGATTTCGGCCCGTCCAGATTGACCGAGTCACCCCAGGCCGTCGCTCCGCCCTCAAGCAGGTAGGGGCCGAACTTCGGGAGGTAGTTCCCGCTCGGTCCCAAGTGGTTGTAGACGACGTCCTGAATGACTCCGATCCCCTGCGCGTGCGCGGCGTCAACGAAGCGCTCGTACGCGGCGGGGCCTCCGTAGCCTTCGTGGACGGCCGACCACAGGACGCCGTCGTAGCCCCAGTTGTACGGGCCGTTGAATGCGTTGACGGGCAGGAGCTCTACAAAGCCGATGCCCAGCTCGGCGAGGTACGGAAGCCGCTCGGCTGCCGCATCAAGCGTTCCCTCGGGCGTGAACGTCCCGATATGAAGCTCGTAGACAACCGAACCGGCGAGTTCTCGGCCGCGCCACGCGTCGTCAGACCACCGGTGGGCGGACGGGTCGAAGCCGGCCGAGAGCTCGTGCACCCCCTCCGGCTGCCGGAGCGAGCGCGGATCAGGGAAGGGCCCCTCGCCGTCGACCACATAGCCATACCGCGCTCCGTCGGCCAGTGCCGTACGCACCCGCGCCCGGTCGGCCTCGGGGACGACCCGCCAACCGCCGCCCTGCTCCACGAGACCGAGCTTCTCGTCGCCGAGGACGAGTTCGACCTCTTTCGCGGCCGGCGCCCACACATCTCCCAGCTCATGCCTCATGTCGTCGGCAGTTTGCTCCTGGTCTGTCATCAGTTCTCCTCCGGGACAAGCAGGGCGACTGGCAGCTCGGCGAATGCCTCGGCGAGAGGCAGTTGCCCCGCCTCATAGACAGCGCCTGTGAAGGCATTACGGCTCGGCCACGGGAGCACCACGTAGGTGTCGTCCCACCCACCCCGCCGCTCGAGCCCGGCGGGAAGCCTCGTGGCGAGGGCGACGACGCCGCGCGCCCCCCGCCTGAATCCCACCGCATGCTCGGCGGCCGGGCCGTTCGCCTCAAGCGGGACGTACCCCTCGAAAAGCTCGGGCCGGTCGCGGCGGAGCCGGAGGGTCCGAGACACGACGAGGAGCTTTGCTTCCTGCGCGGTCGGGGTCGGGGTAGGCGAGCCGGCGTCGAGCGCGGACAGCGCGTCTTCCCGAGCCTCGAAGTCCACGGGCCGGCGATTGTCGGGATCCGTGAGCGAGCGGTCCCAGAACTCGGTGCCCTGGTAGACATCGGGCACACCCGGGCCCGCGAGCTGCACGAGCTTTGCGGAGAGCGCGTTGGAGGCGGCGTATGGCTCGATCCTTGCGACGAAGTCCTCGACGAGGCTCCGCGTTCCGGCATCCGAAACCGCCGACTGCGCGAGCGCCTCGAGCTTGCCCTCGAAATCGGCGTTCGGCTCAGTCCACGTCGTGTTCAGAGCCCCCTCCCTAGCCGCCTTGAGCGCGTAGCCGGTGAGACGCTCGGCGTCCGCTGGCCAGGCCCCGATGATGGCCTGCCACACGAGATTGGCAAGAGAGCCGTCCGGAAGCTCAGCCCGTTCAAGGAGGCGCGGGAGAAGCTGCGCCCACTCGTCGGCCAGCTCGGCCAGGACGGAAATGCGCGCCCGTGCGTCTTCGCTGCGCTTGGTGTCATGGGTCGTGAGCGCAGTCATCGATCGCGGGATCGATGCCTCTCTCTCACTCATCCGCGCGTGGAACTCGTCGAGTCCCACCGAGAAGCGTCCGGGATCGGTTCCGACCTCGGTCAGGGTTCCGAGCCGGGAGATGCGGTAGAACGCCGTGTCCTCGACGCCCTTTGCCATGATCATCCCCGTGGTCTGCTGGAACCGGATGCAGAGCTCCGTGGCTGGGTCCGTCAAGAGTGGCCCGAGAGTCTTGATTGTCTCTGCTAGATCAGGGCGCTCCTCAGCGGCTTGTTGGCACGTCTGTTCCACAAGGCCTTCCTCGCCCGGCACGTGCGGGAGGTACGTGCGGTAGACGGGGAATGCGACCGCGATCTCGGCGAGCGCGTCGGCCACATCATCCGGCGACGCCAGAGCAGGTGGAAGCGCCCCCGCCTCGGTCAGGTTGTGCGCTTCGGCGGCTGCTGGGACAAGGCGCGCGAGACGAAGGATCTCCGCTCGAAGGGGTCCGGCGGTGATCATCCGCTTGGCGGTGCGCTTTACAGCTTCCACGTCGTCGCCAGAGGCGCCCGCCTCACCCCATCCTTCGGGGCGCGCCGCACGACGACGTAGCGTCGCCTCGAGCTCGTTGAGCCGCGCCTCGCCCGCGGGATCGACAAAGAGGCGATCGATGGTGCCCAGAGCGTCGTAACCCGTCGTGCCCTCGCACGGGAACTCCGATGGGAGCCGCTCGTCGGCCTCGAGGATCTTCTCTATGACCGTGTACGAGTTGTGGGTGAGCTCGCGCAGCCGCGCGAGATACTCGATGGGGTCGGCCAGTCCGTCCGGATGGTCGATCCGAAGACCGTCAGCCAAGCCCTCGTCGAACCAGCGGCGAACCTCGGCGTGAGCCGCATGGAAGACCCACGGCACCTCGACGCGCAGGCCGGCAAGGCTCGTGACCGTGAAGAACCGCCGGTAGTTGAGCCGCGTCTCGCCCTCGCGCCACGGAATGAGTTCGTAGTGCTGGCGCGCCGCCACCTCCCTCGGGGTCTCGCCCGGGCTGGCGCTGCCTTCGGCGAGGGGTAGCGCCATCTCCCCGAGGTACAGGCGATCTTCCTCGAGACGGAGCCCGTCCAGGTCCGCCTCCGAGCCGAGGAGCGGAAGAAGGATCTTTCCGTCCCCCGCCGCCCAATCCACGTCGAACGCCTCGGCGAACCGGGAGTTCCGCCCCTCCCGGAGAAGGGACCACCACCATGGATTCTGTTCGGGGACGTCGACGCCGAGGTGGTTGGGCACGATGTCCACCAAGACGCCCATGCCTGCCTCGTGCGCTGCAGCGGCAAGCCGCTTCAGGCTGTCCTCGCCGCCCCTTTCGGGGTCCACGCGAGTGGGGTCGGCCACGTCGTAGCCGTGCTCGGATCCCCGCACCGCGGTGAGGATCGGCGAGAGGTAGACCCAGCCCACTCCAAGCCGGTGCAGGTAGGGCACGAGGCTCGCAGCGTCGTCGAGCGTGAAGCCCGGGCGGATCTGCAGTCGGTACGTTGACGACGGGTACCGCATGTCAGTCCTTGCCCCTCCGCGGCCCCGTGCCGGGCCGTCTCGTCTTGGAGGGGTCGGGCGTCCCATCGTCCGTCGGCTCAGCCGGAGCCGCCTCCTCAACAGGCGTCTCCACATCAGCCTCAGCCGGAGCCGCCTCCTCAACAGGCGTCTCCACATCAGCCTCAGCCGGAGCCGCCTCCTCCACAGGCGTCTCCACATCAGCCTCAGCCGGAGCCGCCTCCTCAACGGGCGTCTCAACATCAGCCTCAGCCGGAGCCGCCTCCTCCACAGGCTCCTCGCCCTGTTCGGTTTCCTCCGGCGCGCGCCCCTCGCTCTCCGCCAGCGCCGCGAGCGACGCCGCAACTGAGTGGTCTGCTTCAAGCGCCACGGGCTCGTGGGCCCGCAGCACGGCCAGGCTCTTGGCCGCGATCCCGATCTCGGTACCCGCGAGCACCTCCTTGCCGTGAGGCAGCGCCCCTGACGTATCGATGAGCACGTCCCACCCTGGCGCGTACTTCCGGGACGGAATCCGGAAGGTCACTTCGCCGTCGTGCGCGTTGAAGTACAGGAGGAAGTGGGCGTCCGTGATGGCTTGCCCGCGGCGGTCCACCCCGTTGATGCCGTTTCCGTTGAGGAACACCGCCACCGATCGGCCGAATGCGGTGTCCCAGTCCTCGGGCACCATGGTCTCGCCGTCCGGCCTGAGCCAGACGATGTCCGGAAGCCGGTCGCCCTCTTCGCGGCGCACGGGCTTGCCGATGAAGAACTTGCTCCGGCGGAACGTGGGGTGCTCTGCGCGCAGTCGCGCAACAGCCGCAGTGAACTCGACGAGGGGCCGGTCCATGGCCTCCCAGTTGATCCATGTGAGTTCGGAGTCCTGGCAGTAGGCATTGTTGTTGCCGTGCTGGGTACGCCCGAGTTCGTCACCGTGGCAGATCATCGGCACGCCCTGGGAGAGGAACATCGTCGCCAGGAAGTTCCTCTGCTGGCGTGCGCGCAGCTCGAGGACCTTCTCGTCCTTGGTCGGCCCTTCGGCGCCACAGTTCCAGGAACGGTTGTGGGACTCGCCGTCGTTGTTGTCCTCGCCATTGGCCTCGTTGTGCTTCTCGTTGTAGGAGACGAGGTCGCGCAGCGTGAAGCCGTCGTGCGCCGTGACGAAGTTGATGGACGCGACGGGCCGCCGCCCGTCCCGCTCATAGAGGTCGGCGGAACCGGTGAGCCGCGAGGCGAATTCCCCGAGCGTCGCCGGCTCGCCGCGCCAGAAGTCGCGCACCGTGTCGCGGTACTTGCCGTTCCACTCTGACCATTGCGGCGGGAAGTTGCCCACCTGGTAGCCGCCGGGTCCAACGTCCCACGGCTCGGCAATGAGCTTCACCTGGGAGACGACCGGATCCTGCTGGATGAGTTCGAAGAAGCTCGAGAGGCGGTCGACGTCGTAGAACTCGCGGGCGAGCGTCGAGGCGAGGTCGAAGCGGAACCCGTCCACGTGCATCTCGGTGACCCAGTAGCGCAGCGAATCCATGAGCAGCTGGAGAGAGTGCGGCTGCCGGGCATTGAGCGAATTGCCCGTGCCCGTGTAGTCCATGTAGTACTGCGGGTCGTCTTCCACGAGCCGGTAGTAGCGGGCGTTGTCGATGCCCTTGAGGGAGAGCGTCGGGCCCATGTGGTTGCCCTCGGCCGTGTGGTTGTACACGACGTCCAGGATCACCTCGATGTCCGCCTCGTGAAGCGCACGGACCATCGCCTTGAATTCCTGCACCTGGCTCCCGAGGTCGCCGGCAGAGCTGTACCCGGCGTGCGGCGCGAAGAACCCGATCGTGTTGTAGCCCCAGTAGTTGTGCAGGCCCTTGTCCTGGAGGGTGCTGTCGTCCACGAACTGGTGCACTGGCATGAGCTCGAGGGCGGTCACCCCGAGCTTCTTCAGATGGGCGACGACGGCGGGGTGCGCCACACCTGCGTACGTTCCCCGCTGGTTCTCCGGAACCTCGGGATGCAGCTCCGTGAGGCCCTTGACGTGGGCCTCATAGATGACGGTCTCGTGGTACGGGATCCGCAACTGCGCGTCGGGGCCCCAGTCGAAGAACGGGTTCGTGACGACCCCGAGCATCATGTACGGCCCGGAATCATCGTCGTTGCGGCTGGACGGATCGCCGAAGTTGTACGAGAACAGCGGCTGGGACCACTCGGGCTGCCCATGGACGGCCTTTGCATACGGGTCGAGGAGGAGCTTGTTGGGGTTGCAGCGCAAGCCCTTGCTCGGGTCATACTCGCCGTGTACGCGGTAGCCGTAGAGCTGCCCGGGCTGAATGTCCGGGAGGTACGCGTGCCACACGAAACCGTCCACTTCGGTGAGCTCGACCCGCTTCTCATTCCGGTCCGCGTCGAAGAGGCACAGCTCTACCTTGCTCGCCGCCTCACTGAACAAGGCAAAGTTCGTCCCGGTTCCATCGAACGTCGCCCCCAAGGGGTAGGGGGTGCCGGGCCAGATCTCCATGTAGCTCCTCTATCTGTGGTGGGTCACGGCGGACCCGGTGCCTCGCATCATAGCTAGGGGTGGTGACGCCGTCGTTATCTTTCGGCCGTGACTCGGCTCTTCACTCCCTTACGGCCTCAAGCACGACAGCGCTGCGGGCAGGCACCACGAAGCGCTCACCCGCACCAGTCCGTTCCCCCACCAGCCCCGAACTACACGTGGTGAGGGCGGTCGTCCATTTGTCGGGAAAGTGGCCGGCAGGGATGAGGTAGTCAACGTCGTTGTCCGCAGCATTGAGGATCACAAGCATGTCCGAGTCCCGCGGCGCACTGCCGAACCCCGGCACCGCATTGCCGTTGAGGAAGAACGCAAGGGACTTCGCCCAGTCCTCGTCCCAGTCGTCGCTGCCCATGGTGGTGCCGTCCGCATCGAGCCACACGATGTCGGGGAGCGGGTCCCCCTCTGCCGGGGCGACGGGAGTTCCGTCGAAGAAGCTGCGGCGGCGGAAGACGGGATGCTCTTGACGCAGCTGGACGAGGCGGCGCACGAAGTCGACCAGCTCCACGTCGGCCCGCTCCCAGTCAATCCACGTCGTCTCGTTGTCCTGACAGTAGGCGTTGTTGTTCCCACCCTGGGTGCGCCCGAGCTCGTCGCCGTGAGAGAGCATCGGCACCCCTTGGGCCAGCATGAGCGTGAGGAGCAGGTTTCGCTGCTGCCGGGCACGGAGCTCGAGGACGTGAGGATCATCGCTCGGACCCTCGACCCCGCAGTTCCACGACCGGTTGTCGTCCGTCCCGTCGCGGTTGTCCTCGCCGTTCGCCTCGTTGTGCTTGTTGTTGTACGAGACCAGGTCCCGGAGCGTGAAGCCGTCGTGGACGGTCACGAAGTTCACGGAGGCCGAGGGCCTTCGGCCTTCCTCCTCGTAGAGGTCTGCGGAGCCGGAGAGCCGAGTGGCCAGTTCCCTGAGTTTCCCGGGCTCGCCGCGCCAGAAGTCCCGCACGCAGTCTCGGAACTTCCCGTTCCACTCGACCCACTGAGGCGGGAAGTTCCCCACCTGATAGCCGCCGGGCCCCACATCCCACGGCTCGGCGATGAGCTTCACGCGGGAAAGAATCGGATCAGCAGCCACAAGCTCGAAGAACGGCGAGACCATGTCCACCTCACCGGCTTCCCTCGCGAGCGAGGCCGCGAGATCGAACCGGAACCCATCGACGTGCATCTCGGTGACCCAGTAGCGCAGCGAGTCAACTACGAGGCGAAGCGTCAGCGGGTGGCCGACATTCAGGGTGTTCCCGGTGCCGGTGTAGTCCATGTAGTGGAACTCGTCCCCCGGCACGAGGTGGTAGTAGGCCGCGTTGTCGATGCCGCGGAAGGAGAGCGTGGGCCCAAGATGGTTGCCCTCGGCCGTGTGGTTGTAGACGACGTCGAGGATCACCTCGATGCCGGCACGGTGGTAGGCCTTGACGAGGTCCTTGAACTCGGCGATCTGCTGGCCGTGCTGTCCGCTGGACGAGTACGCGTTGTGCGGGGCGAAGAAGCAGATGCTGTTGTAGCCCCAGTAGTTCGAGAGGCCTTTCTCGACGAGGGTGGGATCTTCGATGAACTGGTGGACCGGCATGAGCTCGAGTGCCGTAACACCGAGCGAGGCGAGATGGCCGACGACGGCGGGGTGCGCCGCACCGCGGAATGTTCCCCTGAGGTCTTCGGGAACCTCGGGATGGAGCTGGGTGAGGCCCTTCACGTGGGCTTCGTAGACGATCGTCTCGTGGTACGGGCGGCGCGGTGGGCGGTCGCCTTCCCAGTCGTACTCTCCGTGGTCGCAGACGACGGAGAGCATCGCCCGTCCGAGCGAGTCTCTCGTGTCGATGCTCGCGGGCTGGCCGACCTCGTAGCCGAGGAGTTCCTGCTCTCCTCTGAATATTCCCGAGGCCGAGAGCGTGTAGGGGTCGAGGAGCAGCTTCGCCGGATTGAACCGGAGTCCATGCTCGGGCTCCCACGGGCCGTGGACCCGATAGCCGTAGAGCTGGCCCTCGCCGACCCAGGGGACCTCGCCCTCCCAGCGCACGGCGCCGTCGGCCTCGCCCTGCCGCGCGAGGTCCACGCACGTCTGCTCGCCGCCGTCGACCAGACAGACCTCCACGCGCTCGGCCTCCGGCGCGGCCGCCAGCGCGAAGCGCGTTCCCCCATCGGTCAGATGCGCCCCATAGGGCTCCTGTTCCATGGAGCGACACTATCCCACGCTCCTGACACTTTCGCAGGGTCCCGGGAGGTCGCTGTGTGACAGGGTCGTGACGCTTACGAAACGCCTATGACATCTGTTTGCGCAACCGCTTACACTGGTGCCCGAGATCCCAACTCAGAGCAAGCGGGATGCGGTCGTTAGGGGGCGCTATGAGCTTCAGGAGCCTCGCTCTCGGGGACAAGGTCACGTTCCGCGACACCGGCCCAAAGCCCTTCAATGTCCGCGCCATCTCGCCTGATCAACGCGTCGTCATCCTCAGCCGCCCCGTCGACGGCACCAACGCCGTCGAGTACACGATGATCGACTGGGACCGCGACGCACGAGGCTTGGACGGAACCTTCGGACGCGGCCACGTCGTCGGCTCCGGGGTGCACAAGAACCTCTGGAGGTTCTTCCGGGGAGTCACCACCGACGCCCCGGCCACCACTCAGACGGTCATGGACTTCACCCGTTGGGTCTCCCTCTCCATCTCGGCCGTCAACGGACGCCCCTAGCCTGTTTGCCTTCGACCCCGCCGGTCAGAATGATTGAACCGTGGGGGGACTTGAGACAGAAGCGCATCCGGACCGCAGAACGCCATTGGCCGAACTGCCACTGGGCGACAGGATCCAGCTCGCCCATGCTCTCGTCGAGTGGCTCTCGGCCGAAGCGGGGATCGACCTCCTGCACATCAAGGGATACGCGGCTGACCGCGGCCTCTATCCGGCTGGGCGGGCGAGCACTGACGTCGACGTCCTCGTGCGCCCGGCACACGCCGGGCGGCTTGCCGAAATCCTTCTGGCCCACGGGTGGAAGGTCACGACGACGTTCCGGAGCGGCTCGGTGTTCCATCACGCCATGACGCTCTGGAGCGAGCACTGGGGGCACGTCGACATCCATCGGAGCTTCCCTGGGATCGGGCTCGACCCGGAGGAATTCTTCGAGCACCTATGGATGCGCCGCGGCGAGTCGACCATTGCGGCATGGCCCTGCCGCGTTCCCGCCCTTGAGGACCAGGCCCTGTTGATCGTCCTCCACGCCGCCCGCGACCCACACCGAGGCGCCGCCGACGTGGAATCCGTTCGGGAGTCGCTCGGTCCGGCACGATGGGCTGAGCTCGAGCGTGCCGCCCTTGCCTTCGGGGCGGGCGTGAGCTGGGCTGCGGCGACAGGCCGCCTCGACGACTGGCAGGGCCACCCGGAGCGCGCCGTCTGGGAGGTGGTCTCGCGGGGAGGCTCACGCGTCGAACTCTTCCGTGCCCGCTGGCGAGCCTCACGGGGTTCCGCCGAGCGTCTCGAGCTCATCCGTTCGCTTCTGTTGATCAACGGGGACCACCTGCGCATGAAGCTGCTGAGGGAGCCGAAGGCGTCCGACTATTCGAAAGAACTGGGATCCAGAGTCGCCGACGTTATGCGGTCGGTGCTCACTCGTCGGCCACGAAGCTAGGCGAACCAGGGGTGTGGCCACTCGTCAGAGCATCGACTTCGGTCCGCAGGCGTTCGCGGAACCGGTCCTCCGAGAACCGGTCTACATGCGCGCGAATAGCCGAGTGGTCCCAGTCGCTCTCCTCGAAGGCGAGGACCGCGCTTCGGATCGCCTCCGCGGTCGGATCTTCGATGAAGCGCCCGGTCACGCCGTCCGCGATCGTGTCGAGATAGCCTCCCGCACGGAGCGCGATCGTCGGCTTTCCCCACGCACCGGCCTCGAGCGGCGTGATCCCGAAGTCCTCGTGGGAGGGTGCGATGAGTGCCT
Organism: Sinomonas humi; assembly: GCF_000802235.1. Classification (GTDB taxonomy): domain Bacteria; phylum Actinomycetota; class Actinomycetes; order Actinomycetales; family Micrococcaceae; genus Sinomonas; species Sinomonas humi. The sequence continues at coordinate 229,956 of NZ_JTDL01000037.1, forward strand.
TCGCGGAAGCGTACGCCCACCGCATCTGGGCATCCGTTACAAGCCCGGCTAGGCGGACGTTCGAGGGCCGTGCGGCTTCGAGGGCCCGAGCGAGCGGGCCGGTGCCCACCACAAGCAGCCGCTCGCCGAGACCGCGGAAGGCTTCGATGGCCTGGTCCACGTTCTTGTACGGAAGAAGCCTCGACACGATTAGGAAGTGGCCGCCGTCGCCCACGAAATCCTCGAGTTCGGGGACCGGATCACGCCTTCCGGTCACATCGACGCTATGGGGAGGGTGAAGAATGTCAGCCTCCACGCCATAAACTCTGGCGATACGCTCACGGACGACAGTCGAGTTGGCCAAGTACCGCTCGGCACTCCACGCGGCGCGTCGATCCCACCGCACGAGATGAGGCTTGAGCGCCGCCAGGCCCGCCCCCTGCACGCTCCGAAGCCCTGCGCTGCCGAGGTACTGCTCGGCGAGATACAGCCAGCGCGCGGGCGAATGGCAGTAGGCGAGCACGTCCCCTTCGGTACGGAAGCCATGCGCCCAACCGCTCGTCGACGCAATGACGACGTCGGCCGGGACCGAGAGCGCGCTCGCTGCCGTCGCCAAGACGGGAAGGGCTGCTCGATGATGCCTGCGGAGAGGGGGAAAGCGGTTGAGGGCCGAGGTGACGATCCGCGCCCTCCGGAACTCGGGATACGTGCGTTCGGGGTCGTAGAGGGTCGTGTAGATGGTGGCCTCGGGAAACGCTCGATGCATTGCAAGCACAACGCGCTCGGCCCCGCCGCGCTGAGTGAGGTAGTCGTGGGCGATCGCCACGACAGGCTTGGTTTGCCGCAAGATGTCTCCCCCGTGGATTCCGCGGTTAGGCGGAGCAGTTGTTGTAACCCAGTCGTGCTAGAACATTCCGCGTGCGCGGCGCGGATACCTCACCCCGGCGATCCCGGCCGACTCAACCGCGAGCGCGATGAGCTTCTCCGCGAGCGCGGCAGGCAGCCACGAAGCCGCGGAGTCTGCAGCCGCCCCGTACGCACGCAGCGTCCGCTCGGTCGTGAACGTGCTCGAGGTGGTGACGACTCTGTCCCACAAACCGGATCTGTCCCACAAGCCGGGCTTCCTCGCAGAGCGAGCGCCGTCGAATTCTCGAAGAGCCGCCTGTCCGTGTAGGGCGAGGAAAGTCTCGCGCGCGGCACCTGAGTGCAGCGCGCGCACCGCGCGAACCGCCGTCGTCGTCGAGGCACCGTGGTGGACGGCAATGAGCTCGGGGGCGACGACAATGGGGAATCCCGCTCGGTGCAGGCGATAGCCGAAGTCGACGTCCTCCCACCCGTAGCGGCGATAGCGTCCGTCGTAGCCGCCTAGCCGTGAGTGGACGGCGGCGGGCACAGAGACATTGGCTGACCAGAGCCGCCACGTGCGCTTGGCCGGGAGGGCGAGGGCGCCTGCGATCGCCCGCGCGTTCGCCTTGCGTCCGTATGCCCTCGCGTAGGCGGTGTCCGGCAAGGCGTTGGTGGTAAGACCTACGACGCCACATCTCTGAGTCGAGTGCCTCGCGACGTGCCCTGCGATGAAGTCCGAGCGCGGTTCAAGGTCGTCATCGCAGCGGATGATGATTCGGCCCGCAGCCGCGGCTGCTCCGGCATTGAGTGCAGCGGCGCGGCCGCGGTTCTCGGGGAAAATGACAGGCTTCAGGTTGAGTCGGTCTGCCCAGCTACGTAGGACCTCCTCGGACCCATCGATGTCGCCGTCAACGACGGGCACAACCTCGAAGTCGTCGGTCTCCTGGGCGGCGAGAGTAGCGAGGAGGACAGGCAGACGTGCGGCGCCTCCGCGCGTCGGAATGACGACAGATGCGGCGAGCCTGCTCATGGGGCGCTCTCCGCTTGCTCGATCCGCCTCTCCCCGGGAACGAGGTCGAGGGCAGCGAGAAGACTCCCGAGAGCCTCTCGGCCCACCTCCGGTGAAAAGAGCTCGGCCCAGCGCTTGTGGGCGCGTTCGACGACGTCATCCGCCGGCAGCGCGGTGGCAGCCTCGGCAATGACGTCGGCGAGGGATTGCGGATCCCCCGCGTGCGCGATCCAGGGATGGTCATGGCCGACCACCTCGGGGAGCGCGCCCGCGTCAGTCACGACGACCGGGACTCGGGCGGACATCGCCTCCGTGACGACGAGGCCGAACGGTTCGTCCCAGACGGACGGTACGACCAGAATGTCGATCGTGCCGAGGAACTCGTCCGTGACCATCCATCCGAGTTCCTGGACGGAGCGCCCCAGGGAACGGATCCGGCCTTCGACGACGACGCGCTCCCGCGCGTCCACGAAGCGCGGCTCCCCTGCGATGCGCAGGAAGTAGCGGAGCGGCGCGCGGTGGCGAAGGCGCCCCATGGCATCGGCGAGCAATGGGATGCCCTTCGCCTCGGAGGGCCGCCCAAGGAAGCCGAGGCGGACGGGGCCCTTTCCCCGCGGAACCAGGACCCGTTCGAGTGCGGGCGACCAGTTTGCGAGCACTCTGGCACCTCGCACCTTCGACGCCATGAACTGAGACGGCACGAGAGTGGCCATCGCACGGGCGCGAGCCATGGGCACGACGAGCTGCTGAGGCCCTGCGGGGAGCTGGTGGAGGTGGACAATGCGATGCGCCATGCCCGCCGTCGCTGTGGCTGGGACCAGCCCGTTGCACCACAGGACCCCTTCCGGGTGGGCCTTCCTCCAGCGCCGCAGCGCGAGCATGTACTCGGGCCGCCCACGGCACGGGAGCGCCTCGACCGGGAAGCCGCGCTCCTGCGCCGCGACGATCACACCCTGTGGGTTCTCCGGGCCCACGACCAGCACGTCGACCCCCATCTCCCTGAGGACCTCGGCGATTGCGAGGAGCATGACCTCCCCTCCGCCGATCTCACCGTTGTTGGCCGCGAGAACGATGTGTGTCATGTCCCATTCCTCCTGAACCGCTGGATCTCTTCCGAGGGGCCGGCAGCCGAACCCGCCCGCGGAAATTGGGTGATAGCCGCATATTGCATCGAAATCCCTACCGCAGCCGCCGACGACACGGTCATGAGCACCTCACCGAGATTGATCGCACACACTGCGATGCCGATGAGGGTCGCTTCGTACAGGGGGACGCGTCGCGAACCGAGCTTGACGAGGGCTGCGAATGCGGCGAAAAGGAGGCCGACGACGAGTGCGAACGCGATCCAGCCGCCTTCCGTCCTCACCGAGAGATACGAGCTGTGGTAGAAGAACGTGAGACCGTCGACGAGAGCGCGCGCTGTCCCGGCACCGTGGCCGAACCAGGGGCTCGTCTGGACATCCGCGAGCGCGGCCTCATCGATCCGAGCACGCAGGGCATCACTCCCTGCTCGGCCCGAGAAGGCGTCCGCCCCTAGGCCCTCATGGGTCGCGGTGCTGACCCAGAGAACGGCGACAGCGAGAAGGCCGAGCGCAAGCCACGGGTTCACGCGGAGCCGTCTCAGCAGGAGCCACGCCGCCATCGTGCATGCCGCGAGGAGCGTCGTCCGCGAGTCGGTGAGCAGTACGCCGGCAATCGCAGAGGCCGCAACGATCAGCCTGCTCCCTCCCTTGTGAAGGGTTGGGAGCGCCAGACCGGCGCACACGATGATGATGAGCCCGGCGGTGTTCGGGTCGCCGAAGATGCCCGTGAGTCGGTTCTCGTAAGCACTTTCCTTGAACGTAGCGGCGCCCCAGACAACCCCTATGACCATTCCGAATGCGAGCCCGCGTGCGAGGGCCACCCGATCGAGCCGACCCGCGGCGATGACGACGATCGCGATGGCGTCGATCGCCAGATGGCTCAAGCGCCGAATGTCCGGATTGCCGAGCGCGATCGAAACCAGGGCGATCCACACCGCTCCTGAAAGGGCAAGGACTGGCATCCAGCGCGGAAGAGGCATGGCGTTCGGCCGCGACCCGAGGCCTACCAGGACTGCGAGTCCTGCTGCGATCGAGTCGACCGGGATCCCCAGCCCGGGCACGTCGACTCCCCCGACCACGAAGCCGACAGCGCAGAGGAAGGCCAGAAGTTCGGCCATCCCAGCCGGCCGCATACCGAGGCTCCGGCTTGTGCCGAGGCTGCTCCCTCCGCCAGATGCCAATCGAGGAGACGACAGAGCCCCGGACGTCACGCGTTACCCCGCTCGTACTCTGCAACGATCAGCGCGGACATCTCCCGCCTCGTCGGCCAGCCCTCCGCCAGGGCAGGGCGTTCATCGCCATCGGCCTGGCGGACGATGGCGTCGGCTACGCCGCGCGGATCATCGGCTGCTGCGAGGCACCGCTCAGGGAGGATCTCGGGGTTTCCGCCTACGGGCGTGGCAACGACTCCTAGGCCCGCCCTCACGGCGTCGAGCAGAGCGTAGGAACAGTTCTCCCATACTGAGAGCTGGACCAGAACGTCTGCGTTCGCCATTGCTGCAGCCGGATCCAGGAAGCCAGGAAGGTCAACGGCTTCCCCGAGACCCATATCGCGGACGGCTGCAACGATCGCCGCACGCTCGGGTCCGTCGCCGGCGATTGTGAGCGTTGCGCGCGGATCGAGGTTCCGCAGCTCGGCGAAAGCGTGCAGGAGGTCTTTGAGGCGCTTCTCGCGTGAGAGCCTGGCCAGCGAGAGAACGCGCAGGCCGTGCCCCACCCTGTCCCCCGAGCGGACCGACGGCGCGGCGTCACCCGAGCCGCGGGGCGTCACCGCCTCAGCGCTCACACCATTGCCCGAGCCGGTGTCGGGCCGGTCAACGCCGTTGGGGACTACCGCGATCTCAGACCGAGGCGACCATTTCTCGACCATCGCACCTTTGGTCGCATGGGAGACGGCTATCGCGGTATTGGTCGCGGCGAGTCGCGCCCGGTGGACCTGTGCCATGGCTCGCGAGCGCCAAGCGGATCCGTGGTAGACGGCGTCATCAGCTGCGATCCCGTGCTCGGTGGTCACGAGTTGGACGGCCATCCCCCTCGTTGCGAGCACCGCGACGACGTCTGCGTAAGCAAGATGCGTGTGCACAACCTCGGGTCTCAGCGCCCGGATCGCCCTGCGGAGTGCGTTCACCGAAGTCGGCAGTCCGGCGTCCGGACCGAACTTCGTGGCGTAGACGGCAGCACCTGCAGTTCTCAATCGTTCTGCGAGGCGACCCTCCGGGCACATGACCACCAGCCGCCAGCCGGGCAGGCCCACTTCCGCGACGTCGAGAACGTGCCGAGCGACCCCACCGAGGTCCGCAACCGGTACCACCCACAATGCGGTGGGGTGGAGGCTCATCGGCGAGCGCCGGCGTCGAGCGTTCAGAACCATCGCTCGAGCCTGTCGAGCGCGGTCCAGAAGCCCTCCCCGCTGTTCGTGTGCCCCTGCCAGATCTCAGGGATGAACCCGACCTCAGGTGCGAGCCGATCAAGCTGTGCGGCGAGCGAAGCCCAGTCGACCTCTCCCTCTCCGATCTGCACGCCCTCGCCGTCAACGCCCTTCGCGTCCACGAGGTGAAGGTGGATCGTGTGAGGGGCCAAGAGCTCGACCGCTTCGGAGAACGGGATCCCGAGGTGGTTGGCGGCGAGCTTCGAGTGGGAGACGTCGAGACACAGGCCAATGCCGGTCGACGCGGCGAACTCCGCTGTGTCCTGCGGGTCGAGGAACAGGTTGTGGTACTGCTGGCCGCCCATAAGCCACGGGTAGGGCGGCAAGGTCTGGGCCGCGAGGCGCACGCCCGAGGTGTCGAGCCGCCCCAGGGCGCTTGCGATCCGCTCGTACATCTGGGCCCGGTGCTCGGCCGGAACGTGCCGGTCGCGAGTGAACCCGCCCATTGTCACCACCACGATCGGTTCGTCCTCTCGGAACCAGCGGGCGACGGACCGCGTGATGCCGATCGTCCGCTGGACCTCTGCGATCGAGCGCTCCCACACCTCGCCGTCGGAGGACGCGAGGTCCACGAGGAAGTCCCCGGCGAAGAGATCAGGCAGATGGGTCGTGAAACGCATATCGAGCGGCTTGGCGAAGACAGACTCCACGTCGACTTCTAGGTCCTTGTAGGAGAAGTGGAACTCGAGGAAGTCAGGAGTGCAGTCGGCGACGAGGGCTGCATGGTCGTGATACCGGACCGGCAGCCCCCACGGCCGCCGGAATCGGAAGTCGCGCGCCGCGGGCACGACGTCGCCGAGATCGCCGCTGTAGAAGAAGTCTCCTTCCGCGACGGCTCGCCGAAGAGTCCTGCCGAGCAGGCGCGGGAGTGCATTGGGCTGGAGTCCACGCCCGGGACTCTTGATGTCCACGTCTGCCTCTCGCACCACGTGGCCCATGGGCAGTGGCCTGGCGGCAACGAGAGATTTCGCAAGGTTCGCCCGGTTCATGAGCTCGCCCGTCGAGACCTCTCGCGGGGCACTCTCCCCAATCGATTCCTCAGCCTCGCGGATCCAGCGGACCATCTCCGCGAATTCATGCGGGAGAAGCGAAACCTTGTGGTCGTTGCCCTCCATTGAGACGTCCACGGTGAAGTGCTTCTCAATGATCTTGGCCCCGCGCGCCACCGCAGCGAGCGGCACGTGGTAGCCGCGCTCATGCCCCGAGTAGCCCACGATGCATTGGCCGATCTCAGCGAGCCGATCCATGTACGCAAGGTTCACGTCCTTGAACGGAGCAGGGTATGAGGACTGGCAGTGGAGCAACGCAAAGCTCGCACCGAGCCCTCGGACCAGCGCAGAGGACTCCCGGATCTCGTCTTCCCGCGACATCCCCGTACTCAGTACGAGCGGCAGGCCCGTCGATGCGGCTTCGCGCAGAAGCCCGTGGTTGGTCAGATCGGCCGAGGCAATTTTGAGAGCGGGAATGCCGTAGTCAGCGAGAGCTCCCACGCTCGGGCCATCCCACGGTGTGCACATGACGTCGATGCCGCGGTCACGGCAATGATCGAAGACCTCGAAGAGCTTCCCTGCCGGGAGCGAGAAGCGTGAGAGGAGGTCGAGGGTGTACTGGGCGCCCAGATCCTCCCCTTCGCTCGAGCCCCCGGCCTGGCGGTAGAGCGCATCAAGGTCCCGGAGCTGGAACTTGACGGCGTCAGCCCCTGCGTCGGCCGCCAGATCCACGAGGCGGCGCGCGAGATCGAGGGAGCCATTGTGGTTGTTCCCGATCTCGGCGATCACGAAAGCGGGCTGCCCTGCCCCGATCTCGCGGCTCCCGATCGTGAAGACGTCGGCGCGGTCCACTGCTACTGCTACGAGACGACCCCGCTCATCGACGAGGGGGAGGTGACGGATCTCCCTGCCCATGAGAGTGCCGAGGTCCGGAAGCGGCGTTCCAGCTCTTGCACTCCGGACCCCAGGGTTGGCTACGTGGACGGCAGGAACATCCAGCTCGGCGTTCGGGTTCTGGACAATCCAGCGCCGGAAGTCACCGTCTGAGAGGGAGCCCCGGAGAACACCGTGCTCGTCAACGCAGAACGCGATCCGCTCCTGGTTCTCGGTGATCTTCGCGAGCGCCGTGAGGATCGGAGCCTCGGCGAAGACGATGAAGGGCGCAATGTTGCGCTCGATGATCACAGCTCTGCTTCCTTCGCCTCGAGCGCGTCTTGGAACCATCTGAGCTGCTGTTCGGCAATGAGCAGGTCCAGTTCGGTATCGACGTCGATGCCTTCTCGCTCGTCCATCACGAAGAGCCCGACTTTGCCGCCGAGGCGGTGGCCGCCCTGCTCGTAGATCTCTGTACGAGTGATGTAGAGAGAACCGGTTTCGCGGTATGCATAAGCGGCTTCATCGAGATCCTGCCTCCGGGGGCGCCGCGCGGGATCATACGCAGCGGACGGCACGTCCCCCCAGAGCCACAGAAACGGTGGCTGCGGAACGACGCCCACCAAGGAGTCGACTCCGCTTGCCTCGAACTGCTCGAGAGCGCGGTCCAAGGTTCCAGGGAATCGCACGGGCGAGGTCGCTTGAAGCAGCACGACCGCGTCCGGACGCCGCCCTTGCCGAACGCGTGAGGCGATGGCGTGGCGGACGACGGGCTCGGTGGGCGTCTCGTCGAGCGCCAAAGCCGCAGGCCGTATAAAGGGCACGTCTGCTCCGGCGCCGCGAGCGACTTCGGCAATCTCGTCGTCGTCCGTCGACACGAGGACATCAAGGCTGGGGCGAGCGTTGAGGGCCTGTTCAATGGTCCAGACGAGGAGTGGCTTCCCGGCGACGGCGCGGACGTTCTTGCGATGGACGCCCTTCGACCCGCCGCGCGCCGGTATCACGCAGAGTATGCTCAATTTCTTCCCCTTGGATGCTGCGGTGCGGATGGCTCGTCGGATACCTGCGGGCCGCAGTGCCCGAGGAGCCGCAGGACATGATCGGCGACGGCGGCCGCGGGTTCGCGCGCCGGCCTCACCGGAGGCGGCGTGGGCGGCCCGCCCCAACGCCGCATTGAATAGCGGTCCCAGAACTCGAGGAGCCAGCGAGGTGCTTCGGGAAACACGACCCAAGCCGGAACGCCCCGTGCAGCGGCCTCGAGCACGCCTGTGGAAAAGGCAGACACGACAGGCCGTTCCAGCTCTCGCAGGGGCCGTCCCGAACGGTCGAATTCAATGCCGAGACGCTCCCAGAGCGCGTGCTGGAGACGGGATGCGATATCGGTCTCTGCAGGATGGGGCCGGTATATCGCCCCGGTCGCCCGGCAGAAGTCTGCCGTCACGCGCCCTTTGGTCCCGCGCGGGAGCTCGGCGCCGTGGAGCTGCCCCAAGTACAGGGGGCGTCCCCCTCGCGATGGCACTGACTGCTCGTTCCTTGCAGCCCACAACAGCTGCGATCCGATGCTCGAACAGACGACGTCGTCTCGCTGCGCCGCCGCAAACTCGCCGTCCTCGTCGCTGAACGCCAGGAAATGCGATTCCGGTGGGAGCGGGGGCGCATGCGGGGTCAGGAGACCGTGCTGGACGACAAGTCGCGCCGCACCTGCGGCCCGTGCCCACCGATTGACGAGCGCGCCCACGGGCAGGAAGTGACCGATCGTCACCACCGCGCGAAGAGCGCCCAAGACCTCGGGCAGAGCGGTTCGATCGGAACCACTCGGAGCCGCGCCGGCGTCGTCCGGCCCGCACACCGCTGCTGCCCCGCCCAGAGGTACCTCGAGCCATCGCCAGCCCTGCCCCGGCAGCAGGCCAGGGCGCCGCGAGCGCATGAGTACGGCCGCGTCAATACCGGGGAGCAGCTCGAGGGGACGTAGGAGCGAGGCCAGTTGAGTTGGGGTCTCGGCGTCAAGGCCGATGAGGGCCACCGGCGCGGTTCCCCGTAGCGCGAGCCAAAGATCGCTCTCCCGTCGAGGGAGAAGCGATGTACGGATGCTCCGCAAACGGTTCTGGCGTCCCTGCCACCGCCGCCACTCCTCAATGTCGCGTGGAAACAGGAGTCCGTGTTCGGTCACACCCACAGTGCGTCCACCTCGGCAATGCGGTGGGCGAAAGTGTGGTGGGCGAGACTCCGCCGCCGCCCAGCCTCGCGGATGCGCTCGGACCAAACATGATCGCGCTGTGCGCGGACGGCCAGTTCCACGAGTTCCGACGCCGATTCGAAGACAAGGACTTCCTTGCCGACGTCGTAGAACTCGCCGACGTCCTGACGGTCGGCCAGCTGGAGCCCGCCCATCCCCGGGACCTCGAACGTCCGCATCGCCAGGCCGGCTTGGGGTCCATGAATGTTCACCGCGGCCGCCGCCTCCGCTTGGACGGCGTATGCGCGTTGGAGCGGAATGTCGCGCTCGGCCGGGACGGACGGTCGTGCCAGTTCCCACGTCCTCAACCTGTCGAAGAGGTGATGAGACCATTGGCGCCCGTACGCCCGAACCGGGAGGCCCGCCTTCCCCAGCTGGGTCAACAGGTCCACCCGGTTCGCGTACCGGGCGCCCACGAAGACGATTTCTCCTGAGCGTCTGGCTGACGGAGACGTCAGGTCCGGGTCGAAGGCATTCGGCACAAAGGTCGACTGGATACCGCGCGCGCAGAGCTGCTGCGCCTCGGCTCGGGCATAGCTGACGACGGGCCCCACCTTGCGGAGGAACTCGTCAGTGAACCGGTGCCGGCGTAGGTCGTCGTACAGCCAGAGGATGCGAGGTGTGCGGTGTTCGTCGAGGTGGTGCCAGAACTCGCCTCCGAGCGTGTCACCTTTGATCACCACGACCCGATCAGGTTGCGCCTCACGAAGCACTGCGAGTGCCCGCCGGGTGGCCCATGTCTCAGCGTGAGCATGACCGTCGAATCCCAGTCGAGCAGGAAGCTCGAAGCGTGCTTTGTTGCGCAGCTTGTCTGGGAAGCTCTCGAACGCGTCGTAGCAGTGGGTCATGACCTCGTATCCCCGGCTCCCGAACGCACGTGCGATGGAGCGGTGGTAACCGTGGAAAGTGGGCGTGACGAGCAACAGCCGCAGTGTTCTCACCGTGCTTGCCGCCTGACATACCCAAGTTCTCGCCGGAACACGGCGAGCGCGCTTACGTCCCGCCCTAGAATCTGGCGAAGTGCGTTGGCGCCAGCATTGACGATCGAGGCGGCTGTGAGGGCGGCCCTAAGCTTGCGCTCCCCGCCCCATTTGCGGGCGTAGATCAAGCGCGCGGAGACCAACCACTCGCGCCGCAGGCCCGGATCGGAAGAGGCGCCGCCCTCGTGAACGGCGCTCACGGTGCCTACAAAGATCGACGGCACGCCTCGCGCACGAAGACGACGCTGCAGATCGACTTCCTCGACGTTCATGAAGAAGCGCTCGTCGAATCCGCCCACCGCACGGAACTCCGCGACCGGCAGGAGCATCGCCGCGCCGACAACCCAGTCGACGGGAACGACGGCGCCGTCGGTGCAGGCAGCATCGTGACCCACCGCCTCGTGCAGGACATCGAAATGCCGGAAGCGAGCGAGAGGAGCCAGCCATTCGACGGCCTGATGGGCCACCGTTGGGAAATGGCGTCCAACCCATTGGGGCGCTCCACCGGAATCGTGCAGCTGCGGGCTGACGAGAGCTGGTTGCCAAGGCGTAGCGGCCTCGACGAGATCACGGACGAAGTTCTTCCCCACGACGAGGTCGGTGTTGAGCACAAGCGCGAGCGGCGTCTCGACAAGTTCCATTCCCGAATTGACTGCGCTGCCGAAGCCTCCGTTGGTGACGCGGTAAACAACCTCGACGCCCGCAGTCGGGGGGAAGGGAACCGGCGACGCATCGTCGCTCACGACGATGCGCTTCGGAGCCTGGGGTTCTTGAGCGCGAAGGGCCGCGATGAGCCGCAGCGTCGGTGCCGGATCGCCGTAATGGGGGATCACCACAGAGACCTGGAGGTCTGCCCCCGGTTCGGCCGCCTCAGCACGAAACCCTTCCTGACCCGTCCGTGCCACGCTCACACCCGGCCCAAGGAAACGAGCTGCGAAAATTCGGGACTGAGCTCTCGCACTTCCTCGAACGTCCCCTCTGCAGCGACGGAGCCAGCGGAAAGAAAGAGGATCTTGTCGGCATGGCGAACGGTCGAGAGGCGATGGGCGACCACGATGACCGTCATGAGGCCGCTCAACCGCTCCACCGTTTCGGTGATGCGGTACTCCGTCGCGCCGTCCAACGAGGAGGTGGCCTCGTCGAGGACCAGGACCTTGGGCTTCCGATACAGTGCGCGCGCAATCCCCACCCGCTGACGCTGACCGCCCGAGAGCCTCACCCCGCGTTCGCCCAACCGAGCTGCGAGTCCGTCCGGAAGGTCCGCAATCACGGCGTCGAGCTGAGCAAGGCGCACAGCTTCGCGGAGACGGTCGAGGTCAGTGGCACCCTCGCCGAGAGTGATATTCGCCTCGAGCGTGTCATCGAGGAGGAAGACCTCCTGCGGGACGACCCCCAGTCCGGCATACCAACTGTTGAGATCGTCCTTGGTATTGACGCCGCCACAAGTGATCGAACCGCTCGTGGGCTCCAGCAGTCCGAGGACGAGATCGAGCAGTGTGCTCTTGCCTGCGCCGCTCGCGCCGACGAAAGCGGTCGTGCGCCCGCGTTCGATGGTGGTCGACACACTGCGAAGCACTGGCTCATCCGCATCAGGAAAGGCGAACGTCACGCGGTCGAGGCGAATGTCGCCGTCGTACACCCTGCTCGGCGGCGCCAATGGGTGGCGCTCGGCACGATCGAGCTCCTTGGTTTCGGCGGCCAAGACGGCGAGCGCCTTCTGTCCGGAGCGGATCAGGCCTGTGGTTGCAACCAGCCGATTGACGGTGGGCAGGATCCGGGTTGCGGCGACCGAGAAGACCCCGATGACGGAAGCTGCTTCACCCGGGCTCTGGGTCGCGAACAGGAGAGCAGCGACGGCCCCGATGCCCGCCACGAACGCCACCTCGAGAACGTATTTCGGAAGTTCCGAAATGAGCGACAGCTCGCGCTGGGCATGAGCTCGTTCGTGCTTCGCCTGGCGGAGCCGCCCGACGAAGAGCTCTTCTGCTCCGGCGAGCCGCACCTCGCGGAAGCCGTGGAGGGTTGGCATGAGCGCAGACCAGGATTCGAGATCCACCCGCGCCATGGTCTCGCCGACTCTTCCGAAGCGAGGACGGAGAACGCGCTGAACCGTCCAGCCTGAGCCCGCGAAGACCACGGCCGCGAGCACCGTTGCGGATGGCGATACAGAGAGGAGAACGACGACGACGGCTAGCAGAGTGAGCGCGTCGGTAATCCAGTTGAGGAGGCCTTGGACCACTTGGGAGAAGGTTTGCGGCACGAACGATTCGACGCAGCGACGGATCTCTCCCACATTGCGCAGACGGTGCGTCCCGTAAGGCGACAGCACGTATCGGCGTGTGAGTTCGACGGAAGCCTCGGCCTCGAGGCCCGTCGTGAAGCCGAGCTGCCACCAGCGGAAGCCTATGGTGACGAGGCTTTTGAGGACGAAGGCACACGCTATGAGGCCTGCGATGGCGGGAATGAGGATGCCGGGCTCCGACGATCCGACGATCCGAGCGGCCCAGGCTGCTGGCCCGTTCTCTGCCGAGCCCCCTGTGACCAGCTGCATCAGTGGGAGCACTGCGGCCACGCCGAGCATGTCGAGCACTGCCACAAGGCACGAACCGACCACCGAAAGAAGAGTCCGCCCGGCAACCGGACCTCCGACGAGCCCACGGACTGTCCTCAGCTTTTCGATCACGGTCGCTCCACCGTCGCCGGACAGACCGTCCGGGCTCTATCGGCCCCCGGCAGAGCTGCCGGGACCAAGGATGAACGCATATTTCCCCCATAGATCAATGTGCTCGGCTCAGCGTAGCCGCGGCCCCAAACCGCCCCTAATTGCCCTCACGCGGATCGAATCCTCGAAGCTCGGATCGCCCACCGAGTTCCCGCTTTGAGCGATCTTTCGTCCGCCAGCTTGATCACTGGCTGCGAGGCTCGGATATGCTCTCGGCGGCGCCGCAATGAGCGGCTCAAAGACAGGTATCGGCTGCATTCATGGGGGCAGGGATGAGCGAAAGTGCTGCAAAGCCTGGCCTCCTATCTGGCGGGCAGGACAATAGTGATCAGAACATTGTCACGAATGTGACTGATGGAAAGAGTGGGCGGAACAAATGGCACCCGCCGGCTACCGCAAATGTGACGCAGTCGTCGAAGCTACCCGACAACCGCTGCTCAAATTCCGGCACAATTGTGACAGCGACGCCAGAAGGTCCCATCTCGCAAGAGACGTCTGCGAGGTTGCCAGTCGACCATGCAGCAATGATCGTGCTCGCGGACTTCATGGCGGTTGCGATGGCTATAGCCGGCGCCCAGCTGCTCCGCTTCGGCCCCGGAGGGTCGTCGGCGGACCTGGGCCAAGGCCCTATTCCGTATGCCCTCGTGAGCGTCGTGCTCGGTATTTCGTGGTGGTGCGTACTCGGGCTCTCCGGCTCACGGGACATCCGTGTCCTCGGCTACGGCCCTGAAGAGTACAAGCGGGTCACGTCGGCATCGCTCTGGCTGTTTGGCGGGATCGCAGTCCTCTCGTATGTCTTCCAGCTCGAGACCGCCCGCGGCTACGTGGCAGTTGCCCTCCCCCTCGGTCTTGTCTGCCTGCTTGCAGGACGCCGGGCGCTGCGCGGCAGGCTTATCCGTGAGCGGCAGCTGGGCCACGCCGTCTCCCGCGTGCTGCTCGTCGGCGCATCGCAGAGCGTGCAGCACCTGAACCTGCAGCTCAGCCGGCACCCAGAAGCGGGCTATCAACCCGTCGCCGCCTACGTAACGGATCCCAAGCCCGAGGCGGACGGCCAGGGCGACCTGGCCGGCGGCCTGAGGATGCCAGTCCCGCGCCGGAGCCCAGAGATCGACGGCGTCCTCGCCGCGGTGGAGGCTTCTGCGGCTGACGCCGTCGTCATCTCGGGCGGAGCGAGCCTCGATCCGTCTGCGCTTCGGCAGCTTGGCTGGGCTCTCACGACCCGCGAGGTGGGCATGATCATGGCACCGGCGCTCACGGACATCGCCGGTCCCCGCATCCACACGCAGCCGGTCGCGGGCCTCCCACTCATCCACGTGACAACCCCCAGGCTCGATGGCCCGAAGGGGCTGGCCAAGCGAGGGTTCGACCTCGCCGTCACGCTGGTCCTCCTCCTCGTGCTTGCCGTTCCCATGCTCGTGATCGCGCTCTGGGTGAAGCTCGACAGCCCAGGGCCGGTGATCTTCCGGCAGACCAGGATCGGCCGGGCGGGCGAACCATTCCGAATGCTCAAATTCCGCTCGATGGTCGAGGACGCAGAAAAGAAACTAAGCGACCTCCGCGGACGGAACGAGGGAAGTGGGCCTCTCTTCAAACTCCGAGACGACCCCCGCGTAACCCGATTCGGTCGATTTATCCGCCGCCATTCTCTCGACGAACTGCCACAGCTTTTCAACGTGCTGGCCGGCAGCATGAGCCTTATCGGCCCAAGACCCCCTCTCCCCCAAGAGGTTGAGCGCTACGACAAGGCCGCTCATCGTCGACTACTTATCAAACCGGGAATCACTGGACTTTGGCAGGTAAGCGGCCGGAGCGACCTTTCATGGGACGACTCCATCAAATTGGATCTCTACTACGTAGAAAATTGGTCCATGATTCAGGACCTCATGATCCTGTTTCGGACGGTAGGCGCAGTTTCCACGAAAAGCGGTGCCTACTGACATGCGCATCCTTGTAACCGGGGGCGCCGGGTATATCGGTTCCCACACCGTCCTCACGCTCGTCACGGCCGGGCACCAGGTCACGGTGCTCGACAACTTCGAGAACTCCTCCCCAGCTGCCCTCAAGCGCGTCAGCGAACTGGCTGGCGTGCCGATTCCCAGCATCACTGCAGACCTCTTGGACGCCACCACCGTGAGGAGCGTGCTCGACGTGGAGGCCCCCGACGCCGTCGTGCATTTCGCCGGGCTGAAATCGGTCGGCGAGTCGACCACGAATCCGCTGCGATACTTCGTCTGCAACATCGGCGGCACGCTCAACCTTCTGGAGGCGATGGACGCAAGCGGGGTGAGGCGCCTTTTGTTCTCCTCCTCGGCAACGGTCTATGGCGCACCCCGCAAGGTGCCCATCTCGGAGGAAGAACCGCTCTCCGCTACAAACCCATACGGCCGCACCAAGCTGATCATCGAACAGATGCTCGGGGACATGGTGACAGCCGACGACCGTTGGTCGATCGGGATTCTGCGGTATTTCAATCCCGTTGGCGCTCATCCATCCGGCCAGCTCGGCGAAGATCCTCGAGGAAAGCCGGCCAACCTGGTCCCCTTTGTCGGGCAGGTCGCAACGGGCAGGCGCCCTTTTGTCGAAGTCTTCGGCTCCGACTACGAAACGCCCGATGGCACCGGCATCAGGGACTTCATCCACGTTCTCGACCTCGCCGAAGGGCACGTTGCGGCCCTGGAATGGATCGTCTCGAATTCGGGAGCACACGTATGGAATCTCGGCACGGGACGCGGCTACAGCGTCCTTGAGGTGCTGCATGCCTACTCGGAAGCTGCCGGGAGGGACGTTCCGTATCGCTTCGCCGAACGCCGCCCCGGGGACGTTCCGGCGTCGTTCGCCGAGACGACCAAGGCAGAGCGGGAGCTCGGCTGGAAAGCGCGCCGCGGTCTCATCGAGATGGTTTCGGACCACTGGCGCTGGCAACGGCTCAACCCGGCCGGCTACCAAGAGTAGCCGGCCGGGTTGGCCTCAAGCAGCTGTCAGAGGCACACGACCGATTTGACGCCCAGGTTGAGCTGAGCGAGAGCCGAGACGGACGCGGAATTCGGGGCCGCCGTCGTCGTGCTTGAGGGATGGTCCGTGCCGTTGAGCTGGAGCGTGTACGTGTAGACGAGGCCGACGGTCACGAATTGCCCGAGAAGGTCGATCGTCACCGCGCTCCCCTGCGCGAGCGGTGCGGTGAGCGTCAGGAGCGCCGACGAGCCGCTCAGCAGGGAAATCGACACGAGTCCGTTCGGGCTCGCCGTCAGTAGGCTCACGTCAAGCAGAGAGCTCGAAGTGAGCGTAAAGCTCGTCCCGGCGGGAACGGTGCCCTGCACCGCTGTGATCGTGAAGTCCAAGCGTGATTGTCCGAGAATCCCGAGCAAGCCCGTGGAGCATCTCCCAGTAATCCCGACATCCCAGAAACCCTGCGAGGCCGCTGCCATTGGCGCAGCGACCGCCGCGGCAATCACCGGCGCAGCCCAAGCCGCCGTCTTCACTACCTGCCTGCGCTCGACCTGCGGCAGCGCTTCGCTGTCCATCATCTTTTCCATTGGTCCCCCGACCTTCCTGAGTTGGCAAACATGCATCTGCATGTCCGTGCCTAAGTTCTACCGGCCGGCAAGCGACGGGTCTACCGCGACTGGAGGGAAGGGCCCTGAACGGGCCCCTGAAATGCCCTAATCGCCCGCCGTACAGCTGGCGCGAGTTGACCAGCGCCGAAAGGACCGTCTTCCGCCGCGATCCGCCCCGCCCGGCCATGGACCATGGCTGCTGCTGCGGCAACGTGAACAGGCCGTACGCCGGACGTCGTCGCAAGGAGCGCCCCGACGATTCCCGTCAGGGTGTCACCGGAACCGGCCGTCGCGAGGTACGGATGTGCCGCGGCTTGGACGCACACTGTCCCATCGGGCGCAGCGCAGACGGTCGCGGGCCCCTTGAGGAGCACCGTTGCACCTAGCCTTTCGGCAGCGCGCCTTGCCCACTCGATCGGCCGTTCCTCGACTTCTTGCCGTTCCACGTCGAGCCCGAGCCGAGTCAGGATGCGGGCCAGCTCACCCGCATGCGGTGTGAGGACTGCCCGGCCGTCCAGCGACGGCCCAGGGATGCGGTTGAGTGCGGAGGCATCCACAACGATGGGCAGGCCCGAGTCCAAGGCGACATCGAAAGCATGCTGCTGATCGGCGTCGTCACCTATCCCCGGCCCTACAGCCCAGGCCTGAACCCGACCCTCTGGTGAGCCGGACGCGACAACCTCGGGGTGGGCGGCGAGCACAGCGCGGCGTACACTCTCAGGCGCAATGTGACGCACCATCCCCACACCCGTCGCCAGCGCCGCTGACGTTGTGAGGACCGCAGCCCCGGGGTACTCGTCCGAACCAGCGATGACGCCCAACACCCCGCGCGTGTACTTCTGCCAATCGTCGCGCGGCTCCGGAAGGACGCGCCTGACATCCTCGGCCTCGAGGATATGCACGTCAGGCTGCGGAAGATACTCGCGGATCCCGATGTCGACGACTTCGACGCGTCCCGCAAGTGCCCGGCCGCGGCCGGCCAGAAGTCCGCTCTTGAGCGCTCCGAACGTCACGGTCACGTCCGCGCGCCACACCTCGGGCGAGGCCGTGCCCGAGTCCGCGTCGACCCCGGACGGGAGGTCGCAGGCAACGACGATGCCGTCCGGACGCGGGAAGGGCGCACGGAAGTCGCCGCTCGCGCCCGTGCCGAGCACCGCGTCGACGATGACGTCGGCTCGCCCGAGCGTCCGTTCCACCCGGCCGCCGGCAGCCAGGAAGGCCGCGAGACCCTCGGCATGGGCCGAACCGGAGGCGAGGACCGCCGTCGTCTGCACGCCGCGGCCCGCGAGTTCCGCGAGCGCGAAGAGCGCGTCGCCGCCATTGTTGCCCTTGCCGACGACGGCGGTGACCCGCGCGCCGTACAGCCCGCCCCTGGTGCGTCGCAGCTCCGAGACGAGTGCCAAGTAAAGGCCGTGGGCGGCACGCGCCATGAGTTCGCGCCCCATGCCTCGATCGAGGAGCGGACGTTCGGCTTCGCGGACTTGGCTGCCGGTGAAGGCCCTAAGCACGGCCTCAGCCCTCGGCGACGACCATCGCGGTGGCGATTCCGCCGTCGTGCGACATGCTGAGGTGCCACGTGCGGACGCCACGATCCTGAGCGACGGCGAGCACCGTCCCCTTGATTTGGATGGTCGGCCCGGAGGCGTTGAGGCCGATCCAGCAGTCCTGCCAGTTCATGCCTGCTGGGGCGCCGAGCACTTTCGCGACGGCCTCCTTCGCGGCGAAGCGAGCAGCTAACGAGCGTGGGTGGAGCTCGCGCTCGGCGGGGACGAAGAGGCGATCCCTCAGGCCGGGGGTGCGCTCGAGCTGCCGCTCGAACCGGTCGATGTCCACGACGTCAACGCCGATGCCGATGATAGCCATGGGCCTACTGTATCGTCCGCGGACCCTCCACTTGAGCGGGCAGACGGGGCTAGTGTTGCCCCCATGACAGAGGAGCAGAACTGGGCCATCCGTATCCTCGAAGACGGCTTCGGTCGAGTGCGGGAGAGCGTCGAGCGCGTGGTTTTCGGCCTCTCGCCGGCGCAGCTCGTCGAGCAGCCTTCGCCCGAAGCGAATTCCGCTGGTTGGATCCTGTGGCACTTGACCCGGATCACCGACGACCATTTCGCGGCGCTCGCGCACACGCTCAGAGGCGCCGAGGCACCCTCGGGACGCGACTTTTCGATGCCCCCGGGCCAGCTGTGGACCAGTTGGCGAGAACGGTTCGGCACGCCTTATCCCGAAGCGAGCACTGGCTTTGGCCATTCCCCAGAGGATGTCGCCGCGTTCCCCAAGATCGAACCGCAGCTGCTGGGGGACTATCAGGACGCCGTTTACGAGCGGGCTGTCGAGATTCTTCGCGGGATCTCGGCCGATGACCTCGGGAAGGTCGTAGACCGGCGATGGGACCCACCCGTCACCGCGGCCGTGCGACTTGTGAGCATCCTCAACGATGCAACCCAGCACGTGGGCCAGGCCGCCTATGTGAAGGGGCTGCTCACCTCGCGCTAACCCCGCCCCCATCCGTTTCGGGTACGCCAACTCCCACCCACAACCGTCTCCGGTACGCCAACTCCCGCCCAAAACCGTCTCGGGTACGCCAACTCCCGCCCAAAACCGTCTCGGGTACGCCAACTCCCACCCACAACCGTCTCGGGTACGCCAACTCCCGCCCACAACCGTCTCGGGTACGCCAACTCCCAGCCACAACCGTCTCGGGTACGCCAACTCCCGCCCAAAACCGTCTCGGGTACGCCAACTCGCAGCGGCAGCTGAGCCGTGCCGCGAGTTGGCGTACCCGAAACGACGGAGACGGAAAGTTGGCGTACCCGAAACGACGAAGACGGAAAGTTGGCGTACCCGAAACGACGAAGACGGAAAGTTGGCGTACCCGAAACGACGGAGACGGAAAGTTGGCGTATCCGAAACGAGTAGGCGGGCGGGCTATTCGACGGGACCGACCTATTCGACTGTGACCGACTTGGCCAGGTTGCGCGGCTGGTCCACGTCGAAGCCCTTCGCTGCCGCGAGCTCGGCGGCGAAGATCTGCAGCGGGACGGTCGTGAGCAGCGGCATGAGCAGCGGCGGCGTTTCGGGCACGTACACGACGTGCTCGGCATACTCGCGCACAGCTTCGTCGCCCTCCTCGGCGATCACGAGAGTGCGCGCCCCGCGGGCCCGTACCTCCTGAATGTTGGAGACAACCTTCGAGTGCAGCGAATCACGGCCTCGCGGCGACGGCACGACGACGAACACCGGCTGACCCGCGTCAATGAGCGCGATCGGCCCGTGCTTGAGCTCGCCAGCAGCAAAACCCTCTGCGTGCAGGTACGCGATCTCCTTGAGCTTGAGCGCTCCTTCAAGTGCCACGGGGTAGCCGACGTTGCGGCCGAGGAAGAGCACTGACTTCTCGTCCTTCATGCTCCGAGCGAGTTCGCGGAGCGGACCAGTGGTGTCGAGTACCGTCTGGATCTTCTCGGGGATCTTGTTCAGGTCGGCGAGGACATCCTTTATCTGACCGGAGAAGATGTTCCCGCGCAGCTGTGCCAGATAGAGGCCGAGGAGGTATGCGGCCGTGATCTGGGCGAGGAAAGCCTTGGTCGAGGCGACGGCGATCTCGGGCCCTGCGTGGGTGTAGAGCACGGCATCGGACTCGCGCGGAATGGTCGAGCCGTTCGTGTTGCAGATCGAGACGGTCTTCGCACCCTGCTCCCGTGCGTACCGGACGGCCATGAGCGTGTCCATGGTCTCGCCGGACTGGCTGATCGAGACCACGAGCGTGTTCTTGTCCACGATGGGGTCGCGGTAGCGGAACTCGTGCGCGAGCTCGACCTCGGTGGGGATGCGGCACCAGTTCTCGATCGCGTACTTGGCGACCATTCCCGCATAAGCGGCCGTGCCACACGCGAGGACGATGATCTTGTTGACCTGCTTGAGCTCGGCCGGGTCGATGCGGAGCTCGTCGAGGATGAGGCGACCGCGCGGATCGGAGCGGCCCAGAAGGGTGTCGTGGACCGCGGCCGGCTGGTCGTGGATCTCCTTCTCCATGAAGGACGGGAAGCCGCCCTTCTCTGCGGACGCGGCGTCCCACGAGACTTCGAACTCCTTGCCCTGAGCTGGGCGGCCGTAGAAGTCCGTGATCGCGAACGAGTCAGGCGTGATCGTGACGATCTGGTCCTGGCCGAGTTCGACGGCGCGGCGTGTGTGGTCGATGAAGCCGGAGACGTCGGAGCCGAGGAAGTTCTCCCCGTCGCCGAGGCCGACGACGAGCGGCGAGTTCCGGCGCGCGGCGACGACGACGCCGGGCTGCTCCGCGTGGACGGCGAGGAGCGTGAACGCTCCCTCGAGGCGCTGGGCGGCGAGCTGCATCGCCTTGGTGATGTCGCCGTCGGCCGCTCCTCGGTACAAGTCCCCGATGAGCGCGGCCGCGACCTCGGTGTCGGTCTCAGACGCGAACTTCACGCCCTTCGCGAGCAGCTCCTGCTTGAGCTCGGCGTAGTTCTCGATGATGCCGTTGTGGATGACGGCGAGGCGCCCCTCATCGGCGAGGTGCGGGTGGGCGTTCGCGTCCGTGGGGCCTCCATGGGTGGCCCAGCGGGTATGCCCGATGCCGGTGAGCGTCGAGGGAAGCGGGTGCTCCTCGAGTTCAGCGATGAGGTTGGCGAGCTTGCCCGCCTTCTTCCGGGACTGCACTGTGCCATCGGCGACGACGGCGACGCCCGCCGAGTCGTAGCCCCGGTACTCGAGGCGGCGCAGCCCCTCGATCACGACGTCGAGGGCGCAGTACTCTCCGTCCAGGTCCCCCGCATCGCTGCGCTCGCGAACACTACCGACGTAGCCAACGATTCCACACATGCCGAACATCCTACCGGGGACTCATTTGCCAGCGTATTTCGCTCAGGGCGAGCGGGTTGGCAGAATCACCTGAGTGAATCTGGACAGGAACGAGTTCGACGGCGACGGGGCGACCCCCTTTGTCGAGCTCGACCGCGCGCGTTGGTCCCAGCTGGCGAACCGCATGGAGCAGCCCCTCAACCAAGAGGATATCGACCGTCTGCGGGGTCTCGGGGACCCACTCGACCTCCGCGAAATCCGTGAGGTCTATCTTCCCCTCAGCCGCCTGCTCTCGCTCTACGTCGAGGCGTCGGGCCAGCTGCACAGCGCGACCCAGACGTTCCTCGGCGAAAAAACGCAGCGCACGCCGTTCGTTATAGGCGTAGCCGGTTCGGTCGCCGTCGGGAAGTCCACGATCGCCCGCGTGCTGCGCGAGATGCTCCGCCGCTGGCCTTCCACGCCGGACGTCCAACTCGTCACCACGGATGGGTTCCTGTACCCGCTTTCGGAACTCACGCGCCGTGGCCTGCTCGACCGCAAGGGCTTCCCCGAGTCGTACGACCGCCGCGCCCTCCTGCGGTTCGTTGCCGAGATCAAGTCCGGCGCCGAGGAAGTGCGTGCGCCCTGGTACTCACACCTCACGTACGACATCGTCCCGGGCCGGGAGGTCGTGGTCCGCCGGCCTGATGTGCTCATCGTGGAGGGCCTGAACGTCCTCGCCCCGGCGCGGCCACGCCTCGACGGGACCACGGGCTTGGCCTTGAGCGACTTCTTCGACTTCTCGATCTACGTGGACGCCAAGACGAGCTCGATCGAGGAGTGGTACGTCCAGCGTTTCCTCAAGCTCCGCTCCGGCGCCTTCGCCCAGCCGGAAAGCTACTTCCACCGCTACGCCTCGCTCTCCGACACGGAGGCCATCTCCACGGCGCGCGGCATCTGGAAGTCGATCAACGAGCCGAACCTTGTTCAGAACGTCCTGCCGACGCGCGGCCGGGCCCAGCTCGTGCTGAGCAAGGACGCGGACCACTCGATTCGGCGGATGCTCCTGCGCAAGGTCTGATCCTTGGGGCGGGTGACACGCACCAAATGATCACCCGCAATTCACATAACATCCGCTATGCCCACGTTAGCCTTGGCGCCATGCTCAACGGATTCAAAGCCTTCATCATGAAGGGCAACGTCCTCGACCTTGCTGTGGCCGTCATCATGGGCGCCGCGTTCAACACGGTCGTGACTGCTCTCGTCCAGAACGTCCTCATGCCGATCATCTCGGTGATCGTGGGGCAGCCCAACTTCGACAACTTCCTGGTCTTCGGCCCGGTGAAGATCGGTGTGTTCCTCACCGCCGTTGTGAACTTCATCATTGTGGCGGCTGCCATTTACTTCCTCATCGTCATGCCGATGAACCACCTCATCGAGCGGCGCAATCGTCGTCTGGGCATCCATGACAAGGCGGCTGAGGAGCCCGTCGAGCCGCAGATCGCGCTCCTCACGGAGATCCGAGACGCTCTCACGGCCCGCGAGCGCTAAGCGACTCCCGAGCGGAAAACGCACGACGGCGGCCGCCCACCTTCCGAGGTGGGCGGCCGTTTGCTTTGAGGTTCTTCGCCTAGACTGACCCGGCCCGCCCTCTCCATGGGACCAACCTCGCTACCCTCAGGAGCCACTCACCATGGACTACCAGGCCGACACGACGCCGCTGCCGCCTCCCCGCGTCCATGGACGTGGGGTCACGCCCTTGGGCCCCGTGGAGGCCGAGCCCTCGGCGCCCCCGGCGCAGGGGTGGGGCGACCGCCGTCGTCTGCCGGCTCTCACCCCGCTTGAGCCGGAGGACCGGGAACCTCGCGAGCGACGCCGGCGAGAGCGGCTGCCGCGCTTCCCCCGGCCGCCGAGGTCCAAATCCGGGAAGGTGAGGAAGCCGCGCGGCCGGTTCCGGCGGGCCCTCCGGCTCACGGCGATCGTCGCCGTCATCGCGATCGTTGCGAGTCTGGTCACCACCATCGCGTACAACTGGATCACTCCCCCGCGCACCGCGTTCATGATCGAGGCCGGCGAGCCCATCGTCTACCAGTACGTCTCGATCGACCACATCAGCCGTTACACCATCGCCTCGGTGGTCGCGCACGAGGACGAGCAGCTCGGCACCCGCGTCGGTGCCTTCTCGATCGACGACTTCATGGCCCGCGCGCAGGCGTTCGGCTCCGGCCAGCCAGACCCAAGTGGCTCGACCGTCCCTCAGCAGCTCGTGAAGAACATCTTCCTGTGGCCGAGCCAGGACCCGATCCGCAAGGGCATCGAGGCAGGCCTCTCGGAGGAGTTCGACTTCCTCCTGCCCAAGGAACGGATCATGGAGCTGTACCTCAACTACGCGCAGTTCGGGCCGAAGCTGTTCGGGATCTGCGCGGCGAGCTGGTACTACTTCAACGCGCCGCCGTCCCAGCTCACGCAATACGAGTCGGAGCAGCTCATGGGAGTGCTGCCGGACCCGGACAACGTGCGGCGTGCGCCGGGCGGCGGGCTCGATATCAGCGCGACGGCGAACCCGGAGGCGGTGGACCTCATCAACGGCGCGGCGAATGTCTGGGTCCCGCGGCAGCTCGAAGGAATGGGCGGTTGGCAGGCCGCCGTCAAGACGATCGGAATCACCGATACCGCAGCGGACCATGCGGCAACGGAGGGCAACTCGGACGGTTGTTCGACGATGCCTCAGGACGTGGCGAAGCGGCTGCAGTCCGAGGGCGTCGGCTAAGCCTCACACCGCGACCAGCTCAACGATTCCGTAGGCTCCGGTGTCGATGACGCGGCCCGGGGCAAATCCTACGGGCGCCGCGAGGGCGAAGAACTCCTCGGCCGAACGCTGCCGGCCCTCCGTCTGGGCAAGCATCATGATGTCCGAGATCGAGACGGGGAATTCGGCGCGATTCGGCTCCTGGAGCCATTCGAGCACGAGCAGTCGCGCACCGGCGGAGGCGGCCGCACGGACTGTCGCGAGGATTCGCCCGCACTGCTCGTCGTCCCAATCGTGGAGGACGTCCTTGAGCAGGTAGATGTCCGCATCGGCCGAGAATCCCTCGAACAGGTCCCCCTCAACCGCGCGCACGCGCCCTTCCACGCCCCGCGACGCAAGGTACTCGCCCGCGCCGGCTAGAGGGCCGGCTTGGTCGACGAGAACGCCGGAGAGCCCCGGCCGCGCCCGCAGCACCTCCGCAAGCATCGACCCCACGCCGCCGCCCACGTCGCACACGGTTCCCTCCTCGGGCCACGGATACGCCGCAACGATGAGGGGCGCGGCCATGAGGGTGAGCTCGCGCATGGTCCGCGCGAAGCCCTCTTCCTCGTCAGGATGCTGCGCGAGATGCTCCCAGATGGTAGTACCCGTCGCGGCATTGAAGGCCGGGCGCCCGTCCCGCAGCGTCTCGGGAAGTCGCGACCACCCCTCGATGACCATCGGCGAGGTCATGTAGCGGATCCAGCCGGCCATGGTGTGCTCGTGGCTGTCGAGGAGCAGGCGCCCCGTCTTGGTGAGCGAGAAGCGGCCGGCCCGGTCAAGGCGGGCCAGGCCGTAAACGGCGAGGCCCCGGAGGACCCGGTGAACCGTGTCGGCGTGGAGGCCCAGTCGCGCTGCGATCGCCCCAGCGGTGAGCGGCCCGCTCGCGAGCGGCTCGACGAGCCCCGTCTGCACTGCCGCGCGCATGAGCATGATCGAACCGACTCCACCTGTGAGCTGGAGGAAGCGCGCCTGCGGCGGTTGCAGCGCACTCCCCGCGCGGCCGAGGGCCGCGCTGAGCCGCTGCACGCCGCGGACGAGCGCGGGCCTGAGAAGGACCTGACGGACGACGGCGGGCGGCGGCTGGCGCATGCACCAAGACTAGGGGTGAATGACGCTCCGCAGGGCCTCCTCCTCAAACTCAAGCGGCAGTAGCATCGCGCCATGTCCGCAATGAGAAGAGACCGCGTGCGGAACCGCCAGCGCTTGGCCTTGCCCAGCGAAACTGGCCGCATCCGCGCGGTTCGCCGCCTCGAACTGGCACTCTCCCTCGCGCTCCTGTGCCAGTTCCTGCTCGGGATGGCGGTAAACCTGTTCGTCAAGGTCCCCGCCGACCACCCGGGGGCCAAACCACCCGAATACTTCAGCGGCGTCGCTCAGAGCGTTGCATGGGCGCTGGCCCATGGCGGCATCTGGCTCGCTCTCCACGCGGGCTTGGGCTTGGCCTTGGTCCTGACGGCGCTGGCCGCGCTGCTCACGGCGACACGCAGTGGGAGCCGCGCCGCCGTCGTCAGCACGACAGTGGGATTCCTCGCGGTTCTGGGCGCCGGTTTCAACGGCGGGAGCTTCCTGAACTACGGCGAGGACTTCAGCTCAATGATCATGGCCTCGCTCTTCGCCGTCGCTCTGGGAAGCTACGTGGTCGGGCTGTGGCGGATCCCAACAGTTGCAGCGCCCAGTTAGTCCGTCTCCACCTGGCCGCCCGCAGACGCGCCGCGGGAGTCCTGGCTGCTTGCGGCGTCGACAGACTGCTCCTGTTCCGCACGAAGGTGGTGCGGTTTGGCGAAGAAGAGCGCGCACACCGCAGCGATCAGCACGACGGATGCCGGCAGGATCAGTGTCTCGCTCATGGCGTGGGTGAAGGCATCGTGAAGGAACGCCGGCAGGACGGTCGAGTTCGAGGAAGTCAGCTGGCCCCCCGCCTGGCTTCCGGGAGGGAGCGCGGCCTTGATATCGGTGCTGATACGGCTCGTCATGAGCGCGGCAAGAGCTGCCGAGCCGATGACCGCACCGACCTGCCGGGTCGTGTTGAACACGCCCGAGCCGGCTCCGGCTGCGCGCAGCGGCAGGTTGCGGTTCGCCGTGGTCGCGATCGGACCCCACATGAACGCGCTGCCCAGACCCATCACAAACGAAGGCACGAGCAGTAGGCCCCAGGCGATGCTCGGGGAGAGCATCGCGGAGTAGAGCCACATCCCGACTCCGACCAGGATCACGCCCGGAACGACGAGGTAGCGCGGGTGCACCCGGTCTGTGAGGCGACCGGCGATCGGGGCGAGGATCATCGTCAGCACTGCCGAGGGTGTTCCCATGAGGGCCGACTCGAGCGGTGTCATCCCGCGCACGGCCTGGAAGAAGTAGATCAGCGGAATGAACATCGCCGTAATCGCGAAGCCGACCGCCGAGATTGCCCCATTCGCGAGTGAGAAGTTCTGGTCCTTGAACAAGCTGAGCGGAAGCAGCGGCTCCTTCCGGTTCAGGGCCTGCCACACCACGAACAGCACGAGGAAGGCGACACCGGCAATGACGGATGCCCACACCCAGCCATTCCAGTTGTAGGTGTTCGACTCCTGAAGGCCGAAGACCAGGAAGAACATTCCTGCCGCCGAAAGAAGCACGCCGAGCCAGTCGAAGCTGTGGCTGTGGGTCTCCAGGCGGGGCACCAGCATCGCGGCCATGACGAAGGCGACGACGCCGATCGGGACGTTGATGAAGAAGATCCACTCCCAGCCCAACCCGTCGACGAGCAGGCCGCCGAGGATCGGGCCCACGAGCGTGGCGAAGCCGGCTGTCGCGCCCCAGAGGGCCATCGCCGTTCCGCGCTTTTCGGGCGGGAAGGTGCGCGTGATGACCGCCATGGTCTGCGGGGTCATGAGCCCGGCGCCGAGGCCTTGGACCGCGCGGGCGACGATCAGGTTCGCGATCCCGCTACCCGGCAGGAGGTTGGACAGGCCGCACCAGAGCGAGGCCAGGGTGAAAACCACCAGGCCGATCAGGTAGATGTTCTTCGGCCCGAACCTGTCGCCAAGCCGCCCCGTCACGAGCAGCGGGACCGCGTACGTGAGCAGGTAGGCGCTCGTGACCCATATGACGTTGTCGGTGGTTGTCGACAGCCCGGTCTGGATCGACGGATTTGCGACCGAGACGATGGTCGTATCGATCAGGATCATGAAGAAGCCGATGACCAGCGCCCAGAGCGCGGGCCACGGTCGGGTCTCCTTCGTATGGGTCTCACGAGTGGTAATCATGGCTGGGCCGTCTTTTCTTTTGATAAGGCGCCCGCGCTCGAGTTGGCCACCCGGAGGGCGGTCCGTCTAGGCCGGGCGCACCGATTCGGTGTCGTTGAGCGCGAGGGAAAGCCGGCGTTCGACGACGGCGGCGAGCCGTTGCGCGATCGACTGCGCCGTTTCCTCGTCCGCGGCCTCGACCATGACCCTCACCACGGGCTCGGTGCCGGAAGGGCGCAGGAGGACCCGCCCGGTCTCGCCGAGCTCAACCTCAGCCTCCGCCACGGCGAGGCGCACGCCGTCGTCCTCCTTGACTCGCGACTTGTCGACGCCCTTCACGTTGATGAGCACCTGCGGAAGCCGGGTCATGACGGCGGCGAGTTCCTTGAGCGGCTTGCCGGTCTTCGCGATCTGGGCAGCGAGCTGGAGGCCGGTCAGGACGCCGTCGCCCGTCGTCGCGTAGTCGAGGAAGATGACGTGGCCGCTCTGCTCCCCGCCAAGGGAGTAGTTGTTGGCGCGCATCTCCTCGAGGACGTAGCGGTCGCCGACGGCGGTCTCGCGGATGGTGATGCCTGCCTCGCGCAAGGCGATCTTGAGGCCGAGGTTGCTCATCACGGTCGCAACGAGAACGTCCTCGCGCAGGCGGCCGTCCTGTTTGAGGGCGATGCCGAGGATGGCCATGATTTGGTCGCCGTCCACGACGTTGCCCTCGTGGTCCACGGCGAGGCAGCGGTCGGCGTCGCCGTCGTGCGCCACGCCGAGATCGGCACCGTGGGCGACCACCGCGGCCTGGAGGGCCTCTAGATGCGTCGACCCGACACCCTCGTTGATGTTGATCCCGTCCGGTTCCGCGCCGATGACGATCACGTTCGCGCCGGCGTCCTTGAACACCTGAGGCGAGCAGCCGGAAGCGGCCCCGTTCGCGCAGTCGAGGACGACCGTCAGGCCGTCCAGTCGGTGCGGGAGGGTCGTGAGGAGGTGGACGATGTAGCGGTCCTCTGCGTCTGCGAAGCGGCGCACGCGGCCGACTCCATCGCCCGTCGGCCGAACCGGCTCGCACGCGAGCTCGGCCTCGATCGCGTCCTCGACCTCGTCTGGAAGCTTGTGGCCACCGCGGGCGAAGAACTTGATGCCATTGTCCGCGGCAGGGTTGTGCGAGGCGGAGATCATGACCCCGAAATCGGCCTTGAGGTCAGCCACGAGGTACGCGGCCGCCGGCGTCGGAAGGACACCGGCGTTGTAGACGTCCACGCCAGCACTTGCCAGGCCGGCTTCGACCGCCGAGCTCAGGAATTCACCGCTTGCGCGCGGATCCCGGGCGACGACGGCGCGCGGCCGGGTGCCGTCGGGAACCTCCCTGTGTCCGAGCACGACAGCGGCCGCCTGGGACAGCCTGAGTGCCAACTGCGCGTCCAGCAGGCCATTGGCCAGCCCGCGGACGCCGTCCGTTCCGAAGAGCCTAGTCATCGGGACCAGTCTACGGGGCTGGGGCAAGGAAGCTGACCCGGGACCCTGATCACCACTGTCGCCGCACGCTCGCCTTGGTGCCGGTCACGAGGCTGGCCGGCGGCACGTCGTCGGCCACGACCGCGCCCGCGGCAATTACCGAATCCCGCCCAATGGTGACCCCTGGCAGGATCGTCGCGCCGGCGCCAATCCACACGTTCTCCTCGACTTCGATGGGTGCGCCAGTGAGCCAGACACGCCGCTCCTCGGGATCGACGGGGTGGCCGCTCGTGATGAATGTGGCCTTCGGGCCCACCATCACGCGTTCCGCCAGCCGGATGCCCGCGTAATCCAAGAACGTGCAGCCCTGGTTGATGAATACTCGCTCGGCGAGGTCGAGGTTGAGCCCGTGGTCGGTGTAGAACGGCGGGTAGATCGTGACGCGCGGCGGCAGTGGACGGCCCAAGATCCGCTCGAGCAGCTCGGCCTTGCCGGCCTCGTCGTCGAAGGGCAGGACGTTCAGCCTTGAGGTCAGCTCGGTCACCCGAAGAACCCTCTCACTCATCGCCTTGAATTCGGGGCTGTGGATGCGCATGAAGCGATTGCTGGACACTCCCCCATCGTCCCGCAAGGCGTCTGAAGAGCGATCAGGAGACACGCCTCGAAGGTCCACGACGGGCGATTTTCTGGTGCTCCAATAGGACCAGTGGTCGGGTGCGAAATTCGAGTACGGACAAGTGTGGTTTGTGAGTACGGCGAGTTGGGAGAGTTGAAGCACCGACCGGCAGGATCTAGGAGGGCTGGGCCATGTTGGACACTCAGGATGTAGTCCAAATCTGGAACAGGGCAGGAATCCCCATGCCGCCGGACCGGCTGGGCCAATATGCGCAAGCGCTAGCCGCGGGGTGCCGGATCGGGGCCTACCACACGTTGGGCGACGACGAGGAAGACCGCGCCATCCTCGCCCTCTATCGGGTGGACCGTCCGCGCGCGACCTTCGCCGACCTGCACCAAGCGCCTCCGCTCGCCCTCGCGAGCTACCACCAGCTGCTCCACGACCTTGCACGCGAAGGCGTGGGCCCGCTCTAGCCGAGCTGGCTCAGCCGCCCCAGACGTCTCCCGCGAGGATCCGCTCGGCTTCTGCCCGCGCCTGATCCTCGGTGAGGCCGGCGGCTCTCAGATCGCCGAGGAGATGCTCCCGCATCCGGGTGGCCCGGTTATCCCGGCCAAGCCGCGTTGGCGGCGGCCAATGCTCTCCTGGCCGATAGACGGGAGTCTGCCCGTGCTCGTGCCGGAGGAAAGCCCGCAAACTATCATCAGCTCTGCTGCTCATCGTGCTCAGGTCCTATCAGGCGTCTGCCCGCAAGATAATGGGCGCCCGGCTTCTTGAATCGCCCTTCCTCAATGGTGACCCCTGAACTGGGCACAAGAGGAGGCCGGGCATTGACAATTTACTGACAGATCCTGCAATACCGTTGCCGAGGTTTCACCTGCCGGAAAGTTGGGACGGCTGGAGCCTCATGCCGAAGCGCGCTGCCTCGTCGGAGATCTGGCCGCGGATCGACTCAGCCCTTTCGGGCGGGACATCGGCGTCAACTACTGCGACGATGCTCTTCGACTTGGTATCGGTCCTCACATGCCCAACAGCCCAGTGCACTGCCTGCGGCGGCAGCAGCTGGCCGGGCTCGGCGTCGATGCGGACGCCTACGCCAGGGGTTCCGTCGGGATGGATTGAAACCAGCACAAGCCATTCGGCTCGGATGTTCGCGTTCTTCGCTCGCGTGACGGTAAGAATCTCTGGCCAGAAGCCGACTGTGACAGACACCTTGCTACCCCCTGCCCGAACCAGGGCGTGCACCTTTGCCAGCCTCTGATCCCTCCTACCTCCAGTACAGCCACAGCGGAGGGGCCTGTCCTCAGTAACTGCTACGCGACTCCTTTGACGAGCGACACCTAGTCCCGTTCCGGCGGTACGCAGGTGGGGCAGCCACTACTCGGCGAACTACCCGTACGGGACTGTCCAGACGACAAGGCGGCGGGGCGGCTGATGAGCCGCCCCGCCGTCGTCGTGATTTGTTACTTGGTGAACGAGAACTGCGCGGTGTGCGTCGTTCCGTCATTGAGCGTGACCTTCAGCGTGCCGCTCTGGCCCGCCCATGCCTTGTCCGTCTTCCAGACGTAGACGTACTGGTCGGTCGTCGGGTCGTAGCTCAGGGAGCTCGAGCCGGCGGTAACCGCGCTCACGGAGTCTCCCGGCTGTGCCGTTCCACTTACATTGAACTGCGGCGTTCCGCTCAGGATACCGAGGCCGTAGTTGCCGTTCAGGCTGAACTTGATCGGCACCGCGCTGCCTGCCTTCGCGACGTTCATGCCGGTCATGGTGACGGGCTGGAAGAAGCCGGCGAAGTTGTAGATCACGTTGTAGTCGCAGGTCGCTTCGGCGCTCGTGTTGCCCACGTTATCGGACGCTGTTCCTGCCGGGATGGTGGCCGTGTGGCTGCCTATCGAGGAGGTATCGAGCGCAACCGTTCCCGACGACGGCGTGGCGAGGCCGGAGCCGCCGACCTCGTCGACCGCCGTCCACGCGGCGGTCGCGGCAGAGCCGATGACGATGTTCGAGGGGCAGGTCGCGCTGACGGTCGGAGCCTGATTGTCGATCTTCCCGGAGAACTGGGTCGGCGCAGAGACGTTGCCCGCGACGTCGGTCGCAGTCCCCGTTGCGGTGAACGAGCCGGCGTCCGAGAAGTTCTGCGGGCTGCTGACCTCAGCCACGCCGCTGCCGGGCGAACCGTCGGCGAGCGCGGGGTCACCGTTGCCAGCGAAGCTCACGGTGACGCTGCCCTTCCACCAGCTCGTCGTGCCGTCGTTGTAGGCGGCGGGGTTGTCCGGGCTGGCGAGAGGCGGATTCGGAGCCGTACGGTCGACCGTGACGGTTGCCGAGCTCTGGCTAAAGGCGCTCGAGAGCGCCGGGCTGGTCGAGGTCTCGACCGCCTGGACCTGGTAGACCCAGGTGCCCTCGCCCGGGTTGCCGGCGGTGAACGAGTACGACGGCGAGGTAAGACCGCTTGCAATGGTCTGCCAACCGGCGTCAGACGCGTTCTTGCCTTGGAGGGTGTAGGTGAAGGCGTCGCCCTCTGCGTCGGTCGAGGGAGCCCACGAGAGCCCGAAACCGCCCCGGTTGATGGGGGATGTTGCAACCGGCGAACCAGGCGTCGTCGGCGCGGTGTTGACCGGGGTGGGAGTCGGAGTCGGGTCAGGCGTCGGAGTCGGGTCAGGCGCCGGAGCCGGAGTGCAATCCGTGTTCCACGTAACGCCGAGGCTCACCGTCCGGGAGACAGTGCCGCCCGTCGAGCCGTTGCCCGAGAGCGCGAGCACCAAGGTTTCACTGGCGCTGCCGCTAGCGGTCGGAGTGACGGTGAGCGGCACCTTCGTCTCAGCACTCACCGCGTTGTTGGCAAGGGACACCCAGTTGCTCTGGAGAGCAATGGGAGTGGCTGTGCCCACGGAGACGCCAGCTGCTGCCTGGGAGACGGACACGCCGAGCGAAGCCCCGTTCGCGTAGACCTGGGTGCCTTGGCCGTTGCGCGTGGCCCACACGCCAATCGACGCTGGCGTCGGCACGTTGCAGGGGATGGTTCCGAGGCTGACGCTCGTCTGCGTCCCAGACGTGGCGAGGTCGCCGTCGGCGACAGCGTTGTCGGCCAGCGCCGCCGTGGCGCCGGAGGCGAGAAGGATTGCAGTCGCTGCCGAGGCGGCCGCAAGAGTTCGTTTCTTGGTCACTGAAGTCCAGCTTTCCGTCGAGTGCGATAGCGGTGCCCAGACGGGGCATGAGCCAGACGGTATCCAGAGGCAACTATGCTGCGCACCACTTGGCCGGGGGTACCGAGTACTCGACTTTTCCGCGTTTTCACCCGGTTCTGGGCGAGTGGTCGAGGCTGCTACTTGGCTTTCCTCAGGTGGTACTCGTTTCTCCCCGACATATGGTGCGTCGCTTGCAGCGCACCCTAGTTTGGATCTTGGCAGTTGAGAACCACTAGAGTGCGGCGCGCTGCAGGTGCCGCCGGAAGCGCTCTGGAAAATCAGGGGGGCAGGTTTGAGTCACGCCGCTAAGACCGAGCAGAGGGCATCAGCGCCCTTCGCCCAGCCGGATGGGGATCAGTACGCTCCGGGGGCCATTCCCGATAGGGAAAGGCCTCACAGCGGCACTCACCGACTGTTCAAATGGATGAGCGGCAGACAATGGCTGCTCGCCTGGCTCGCGACCGTTCCGTTCGGGCTCCTTCGCGCTAGCACCTTGAGCGAATCAGACACCTTTTGGCAGGTACGCACGGGCCTGCTCACCCTGACTCAGAAAAGCCTCCCTACCGCCGACCCATTCTCTTGGACCGCCAAGGGCCAACCGTGGACGCTGAATTCCTGGGGTTTCAACGTCATCGTCGCCCTCGCTTACCGAGTCGCCGCGTTACCCGGCGTCGCCCTCGCGGGCGCAGCATTTGTCGTAGCAGTCACGGGCCTAATGCTCTTCCTGTCTAGGAAACTAGGGGCGACTGCCGTCATGGCCGGCGCAATTGTGTTCCTTACGTCGCCTCTGCTGATTGGTTGGTTCTCTGCACGGCCCCAGCTGGTTGATTACATCGCCGTCCTAGTGCTCGTACTTCTGCTGCAGCCTCTCGTAGCCGGCCGACCACGCGCTTGGCACATAGCCGCAGTCGGCCTTCTCGTGATCGCATGGGTCAATCTGCATGCGGGCGCGCTCTTTGGGGTCGCTATTGTCGGCGCAGTCACAGTTCTCGCGTCGATTCGGCGGGTAACTCGGCCGCGCGTGGGTTGGTGTATCGCCGCATTAGCGGTGGCTGCCGTCGGTTCGTGCCTCAACCCGTATGGCATTGGCGTGGTCGCCCAGACGGGACAAGTGCAGAGCGCCTCTGCCGGGATTATCACTGAATGGGACCACGTCAACATTGCCGATCCAATCCAGATGATCATGCTTGGACTGGGTGTGGCGGGCCTTGCAATCGCCCTCTACCGGAAGGACACCGCCTTCGCTGGCGCGCTTAGCATCGCGGTGACCGGGAGCATCACTGCCATCAGAATCCTCCCGATCTTGTTGCTGTTGGCGGTCCCCGTCTTGGCCGCGTTCGCGTCCCACCCCGTCGTGCGACGTTACACGTACTCCCGGCGCATCATGCTCGCGAATGGAGCCGTTGCGATTGTCGTGGCGGCGGCAGCAGTCACTTTCCCAAATCTGGCACACGTTGGCCGCCCCGACCCCGGTCGATATTCATCCTCGGTGGTGAACGCCATTCCGTCAGGGTGCAAGCTGTTCAACTCATACGAAATCGGTGGATTCGTTATGCTAGAACGGCCTGACGTCCCTGTTTCGCTCGATTCCCGAAACGACCTCTACGGGAGCGAACGTGTCCTGAAAGACAAACAGATTATCGACGGCAAGGGGGACCTCGAACAGGGCCTCGAGGGCGCCGGATGCGTTCTAGTCCCGCCCACCAGTGGACTTGCACAGTATCTTCAGCACAACCAAGCTTGGCGGCGAACAGCTGGCGACGGGGCGGCCGTTCTCTTCGTGCGCAGCTGAATAAAAGGCCCGCCCCACAAATAATGGGGCGGGCCTTGGCAAGAAGCTGAGATCAGCGCTTCGAGTACTGCGGTGCGCGGCGGGCCTTCTTGAGACCAGCCTTCTTGCGCTCGACCACGCGGGCGTCGCGGGTCAGGAAGCCAGCCTTCTTAAGGGCTGGGCGGTTGTTCTCAACGTCGATCCCGTTGAGGGCGCGAGACACGCCGAGACGGACTGCGCCGGCCTGACCCGAGGGACCACCGCCGTGGATGCGGACGATGACGTCGTAGGCGCCCTCAAGGTCGAGGAGTTTGAACGGATCGTTGACTTCCTGCTGGTGCAGCTTGTTCGGGAAGTAGTTCTCAAGCGTGCGGCCATTGATCGTCCACTGGCCCGAGCCTGGGACGACGCGAACGCGGGCGACGGCCTGCTTGCGACGGCCGACCGCGGCACCTGCGACCGTGAGGGCCGGGCGCTCGCGCTTGGCAGTCTCGGTCGCAGGCGCGCTCTCCGAGGTGTAGCTAGTCAGGTTCTCCTCGGCCTCAGCGGCCGTGTTCAGCTCTTCGTTCTGAGCCACAATGTTCTCCTTGATGAATTCTTGGTTAGTGGCCAGGACTACTGGGCAACCTGGTTGATCTCGAAGGTCTTCGGCTGCTGCGCCTGATGCGGATGGTTCGGACCCGCGTAGACCTTGAGCTTGGACAGCTGCTGGGCGGCCAGCTTGTTCTTGGGAAGCATGCCCTTGATGGCCTTCTCGACCGCGCGAACCGGGTTCTTCTCGAGGAGCTCAGCGTAGGTGACGCTGGTCAGACCGCCTGGGAAACCCGAGTGGCGGTAAGCGCGCTTCTGGTCGAGCTTGGCACCGGTGAGGGCGACCTTGTCGGCGTTGATGATGATGACGAAATCGCCCATGTCCATATGGGGCGCGTAGGTCGGCTTGTGCTTCCCGCGCAGCAGTGTTGCGGTCTGGCTGGCAAGACGACCAAGGACGACATCGGTGGCGTCGATGACGTGCCACTGACGGTCGGCGTCGCCGGGCTTCGGAGTGTACGTACGCACAGTTATTGCCTTCGTTCTCGGTCTTGGTAGGCGCCGTGAGGTGCACCTGTTACTTCGTGCGCTACCGGAGAAGAGGTGAGGGCTCTACCGACCAGTCATCCCTGAGCCTCGAATGCGCCCGCCGGCTGGTGAGTCCTGCAACTGGACACCGACGGGACACGTGCCATCGAGGTAGGACACGCACAACAGCAATCAAGACTACCTGCCTCCGCCGCATGGGTCAAAAGCAGGATCGGACGCCGGAACAGCTTGGGCCGCTTCCGCGTACCACAGTACAAACCGAGTACTACTCAGAGCCTGACAAGTACCCCACGCGCCCAGTTCGCAGAAAAAGTCGAGTACCGATTACGGATGGTCAACTTCTCGCGCCAGTGAGAGTTTTGTTTTGCCAGTTCCCGACGGCGCTCGAATTGGGGGTCCGTCGCCCTGGAGCCGGCAACCATTTCTCTGGCAAAGGATCAAACCAAATGAACGCTTTCATGGTCTCCCTCCTCGCTTTCTGGAACGACATCACTCGGACGGATAAGGAGAAGGGCGCTACCGCGGTTGAATATGGCCTCCTTGTCGCGTTGATTGCGGCCGTCATCGTCGGCATCGTCTCCACCCTTGGCGGGCAGATCAACAACGCATTCCAGACCGTCGTCAACGCTCTCCCCTGAACTTCCGAAATTCAGGCGACGAACTGGTGGTTGTGGGGCGCCAAAAATGGCGCCCCACTCCGTCGCCAGTCCAAGGCATCAACAAATGAGCTAGAGGAGCGAACGTGGACGAAGAAAAGGAGCGGGGGGCATCTTCCGTCGAGTACAGCCTCCTAGTCACCCTCATCGCGGTCGCGGTCTTCGGAGCAGTTACACTCGTCGGGCCCGCGCTGCTGCCGGGATTCAACTCCGCCATCGCGGGCTTCACGCCATGAAGCTCAAGGGGAACGGAAGGACGGGTGAACGCCACTCCCGCGAGCGTGGGGCCGCGGCTGTCGAGTTCGCGCTCGTGGTGCCAATCCTGATCGCTCTTGTTTTCGGCATTATCGAGTTCTCTCACCTCTATAACGCCCAGATCGAACTCACGAATGCAGCGCGAGTCGCGGCACGCACGATGGCTGTGGACACCGGCACCAACCCCATCGCCGACGGTACGGCTGCTGCCAACGCAATGTCGCCGGGCTACTCGATTTCGGTCACATACTCACCGAGCACCTGTGCCGCCGGCTCCCAAGTCAAGGCAACGGCGACAGCCCAGATCCCACTCCTCACGGGTTCCTGGTTCGGCCTGAAATCGCCGATTGCCATCACTGGAATTGGAGCGATGCGATGCGGCGGCTAGGGCAACGCTATGCGCAGGACCGCGAGCGGGGCGCCATTGCGGTCATGGTGGCGATCCTCATGGTGAGCCTCATCGGGTTTACAGCCTTCGCCATTGATGTCGCTCGCATGGCTGATACCAAGGCTCAACTCCAGAACGGTGCAGATGCATCGGCCCTCGCCATCGCTAGCAACTGCAATATGAATCCCTCGACATGCACGGGAAATGCATGGAACCTCGCGAATCAGTACACCCCCGCAAATTCGCTCGACGGCTCCGCTGTCCCGTCATCCGTCACTTTCCCAACCTCCAAATCCGTCACCGTCGGAACCAAGACTCCCGGAACTGGGCTCCCCCTGATCTTTGCTCGTATCTTTGGCCAGTCGTCGGCCATGGTGACGGCTTCGGCCACGGCTGCTTGGGGGCCCCCGGGGAAGGGAAGCGGCTTCCCCCTCGCCTTCTCAGTCTCTTGCTATGACCTCAAGTCTTTGACCACATCTGTGGGACAGGTTCAGCAGTTTGCATACAAGCCCGGGATGACCTGCACCGGCCCTTCAGGGACGCAGGCGCCAGGCGGCTGGGGATGGCTTGATAACTCGAACTGCCAGACGACAACCTCGGCCGGACAAACGTCCATAGGCTCCGACCCGGGAAACGACCTGCCTAATGGATGCGCAACGATCCTCCAGAGTTGGGTTAACAAGATCAATGCTGGCAGCGAAGTTGACGTCACTTTTCCGATCTTCGACACGGTCACACTGCAGGGAACAAAAGCGCAATACCACATCATTGGATACGCCACCCTCCGGATCATCGGATGGAAACTGGGCGGCGGCAGCAACAACACTCCTGGTGCATTCCGAAACACGGCGGCTGCTCTAACCAGCCTCGGCATCAATTCTTCTTTGGCCTGCAGCGGCGGAAATGATCGTTGCGTTATTGCGCAGTTCATTCGCTACGACACTACGGACCCGAGTTTCGGTCAAGGTAGCGGCCAAGACCTCGGGACAACCATCGTCTACCTCAGCAATTGATCTCAAAGAGAGGCAAACCCATGAGGACCCGCCTACTGGGAGGCGTGGCCGCTCTGATTGTTGCAATCATCGGCAGCGTTCTACTCATCACCTACGTCAATGGCGCCGACCAGCGTGCCTACGCGAGCACCGAAACTCAGGACGTCTACGTCGTGCAGAAGTTAATCCCCGCGGGGACTACCTCGACAAGCTTGGGGGACTCCGTGGCCAGGAAGCCGATGCCGAAGGGCATGGTCCCTGCTGACAGCGTGACAGACCTCTCGTCCCTCCAGGGCAAGGTCGCCTCGGTTGCCCTCGAACCAGGTGAACAGCTTCTTGCCAGCCGATTCGTCGATCCCGCGTCGCTGCACGCACCCGGCCGCGTTGATGTGCCGGCAGGCATGCAGGAAGTCACCCTTCGTCTGCCCATCGAGCGAGTGGTCGGCGGTGCCCTCTCGGCCGGAGACACAGTTGGCATCATCGTTTCCTTCGACGCACAGAACAACACGCTCGCGCAGACCCAGTTCACCTACAACAAGGTCCTCGTGACTGGCATCCAGCTCTCAACTGGTGCGGCCGCCCAGAACAATGCAACCCAAGCCAGCGGAAGTGGATCCGGTCCCGGGAACTCGAATAGCAACAGCGGCGACTACCTCGTGACCTTGGCCCGACCGGCCTCTGATGTCGCCAAGCTCATTTACGCCGCCGAATTCGGGAAGGTCTATCTCACTAAGGAACCTGCAGCCGCACAGAACGGCGACGCGGGAATCATCGACCGGACGAAGGCATTCCAATGAGCCGCTTCGCATCCATCACTGCTGAGCCTGATTTTGCGCACCGTGTCCGACTCGCAGCCGCCAGTCTCCCAGGGGCTCTCCAATCCTTCCAAGCCAACTTCTTGCCGACGAGCATCGACGATGTATTTGGTCAGCTGGTGGGTGAGCCCCTCGAGGTCCTTGTCCTCGGTCCGGATCTGCGCTCCGAAGACGTCCTGAACTTCGCGGCCGCGGTCGACGTCCGCTATCCGCAGATCAGCATTGTCTATGCCGCAGAGCCGACCCACGAGCTTGCACTCGCGGCCATGCGCTCAGGTGTGAGAGATCTAATAGCCCCGGACTCAGACGTCGACTCGCTCCGAGGACATCTCGACCAGGCCGCCGCTGTCGCGGCCGTGCGCTCCGCCTCGGTGCCGTCGCCCAGTGCAGAGGTTGCCCCTGCCAGCGGCCACGGAAGAGTCATTGCTGTCATGTCTCCAAAGGGTGGAGTAGGGAAGACCACTATCGCCACAAATATTGCGGTAGGGCTCGGAAAGCTCGCCCCGATGTCTGTGGTAGTCGTGGACCTCGACCTCCAATTCGGCGATGTGGCGAGCGGCCTCATGATGTCCCCCGAGCGCACCGTACTAGACGCGGTGCAAGGTCCAATGGACGCGTTGTCGCTAAAGACGTATCTGACCCCGCACTCGACAAGCATCTACGGTCTTTGCGCGCCAAAGAACCCCGCCGACGCCGATCGCATTGCGCCCCGGGAGATCTCCGATCTGATCGAGCGACTTGCCAAGGAATTTCAGTACGTCGTTATCGATACATCCCCCGGTCTCGGCGAGCATGTGCTCGCCACCCTCGATCAGGCTACGGACGTTGTCTGGGTGTGTGGAATGGACATTCCCAGTGTTCGCGGCCTCAAGTCCGGCCTTGAGATCCTCGACGAGCTTCATATGCTCCCTGAGCACCGGCACGTCGTGGTCAACATGGCGGATCGCAAGTCGGGTATCACCATCCAGGACGTCGAGGCGACCATAGGGATCCCCGTCGACGTCATCCTCCCCCGTTCCAAAGCCATCCCGCTCTCGACGAACCGGGGAGTGCCGGCTCTCCAAGACGGACTTCGCGATGCGTCGGTCAAGGGGCTTCGGAAACTCGTTGAGCGCTTCAAACCCCAGTGGGAACAAGAACGAAAGCAACTGCACCGGCGGGTGGTGTTCCAATGAGCCTCTCACAACGACTCCAAGGTTTACGCGCCAGCGCTCCTGCGGCATCGTCAACTCTCAACCCTTCAATCCCCGTGGACGAGCCGAACGCTCCCTTTGACGACACCCGAAGTCTCGACACCTCCCGGGGGCTCGTACCAAGTTCATTGAACTTAAGCACGCGGGTCGAAGCGAAGGCTGTTGCTGACGCCAGGGCCCGGCTCGCCGTACATGAAGATGCGACCCCAGATAGCGTCAGGGCTAGCCACGCGCTCCGCGATCTCAAGGAGAAGGTAAGCGGCGAACTCTACGACCGTGTCGGCAACCGCATCAGCGATAGCAGCCTCAGTGAAGCTGATCTCCACGACTTCGTTCGAGGCGAGCTACGGGCTGTGGTGGTTGAAGAAGCTGTTCCCCTGACCTCGAGCGAACGGGACCGGCTCATCGAGGAGGTCATGGACGACGTCCTTGGCCTCGGCCCTATTCAGCGCTACCTCGATGATCCTAGCGTCACCGAAGTGATGGTGAACCGCGCCGATCAGGTGTACATAGAACGCAATGGTCAGCTTTACCCGACGGAGACCACTTTCTCATCTGAAGATCAGCTTCGTCGGGTGATTGAACGCATCGTCTCGCGGGTTGGCCGACGCATTGACGAGTCATCACCGCTCGTCGACGCCCGACTTGCCGACGGCTCGCGCGTCAATGCGATCATCCCGCCCCTCGCCGTAAACGGTGCTGCACTCACCATCCGCAAGTTCTCGCGAGAGGCGCTCAGCGTAGCGAAGCTTATGCAGCTCGGCACACTCAGCCACGAGATGGCGGAGTTACTACAGGCGTGTGTTGAAGCGCGGCTCAACATCATTGTCTCGGGCGGCACCGGCACTGGTAAGACGACGTTGCTCAACGTGCTGTCGTCGTTCATCCCGCATGACGAACGCATCGTAACCATTGAAGACGCGGTCGAACTCCAGCTCCAGCAGGAGCACGTCGTTCGACTCGAGAGCCGGCCGCCCAACATCGAAGGGCACGGGGCGATCACCATCCGAGATCTTGTCAGGAATTCTCTGCGCATGCGGCCCGATCGGATCGTAGTCGGCGAGGTCCGCGGTGGAGAAACCCTCGACATGCTCCAGGCGATGAATA
The DNA here is from genome assembly GCF_000802235.1 of Sinomonas humi. Classification (GTDB taxonomy): domain Bacteria; phylum Actinomycetota; class Actinomycetes; order Actinomycetales; family Micrococcaceae; genus Sinomonas; species Sinomonas humi. Next base: position 270,967 of record NZ_JTDL01000037.1, read on the forward strand.
CAGGACATGACGGATCCCTCTCGACCGTCCACGCGAATACTCCGCGTGACGCCATCGCCCGTCTTGAGACGCTAGTCCTCATGGCCGGAATGGACCTGCCGCTACGCGCCATCCGAGAGCAGGTCGCCTCAGCCGTGAACCTCATAGTGCACCTGAGTCGCCTTCGGGACGGCACTCGACGCGTCACCCACGTCACCGAGGTACAAGGCATGGAAGGCGACATTGTCACCCTCCAAGACGCATTCCTCTTCGACTATAGCGCTGGGATCGACTCAAACGGCCGGTTCCTTGGAAAGCCGCTCCCAACGGGTGTGCGGCCTAGGTTCACAGAGCGGCTGGCCGAACTCGGAATCCAGCTGAGCCCCTCGGTCTTCGGTCAGCAGTTCGGAAGGGTGTGAGGCAATGAGCTCCACTCTCATAGTTATCGTCGGAATGCTTGGGTTGTGCGGGGGTTTGTTCGGCGTCATCGCGGCCCTTCCCTCTCGCCGAGCGGTGGCGCCAGAACGACGTCGTCCCCAAGCAAGCCTCACGCCGTCGTCAGCCCTGTCCAAGCTGACGGACTCGGCGGTCGGCGCGATCAATCGTTCACTTCGCGGGCGCGACTTCAAGCTCGTACCGACGGGCAAGCTTGAGCAGGCTGGGCTCAGGATCAGCCGAGGCGATTTCCTGTTCATGGGGGCCAGCGCTGTGGCATTGGGAGCCATCGTCGGATTCTTTTTGGGAGGGATGGGGACCGCGATCCTTGGTCTCATCCTGGTCCCTATTGGGCTGCTTCTGTGGCTCAACCTCAGGATCTCTCGTCGGCAGGCCAAATTCGCCCAACAGCTTCCCGACACCCTCCAAATGCTTGCCGGAAGCATGCGGGCGGGTCACAGCCTGCTGCGCGCTCTCGATGGGGGCGCCGAGGAAGCGGAAGCTCCTATGAGCGAGGAGTTGCGGCGTGTAATCAACGAGGCTCGCATTGGAAAGGACCTCGTCCAATCCCTCATCGAAGCTGCGGCTCGAATGAAGAGTCAGGATTTTCTCTGGTCGGCGCAAGCCATCGAAACGCAGCGCGAGGTGGGCGGGAATCTGGCCGAAATTCTCGACAACGTCTACGACACGATCCAAGACCGCGCACAGCTAAACCGCCAGGTGTCAGCCCTGAGTGCCGAGGGAAAGATGTCCGCATGGATCTTGATCTCTCTGCCGATCGGATTCTTGATCGTTCTGTCCTTCATCAACCCCACCTATGCCTCGGTCTTCTACTCGTCCCTGCCCGGATGGATCATGCTCGCCGTCGGCGCCGTACTCCTGACCGTAGGGGCCGTCTGGCTCATGAAACTGATCAAGCCGAAGTACTAGTTGAGGAATCCGATGTCGCCACTTGCCATCACCGCGATGCTCGCGGTCATTCTTCCGCTCTCGTATCTCGCGTGGGCACTGGTCGCGACCGACCGCACTACCCGCAGGGCCATTGAGATCAACCTCGGACTCACGAAGGCCGTCCCAGGCGCTTCGCGCCGCCCCGTTCCCGAACAGCTCGCCGAATTGTCGCGCAAAATCACGCCGACAGGCTACTCGGCCTTCCTGGATCGGAAACTCGCGGGTGCTGGACGTCCACGACAGTGGCCTCTCGAACGGATCCTGGTTCTCAAGCCGGTGCTTGGACTCCTAGGTGCAGCCGTGGGAGCGATGTTTTTCCTGCGTGCGCCCTCGATGATCGTGTTCCTGTTTGGCCTCGGTATTCTCGTACTCGCCTACTTCGTGCCTGACCTGTTGCTCGAAAGCACTGGGCAAAAGCGGCGCGAAGCGATGCAGCGGGCTATGCCGAACATGTTGGACCAGATGCTGATTTCGGTGGAAGCTGGCGTGGGATTCGAAGCTGCGATGGCCCGAGCGGCTGAGAACGGCAATGGGCCGCTTGCAGACGAATTCATTCGAACACTTCAGGACATTCAGATGGGGCGTTCGAGGCGCGAGGCGTATCTCGATCTAGCACAGCGAGCTGCCTTCCCGGATCTCAAATCCTTCATCCGGGCCGTCGTTCAAGCAGACCAGTACGGCATCGCGATCGCAAAGACAATGCGCGCTCAGGCAAAGGAAATGCGGACGAAGCGACGGCAACGTGCCGAAGAACATGCCATGAAGATCCCGGTCAAGATTTTGTTTCCACTGATCTTCACGATCCTCCCCACACTGTTCATCGCGGTGATGGGGCCGGCCGCCATAAACATCATCAAGATGTATTCCTAGCCCTGAGGGATGGTCTTCCTCGAAGAAGCGCCTCGTCAGGGCATCCTCGGGGACGAGAACAACCATCCTCCAAGTCGTCGGACGTCAGGTTCCTTCGCCATGATCCCACCGCTAAACCCGCCCGTGCCGTGTTCGCCGCGGGCCCCACGATCCGGAGTCCTCTCCCGGCACCCAGAACCGGGAGGGGGCTCCGCCCTCAGAGGCGGTTCCTCTTCACTACGCGAGAGGCATGAGGCGCCTCTAGGCCCCTCTGCAAACGCCCTGAATGTGCTCCGGTTCCTCTTCGCCACCGCGGTCATAGCTTCCGATGCCTGGTGGATAGGAGGTTATGGCCCACAGCCAGCCTTCTTGGGAATCAAGCTCGGGACCGCCGGGATTCTGGGTTTCTTCGCCATCTCGGGTTATCTGACGACCGTGAGCGCCCAGCGTGCATCCTCGTTCCGGGAATTTGCATCCGCTCGCATGTTCCCCTTCTATGCAGGTCTTGTCGTAGCCGCGATCGCAGTTGCCTTCTTTGCCGCCCCTCTGGGTGCATTGCTGACAGGTGGCCATTATGAGATCCGTTCTGGCCTCGCGTTCCTGGGGCTGGCGGTCCTGGTCCTCAGCGGATTGACAACCGCACCGTCGATCGGCACCTCGCTGAAAGGCAACGTCGATTACCTCGACTGGAACGGGATTCTCTGGACTTTGACGTGGGCGGCACTCTGCTACGTGATCGTGGCCGCCGTCGTCTTCCTGCTCCGTCGCCGCTCGGCGGAGCGGCACGCGCGCACAGTGATCGCGCTCCTCCTCGCCGCGACGACAGCAGCCGACAGCAGCCAGATCTTCGCCAAAGGCTTCGAACCCGACCGGACCGCCTTCGTCCTCCCCTTGATCGCGTTCTTCCTCGCGGGTTCCCTTCTCGCCTTCTATCGCGAGCAGGTTCATGTAGAACTGCTCCCGGCGATGCTCGCTGCCGCCCTCGCGTTGGCCTTCCTCATCACGGGCCTGGGCCCGGTCCTGACCGCCCTGCCCCTCACCTATCTGATCGTCTCGGCTGCTTCTCTGAGGAGCCTGGCCCGCATCCAGTTGAGTCGCGACGTCGCTTACGGCATTTACCTCTACGGCTGGCCGGTTCAGCAGCTGCTCGCCGCACTGCACCTCCCAGCCCTTTTGCCGCCGCTCGGCTACGCGGCTGTAGCCCTCATCGCCGTCCTGCCCTTCGCGTTCGCGAGCAGCGTCGTAGTCGAACAGCTGGACCACCGCTGGCTGCAATCTCAGCCATCGCGCCAGAACGCTCACATGGAGCTCGTTAGCGCCCACTAATTCCCCAAGCTCTACCTCAAGGAATACGCAAGGAGCCCTCGCTTTCCACGGACTCTCCAAGCCTTCACCGAGCTTCAAGCAAGTTTCATTCCTGAGCTATGTCCCCGCTCCTAACTTTGATCGTGGAGCTGGTAACCGCCAGCGGAACCACCCCCCCAACAGGAGCCAGACATGCTTTCTCTTATCGCTTCAATGCACGTCCTCGGCATCAAGGCCAAGGAACGTTTCCTCTCTGACGAGAAGGGCGCGACCGCCGTCGAGTACGGCATCATGGTTGCCCTCATCGCCGTCGTCATCATCGTTGCGGTGACCCTCCTCGGTGGCAACCTCAAGACGATGTTCAACAACGTCGCCGGCCAGGTCCCCACCACCAACCCGTGAGCCGCCCCGTGATTCGGCGCATCTTCTCGGGCGAAAAGGGCGCTACCGCCGTCGAGTACGGCATCATGGTTGCCCTCATCGCCGTCGTCATCATCGTTGCCGTCAGCCTCCTTGGCGGCAATCTCCAGACGATGTTCAACAACGTCGCCGGGCAGGTTCCCACCACCAACCCGTGATCCGCCGAGGCCGCCCGGATCCGGCATCATGCCGGCGCCCGGGCGGCCTCGACGTGTCCGCACCCTTCGCCTCGTCACACAGCAGAGGAGTCCCCATGCAGGCCCAGCACCGCGAACGCGGAGCCGCAGCAGTCGAGTTCGCGCTCCTGCTGCCAGCTCTGCTCTTGCTGGTGCTCGGCATCCTAGACTTCGGCCGGATCTTCAGCGCTCAGCAGACGCTTACATATGCTGCGCGCGCCGGAGCCCGGGTCATGGCGCTCCAGAACAGCCAGTCCGCCGCGGTGACCGCGGCCCAGACCGCGGCTTCACCGCTTGGCCAGCTCCCGGCGTCCTCGTTCGCGGCCTCGCCGACCACGTGCACGTCAGGAACCCAGGTGACCTTCACGGTCAATTACACGTTCAAGGGCACCGGCTTCTTCGGCACCTTCCCTCTTCAGGGGAAGGGGGTCATGCTATGCGGCGGCTGATCTCGAAGTTCGGCTCACAGTACGACGCCGGAGCGGACTGCGAGCGCGGAGCCGTCGCCGTCGTGACGGCGTTGCTTTTGGTCGTGCTGCTCGCTGTGGGCGCCCTCGCCGTCGACGGTGGAATGCTCTACGGGAAGCGCGCGCAGCTTCAGAGCGGCGCGGACGCAGCCGCGCTCGCGGTTGGCCAGAAGTGCGCTGCCTCCCTGACCGACCCCCAATGCACGAGTACCTCAACCCTCGCCACCTCGCTCGCGCAGTCCAACATGCTCGCTGGGCAGGCGGGCATCGCCTCCCTGACCGTTGACACAACGGGGCAGACAGTCACCGCGGTCACGCAGCCTCTCCAGCCCGGCATGCAGCCAGGCTCGGTCTCGCTGTTCCTAGCCCAGACGCTCGGCATCACGAGCGCGTCGCTAGGAGCAACAGCAACGGTGGCCTGGGGCAGCCCCAGCAAAGGCATTGCCCCGTTCCCGCTCGCCTTCTCCGTGTGCCAGGTTCAAGGCATGATCAACGGGGACTACCAGCTGCTCGAAAGCCACGGTTCGGGTGCTAACCCAAACTGCAACTACGGCCCCTCGGGCCAGGTCGTGCCAGGCGGCTTCGGCTGGCTCGTCCAGGACTCGGGCCAGTGCGGGGCGACGATCAACATCGCGACGTCTGAGGGCGGCAGCGACCCCGGCAACAATCCGCCTCAGAACTGCAACACGATCCTGCAGAACTGGGTCAACACCCTCCAAGCGGGCCAGCGTGTCGTCGTCCTCCTGCCCGTCTTCACCGGCGTGACCGGCACAGGCAGCGGCTCGATCTACACGCTCTCGGGCTTCGCGGCCTACAACGTCATCGGCTGGAACTTCGGCAGCAACAGCCCGAGTGCCTACAACTACACCTCCCCCAACGGTTCCTCTGCCCTGAGCTGCTCGGGCAACTGCCGCGGAATCATTGGGCAGTTCATCACGTACGTCGACCTCAACAGCGTCTACCAGCTCGGCCCATCAACGAGCTTCGGAGCGACTGTCGTCAACCTCACCAACTGATCCCCACCCCAAACCACAGAACTCAGGAGCATCGTGAAGTCCAGACTCGTTGCCGGCGCCGCCGCCCTTGTCGCGGCCATCCTCGGCGTCGTGCTGGTGATCTCATACGCCAACGGCGCCGACGCCCGCGCTCAGGCCGGAATGCAGCCGACCGACGTCCTGGTCGTCACGAAGGCAATCCCCCAGGGCACGCCGGCGGCGAACATCAGCGGCTCGGTGCAGCTGAAGTCGCTGCCGGCGAGCGCGGTCGCGCCGACGGCCCTGCACTCCCTCGACGGGATGTCCGGCAAGGTCGTCGCCGCGGCGATGCAGCCTGGCGAACAGGTCCTCTCTGACCACCTCGCAGACCCGAGCACTCTTACCGCACCCGGCTCGGTGGCGGTCCCGGCGGGCCTCCAGCAGGTCTCGTTCACGGTGAACGCGGACCGGGCGGTGGGCGGCAAGCTCCAGGCGGGGGACACGGTGGGGATCTTCCTCTCGTTCGACCACGGCGCCCTCCCCAGCGGCGGCCCCGAAAGCACGGCGCTGGTGTACCACTCGGTGCTCATTACCTCCGTGCAGGGCGTCACCCAGCCCATCGACAACGCCAAGCCGGCCACAGGGACCATCACGCTGACCGTCGCGGTCAACGACGTCGAGGCCACGAAAATCGTCTTCGCGGCCCAGTTCGGCACCATCTGGCTGAGCAAGGAACAGGCCAACCTCCCGCAGACCACCCCGAGCCCGATCGACCGATCGAAGGTGTACCAATGAGCCGCTTCGTGCTGATCACCCCGAGTCCCGACTTCGCGGAGCGCATGCGGGCGGCGGTCGACGGCGCCCTGCCGGGTGGCGTGCACACCGTCGCCACGGCGGAACTCCCCGAGCAGCCCGAGCAGATCTTCGAGCTCCTCGGCGGGGTGCGGCCCTCCGTCGTCGTCCTCGGGCCCGGCGTGGCGCTCGAAGGCGCGCTGCGCCTCGCCACGGTCTTCGACGTCCGCTTCCCTGATGTCTCCGTGCTGCTCGCGGCCGAACCGGACGCCGAGCTGATGCTCCAGGCGATGCGGGCGGGCATCCGCGACGTGGTCTCGGCCAACGTCGAGCCAGAGCAGCTGCGGGTCATCCTCCAGCGCTCCGTGCAGACTTCGGAGGGCCGCCGCCGTGAGGCTGGCGTCCCAGCTCTGGGCGACGACCACCGGGGGCGCGTCATCGGCGTCTTCTCTCCCAAGGGCGGCGTCGGCAAGACGACGCTCGCGACGAACATCGCCGTCGGCCTCGGCAAGGTCTCCCCCATGAACGTCGTGATCGTCGATCTCGACCTCCAGTTCGGCGACGTCGCTTCCGGCCTCGATCTCGACCCGGAGCACACCGTCACGGACGGCGTCTCCCGCGCGGCGGCGCAGGACTCGCTCGTGCTCAAGGCGTTCCTCACCCTCCATCCGGCCGGCATCTACGCACTGTGCGCTCCCCGCGACCCGGTTGAGGCGGACCACATCACTCCCGAACAGGTCGCCCGGCTCATCCGCCAGCTCGCGGACCAGTTCGAGTACGTGATCGTGGACACCGCGCCGGGCCTCGGCGAGTGCACGCTCTCGGCACTCGAGGAGTGCACCGACGGCGTGTGGGTCACGGGGATGGATGTCCCTGGCGTCCGCGGCCTGCGCTCCAGCCTCGACGTCCTGGGCCGTCTGGGGCTCCTGCCCGAAACACGTCACCTCGTCATCAACATGGCCGATTCGAAGGCTGGCCTGAGCGTGCGCGACGTCGAGGCTACCGTCGGCGTCCCCGTCGACGTGAGCGTGCCCCGCTCGCGCTGGGTCTCCTATTCGACCAACCGTGGCATCCCCGTCCTCCAGTCCACTCGCCGTGACAAGGCGACGACGGCGCTTGGCGACGTCGTCGACCGGTTCACGCCCGACGGCGCAGCGAAGGCTCGCCGCCGTGTCCACCGAAGGGTTGTGGTCTCGTGAAGCTCTCCGAGCGCATCGGCATCGCCGAAGGCCGTCCGGTCCCCGCCGCTCCCGCGGCGCCTGCCGCTGCCGGGAGCACCGGCGTCGACGTCGTCGACCCCATCGCGCCCGACCTCTCCGCGTTCGCCCTGCCCCCGGTGCCGGGTGCTCCCAAGACCCTGCCCTCCGACGCCCTCGCCGGTCTCAAGCAGCGCGCGGCGGACGCCCTGTTCGAGCGCATGGGCTCGCGCTTCGGCGACTCAGGGGCCACGGAAGAGGAGCTGCGCTCCGCAGCCCGCGACGAGCTCACTCACGTCATCGACGAAGAGCACGTCCCGCTCAGCACCGCCGAGCGCTCCCGCCTCCTGCGCGACATCGAGGACGACGTCCTGGGCTATGGCCCTCTCCAGCGCCTGCTCGACGATGACGACGTCACCGAGATCATGGTCAACCGGCACGACCAGATCTACATCGAGCGCAAGGGCAAGCTTCAGCTCTCGGAGCTCCGCTTCACCTCCGAGACCCAGCTCCGCACCGTGATCGAGCGAATCGTCTCCCGCGTCGGCCGCCGCATCGACGAGTCCTCACCGCTCGTGGATGCGCGCCTCGCCGACGGCTCGCGCGTCAACGCCGTCATCCCGCCCCTCGCCGTCGGCGGCTCGTCGCTCACGATCCGAAAGTTCGGCAAAATCCCGCTCACGGTTCGTGACCTCATCGGGTTCGGCAGCCTCACGCTCGAGATGGCGGAACTCCTGCAGGCGTGCGTCAAGGCCAAGCTCAACATCATCGTCTCGGGCGGTACGGGCACAGGGAAGACGACACTGCTCAACGTCCTCTCCTCCTTCATCCCCGACGACGAGCGCATCGTCACGATCGAGGACGCCGTCGAGCTTCAGCTCCAGCAGGAGCACATCGTGCGGCTCGAGAGCCGGCCCCCGAACACGGAGGGCACGGGCCAAGTCACGATCCGTGACCTCGTCCGCAACTCGCTCCGTATGCGCCCCGACCGGATCGTGGTCGGTGAGGTCCGTGGCGGCGAATCGCTCGACATGCTCCAGGCAATGAACACGGGCCACGACGGCTCCCTCTCGACCGTCCACTCCAACTCACCGCGCGACGCGATCGCGCGACTCGAGACCCTCGTGCTCATGGCGGGCATGGACCTCCCGTTGCGCGCTATCCGCGAGCAGATCGCCTCTGCCGTGAACCTCATCGTGCAGATCTCCCGTATGCGCGACGGCTCCCGCCGCATCACCCACATCACGGAGGTGCAGGGCATGGAAGGCGAGATTGTGACTCTCCAGGACGCGTTCGTCTTCGACTACGCAGCAGGCCTCGACGCGAACGGGCGCTTCCGCGGAAGCGCCATCGCGACCGGCGTACGCCCGCGGTTCCTCGAGCGCTTCGAGGACCTCGGGATCAACGTCCGCCCCGGCATCTTCACCCCACCCCAGCGAGATCAGGAGCAGCAGCCATGGAAGTGATGCTCGGCTGTGGCCTCATCCTCGCGGGCGGCCTCGTCTCGGCAGTTCTCGTGCTGCGCCCCGGCCACCGGGCCCTCCCCGTCTCGCGGCGGCGTCCGGTCGTCGCGGAGAGCGAGGGCGCGTTCAGCCGGGCCGCGACCGGCATCGCGGATGCCCTTCAGGGGTGGATCTCGGGGCGCCGGTTCCGCGTCGTCTCCCCCGAACTGCTCGACGTGGCCGGCCTCCACGTGCGCCAGGCCGACCTGCTCATCTGGGTCATCGCCGGAATGGCGGCGGGCATCGCGCTCGGGCTTCTCGGCGGCAGCCTCGGGCTCGGCCTCCTGCTCGCGATCATCGCCCCGCTGGCCCCTCAGCTCGTGGTGCGGTCCCGGATCGCGGGGCGCCGGAAGAAGTTCGACACTCAGCTCGCGGATACTCTGAATCTCCTCGCCGGCGGCCTCCGGGCCGGCCACAGCATCCTGCGGGCCATCGACGCGGCGGCGGCGGAGAGCCCCCAGCCGACCGCGCACGAGATGCGCCGTGTCATCCACGAGACGGCGCTCGGACGCGACCTGCTCGCCTCGCTCGGGGACACGGCCTCCCGCATGGAGAACCAGGACTTCGTGTGGGTGTCCCAGGCGATCCAGATCAACCGCGAGGTCGGCGGCAACCTCGCCGACGTGCTCGACCAGGTCAACGAGACCATCCGCGAGCGCAGCGAGATCAAGGGCCACATCTCCGCCCTGGCCGCGGAAGGCAAGTTCTCCGCGTACATCCTCATGGCACTTCCGGTTGGCATCGTCGTCATGCTCATGATGGTCAATCCCACCTACATGACCCCGATGTTCACGAATCCGCTCGGCTGGGCCATGATCGCTGCCTCGGTCGTCCTCATGGGCATCGGCGCGTTCTGGCTCCGCAAGATCATCCAGATCAAGTTCTAGGAAGATACCGATGGGCATTCCCCTTTTCGCAGCGTCCCTCGTGGGCGTCGCCGTCGCGGCGCTTCTGTGGTCCCTGCTCTCCGTGGATCGGCGCGAGGTGCGCGCCATCCAGACCAACCTCGGGCGCGGCATCGCGCCGGTCGGAGCCGCTCCCGAATCGGGTTCCAGTCTCAGCACAGTGTTCGAGCGGATCGCACGCCGGCTGACTCCCGCCGCCTACGTGCGTCGACTCGATCGGCTCCTCGCCCTCGCGGGACGCCCTGCGTCCCTCCCGCTCGGGCGGCTGCTCGCCGCGAAGCCGGCCCTCGGCGTCGTCGGCGCCGTCTGCGGGATGCTCCTCGTCTCGATGGGTTCCGCACCGACGTTCCGCCTCATCGCATTCTTCCTCGTGATCTTCGGGTACATGGTGCCAGACCTCATGCTGCTCAGCCGCGGGATGGAGCGCCAGAAGACCATCCAGACGGACCTCCCCAACACCCTCGATCAGCTCCTCATCTCGGTCGAGGCGGGCCTCGGCTTCGAGGCGGCCCTCTCGCGGGCCAGCGCGAACGGCAAGGGACCCCTCTCGGAGGAGCTCGTGCGCACGCTGCAGGACATGCAGGTTGGCCGTTCTCGGCGCGAGGCCTACCTCGGCCTCGCCGAACGCACGACGGCCCCCGAAGTCCGCACCTTCGTCCAGGCCATCGTCCAGGCAGACGCGTACGGCATCGCGATCGCCAGGGTGCTCCGCATCCAGGCCAAGGCCATGCGCGTCCGGCGTCGCCAGCGGGCCGAGGAACAGGCGATGAAGCTCCCCGTGAAGGTGCTCTTCCCGTTGCTCTTCTTCATATTCCCGGTGCTGTTCATCGCGATCCTCGGACCCGCGGTCATCAACACCATCGCGACTCTCTCAGGACGGTAGCGTATGAGCCGGAAGGAGACGGTCATGATGGCACCCGGCATCCCGTCGGAAGACACGGGGAGCGCGCTGCCGCTCGTCGACCCCACTGCCCTGCGGGTCCTCGCCGAGGATGTGGGCCCGGAGTCGGCGGCGTCATTCGCCCGCGACTTCGTGCGGATCTGGCCCCGCCGCCGGGACAACCTCAGCACCTCGCTCGGGCGCAACGACTACGACGCTGCCCACGACGCCGCGCTGAGCCTGCGGACCTCCTCGACCATGGTTGGCGCGGCGCGACTCGCGGGCCTCGCATGCGACCTCGAGCGGAGGCTGCGCGCCGAGGGCACCGAGACTGCGGCGCGCCTTCTCCCCCAAATCGTCGAATGCGGCGAGCGGACGGTTGCGGTGTTGACAGCGGACGACGGCGGGAGCTCGCCGAGGGTCTGAACGCGCCCCTGGGCTCGGGGGTCAGGTCGCTTCAGGCGGGCAAGAGTTCCAGGCCGACAAGAGTTCAGGATGTTGCGGGCGCGAGCCGGTACCCCACCCCGCGCACGGTGACGAGCCACCGCGGCTGCCGCGGGTCGTCCCCGAGCTTGCGCCGCAGGTTGCCGAGATGAACCTCGACGGCGCGCTCATCGGCCTCGCTCACGTAGGAGTCCTCCCGGAACCGTTCGCCGCGCGAGACACGCACGAGGTCGGCGCGCGAAATGACGGCGCCACCGGCCCGGAGAAGTGCGTGCAGGAGGTCGAATTCGGTGCGAGTGAGCTCCAGTTCGTCGCCTGCGAGCGTTGCCGTCCGCGTGCGCGGGTCGAGAGTGAGGCCTCGGTGACGGAACAGCGCGTCGGGTCGCGGCGCCGTCGTCCGCTCCGGCAGCGGGCGGCGCAGGTGCGTGTTCGCGAGGGTCGGTTCAGCCGCGGCGGGCGCCGCGTGTGGTGCTAGGGGCGCTTTGGCGCCGACGCCAGCTCGCGGCCTCCGCATCATCGCGGCAATCCGCGCTCGGAGCTCGCGGGGGCGGAAGGGCTTGGTGAGGTAGTCGTCGGCTCCGGACTGGAGCGCGAGCAGGGTATCGGGTTCCTCATCCCGTGCCGTGAGCATGACGACGTACGCGTCGCTCGACGTCCTGATGCGCCGCAGGACCTCGAAGCCGTCGATGTCCGGCAGGCCAAGGTCGAGCGTCACGACGGCAGGGTCCTCTCGCCGCGCGATCTCCGCGCCTTCCTTGCCCGTCGCGGCGCTCATCACCTCGAATCCCGCCTGCCGCAGGACGTCCTCAACGAGATGCCGCACGTCGTCGTCATCCTCGACCACCAAGGCCACGCCCAAGTCGTCCATCGCTGTCTCTCCTGTCCCCGCATCGACAGCCCTTGTCATTCAAGGGTATATCTCATGTCATATTCTCATTACTGACGCAAATATCACACCAGTACATGTGTCATAAAGGGGGGGTAGAGGAAGGAGCCACGTGTCGGCCAACGAACAGGTGGTCGTTCAGCGCGCGCAGAAGTACCTCCAACGTCTCCGCTCGACGTCTCGAGTTGCGCTCTGGCAGCTCCCGCTCGTCGCTGCGATTGTCATAGTGGCCGTCGCTGCCCCCGGGCCGTGGAACAGCGAATCCGCGCGCCCGCTCATCATCGCCGGGTTCCTCCTCGTGTGCGGGGCCGGCGCGGCATGCCTCACCGTCCCGTGGGACCGACTCCCCGAGCAGACCGTCCTCGTCATCCCGATCGCAGACCTCGTCTCGATCGGCCTCATCCGCAACGCCGGCGACGGAACGCTTCAGGGGCTAGGCACGCTCGCCGTCTTCCCCGTCATCTGGATTGCGGTCTCGATGCGCTCGGTCGTCTGGACGCTCGTAACGTGCTTCGTCGGGCCCCTGCTCATCTCCACCCCCACCCTCACAGAAGCCGTGAGGCGAGGCTTCCCGGCCGGCGCGAGCTACTCCCTCCTGCTCCCAGTCCTCATGCTGACCGTGGCCGTCGCGATCCGGGCCGCCACGGCTGGCCTCCGCGTCCAGGAGCGGCTCCTCCGGACGCAGCGCGAGCAGCTCCGCGCGCTGCTGGCCGAATCGCAGTCCACGGAGCGTCTGCTCGCAGCGATCCTCGACGCCGTCAACGTCGGCATCGTCGCAATCGGACCCGACGGTCTGCCGGTCCGCTCGAACCGCCGCTTCAAGGAGCTCCTGGCCGCCTCGGGCTGGATTCCCGCGATGAGCGCAGGTGGTCCCAAGCTGGCGTTCCTCGCCCAGGACAGGCGCACCCCCGTCGCTCGGGAGCAGTGGCCCTTCGTGCGGGCAGCTGCAGGGGAACGCATCGATGGCGAGGTGTACTGGCTCGGGACAGGGCCGGACGCCGTTGCGCTCTCAATCGTCGCGCGCCCGATCGAAGGCCCCGAAGGCGGCGCTGTCCTGGCCTTCGGGGACGTCACCGCCCTCGCCACCGCCGTTGACGACAAGGCCGAACTCGTCAGGACGGTCGCCCACGAATTCAGGTCGCCGCTCACCGCCGTCCTCGGGAACCTCGACCTCGTGCTCGAATCCGAGCAGCTCACCCCGGATGATCGGCTCCGTCTCGAAGTGGCCGAAAGGAGCGCAGAGCGGCTGCTGCACCTTGCCGCGGACCTCGTCGCATCGTCGTCGAACGCCATCCCGGTGCGCCTCGGCTTCGCAGACCTGCGGCCCGTCCTCGAGGGCCGAGCGGACGCGGCGCGGCTCGCTGCCGTCGCCGCGGGAGTCCAGCTCGCCGTCGAGCTCGAAGATTCGCTCTGGGCTCGCATCGACCCGCTGCGCGTAGGGCAGGCCGTGGACAATCTGCTCTCGAACGCGATCAAGTACTCGCCGGATGGCGGCACCATCACCTTGCGCGCGAGACGTTCCGAGGGCTGGGTCGCGATCGAAGTGCGCGACAGCGGCATGGGCATTTCGGCCGACGAGCGCGAGCGGATCTTCGAGCGCTTCTTCCGGACCTCAGAGGCGCGGCGCTCTGACATCCCGGGCGTCGGCCTCGGCCTCGCCCTCTGCAGTTGGATCGCCGAGCGGCACGGCGGGCGCCTCGAGGTGGTGAGCGACCCGGGCCGCGGGAGCGTCTTCACGCTCTATCTGCCCGCTTCCGGGCCGTCCGACTAGGCCGGGTCCCTGAGAGCACGCGTCTGCTCGGCGCGCGCTGCCAGGTCCTCGGCGGTCTCCGGATAGCCGACCTCTTCGAGCACGAGCGGGTGGGCGGGGGCCAGCTTCGTCTTCGCGTCGCGGACCCTGGCGAGCATCCGCTCGTGCAGCCACTCCGGGCGTTCGAGGCCCTCCCCCACTCGCAACGCCGAGCCAACGAGGGCACGCACCATGTTGTGGCAGAACGCGTCCGCCCGAACATGGGCCACGACGACGCCCTCAGGGGTGCGCTCGAACGAGAAGTCCTGCAGCACGCGCACGGTCGTCGAGCCTTCGCGCGGCTTGCAGAACGCGAGGAAGTCCTGCAGGCCGAGCAGCTGGGCGGCGGCGCCGTTCATGCGGCCGACGTCGAGGGCGGCCTTGTGCCACAGCGTGATCCCGCGGAGGGTCGGGTCCCAGTGCTCGGGCCGGTCAGCGATGCGGTACGAGTAGCGGCGCCACAGGGCGGAGAAGCGGGCATCGAAGCCGACGGGAGGCACGACGGCGCGCCGCACCTCGATCGCGCCCGTCGCCTCGCCGAGGACGCGGCTAAGGGCCCCCCGCAGCCGACGGGCCAAGACAGCTTCGGGCTCGGCGTCTGAGCGGCGCGGGAGATTCTCCCATTCGTGCGCAGTCAGGTCCGCGTGGACCACTTGGCCCCTGGCGTGGACACCGGCGTCCGTGCGGCCGGCGACGACGACCCGCACCTGGCGCCGCAGGATCAGGGCGAGCGCCTCTTCGAGGCACCCTTGGACGGTCCGCAAGCCCGGCTGCACGGCCCAGCCGTTGAAGGGGCCGCCGTCGTACGCGATATCCAACCGGACCCGGACAGCATGGGACCCCCCGGCGCTGGATGCCGCCCCGGCGCTGGATGCGAGAAGGCCCCCGTTCCCGGAATCGGGAACGGGGGCCTTCTCTGCGCTCATGCGCCCCAGTCTATCGGCGCCACTCGCGGCGCCCGACGGCGCGGCTTACTTGGCGTCGTCGCCCTCGGCCTCGTCGGCCGGGGTCTCCTCGGCAGCAGCCTCGGCAGGAGCCTCAGCGGCCGTCTCCTCAGCGGGGGCCTCGGTTGCCTCGGCCTCAGGAGCGGTCTCCTCGGCGGCGGTCTCCTCGACCGGAGCCTCGGGGGCCTCGGCCTGAACGGCCGGCTCGGCCTTGGGAGCCGCGGCACGCTGTGCAGCGCCCTCGGCCTCCCGCACGACAGCCTGCTTCGCCGAAACCGGCTCGAGCACGAGCTCGATGACCGCCATGGGAGCGTTGTCGCCCTTGCGGTTGCCGATCTTGGTGATGCGGGTGTAGCCGCCGTCGCGCTCGGCGAGCTGCGGGGCGATCTCCGTGAAGAGCTCGTGGATGATGCCCTTGTTGGTGGCAGTGCGTGCCGAGATGGCCGCCTGGACACGGCGGCGCGAGGCGAGGTCGCCACGCTTCGCGAACGTGATGAGGCGCTCCGCGACCGGGCGGAGGCGCTTGGCCTTCGTCACGGTCGTGGTGATCCGCTTGTGCTCGAAGAGCGCAGCGGCAAGGTTGTTGAGCATAAGGCGCTCGTGCGCCGGGCCACCGCCCAGACGCGGACCCTTGGCGGGTGCAGGCATAGTAGTTTCTCCTCGGGTGGGCCGCCGCCGGGATTCACCCGGCCACGGTCAATTCATGGTGGCTTAGAGGTCGTCGTCGCCGTACGGAGCCTCGTCCTCGTCGATCGCTGCAGCGCGAGCGGCGAGATCGAAACCTGGAGGCGAGTCCTTGAGGGAGAGACCGAGCTCGACGAGCTTGGCCTTGACCTCGTCGATGGACTTGGCACCGAAGTTCCGGATGTCCATCAGATCGGCCTCGGAGCGCGCCACGAGTTCACCCACGGTGTGGATGCCTTCGCGCTTGAGGCAGTTGTACGAGCGCACGGTCAGGTCCAGGTCCTCGATCGGGAGGGCCATGTCCGCAGCGAGCGCAGCGTCCGTCGGGGACGGGCCGATCTCGATGCCCTCGGCCGCCGTGTTGAGCTCACGGGCGAGGCCGAAGAGCTCGACAAGGGTCGTGCCGGCGGAGGCGACGGCGTCGCGCGGCTTGATGGCCGGCTTCGTCTCGACGTCCACGATCAGGCGATCGAAGTCGGTGCGCTGCTCGACACGGGTCGCCTCGACGCGGAAGGTGACCTTCAGCACGGGCGAGTAGATCGAGTCGACCGGGATCCGGCCGATCTCCGAGTCGGCGGACTTGTTCTGAGCAGCCGAGACGTAGCCGCGGCCGCGCTCGATCGTGAGCTCGAGCTCGAACTTGCCCTTCGAGTTGAGCGTGGCGATGTGCAGATCCGGGTTGTGGATCTCCACACCGGCCGGCGGAGCGATGTCCGCCGCGGTGACGACGCCCGGACCCTGCTTGCGCAGGTAGGCGACGACCGGCTCGTCCTGGTCGGAGGAGATGGACAGGCTCTTGAGGTTCAGGATGATCTCAGTGACATCTTCCTTGACCCCGGGAACCGTGGTGAATTCGTGCAGCACGCCGTCGATCCGGATGCTGGTGACTGCAGCCCCCGGGATCGAGGACAGCAGGGTGCGGCGCAGCGAGTTGCCGAGCGTGTATCCGAAACCGGGCTCCAGCGGCTCGATGACGAATCGGCTGCGGTTGTCGGACACCACTTCTTCAGACAGTGTGGGGCGCTGTGCA
Organism: Sinomonas humi; assembly: GCF_000802235.1. Taxonomy (GTDB): domain Bacteria; phylum Actinomycetota; class Actinomycetes; order Actinomycetales; family Micrococcaceae; genus Sinomonas; species Sinomonas humi. Next base: position 287,575 of record NZ_JTDL01000037.1, read on the forward strand.
ATAAGCACGTAGTTTCCTTTCAGCGAGCATCCGCTATATGACGCAACACAGATGGATGGAAAACGGTCTGACCAAGTAACGGGCCTCTGGCCGGCCGAGGTTCCCCTCAGCCGGCCAGGACCTTCGACAACCAGTTAGACGCGGCGGCGCTTCGGGGGGCGGCAGCCGTTGTGTGCGCTCGGGGTGACGTCCTGGATGGAGCCAACCTCGAGGCCCGCGGCCTGAAGGGCGCGGATCGCGGTCTCGCGGCCCGAACCCGGGCCCTTGACGAACACGTCGACCTTGCGGAGGCCGTGCTCCTGAGCACGCTTCGCAGCGGACTCGGCGGCCTGCTGGGCGGCGTACGGGGTCGACTTGCGCGAGCCCTTGAAGCCGACCTCGCCGGCCGAGGCCCACGAGATCACGGCGCCCGAAGGATCCGTGATCGAAACGATCGTGTTGTTGAACGTGCTCTTGATGTGCGCCTGGCCGAGCGCGATGTTCTTCTTGTCCTTGCGACGCGGCTTGCGGACCGAGGTCGCACGAGTCTTCGGGGGCATGAGTACTCCTACTTCTTGGTGACGCTAGCCGCGATCAGCGGCCGGCCTTCTTCTTGCCGGCGACGGTCCGCTTCGGACCCTTGCGGGTACGGGCGTTGGTCTTGGTGCGCTGGCCACGGACCGGGAGGCCCCTGCGGTGGCGCAGGCCCTCGTAGCTGCCGATCTCGACCTTGCGGCGGATGTCGGCGGCCACTTCGCGGCGAAGGTCACCCTCAACCTTGTAGTTGCCCTCGATGTAGTCACGCAGCTGGACAAGCTCAGCGTCCGAGAGGTCCTTCACGCGGACGTCCGGGCTGATGCCAGTGGCAGCGAGCGTCTCCTTCGCACGGGTGCGACCCACGCCGTAGATGTAAGTAAGCGCGATTTCCAGCCGCTTTTCGCGGGGAATGTCAACGCCAGCGAGACGAGCCATAGTGGCGGTTCTCCTTGTGTTGTCCGGAGGTCGTAGGCAGTACACCCGCACTTTCAGTACGGCCCCAGCCTCCGGGCCGGGGGTTAGCTGTCCGGGCTCTGTTATTCGTCCCAGCGCAGCTTGTGCTGCCTTCTCTAGTTATTGCGTGGGCGCCGCCCGAGCTGTCTCCTCGTAAGGAGGAATCAGCCCTGGCGCTGCTTGTGGCGCGGGTTCTCGCAGATCACCATGACCCGACCGTTGCGGCGGATCACCTTGCACTTGTCGCAGATCTGCTTGACGCTCGGCTTGACCTTCATGGCATTCCTTTGCGTGTTCTGCAGGTGGTCAGCATGACCGGCCAGGTGCCCCTGGCCGCGCTGCTTACTTGTAGCGGTAGACGATCCGGCCGCGGGTCAGGTCGTAGGGGCTGAGCTCCACCACCACGCGATCCTCCGGGAGGATACGGATGTAGTGCTGACGCATCTTCCCGGAGATGTGTGCGAGCACGACGTGCTTGTTCGTCAGCTCAACGCGGAACATCGCGTTGGGCAGCGCTTCAGTCACGACGCCCTCGATCTCGATGACACCGTCCTTCTTGGCCATAGCCTCCGCTATCTGTTGTGCCGCCGGGCACAGGTGCGCCCGGTGGTCGTCTATGGTTGATTCGACTAGCGGCAGCTCCCCGAAAAGGGCACAGCTGGGCCGACAGCCAACAAACAACTGTACGCCAGACCGGGCCGGAAGTTAAATCCGCCTATCGTACACGCGATCTCCCGGCGGATCACGGCATGTTGGAGTTTCACCAGCTTCAGTCGGGCACTAGCGGCAGGTCCCCTTCCCCGGCGGCGGGTCGCGCCGTCGTCCGCCCAAAAGGTGGTGAGACTCCGACCGTAATGGGCCAGCCCCGAGGCAGCGTGAGACTCCCGCGCTAAGGCGAGATCCCTACAGCAGGTCGAGCCGTGGGAGGCCGCCGAGCGCCAGCCGCGCCTCCACGATGGCGCAGACTTGTCGCACCATCTCCTCCGGCCGGTAAACAATGTCCGCATACCCGAACCGGGCCACGGCGAAGCCCAGCGCCTGGGAGGCGTTGTCGCGGCGGTAGTCCTTCAGCCTGCGCTTGGGGCCCTCATGCTCCTTGCCGTCGGTCTCGACGTCGACGCAGGCCTCGACGAGCAGGTCCATCGATCCGACGCCGCGAATGTCGACCTGCGGCTCGACGCGAAGCCCCGCGCGGCGGAGGTGAGTGCGTGCGAGCGTCTCGAGCAGCGACTCTGCCCCGACGTCGACCAGGTCGAGGATGCGCCGCGCCCGACTGTTCCGGCGGCCTGGGAGCCGGTCGCGCAGGAAGTCCATCGAGAAGCCCTGATGGGAAGCCGACTCGACCATGACCAAGGCTTCGAGCTCGGGCAGGCACTGAAGGGCGTGAAGCAGCACGTCCGCCTTCGAGGCAACCCACTCATCCGGCTCCCCGGGGAGCCAACTCTTCCGGTGCACGACTGCCCGCTCGGAGGAGAAGGTGCCGTCCGGCCGGAGAAGATGCACTTCTTCCGGGCGGCGAAGCGTCCAGAGCCCGTAGTGATCTGCAGCAGAGACGCAGGTCAGCCGGGAGTTCGTTGCCGCACACCGCACACGGAGAGGGTCGGCTCCGGGAAGGGCGTAGATGCCAGGCCTCGGACGCTCCAAGCGGCCCGCCTTCACTGCTTGCGCCAGCTCCCGCTCGGTCACTCCCGCCGCGAGAAGCTGCCTCGTTCGCGCGAGGCCGCCCCAGCGAGGCAGGAGGTGAGCGGGATCCACACCGCCATCGTCTCCCACCGCGCGGGGCCTGCGGGGGCGTTCGAGAGGCTATGTGGATAACTCCGCCGTGGGAGTTTCACCAACTTCCGGGCGGACGACGGCGCGAACCGCCGACGGCGCCGACAAACTCGCCGAAGCTGGGGTGCAGAAAGTGGTGAAAGTCCGGCGGCGCCGCGCCTAGGCCGGCGCCCAGCTAGGCCGGTGGGGCGGGGTAGGGCTCCCAGGTCCCGGCCGGCGTCGTGACCGTAGACGCCGAGCGGACGGCGTCGAGAATCGCAAGACGAACGGCCTCGGCTGCGGCCGTCTGGACGAAGAAGAGCGCTAGCTGACGTGCGAAGTCGGGCTCGCGTTCGAATTCGACGGCCCGGGTCGAGAGCGCGAAGATCGTGTCCCCGTCCACGAGCGTGTGGCTGGGATTGAGCGCGCGGGCGAGGCCCGCGTGGGCCGCGGTCGCCGTCCGCTTGCATTCAGCGGGGGTGAGCGCCGCGTTCGTCGCAACGACGGCGAGGGTCGTGTTGGCGGACGACGGCGCCTGGCCGCCCACGAGGGTCGGCTCGACGTTGGCGGGCGGCGCCTCGGGGAACACGGGCGCCCCCGCAGCATTGACGACGGCGAGCGCGCCCACCACGAGCCCCTCCGGCAGGACCACCTCGGGCGCGCCCGGCGGCCCCTCAACCGGCCCAGCAGGGAGCGCGACCGACGCCATGCCTACGCCTCCCTTATACCGTCCTCGCGCGAAGACCGCGCCGGTGCCGGCGCCCACGCAGCCGCGCAGCGCGCCGTCGTCCGCTTGCCCCGAACCGACAGCGGCAGCCGCGGCTTCGAACCCCATTGCGGTGTCTGGGCGCTTGCCAAAGTCCCCGCCCCGACCCAGGTCGAAGATCACGGCGGCGGGCACGATGGGCACCACCCCGCCCACGACTGGGAAACCCTGGCCCTCTGACTCGAGGAACTGCTGGACCCCGGCCGCGGCCGCCAGCCCGTAGGCGCTCCCGCCGCAGAGGGCCACGCCGTCCACGTTCTGGGCAAGGGTCGACGGATCGAGCGCGTCGGTCTCACTCGTTCCTGGACCACCGCCGCGGACATCGACACCCCCAGCCGACCCGGGCGGCGCCAGGACCGCGGTCACTCCGGTGAGCCAGCCGTCTCCGACACGCTGAGCGTGGCCCACACGTATCCCGGGGACATCGAGGAGGGATCCCATGGGGACATTGTGCCGCACCGACCCCGAAGCATGGCGGACGCTCCAACAAGCAGTGAACTCTCGGCAACCTCTCAGGTAACACTCAGGCGGAACGCACTTTCCGTCCATCTTCGCCCAAATCGTCGTGGTCCACTGATGCCTGCTATGACCAAACTCGAATTGGACCCACGAGACGCTGGGGTCGCTCCCCTCGCTTCCGATCAGCGCAATCGACGGCCACGCTCACGCTGGTCGGCAAGGAGCCGACGCGACTTCCTCGTCTTCCTCGCGATGGCGCTGCCGAACCTCATGCTCATCGCGGTCTTCACCTACCGGCCGCTAGTCGCCAACATCCAGTACTCGATACTCGACTGGACCCTCGGCGCGGAGACGGCCCGCGTCGTCGGCCTCGCAAACTACATCGAGTTCTTCACGAGCGACGACGCATCCCGCGTTCTCGGGACAACACTCGCCTTCACTGTGTTCACCGTCGGACTCTCGATGGCGCTCGGTCTGCTCGTGGCGCTCGCGCTCAACACGAAGGTCCGGGGCACGACGTTCGCGCGTTCGGCAGTCTTCGCGCCGTTCGTCCTCTCCGGAGTCGGCGTCGGTCTCGTCTGGATGTTCATCTTCGATCCGGGCTACGGCGCGCTCGCGTGGATCCTCCGCGCCGGGGGGCTTGCCAGCCCACAGTGGTTCAACGACCCTCAGCTCGCGCTCTCGATGGTCGTCATCGTCTACGTGTGGAAGAACCTTGGCTACTGTGCCGTCGTCTACCTTGCGGGGCTCCAATCGCTGCCGGGTGACGTCATGGAGGCAGCCGCGCTCGACGGGGCGGGCGGAATCCGCAGGTTCTGGAGCATCAGCCTGCCACTGCTCTCCCCCACCACGTTCTTCCTGCTCATCACGACGATCCTCTCGAGCCTCCAGGCGTTCGATCTCATCCGGATCATGACGCCGCTCGGCAACGGGACGAGCACCCTCATCTACGAGGCGTACCTCCAGGCATTCGGCGCGTACAACCGGGCGGGGTACTCCGCAGCGATCTCGGTGATCCTCTTCGTGATCCTGCTGGTCGTCACGGTCGTCCAGATCCGCTTCGTCGAGAAGAAGGTGCACTATTCATGAGCGCGCCCACGCCAATGGCCGTCGTCGATATGGAATCCCAAGCGCCGGATGCGCACCCGCCGCCGCACCCGCGCGCGCTCTCCAAGGCGAACCTTGCCCGGACGCTCGCGGGGGGCTACGTCCCGCTCGTGCTGGCGACGCTCATGGTGTTCCTCCCGCTCGCCTGGATGGTGCTGAGCTCGCTCAAGACGCCGAGCGAAATCGTCACCACGGAGCTCAAGATCCTCCCGGAGCAGTTCTACGCGGACAACTACGTGCAGGCGACCACGACGGTCCCGTTCGGCCAGTTCTTCCTCAACTCGGCGATCGTGACGTTCGTCGGTTCCGGGGTAAAGGTGCTCCTCGCGATTCTCACGGCCTATGCGCTCGTGTTCGTGCGCTTTCCCTTCAAGAAGGCGATCTTCGTTCTCGTCCTCGTAGCCCTTATGGTTCCGCCGCAGGTCTCGATCCTGCCGAACTTCATCCTCGTGGCTGGGATGGGCGGAAAGAACACTCTCTGGGGGATCATCCTCCCCGGCCTCGGGACAGCGTTCGGCACGTTCCTCCTGCGGCAGCACTTCCTCACGCTCCCGGGCTCGCTGCTCGAGGCCGCGGAACTTGACGGCGCGGGTCACTGGCGCCGTCTCTGGCAGATCGTGGCACCTGTGTCTTTGCCCTCGATCGCGACAGTCGCTCTTGTGACCATCGTCAACGAATGGAACGACTACATCTGGCCGCTCATCATCACGGACCGCCCGGACACCATGACGCTGCCCGTCGGGCTCACGCTCCTGCAGAACTCCGAGGGAAACACCGGCTCGGGATGGGGAATCCTCATGGCTGGCGCCGTTCTGGTCATTATCCCGGTCCTCGTCGTCTTCGCCATGCTGCAGCGCTACATCGTCGCAGGCCTCACCCAAGGCAGCGTCGCCAACTAGACACCTTCGTTCTTCCGCTCCACTCGCCCAACCAACTCGCACTCGCCACAACCCACCGCACCCTGAAAGGCCCACCATGGCACCCGCTCCCGTCAGCCCCACCGTCCAGACTCCCATCAGTCCCGTCTCCGCTCTCGGCCGTCGCCGCTTCCTCGGCCTCACAGCGGCTGGAGCGGGAGTGCTCGCCCTCTCCGCATGCGCCGGTCCGAATACCTCCGGCAGCGTGGCTACAAACCAGAACGCGGACTTGGACTTCACCAACGTCAAGCCAGCCTCGAGCATCGACTTCTGGACGAACCACCCCGGCCAGTCCCAAGCCGTCGAGCAGCAGCTTGTCGACAAGTTCCAAGCGGCCAACCCGGGCATCAAGGTGAACATCGTGACCGCGGGGGCGAACTACGAGGACATCGCGCAGAAGTTCCAGACCGCCCAGGCCGCAAAGTCCGGGCTCCCCGGCGTCGTCGTCCTCTCGGATGTGTGGTGGTTCCGCTACTACATCAACCGCAACATCATTCCGCTTGATTCGCTCAACAAGCAGCTCAACGTCCAGATGGGCGACTATCGCGACTCCCTCGTCAAGGACTACCAGTACGCGAACAAGCAGTGGGCTCTGCCTTACGGCCGATCGACCCCACTCTTCTACTACAACAAAGATCACTTCAAGACCGCTGGTCTCCCGGAGGGACTGTAAGAAAAACGGTGTGAACGGCGTGGCCTGACCGAAAGGAAGGGCAATGACCGAGACCACCGACATGATCGATCCCGTGACGGGAGAGATCATCGATCAAAAGGAGCTCGCTGAGTCTTTGCTGGAGCAGGCGCGCGAGCAGGGCGTGAGCCTGGTGGGCCCGGGCGGGCTGCTGGCCGGGTTGACCAAGAG